>DBMI01000101.1 GCA_002298165.1 Desulfarculales bacterium UBA702
GCCCCCGCGCGGGGGGCGACTTAGGACTGCAATAGCTTGGATCGTAAACGGATAGTTTCAATCCACGCCCCCGCGCGGGGGGCGACTCTCCTTCCCCGTAGGCAGTGGGCCGAAAGCACGTTTCAATCCACGCCCCCGCGCGGGGGGCGACCGGTCATAATCCGTCCCAGGCTGCAAAAGACTTTGAGACGGTTGTTTCGCGATCCCTTGTTGCCTGCACGGTAAAATAAGAAGACCCAAATTTTCCAAGAGTGTAACTGGTTGAAACCATTCCACATTTATAAGCCGCGAACAACACGGCACCAGCGGTACAGCTTCAGGTTCGCGAAATAATAGATACTCTCAAATAATAAGCGGGCCTTCTTGATCGACTGCAACCTTTGTCCCGACGTGCTCCACTCGTCCGCGCCAGTTGGACCCAAGAAAATAGAACCGGAGACTGTCCTTTTCCTGGTCAATGATGTCGATTAGTTTTTGCCTAAGCGACGTCCATCGACCTGGGTCTACAATGCACTCAAAAACCGATAACTGGACTCTCTGCCCGTAGTTCTGACACATTTTCGAAACCCGGCGCAGCCTTGCCCGGCCGGCCCGGTCCGTCGTCGATACGTCATAGCTTACAAGCACCAGCATGCCGGCTCACCTCATTATGAATGGCGGATACCCGTCGAGATCGTTTCGAATGTATCTCGACAGGAGGGCTGCCTGGGCGTGGAACAGCATTCCTATCGGCATCTTATCCTTTAGGAAAGGGTGTTCTATAATCTCCTGCTTGCGTTTCTGGTAAGCGACGACAACCGCTTTGCGCGTGGCGTCGTCCATCAGGACCCCGCCCGAACCAGTTTCGCGAAAACCGTCCGGTCCGACTTGAGCGAGATTTATCAGGGTAAGGGCGAGCCGGTCCGCAATCATTGCACGAAACTCTTCCATGAGATCGAGCGCCAAACTCGGCCGTCCCGGCCTGTCCCGGTGGAGAAAACCCACCTGTGGGTCCAGCCCCACCGATTCGAGGGCGGAGCGGCAGTCGTGGCAAAGGAGGGTATAGTAGAAGGAAAGAAGACAGTTTACCCTGTCGAGTGGAGGTCTTCTCGACCGGGTTTTGAAAAAGAATTTCTCCTTATTCCTGGTGATAAGTTGATCGAAGGCGCCAAAGTAGAATTTCGAAGCTTCGCCTTCGATGGCTCGAAGTTCGTCAAGACCCACCGCATTAAGTTTTGTCAGGCAGCCGGTCAACCGGTCGGCGGTCTGCGACAGAAGATCCGAATCCACCTTTTCCATGTGGTCGCGAACGGCACGGCGCAGAAGGGTCCTCGAGTTGGCGATTTTGCCCGCCAGGAAGGCGGCTGCGATCTTCGCCGATTCTTCGAGGTTGTCAGATCGCCTGTACTGCTCTCTTCTAAGGAGCACATTGCCGGAAACCGGCCCTCGCACGCAGGCGAGAAACCTGCCGGTCTCGGTCATGAAACTGAGTGCCACGTCCCGTTCGGCGCAAGCCCCCATGAGAAAAGGACTCACCGAGACCTGTCCGAAGCAGACGATTCCATCCAGTGTGTGGAGTGGCACCTTTAGCTTCGATGCACCCTCGACCAGAACATCAACCGTCTCGCCGTTCTTGGAGAGATACGATCCCTGGGTGGTCACATAAAGGGTGTTCCCATGCTTTTTCATTCCTGCTCCTCCAGGATGGCTGAAAGGTACCTGGAGACGGGACGCCTGCCCCCACACGGTTTCGGGAGGCAGGCTTCCATAAGAGAACACTTGCCGCACTTGCGCCCGTATGCCGGGGCCGGCGTCATCCCGGACGCAACGATTCCGTGTAAAAGCTTCGCGCACTCTTCCGTGCCCCGCCTAAGCCCATCATCGAATTGGACCTTTGTTCTTCGCCGCTCACGCCCGTAGAAAAGCGCCCCTTCCGGAACGCTCACCCCGAGCATCTCTTCAAGACACATGGCTTGGGCGCAAAGCTGAATCAGGTCGGAATCATCGCTTTTAGGTTTTCCGCGCTTGTACTCGACGGGGTACGGCTCTTCAGCCCCTCTGCCTCTCTTGGGACCGAGGCCATGAAATTCAATCACATCAGCCACCCCGGCAAGACCGAGTCTTAGCGACCTGAGCGGCAGAGCATATTCGACCCGGACAACTCCTTTTCTCCTTGCCTCGGGTGAATGGACCCGCTCGTGCAGTATCCGCCCCTCGGCCGTAAACTGGTTCTCCATCCAAATGCGCTCGATATGAATAAGAGCGCACTGCCTGGGGCAGAAAATCAGGTGCTGCAGGGCGGAGATGGGGAGGAGGTCGGATTCGGGGTACATCGTTAGAGTACCTCCTGTAAAGCAACTCCTTCCGGTATTCCATCTCTTTCAATGGTTACAGCATAGTCGGAGAAAGAACGAGCCGGTTTGCCGGCATTTCCCGTTCTGTTAACTTTAACCAGGCTGAACAGCTTGTGGGCGGGAGCGTTGCCCAGAGGTGACGCATGTTTAAAAATGTAGAGGCCGCGAGCACTCATCTTACCCCTTGCGGCCGAGCGGTCATGGTCGAACATGCTTTCGAGCGATTTCCACAGTAGCTGCAGATCATCTTCGGAAAAACCCGTCTGCTCCGCCAATTTAGCCGAAACGTAGCCTTCAGCCCGGTAGAGGGCGTATGGCACGATGTGTTTTCTGCCTATGGTGCGTTCCTTTTCAGCATCGCGCTCATTCGTTACGGCCATCCGAGTGATAGATATTTCCAGGGGAAGAATCGGGTCGATGCTCCTGGCGAAGTTTATCTGCACCGGCCCTCTCACCTGGCCGCAGTTTACCTCGGTTGTCATAACAGCCCCAAAAGCCCGGATGTCGAAAAAGTTGCCGCACATCCAGCGGGTTATCAGTCGAGCTTCTTCGGCTTTTTTGGGAAGCTTCTTTGCAGGAGGGCGTTCGATATTCGGGTTGCTTTCGTATGCCCGTTCGTTCTCGTTATTGAGGACGGCCTTTTCCTTTACGTAGATCTCGTATGGTGGCACCCCGTTTTTAGCCAGTTCCACATAATTCCTGATTTTCCGCTTCAGGCAAACATCCGTAATAAGGCCATGATTGGTCTCCGGGTCTACGCGCGGCATGTTGCCGGCGTCGGGGTCACCATTTGGATTTCCGTTCTCTACATCAAAAAGGAATAAGAACTCGTAACGATTAGCTATATATTCAGACATGACTACTCCTCCTCTTTCTCGTTGTCTGCCCTGGCAGTGAACAGGTCTTTTCGCTGATGGTAATAGCCTACTGCAAACAGTCCCTGGTCCTCCGGTTTCAGAAAGGATGGGAGAGGTTCGGCCTTCAGCCCAAGAACGATCTCTTCGACATTCCTGTCAAGGTGGTAATAAAGGCCTTTATGCTCCTCATCTCTGCGGATCTTGGAAAGGTGCTTTTGAGAAAGGCTCAATAGAGTTGGAAAAATGGTGCAGGGAGTGGCCGAGGCCGACCCAAAGTACTTGTCCCGTATGGTAGAATTAATCCCTTTATTCGCTTTTTCCTGGATTACCTCTAGAATAGCAAAAAGCCGTCCTAGTCTGTAGCCGGGATTCGTGTTGTTTTTGTCGAGACTCACAGCAACCTCCATTCGGTGGTTTCGGATAAGGAAGGCCTTTATGAGGCCTGCCCGAAGCCTGTTAACAGTCTGGTCCGCACGGATGCGGATTAGAAGTGATGCAAGAAGATTCGGCGGATAAAGCATGGTGGAAAGTACCGCCCGTAGAAAAGACCCGGCAAGTAGGGGCGAAATGTTTTCACTTTTATCCAGGGCCGCGGTTTCGCGTAGAAGCCGGTAAACGGGAGGATGCAAGAACTCCGGATCGTTAGGGTAATCTTTTACAATCTGGAGCTGTTTCAAGTGGAGATATACCCGGTCAATAATTTCACCGACCGTGCTTTGCAGCCAAAACCGGACGGAAAGGCGTGAAGCGTTTGGCGAGAGACCAAGAACATAAAAATGACTTTCGGGTTTGGAAACCGCATCCTGAATACGCCCGGTTCGAGCGGCCTCAAGGACAGTGCGAACATATCGCACCGCACTCAGATCTTCGGTTTCCTCCGTGCCGCCGTCTTCAGACGGGGCCAGCAGGGCTGCAAAGATATCTTCAAAGTCCACCCTTTGTTCTGCCCAGAACACGACAGTCGTATCGCCAATGCGGATTTTCTGCCTGCTTTCCCTTCGAAGGAGCCAGTTAAGAGCCGTGGTGTAAGAAAAAGCGGCTTTTTCGCCTATTGGCGCGTTTAGGTTTTGATCTTTGCCGTAGGATTTGAAGGCATCGAGATTGAATGAGACGAGGGCGGCCCCTGATGACTGAGCCCCATACACCCCTTTTATGGCGGGATGGAGCCTCGCAATTGGCCCGTGTTCCCCCCTCACGAGGCACATACCTTGAACGTTCTCTTCTTTCGAGAGGCAATGGCCAAGCCAGGCTTCGCGGACTTTGGGCCGCTCGTGAACATAGCGGAGTTCATCCAGGAGGCGAAAGACAACGTTTTGGCCGGCCATTTCCTCCCAAGCGGAGAGTTTCAGCGCATCGGCAGGGTCCCAATTGTCCAGGAACTTGAGGACTGCGCTCATAGCTTCATCATCAATACCATCTCCAACCGTATGCTGAAGCTTCTTAAATGCATCAAACGTGTCCAGGGCGCGATCTGGATTGCCTTTTGAATCACACCCGAGCACGTACCCCGTGTTATCGCAAAGGAAATTAGCCGCAATCCCAGAGCTTCTCTTGACCGGTGCCGGGACGACGATCTCGCCCGGAACCTTCCTGGTTCCCTCCTGCCTGCATAGTGATTGTGGATCAACGGCGAGTTGGCCTTTGCGATCGAGCACAAGACAAAAATGCACCTTCTGCCGTGCAAACCCAATCAGCGGGATTCCATCTTCACCGGATTCGGCCAAGCGATCATAGTACTTGTCCAGTGCTTGAAGAATCATCCCCGCACCTCCCGCGACTCGAAAGGCGGAACCACGATTTCGCCGTCATGCATTTGCGCTCTGAAAAATCTTGGCTGCATGCCGCTCCGGAAATCGATGTCATGAAGCATCCAACCCAAATCCCTTGGGCCTATGATTTCGGAGGGCGGCGGGTCTGTTTCAAGCAGTTCGAAGGAGGCCGGGAACTCGCGGCACCCTAGATATGGCCTGTGAAAGCACTGGCCGGTCCTCGCCCGCCTTGTAAATATCTCCTTGTGTTTACCAGTGTTTGGGTCCTTTGAATCGAGAAGCTCGAACCGGGCTTCAATCACATAATCTACATCACGCAGCACGAGGGCCGCGCGCTGCTGCCGGTCATCCTCGATAAAAATCCCGAGGTTGCCCCGCCCTTCACTCATTGCTTTTTTGACGTTTACAACTGAGATCTTGCTTGCGATTTCGTTGCGGCGAATGTTAGTGAATCGGATTGGTTTCAGCACTCGGATGCGTTCGATGACCCATCGGATTTCAGGTTTCCAGTAGATTGCCTCCAAAACGCCCCGTGCGGCGGAAGGGGTCATAACATCGTAGGAACCACGCTCAACTTTTAGCTCCGGACGAGAGAAACAAGCGTAATCCCCCCATACCCTGAGTCTGACGCCATGCGCCATACAGCCTCCTTTCTTGTGAAAAGGGGTGAGATCAGGAGAACGACATTGGTACAAAAACGAGCTAGTCCTCAAAAAAATAGTTTCAATCCACGCTCCCCCGTTCTCACCCGGTGGAGGAAAGTGGGATAATATTGCACTCAGATCGGATTTAAGCAAGTTCTATTTATTTGATTGCTAAACCTCTAAATAATCATGGATGCCGGGTCCACGGTCAATGGTTCATCCAGATTCAATCCTAGATCCTCCCAGTAGAATTTCTCGAATGACTCTCGCCTTAATACCGCATAAACCCCGCCTATTCTCTCGACTGCCCCTGCCTCTTCCATCCTCCGCATCTGTCCTGGATAAATTTGCACCGTGTACCGTTGGCACCGCCGCAAAATCCTGCCCTGAAATTTGGCGTGTCTCAGTTCATGAATTAACTCAAAGGAGTAATTGTCGAAGGGGACGATCAACGGCTCTCCCAAATCCCTTATAATGCGGAAATCTTCAGCGACCGACCGAAATGGGAATAAGAAATCCCTCCATGATTCCTGTAGACGGGGGATAATCTGCTCACCATCAAGTTGATCGCCGTATTTCCAATAGAGGAGGCGGAAATACTCATCCACCGCATTCAGAGAGAGCGGATCTTCATGTTTTAGCATAATCTCCTGGGCCGAATCGGCTGGGGGCCGGAAATCAATAGGGAGATTTCGCCCATTGAGGGTATATACGATAACTCTTCCGGGGTTATCGAGTTTTCCTTCGCGATTGCAACGCCCGGCCGCCTGGGCGATTGAGTCGATTCCGGCGATTGCGCGAAGGACCATGGGAAAATCTATATCGACTCCCGCCTCAATCAACCGTGTGCTGACGAGCCGGCAGGATTTTTGGTCCTTGAGCCTTGATTTGATTTCCTTGAGTTTTTGGGTGCGGTGCTCAGGGCACATCAGGGCGCTAAGATGAAAGCTGCCCTCCTCGTTCGCTATCAGTTCGTAAAGCTCCCGTGCCTCACGGCGGGTATTTACAATGCACAGAACTCTTTCGTTATTCTTCATGATCGCTGACAAATCGGGAAGCCCCAACTTTCCCGCATACTCAGTCTTCACCCGTCGAAATGTTTCGTAAAGCTTTGCGGGATCTTGCACAATCTCATGGATTGGGCAATTGAGGCCCAGCTTGAAAACTTCGGTTTTCTGGAGAGCGGGTTGTGTGGCTGTACACAGGACGATTGAGGTCCCGTAATTTGCCGCAAGCTCCTGGACCGCCTGTACGCAAGGAATGAGGAAACGGACTGGGAGCATTTGGGCCTCATCGAGGATAATCACGCTCCGGGCCAGGTTGTGTAGCTTTCTGCATCGAGACGGTTTCGAGGCAAACAGCGATTCAAAAAACTGGACCCCAGTTGTTATGATGATTGGAGCATCCCAATTTTCGGAGGCAAGTTCGAACCTGCGCGCTTCTTCGTCCCCTTCCGACCCTTTAATGAAGCGTCTTTCGGCATCGAAGGAACTGTGGTGCTCGACTATCGAGCCTTCACCAAGCAGTCCCCTGAAAACATCCGCATTTTGCTCGATTATGCTGGTGTATGGAATCACATAGATGATGCGTTGAAGGCCGTGCCGGCGAGCATGCTTCAGGGCGAAGGCGAGCGAGGATATTGTTTTTCCCCCTCCGGTCGGGACCGTGAGAGAAAAAACCCCCGGCGGATGAGTTGCCTTAGCAATACAGGAGCGAAGGATTTTGCTTCGGTGGGAGTTGATCGGAGTTGGTTCGCAGTCCAAAAGTTTCCGTTCAAGTGCTTCCGAAAATTTCGTGCATAATTCCTCAATCGTTGGAAATCCTTCACGCCAAGAGGCCTTTTCGGTATCCAGAAATTTTTCGGTGTCCAGGAAATCGGCATCTACCAGGCAGGAAAAGATCATCCTCGTGAATAAAGCTAACTTGAAGCCGACTGTCTTTTCGGTGATTTTGAAAGGTGGGAGGAGGCCGGGCGAAACGTTCAAAGGGGGGAGAAAGGATGTATCGAAAAGAACTGGAATTCCTTTCTTTTTCAGCCTTGCAAGGAGGCATGAATCTTCTTCGGAGATACCATCGGGAAGCCCGCCATGATGCCCGGCAATGCAGGCTGCCACAAGATTCCCAAGCTTCAGTTCTCTGGCTATGTGTTGAGCGCCCGCCGTGGAGTGGTCCACTTTTCGCGGATCACCTCGAACCCGCTTCTGGTATTCTATTGAGGCCTTTCCTAGGTCATGCAGCAGGCCGGCTATCTCTGCCCATTTTCTGGCCCCGAAAGAATCGGCCAATGAACCAGCAAGGATTGAGACATTTCTGAGGTGATCCGAAAGGACCTGCCAGTCTGTCTCACTGCCGTCGGTGCTATGTGCGTAGAGGCGCATAATTTTTTCCTGATTTTGGCAAGCAGAGTTGTGCCGGGGTGAGATTTACTTTGTTGCTGATTTCTGTAAAAGCCGTGCCCCATCCTATGTTCTGCCCAAGGAGACCTTCGGTCGATGCGGCTGGCAGGGTCGGGAGACCCTGCCGCAACGGAGGGAGACCCTGCCGGGACCGAGGGGGAACCTGCCGGCACCCAGTGGTCCTGCCACAACATGGGAGAAAATGTAGGGCGAGCACGAGTTTTTGTGCCCGCCGATCTGCGGAACCGTACTCAGGCACGATTCCTTTACTCTCATCCTTTATCTACAAGCCCGGCAATAAACTGTTGAAGAATCCTCATTTCATCGAAGGCGCTGCACATTGCGGTTGCGGCTTTCAATGCGATCTCGCCTTGCTCTCCATCGGCAAAGCCGGTTGAGAAAAGGGCGGTTTGAGCCCCCCGGAATCGGTTGGTGGTATGCTCCGCGAAAGCCATCAACTGGGGCAGGACGCCTTCAGCCGGTATTTCTGAGAGGAGCATTTCGAGATCTTTGCATTTTTGTTCGTATTCTCGGGCAAGTTGTCCTATAATCTGTAGTTGACTCTGGGGATGATCGACCATTAAAGGAACTCCTTCTCGAAAACTAAGTGATTTAGTGTTAGCTTCAGTTTATGTCGGGGATTATAATTCCCGATAAGAGATACGTGGTCAGATCCTAATCGTTTTTGCCCAATGATGGACAGCATAAATTGAACGCGCCTTGGCGTCAGGGATGCGTTTCATATCGGCGGAACACCGCGTTCGGGGTTTCGAGCCGGTATGGCGTGCTACCTCGTAATCGCGCAGAGGCATGGCCAGCCAGGCTGCCACCGCGCTCGGGAAGATCTATCACGGCTGTCCTTGCATTTCGAATGAAGAAAAGGCTCTCCGCAAATGTTCATCAGGAATCTTAACATACTCCTTGCCGAGTGGGTCAAGGTACCAATGGACGGTTTGCCGCCCATGCTGGACAGAAAGCTACACGAGCGGCTGGTTTTTACCAATCCCGATTACGAAATGCGCCATAACCGTGGAGACTGGATCGGGAATATTCCCGCCCAGATAAGCTGCCTCAGGCAGCGTGGGCGCAACTACCTGATTCCCCGAGGTTTTTTCGATCAGTTCATCGATTTGTGCAAGCGCTTTCAGGTACCTTACCGGGTAACGGACCGCAGAAGAACTTTGGATCCGCTGGACATTGAATTTCACGGCGAGCTCAAAGGATATCAGCAGGAGGCGGCCGAGGCAGTGCTCGAAAGTGATTGCGGCACTCTTGTGGGCGGCCACAAAAGTGGCAAAACCGTGATCGCCATCTATACTATAGCTCAAAGGCGCCAACCGACTCTCATAATAGTTCCCAAGCTTGATCTGGTGGATGGCTGGCTGCGGAAGATCGAGAGCTTTCTGCAGATCCCTTCCTCTGAGGTGGGTATTTTCGCCGGTGGCGTGCACCAGGTTGGAAAGCGAATAACCATTGGCCACACCGGCGAAGTAATTCGATTCTGGAGAAATATCGCCGATAAAATCGGGTACCTCATTGTTGATGAGTCTCAGCGCTCGCCTTCGAAGGTCCTCACCGGCCTGATCCCTAACTTTGATTGCCGCTATGTGCTGGGGCTCTCGAATACAGTTGAACGCAAGGACCGGCTCTTTAAACTTATTTATTTTTATCTCGGCGAGGTTGTTTACACAATCCATGAAAAAGATGCGCGAGAGGGACGGGGCATAATTCCGGGCAAGGTGATCGCCCGCTCGACAAACTTTCAGTTCCCGTATCACTCGAGGGCCGACTACCCGCTGATGCTCAACGAGCTTATGCGAAATGCCGAAAGAAACATTGCCATTGCGAACGACGTCGAGGCGGAACTGAAGTTGGGCCAGAAGCCCGTGCTGATTCTTTCCGGTGGCGAAGACCACGACCATGCGTTAAAAGATGAGCTTAAGCGCAGGGGTATTGAAGCTGCTTCCTGCGACGGCCTCTTGAATCAACAGGATGACAACATAGACGGCAATGAACCGGGCGCCGCGCCGTCCAATGAGTTCAATATTCCCAAAGCAAACGTGCTTCTCCTCAACGCTCGTACATTTATACAGTGCTCCCACGCAATCAAATCGAACGTAATCCTGCTCGCCGCTCCCGTGTATTTCCGGAAACCCCTCGCCAATGCCATTCGAGACGTCGGCCAAAACGGCCATCCTTCGGATGCCTCTCTAAAGATTTACGATTATGTGGATACAGGTGTGGGAATCCTGGATAACTACTTCCGAATGCGAAGCTATAATTACGGTGTACACCCAGACATACTGCTCCAGGGAGGGAATTGAGGATTTCAGAATTACTGGATCCCCGCAGTTTAACGACCTCGGCTATAGCCTTACAGCCCCTCCATAATAATCTCCAACCCCTTTATTTGCCTCTGAAACTCTCATAGTGGCGCTCTTGTTATCCGGGTTTGTTCCGGAAGCATGATGATTGATCCGCACCAAAACGAGTCTTTCCAGCCTGCCTCCAGTGCAATCGATAATGAAGGGCGTTTTCACAAGCGAAACCTGAGGGTGATGGCCATATTGTTAGGGTTTCTGCTTGAGGTCGTCCTGCTTCCTGAATCGTCTGCCATTTAGCGCTCAACCCAAACTGCATTCCAAATCTTGGCAACAGACTCGTTTATTGTGAAGCGTGGTTAGAACCTGAAATTCCCAAAATCCGATTCGCTTACAGGTTTCAACAGGCTGACCTCGAAGGCCATTGCCAGCCAGTCGCGGATTTCCCGAAACTTTAATACCCTGTCGTTCAGAAGCCTTGCTCCGCAGAAAAATGGGTGGGCCTCGGAATCGTACTTTTCTATCATTTTTTCGCGGAATGCGCGCCTTTCCTCGTCGCTCATCGGCTTGCCGGAGTCGGCCCTTTTTTTGTCTTCGAGCGCTAGAAGAACCTCGCCCGCCGATTTGCCGCTCATAACCGAGGTGTGACCCCGCATTGTTGAAAAGAGGAAGTGGGGCCTGTAGGCTCGCCCGCTCATCCCGTAGTTGGCCGCCCCATTATCGGGACCTGTCACCAGTTGGATTTTAGGCACCCTGGCGCACGAGACCGCCCTTACCATGTCGGCCCCGTACTTTCCTATGCCACCATGTTCGGCTTCCGAGCCGACCATATATCCGGGTGAACTCTGGACAAAAAGAAGCGGTATTTTCTCATTGCTGCACCGCACAATCCATTCGGTTGCCTTCTTGGCCGCCTCGGTAAAGATGATGCCCAGCATGTTCGAAGCGATGACGCCGACGGTTAAGCCCTTTATTCGCATCTTTCCGGCTACTATGTTGTCGCCCCGGCCAACTGCATAGGATTCTTTATATTCTATAAAATGCCCGGCATCAGAGATAGCTCTCAGGAAGGGGCGAATTTGGATTCCTCGGTAAATACTCGAAGGGAAAAGCTCATAGATCGTTTCAGCAGGTTCGGCCGGAGGTTCTTCGGGAAATCTGGGGACTTTCAGCACTTGCGGCGTTTCCATTGAAAGGATCTCCCGCACTTTTTCGATCCCCTCGTCCTGGCTGCCGCAGAGATGGTCGGCGCCTCCGGAAATTTGCGTGTGGACCTTTGCGCCTCCGAGGTCCTCGGCGGTAATTGCTTCTCCAGTTGCTGCCCTGACCAGGGGCGGCCCTCCAAGAAATGAGTAGGACATGCCGTCGATCATGACTGCTTCACAGGCCATGAAAACGATATAGGCCCCGCCGGCGGTATTCCCGCCCGTGCCCAACGTTATCTGCTTTAGCCCCTGCGCCGACATCCTGGCCATGTTGTAGAACATCGATCCGAAATGTCCGTCGTCGGGAAAAACATCAGCCTGCATCGGCAGGTAGGCTCCGCCTGAATCGGCGATATAGACGCAGTTGAGGCCGCACTGCTCTGCAATCGCCTGGGCGCGCAGGTGTTTTTTGAGGGTTATCGGGAAATAGGTCCCGGCTTTTACCCTGCTGTCGTTTGCAATTATCATTGTCCATGAGCCGTGGATTTTGCCGATTCCCGTAACGATCCCGCCCCCGGGAACATCTTTCACGCCTGGATAATTCATTCCGAACCCGGCAATGCGGCTTAGTTCGTAAAATTGGGTCCGCGGGTCTGTGAGCTTGCCTATAAGTTCTCGAACAGGCTGTTTGCCCTGCGCTGCAAGGCGCTCCACGGCACCCTCGCCTCCCGGCATTACAGCTTCATTTACAAGCTCATCGAGCAGTCTTTCCTGTTCTTCCCAGAAGATTCTGTTTTCAGACTTTTCGGACCTGTCGCCCATCAGGGACCTCCCGGGACAAAACTCGATTGCAGGGTCACGTCTCGATCCGTGCGGAGAAATGGTGTGGTTCGGATTGATCTATAAACGATTAAAATCTAAGCATGGATGTAGAAAAATGAAATCCGACACCTCCGGCGCCGGTTACCGGGTAAGATGAAGCATTTGAGAACTTTGAGGCACAGCTGCCCGCCGCTTGTAGTCCAAGGCGGGCAGCTCGGATTCAGAATGAACCTTCGACGATCCCTGTCAGGGTTTCTTGCTTGAAGCGGTTTTGAAGGGCCATGCTGCAAGACCCCCTTCAATGAAGAATACCCTGTCGAATCCAGCGGCGTTAAGAATCAGTTGGGCCTCGTAGGCCCGCAGGCTTACACCGCAATATATGAAGATGTCTTTATCGCGCGGAAGTTCGCCGAGTCTTTCCCGCAAATCGTCCAACGGTATGTTTAAGACGTCCTGGTGCGCCACGCGCCGGGCGTTGAACTCGCGGGGCGTTCGCACATCCAGCACCACCACGCCGCCACTATCGATTCGTTTTTTGGCCTCTAAGGGTGATACGGAGCAGGCAATGCCGTCCAGTTTATTTGCGAGCAGATGAGCGCCGGCTGCTATAGGGTCGATTGGCGGCGAGTAAGGGGGCGCATAGCCGTGGTCAATATTTGCGACCTGCTCGGCTGTTGCTCCGAAATAGATTGCCCCGGCTGCCAAATCCAGGCGCTTGGACGAATCCCCCTGCCCCACCACCTGGGCGCCGATGATTTTGCGGGAACTCTTCAACCCTACCAGTTTGATTATCAGTGTTTTGCTGCCGGGAAAGTAATGAGGTTTGTCGGCACCCGCCCAAATTGCAGTCTCGACATCGGGATAGATTTCCCTGGCCTGTTTTTCGGTCAGGCCTGTACGGCCCACATTGAATTCGAAAGCCTTGCAGATGCCGGTGGAGGTGATCCCCGAAAATGAGGCGGCGCGGCCCGCGATATGATCAGCAATGACCCTGCCATGCTTGTTCGATGTCGATCCGAGCGGCACATACACCGGATCCGGCATGGCGGGATCGATGTAGCGGTTGACCACGCAATCGCCTCCAGCGTAAATGTCCGGATCGCTCGTCCGGCAGAATTCATTTATCAGAATGCCGCCCCTTGGAGAGCAATCCAGACCGGCATCTTTTGCCAACTCGTCATTGGGGCGGACCCCGACTCCTATCACAACCAGATCCGCGGGGATCGTGCGCTTATCGGTTTTTACCGCCGATACACTGCCGCTTCCTTCCAGCGCCATGACTTTTTCCCCAAGCGCGAGATCAACTCCCTTTTTGCTCATATGCCCTGCTACCAGCATTGAAATTTCCGGGTCGAGGAACTGCGGCATAACCTGATCGAATATCTCGACCATCGTAACCTGAAGGCCACGCTCCCGGAGTGCTTCGGCCATCTCCACTCCGATGTATCCGGCACCGATCAGGACTGCGCGGGAGAGATTTTTTGCCTCAATTTTATCAGCCATGCTCTTGGCATCATCGAGGCTCCGCATGTACCAGACATTTTCCAGATCACGCCCGGGAATCGGCGGCTGAAGCGCTCGGCTGCCTGTTGCCACAACCAGCTTGTCATAGGGCAGGGTGTTCTCTTTTCCGGTATCGACATTTCTTACCAGGACAGTTTTGTTTTTGCGGTCAATCTTGATCGCTTCGGTCCTGGTAAGCACGTCAAAGCCCTTTACTCTTTTGAAATAGCCGGCATCCCGAGGTATCCCGGCGGCGGTTTCAATGAGGGCCTCGATCTTGGTGCATGTGCCCTCAACGTAGTAGGGCAGGCCGCAAGCGCCGTAGGAAACAATGCTGCCCCTGTCCACCATTGTCACCTCCGATTGGGGTATCAGGCGCTTTATGCGCGCGGCGGCCTTTGGCCCGCAAGCCACTCCACCAATAACTAGAACGCGAAGTGATTTTTCCATTTTGCCCTCCCTCTGGACTCTATTATGCGGGAAAAGATCGAAAACGCAGAGGTCCCCGTTGGCAGGAGGCATTGGAGCAGGATAGGTGGGGGCCTGCGGCAGTCTTCTTACAGGTTAGTTTTAGTCCTTAAACGGTATTCCGAGTTCATATAAGTTTGCAAGCGGAAAAATCAATCTCTTTCATTCCGGGACCTCGCGCACAAATTTTAGCAGTTGTTCTTTAGTGATGTTCATTTTCCTTCTTGAACTATTCTCTTAGGACCCTTATTTTCCACACTTAACAACCACCTGTTTTTACGTGGAGGGAATAAGATGACACAAGAGGAAATCTCCTTTTTGAAAAATATGCTCCTCAACAGGCGAATCGACCTGCTGGAGCGGGTTAGAAAAATAGCCGCGGCATGGCAGGATCTTGAAGAACGCTCAATTGAAATAGAAGAAGAAGCGCAAAAAGCCAGTATCGCCAGACCATACGCCAAATTGGACCACTCGGGAAAAGTCGAGATCGAGCAGATCGATCTTGCTTTGACTAAAATGACCCTGGGTGACTATGGGATTTGCGAGGCCTGCGGCGACGACATAGATCCGAGGCGGCTCCAGGCTGTCCCCTGGGCCAGACTGTGCATAGAGTGCGCGCGGGAATTCGAAAACAAGAAGATTCCTCTGCCGAGCGTCCATGAAGCTGTCGCAGAGGTCGAGATTCCCCCCGAATTCCTGGGATTATCCGGTGAGCAGGTCGTACAGTCAGTTTATGAAAGGCTCCAGGGCGAGCACGATATTGATGTTGATGAGGTGGTAATCTCTTTCGGGGCAGGGGTTCTGTACCTTGATGGTACCGTTCCTGGTGACCTGGAACGCGATTCGCTTATGCGTTTCCTTGGCGAGAAGCTGGGATTTACGATTATCGATCGGTTGCGAGTCGAGGAGTCAGCCCTTGGAGCGGCCGGTCAGAGTGCATCTCCCGAAAGCGATGGATTGGCAGGTCCGCTCTTCGAAGGATCAGACGATACCGAGGGGGATTTTTATGAAGCCGGCCCATATGCCGAGCAATACAAAGACCCCTTTGGCGCTCTTAATGGGTCCAACTTGCAACTCAGCGGAATGCCTTAATAAAAGAAGCTCATGGGTGGTGTATAGAGGCCTCCCTTTGAGACATGCTTTATTAGATTTACCGCGATCAAACCTGGGGCAGGCTTTCCAACCTGCCCCAGGTTCTTATAAGAGGTTGTGCATTTATGGAAAAGAGCAACCTAATATTCCGGTGCCGGAATGTTGGGACCCCAAACCTAACCATCGCCTTTGAACTCATTTTTGGCCCCTAATTGCTGCCCTAAATCATTCCACGGATCGGTCAAATTTCTCCAAAATCTCTAATAATCCTTCTTCCACAGAATGCCTATTCCCTCGGAGATGAGACCTGCTTCTCCTTCGATGGTGATGTGCGGGGTTATGTCAATTCTTGCGGAAACTTTGCCGGTCTCGTTACTGACCCCTTTTTCCACGTCAACGTAGATATCTTCGGTCAGATATTTGCCGATTCCCACCCCCATTTCGGTTTGTTTGCTGCTTTTGGCTACATCTCTTACTTCAAGCTGTTCGAGGCCGAGCACCTGGCGCGTGCGCCCCAGGAAATCGAGAACGGAACCACGACCGGAAAGGGTCCTAAGCGCATCCGCCAACCTCACGGCCTGCGTGGGACTGATGTTCCCGGCCGCGCGGTTGAAAAGAACCCTGGCGAGTATTTCATCGGAGGGATATGGCGGGTCGGATTCGAGCTTTATTTCCGGTGAGGCAAAGGGGCCTCTCAGAAGGAGGCGGGCTGTTATGTCCTTTGCCTGGGCTTCGGCGGTAAGATCCATTGTAGATGCGGACAGATTGCCACCGTAAAATCTTATGACGCCGTTTGTCACATTGAATCTTTTGCCCAGGAAATCAAAATTGCCACGAACGGTTGTCAGGCTCCCGGTAAAAACCTGTTTACCCCCGGCTCCGCTGACCGTAAGGTCTCCCTTCCACTCGGAATCCAGGCCCCTGCCGCGAACGAAAACCTTTCCCGGCATATTGATCTTGATGGAAACCGTTACGTTAGATGGAGCAACGGCGCTCGCGGTCTGAGCAGGCGGAGGAGCACTTCCACCGTGAATCTCGATTACGTTCATCTCGGCAATCGACACCGGATGGGGTTTTTGCAGGAGTACCTCGCCAGTTGAGGTTTCGAGTTGACCGTTCATTTCGATTTTCCCATCTGCGCCCGTCGCTTTGAGCGTGCCGCTCAAAATGGCGGTTGCGTCTGGGCGGCGGATGAGTTCCAGGTTTGACAAAACGATATCAATGCTCATAGGGAAATGATTTGCCACATCGACGTCGATCCAGCCCTGACCCGAAAGTGTTCCTTTTCCGCCGTCGGTTGCCCTCAGCTTGGCTATTTCAATCCGGCGCCCGCTGGCCGTTACATCTATTTGGAGGTCCTTCAGAACCGTACCTTGGGCAAGGTTCTGATAAGTCCCTTTTTCAACTTGGAAACTCCCGCTGACCTGCGGGCTCGCCGTCGTGCCCCCAATATCGAAGCGGGCGTCTGCCTGACCGGTCAATTCGTGGTCCGGGCTTGGGATGAAGACAGCAAGGGTCGAAAGATCGGTCCGGCCTTCCACAAGGCCCTTTAGAGCCCCCTGAGGCGGCACGGAAAAGGCAACCGGCTGGAGAGAAAAGTTGACCGGGACCGAAACATTTGCCTTGATCGAACCCTTTTTAGGGGATTGCGCCTGCGCGTTGATTTTTGCTGCACCTCCAGTAACAGTTGCCTCTACATCTACTCTTGGCAGCTGGATCTTTTTTGAAGTGAGATCCTTGGAGCGGATATCCTCGATGTGCAAATTGAGCGATGCAGACGGATGGACTGAATCTCCCTCGATGCTCAAATGTCCATTGGCTGTCCCGGCTAAATCCGGAGCAACCAGACCCGGCGGAATGTCGAGGTCCATCTTTTCAAGATCGGCATCCAGCTTGACTCTTTTTGCATCAAGGCTTCCCGCTGCGCTGATCTTCCCGCGACCATATACGAGAGCCAACCTCTCAAATGAAGTCTTCGTACCCGACCTGACGACCACGAGCGGCTGCGAGAGGCTGAATGGGCGATCCCCATAGCTGCCTTTAAAATTGCTCAGGCGAAATTCTTCGCTACCCTTTGTTCGCGCGAAGCCTCCCTGGCCGTCAAAATTGAATTTTTCCCTATACCGACCATTCCCGGACCCACTGAAGCTCCCGCCTTTTTCATCCGTTATTATCGCGGCCTTGCCGGTGGATAGGACCATACCGCCCGTTGCCCATTGCGCGATATCGAGTTTTATCGCTCCCTCAGGTGATCTCAGCGCATTGACCAGGTCCGCCGAGAGCGTGGCTTTTTCTATCCTGCCGAAGGGGCCGGAAATATTGGTTCCGTTTACAGAGGATTTAATTTCCTGGCCTTTTTTCCCCGGCGAAAATTTCACCTTCAGATCCGCGCTTCCCCCAAATTCCTCGCCAATGATGCGCGCGGCAGGACCCAGGTCCCTCGAAGCGCCATCTATTTCGCCTTGGAGAAGATGTCTTAGCAGATCGAGGGAAACGTTGCCGTAAAGCTTTCCAGCGGGGAATTCGACGGTAATGGAAGGTAGGCTAATCTGCCGGTTGCGCAAAGAAAAAGCAGTGGAGGCGGAGAGTTTTTGCCCACCGCGCTGTGCATCGAGATGTATTGTTCCGCGAGGCGAATCGGGAATATCGCGCACTTCGAGTGTTCCCGTTAATTCGGGGAGCTTTCTTCCCGAAACTACCAAATTATTTCCAGTAAAAAGAAGCTTGTGTTCGAGCGCTTCAATCGAGCCGGAAAAAGTATCGCGAAGATCGAGGCTTCCCGAAAAGGGCGTACCTGCCGCCGGTGCGAGAGGCTCCAGGTTTGGCAGATTGAGCCTCCATTCTCCCTGCCATCGTCTATCCGAAAGATCTGCCGCGGCATGGCCGGTCAAATGGACCACCTTGTTTTCAAACTTGAAGTCGGATAGGTCAACCCGAGTTCCCTCGAATTTAAAGCTGCCGGAAAAAACCGACTCGGAACCGAGAAGCACTGAAAAAGGCGGTTCAAAATCATCGCCACGCCCCACCTGCCCCTGGATGTTTCCGGAGATCAAGCTCTCGGAGCCCGATGCCTGAATTCGCAAATCGAGTGAAACCGGGACCTGAATGTCTTTGCCGGCAAAAATTCCAACGGGCTTCAGGTCCATCATTTTGAGTGAGGCATCCAGGTTTCCGGAAAAATTCCCGGTATTCACATCTGCTTTGGCATTAAGGATATTTTGCTCGTTTTGCAGGAAAAGCGTCAGAAAAAGCCTGTCGGTTTCGCGGTTTTCGGCTTCAATCGACCAGGTAATCAGGCTCTCCGGGCGGTTTCCTGATGGAGAATATGCAGTCTTTGCCCTGCTTGTACCCTTAAAAACGAGACCGGATGAAGCGGGCTTTTCGCGCCGCAGCGGTTCTATCTGGAGTTCGGTCTGGATTTGTTCGAGTTCGACCCCGTCAGCGCGGCTCCTTTTAAACAGCACCGATGCCGATCCCTCCGGCTGTTCGAGTTTGCCTGAAAGGCTGCCTCGGGCGGAAACTTCACTTTTGATATTCAACGCTCCGGAGCCTTCCGGCGCAGCGACGCCGGCTGCATCAAGGGACCATGCGCTTCTTATCTCGTGCGTTTCCAGGTCCACGCCTCCGGAGATATCGCCACGGTATCCTTTACCGATGAGTCTGGCTGCCTCAATAGCAACATACTTTTCAGGTAAGTACCGACTTGTCAGACTAAAAGAGTTTTCACCGCCCAGAACGGGCGCCAGGCGCGGAGGCAGGAAAGGTTCGGCAAGCTGGATTTTTCCGTTCAGATCGACGATGCTCTCGTGATCGATCCTGAGCGCGATGTCGGCACTCGTCGATCCATACCCGCCGGCGCTTCCCTGGACGGTCCCCTTCCACTCGGCAACAGGCCCTTTTCCGTAAAGCGCCAGATAAAGAGGAGCGGGCTCAATCCCCATCAGTTTTCCGGCCAGTCCTCCGGGCTCTTCCCTAAAGGCCGCCTGGACGTACAACACCAGGGGATTGCCATCGAGCGATGCCTCTATATCGGCCGAAGTTTTGGGTCCCTGGTCGATGCGCTCAAGGTTGAAGAGAATCTTCTGTACCGGCTCGTTCATGATTTGGGATTCGATCCGAAAAACCGCACTCTGCCCGAGTATCGCCTGTCCGATCGAGAGGCTCCCGACAGCGAGATGTTCGACCCTGACCTGCTTTAGCTCATTGATTGTCTCTCGGGGCTGCCACTTGGCCTTCTTTTCCACTGGCGCTGCCGCCGGCAATCGCTCGAAGTTGATCGTGGATGCGCTCAGGTCCTCGATCAGAATTTTCCCATGCAGCAGGGCAGCAGCAGACCACCGCAGGAGCACGTTTTCGGCGGAAAGCCACTCCCCTTCCGAGTCATTAGCGGATACCCTGGCGACCTGGATGTCAAAGGGCACCATGCCTTCGATTTTACCAATAGAGATGACTCTTTCCGGGCTTGAACTCAGAAGGCGTGACAATAGCGAGGAAATCACCGACTTTCCGGCTGAAGTCTGAAGAAAAGCAATCAAAATGACCAGAACAAGGAGCACCGATATTAGTGCTCCTGTCAACCACCTCGCCGCACCTTTCAATCTCGTATACTCGTCCATTTCAGAACGCCTGCCCTATGCTGACATACACCTGGAAGGGGTCGTCCACACCGGATCGAGGATTTAATGGAATTCCGACATCAATCCTCAAGGGACCGATCGGGGTATAATAGCGCCCGCCAACTCCTGCTCCCCAGCGCATCGCGGTCTCGAGATCCGGGAAAGAAGGCTCGAAAGCGCTGCCACCGTCCAGGAAGAAAACAAGCCCGATTTTATCGGTAACCTTCGTGCGCAACTCGGCGCCGAGTTCCAGGACGGACCTTCCCCCGATGGGGTCGTTATTCACAATAGGCCCCGCCAACTGGTAGGCAAATCCTCGAACGGAACCGCCGCCGCCGGAATATAACCTGAGATCGGCCGGAATTTCATCCCGCTCCGCGCCCACTATCGAGCCGAGAGTGACCCTCCCGGCCAAAACCAGAAAAGGCTCCTCGGATATTTTAACATAGTGGCTGTAGCTGACCCGTCCTCTCAGAAAAGAAACATTGGTTTCGAGGATGTCATAATAGGGCGCCAACTGGACTTCAAGTCGCCCGCCGCGCGTTGGGTCGAGCAGATTGTTGGTGGTATCGAGATTAATGAATGTGCGAAAAGATGGGAGGATGAAATCCCGCTTTCGCCCAAGGGGGTCAGCTACCAAATCGACTTCCTCGGCCCTTATAGCCGGCCCCAGTCCCAAGCGCATTCCAGGTCTGAACTCGCGCTCCAGGATTATCGATGAATCCAGATTGCGGCTGTTATATGCATTTGTTTGATCGTAGGCCAGGCGGTTGGTGAAGGCCAGCGTCTGATCGTTTCTGAGAAACTGCGGTTCCTTGTAGAGGACTTCCCCCGAATAGCCGATTCCCGATGCGCCAGCCTGGAGTCTAAGCAGTTCGCCCCCGTCAAAGAGACTGCGGTCTTCCCACGAAACCTTTGCTCCCGGACCTTCGTCGGTATGGTAGGTCAGCCCCCCGCTGATAGTATGAAGGTCGTGCTCCTTCAGCTCAATTGTCATCGGAAGCCTTCCCCGCTCATCCAGTGACTCCGCCTGCTTTACTTGAACCAGCGAAAAGATCCTGGTGTCGATCAGGCGTTTTTGCAGCTTGGCGACAAGTTCGGAGTTGTAGCGGTCTCCCTCGTGCCAGGGCAGGAGGCCCGTGACGAATTTTTCATTTAACTTTTTCAGACCGGTTACCGTCGTCGCTCCAAAATACCCCGCCGGTCCCGTATCAACCTTGAAGAAAGCGGTTACCAGCTTGGTTTCATGATCTACCACCACCCGCTGCTCTTCTATTTTGGCGAGCGGATATCCGAGATCCTTATAGAACTTTATTATCTTGTCCCTGGCATCAAGAATGTCTCTAGCTCTGGCCGGGTCTTTCAGGTCCAGGCCAAGATATCTCAGTGACGGCAGCTTGACCGTCGGTTTCCCCTCACCCTGGGCGGGCTCGATTTTAACCGATTCCAGACGGAATACCGGACCCGGTTTAACGTGAAATGTAACAAGCGGGGGCTGCCTGGTATCATCGATTCCTACATCGATTTCGGCCTCATAATAGCCTTCTGACTTGAGTGCCTGAATCATGTCGGGAATATCCATCCTGGCTCTGTGCTCAAGAAGGCTAAGTGTTGCCGGCGGTTTGGTTTTGTAACTGAAAGTATTCGAAACTGCCTCAAGCGTGGAGCGCACAGATTTATTCTTAACGCCTTCAATGACGACGTCGTAGTTTATTGCTGTCTCAGCAGCGGCAGTACCGGCAATCAGACAGAGCACCACCGCAAAAGCCAGTTTAAAAATATTCAAGCGTCTTCTGTTATCTTGGGCAGCCAAATCCAACCCCGATGGTCTTTTGTGTAAATAGTACCAGTTGATGAAAAATAGAATATGACGCCGCGGTTTATCGCCCCGAAAGAGGGCATGGATCAGCCGCTGGCCCTGGAAGGCTTCAGGTGAATTTAATCATCGGATAGTACAAGGAAAGATGAGGAATCAGGCAGTTTGGCGATTGGGTGTGGAACAGATCCTGTTTCTGATGAATTCCTGGAATTTCTTCTCGTCAGATCCGAAATCGAGGTGCAAATCCGCCGTCATCACAGCCTCCCTGAAGGATTGAGGCAGGCGCACGGCATCCTTTGCCGTGGTAAGAATGAATTCGGCCCCGCTGCCGGAGGCGGCTTCCGCTACGCGCGCAAGGTCCTGTGGTGAATATCTGTGGTGGTCCGGAAACGAAAGATTGGCCCGGATATCAATTCCGCAGTTTACCAGGGCATCGAAAAAACCTTCCGGCCCGGCAATCCCGGCAAATGCGGCAGCCTTCCTGCCTGTCAGGGAATCAACGGGAAAATATCCAATATCAGACTTGAAACCAACTATCCTGTGCCGGCATGAGAAAACGGGTTTTTCAGGGAAAAGCTCTTTAATTATCAATCTTGTTTCTTCGACCCGGCTATGGTCGGAATGGGTCAGGATCAGTGCGTCGGCCCTGCTGAGGTGATGAATGGGTTCGCGAAGCGGTCCAAGGGGCAGTGTGCGCCCGTTCCCGAAAGGATTTCGGCTGTCGAGGACTGCTAAATCGAGGTCGCGGTCCAGCGCGAGGTGCTGAAATCCGTCATCGAGAACAATCGTATCGATGCCAGGGTTTTCCGACAGGGCGGCCCTGCCTGATTCGCGGCGATCCCGGCCTACCCAGACGGGAATTGACGGCAGGCTCTCCGCCAGAAGCACCGGCTCATCCCCGAAAACGGCTGACTGGCGATAAATGCTTTCGCTGATCGCGCCGGCCCGGGCCGAACCCCTGCCACTTCGTCCATAACCCCTCGTAAGGATTGCCGGCTTGGCCCCCATTTGGGCAAAGCAGCGGCAAATCCATAACACAAGGGGAGTCTTGCCCGTGCCCCCGCAGGAAATGTTCCCGACGCTTATTACCCGAACGGGGAGTTTTTCCCGATTTGCCAAAGCGCGCGCCTGATCTATTCTCAGGAGCTTCTCATATATTCTCGAAACGGCGCCCAGGACCGCCACAAGACCATCCCGTGGCAGTTCCGGCCATGATACATTCCATATCCGGACAAGCCGGCGCGAGCCAACCCCGTATAATTCATCCCGGATTGCGGATGCCGGGGCGAAGACGGCCCGCATCTTACTTCCTGCCGGAAGGGCGAACGGGTTTTTGCGCGGGCTGAGGCTGCTCCGCTTTGGAAGATCTCATGTCAGCCGCCTTCTCCCTTATTTCGGTGAGCGCCCTTTGCATCGAACTCCATCCGTACCACAACGAATAATCAGGGTTGGCGTGAAAAGCTCCCTGGAACGCCCTCATCCGGTATTCCAGAAACATCTGAAACAGCTTCAGTTCGACTACAGTCGGAGCATCATGGAATGTAAGCAGATCGGGAAAAGCATACGTATAGCTTTCGGGCTTTTTCAAAATCCCATCCTGGTAGAGCCCGGCCACTGTCAGGATGGCTTCTGCCATCAGCCTGTCGGCCTCCCGGATCATCTGGTCGGATTTTTCCAGCTCGATTCGCGCAAAGTTAATGGAGTGGCAATCATTGCATCCCTTGAGCATCTTCTCGCGCTCGGCCAGCCAGTCTTCGTCATTTAGCCTAAGCACATCCGCTGATTGCATGATATCGAGCCTCGGTGTCGGTTTTCCGGACGGATCGAAAACGCCAAGGCCCTGAAGAATCGTCGTTCGGTCCTTTGCCCATTGCGGGTCCTCGGGAAGAGGCAACCTCAGCGCCAGAAATCCCCAGGCGGTCCGGTTCGCATGGCTGCCGTCCCGAAAGTGGCAGCTCTGGCAGGTCGGTGCGGCCGCCTCCTCGGGCAGCATCCGGCTTTGCTTTAGCAGAAATCTAACGCCGTGCTTGGATGAGGAATACATCTCCCATTGAGGGTGGTCTATGCCCATGTGGCACGTACGGCACGCCTGGGGCGATCTGGCCTCATCGGCGGAAAAGAGATGTCGGGTGTGGCAGACGTCACAAGATGACACCCCAAAAGCGGACCCCTTTTCCACCAGGTCTCCAACTTCGCCCTTGGTCTTGAGACCCACGCGATGGCAGCCGCCACAGCCTTTTAGGCCCTCGATCTGTGCCATTGGCTGCCAATGAACGGTAGGCATCGCCTTCATTGCCGCCCAGGCAAGGGCATGCTTTCCCTTCGAGAATTGATCGACCTGGGTGTCATGGCACTGGGCGCACGTCTCTGGAAGGACAATCCGTGCCTCGGACACATCGGTCATCGCGTTGTGCCGTTCCCCGTGGCAGGTCGAGCACTCGACTTCGTTTCTGCTGTGTTTGCTGAGCTGCCAATCAACTACTATACCCGGAGTAATCCGCGTGTGGCACTCAAGGCATGAGGCCGGCGGCCTTGCCGAGGAGGGCTCCGGGTTCTGCTGAGTCTGCCCCTGCTGCTGAATTTGATTTTGCTCCGGCCCTGGAGGCTGTTCCGCGGGTTGGGCTTTTTTTTCAACCCGTGCTTTGGCCTCAACCGCTTGAGACATTTCCTCAGCGGACTGAGCGCACCCTATGGTTACCCGAAAAAAGACTCCGGCGGTCAAAAAAACAAAAACGAGGAGTGCCGGATAAATAAGGGCATGGATTCGCCGCATGTTGCCTCCGGTCAAAAATGATGATTTAACTGCTGAACCGACCTGGAAAGATTGCTGGCACACGTGTGCGCCTAAGCCGCTTATACCAGAATCATCCTGAATTGAAAAAGATAATAAAACTCGCCGGCTTAAGATGCCGCGAGTACCTGGAGCATCTCTGCGGCTATTCGACAGGTCCAGCGTATGTTAGAATCGAATTGTGAAAGAATTTCGGCAGGCGGTTTGCGGCCGAGAATGGATACCTGCTTCATTTGTGAGCCTCGCTCGATGACTGTTGTAGACCGTATACTTGGCCGCGAAGGCGGAAAAGAGCGAAACCCAGTTTGGTCGGCAACCGACCCCTTAATTTTGAAACAGGCATCTCCGCCGGAGAAAAGATTGGAGAAGGACCTTTTGGTAAAAGTCCCGGCCATTCCACCTAGACCTCTTTCTGGCATGAAAGAGGCCCTGGAAGCACTCTATGCGTACTACAACCGGCGCGGTTGCATTTATCCCGATCCGCTGGCGTTCGTCTACTTGTACGAAAACCGGCTCGACAGGGAAGTCGCCGGATTCATCGCATCGGCGCTTGCATATGGAAGAGTGCAGCAGATTCAATCGAGCGTCACAAGCGTGCTCGATAAAATGGGGCGCTCTCCTTCAGGATTCCTGATCGGAATGAATCCTGACGAACTCAGGAATATCTTTGGCTCATTCAAGCACCGCTTTACCACCGGCGCTATACTTTCCGGGCTGCTCGAAGGGCTGAGGAAGATTATCCTGGAATATGGCTCGCTCGAATCCTGCTTTTTAAGCCATTTCGATCTCTCGGACCAAAATATTCTTCCTGCCCTTTGCTCTTTTGTTTCCACGATTGATATTGCCGCCGGCGCAAGGATGCCTATGTTTATACCCTCGCCGGAGGGCGGAAGCGCATGCAAGAGGCTCAATCTGTTCTTGCGATGGATGGTCCGCCGCGACAATGTCGATCCGGGAGTTTGGAAGAACGTACCGGCGTCGCGGCTGGTAATCCCTCTCGATACTCACATGCACAGGATCGCGTTGGCAATGGGCCTGACTCAGCGCAAACAGGCCGACCTGCGATGCGCGGTGGAAGTTACTGAAAATTTCGCCGGAATTTGCCCGGAGGACCCTATTCGCTACGATTTCGCCCTTACACGGCTCGGAATCGGCAATGAAGCGCCTCCCGATGAAATCCTGGAATGTTTGAAGCTGGACCACTATCGCCGTCAATAGTTCAGGGGGAGAATTAGATGGAAGAATGCGTGAAGCTTTATGCTCTCAGTACGTGCCTGCATTGCAAAAACGCAAAGGAACTGCTCGATTCCTGCGGAGTCCAATACGACTGCGTTCATGTGGACAAGCTTACCGGTGACGAAAGGCGCAGCATGATCGAGCAGATCAAAAAAGATAACCCGCAGTGCTCTTTTCCCATGTTGATTATCGGTTCCAGGATAATAATAGGCTTCAGGGCCGAGGAGATCAGGGAGGCGCTGAATCTCGAATGACCGTAGAAGAACTCTATGAATTTCTAAGAAAGACCCAGGAGCCCAAAGGCTATTTTTTCAATCGTGATCGGGATTTTGTTTTTCAGCTACTGGATGGTTTGCTGGTTAACAAAGACCGGTACGGCTACATGTGTTGTCCCTGCCGCCTTGCGGCAGAAGACCGTGAGTGGGACAGGGATATAATCTGCCCCTGCGTCTACCGCGTACCTGACGTTGCCGAATACGGAAGTTGCTACTGCGGCCTGTATGTATCCAGGGATTGGAATGAGGGCAAGGTCCCTCATGTATACGTCCCGGAAAGAAGGCCGGCTGAAAAGGTATTCGGACCGGCCTGTTAAAAAATCCCGGGAACTGTTCAGGAACTATCTTTTAAGCCAAAAAAGGATTGTCACAGCCCGGGACTCGTTTTTATCAGAAAATCATGTCTCCTATGTAGATGATGCCCTCAGGGGCCGAATCCGCTTCTGATATTATTTTTCCGATGAACTTGGATAGATGTAGATGAAGAAGGATCTCCCACATATGTCTCAGTCATAATTCAATTTTCATTCATCGTCTTTACAAATGGAAATCCAGTAATCATATTGTTTCAGGTTTTCCCGTCATTCGAAATTCCGAATACTTTATCCTTTGTTCCAGGGGGACAATCTCGATGGAAAAAAAGTTGCTTGAACTTGCCGTAGAGATCGTGCAGGCACAGGCGTCAGTCAGCAAGATGACAGGAGATGAGATAGAGATTGCGCTTGTGAGGGTCTACAACGCACTTCATAAGATGAAGCTTGCTGAAACTGAGGATCGCTCGATCCTGCCCGATGATATGCCGGGATCCGGCAAACAGGCATGGGCGGGCGCCGACCTGGACCCTCGCTCTTCGATTCAGGAAGACAGGGTGGTATGCATGGAATGCCGGTCTGAGTTTCGGCAGCTTACCGCCAACCATCTCAGGACCCACCAGCTCTCACCCCGTGAGTACAAGAAAAAATGGGGGTTTCCGCTAAAACAACCTCTGGCGGCAAGGGTACTGACGAAACTTAGGAGCAGGTCCGCAAAAAAACGCGGCCTTCCCGAAAAGCTTCAGATATACCTCGATCAGAAGAGAAAAGATAAAACCGCAGCCGAGCGGGACCTCCGGAGTGTTCGCAATTCATGACTTAAGACCAGAGCCGCCGCCATTCCGGTACCGGTATAAGAAGTCCCACCAGCAGTCACTAGCCTGGGGTTGAATTATAATGCCTTTTCAGGGGTCGACTTCCGATCCGAAGCAATAGGAAGGCGGGGGCGGGTTCTCGTGGCTTTTGCCCAAAAGGGATTGATTATACTGTCTGTTTCTTGTTTTCACTTTTTCGGCAACACTCGCAAAAAAGCGAGGCCTGCTTCAATTCCCACTCCACAAGTATCTCCCGACTGGACAACTACTCTAAGTAAAGATCATTTTTCGAAGAAAACATTCAGCGGGCAGGATTCGCAAAGGGGTTTGCGGCGGCAGAAAAGATGCCCGGTCTTTACCAATAGGGCATGATATTCTTGAAAGAAAGGAACGTTCGGCTCGAGTGCCTCCGTGAAGAAATTCCTGAGTTCGTCATAGCTGATCGTTTCATCTATCCATCCGTGACGCGAGAAAATTCGATAGGTGTAAGCGTCCACTACAAATGAAGGTTTGTAGGCAGCATAGAGCACGATACAATCGGCTGTCTCGGGACCTATGCCGCGGATGCCAAGCAGTTCGGCCCGGAGTTCTTCGCCGTCCCGAGCAAGGAAATCATCAAGGCTGCCGTTCCAGTTTTGTGTGATGTGCTCGCAGAAGGATTTTACCTTCTTGGTTTTTTCGTTGTAGAAGCCGGACGAGCGGATCAGGGCAGCGAGGGTCGGAGCGGGGAGATCGCAAATCGCCCGGAAATTTAGTGCGTTGTTCTCCCTCAGGTTGTCTATTGCCTTAACTACGTTTTTCCACGCGGTGTTCTGGGTGAGTATCGCCCCCAGTACTACCTCGAATGGGGTTTCGGCCGGCCACCATCCCAACGGTCCAAAAGTTTCGAAGAGTTTGTCGTAAATTTGCTGGAGCAGTTCCAGCCTGTTTCCTCTCACTTTATTCCAACCCCGTCCAGGACCGTCCCGCATTTTGCGCAGAGCCCGGCTTTCAAATTCTCCAACTCTATCGAGTAACCTATTCTTTTGATCAAAAGAGCCCCGCATGAATAGCAGTATGTATTTTCACCGGAATCCCCTGGAACATTTCCGGTGTACACATAACGTAAGCCCGCTTCGAGCCCGATTTCACGCGCTTCTTGCAGCTTCTCGACAGGTGTAGGTCCCCTGTCGGTCAAAAGATATGTGGGATAGAACCGGCTGACATGCCAGGGGATCTCCGTGCCCACACCCGCTATGAACCCGGCGAGGTCCCGAAGTTCCTGGTCGTCATCATTGAGGCCCGGGACAATCAGGGTTGTGACCTCGATCCAAATTCCACTTGCCTTCATCGACTCGATAGTAGCCAGTATCGGCTTGAGCTTGGCCCCACACTGTTCTTTGTAGTATTTATCGGTAAATGCCTTGAGGTCTACGTTTGCCGCCCCAAGCACGGGGGCCGCTGCATCCAATGCCTCCCGCGTCATGTAACCATTGGTAACGAAAATATTTTCCAGACCGAGTTTCTTCGCCCCACTCGCAACGTCCAGAGCATATTCCAAAAAAACTGTCGGCTCCGTATAGGTATAGGAAATCGTGGCGCAGCCTTGTTCGGCGGCGCGCCGGGCAACTTCATCCGCGGTTACGTTCTGGCCGAAAATCGTGCCGCTCGCCCGCGGGGATTGGGAGATATCGGAATTCTGGCAAAAAAGGCACCTGAAATTGCATCCCGCCGTCGCGATGGAATAGCTGGTGGTGCCAGGATAGAAGTGAAACAGCGGCTTTTTTTCGACAGGGTCAATGTGCTGGGCGATAAGCTTTCCGTAGACAAGGCTCCAAAGCGTTCCGCCCCGGTTTTCCCGTACACCGCATTTTCCCGTCTTGCCGGGTTCGATCCGGCAATGCTGCGAGCATAAACGGCAGTGCACCCGGTCTTCTCCAAGCCTCTCGTAGAGCATTGCTTCTTTCATGCACCGCTCCCGATATGGATTTTAACCATGGCAGCTATGTTCGAAGGCGCTTTTCCCCGGCATGTGTTTCGCTCTGGAGGATAATGTCCGAATTCGGGCAGCGCCAGCACACCGACCTCACCGAAGCGTTTGCCGCGCCGCTTGGGAGTTCGTTGAAAACGGGGGTCTGGAGGGTGATCAACCTGTTGCGCATATCAATTCGCATGGCAATGAAATGGCCGAAAGGAAACCTCTGGAAAACGGAGGTACGCTCAAAAAACTGCACATATTTTAGGAATGGAAGTGGAAAGGCCATGCTGGTGCGCCAGATTATCGGGGAGCGACGGCTAAGGGCCTGGTGCGCCATTTTCTTGAGTTCGAAGACGCTGAAGAAGCGTGCATTGGAATAGAAAGAGTCTTTCCAGAATTTTTGGAGGAACTGGTTGATACGTCCAACCGAATATTTATTCATAACCCCGAGCAAAACAGTCCCGCGCGCAACCCTGAATGCTTCCTGAAGAGCCTTCTCCGGGTCATCGACAAACTCGAGCGATGTAATCAGGGCAACGGTATCGAATTCATTGTCGCTGAACGGAAGATCTTCGGCAAAGGCCTTTTGCAGTCCTGCCACTCCTCCGAGCCGTTTTCTGGAAAGCTCAATGCCAAGACCCGAGGGATCGACACCGCTCACCATGTGTCCGAGCGAGGATATCCATTCCAGGAAGATGCCGCTCCCGCAGCCCACCTCGAGTACCCGCTGAGGGCCGACGGGAGCCCACACCTTCAGGAGAAGTTCTTTTTGGAGCGCGAAAACCGATTGACCCAGGTCCGACCTGAACCAGTTCTCATATCGCTCCGTATCTTTCAGTCCAAAAATATAGCTCACAAAACCGCCTCAAAAGAGTCGGAAACATTTAATCCTCGCACAACACCGCACCGCGAGACCCCGATGTTACCATGCGAGCATACCGTGCAAGATAACCCGTTTTTATCCTCGGCTCGCGCGGCTTCCAGGATTTGCGCCGCTCGGCCAGGATAGCATCGTCGACCAGAAGTTCGATCTTCTTCTTGGGGATATCTATCAGTATTTCGTCCCCTTCTTCTATTAGTGCAATGGGCCCGCCGACAGCAGCCTCGGGGGATATATGCCCGATGGCCGCTCCCTGAGTGCCTCCGCTGAACCTGCCGTCAGTTATGAGGGCAACGTCCTTGCCGAGTCCAAGTCCCATTATTGCGGCGGTCGGGGTAAGCATTTCCTGCATTCCGGGGCCGCCTTTGGGGCCTTCGTACCTGATAACCACGACGTCACCCGGCTTGATGGTGCCGCCCAGAATCGCATCGGCGGCTTCGGATTCGCTTTCGAACACACGGGCTCGGCCCTTTCTTGAAAGCATCTCGGAGGCTACCGCTGACTGCTTTACGACTCCACCTTCAGGCGCGAGGTTGCCATAAAGGATGGCGATCCCGCCCTGCTCGTGGTAGGGGTCTTCGAGCGGACGGATGACCTGCTGATCGAGCACTCGAACAGATTCCAGGTTCTTTCCAACGCTATTGCCGGTCACCGTAAGGGCATCAGACTTTATTAATCCACGGCGGGAAAGCTCCTTCATTATTGCCTGTACGCCGCCGGCCGAATCGAGGTCTTCCAGAAAGTGCGGGCCTCCAGGCCTCAGGCTGCACAGGTGCGGCGTGCGGGCGCTGATCTCGTTGAAGATTTCCAGGTCGAGCTGTATTCCCGCCTCTTTCGCAATGGCCGGAACATGCAGGACTGTGTTCGTCGAGCACCCGAGCGCCATATCGACCGCCAGGGCATTTTCGAATGCCTCGCGCGTCGCGATATCGCGCGGCTTGGTATCCTTTTCTATAAGATCTATTATCCGTACGCCGGCTTCCTTCGCCAGGCGCACCCTGGCGGCCGTAACCGCCGGTATGGTTCCGTTTCCGGGCAACGCCAGCCCAAGGGCCTCCGACAGGCAGTTCATCGAATTAGCCGTGAACATCCCGGCGCATGAACCGCAACCGGGACAGGCATGGTCTTCGAGTTGATCGAGTTCATCAGCGGACATCTGCCCCGACTTGAACGCCCCGACTCCTTCAAAAACTGAAATGAGGTCAACGGGTTTTCCGTTTACCCGCCCTGCAAGCATCGGTCCGCCGCTTATCACTATTGACGGGATGTTAAGCCTTAGAGCGGCCATTATCATCCCCGGTATGATCTTGTCGCAGTTCGGGATGAGAACGAGTCCGTCAAAGGGATGGGCCATTGCCATGATTTCAACGGAATCGGCAATCAGTTCGCGACTCGCAAGCGAATAGCGCATTCCGGGGTGATTCATCGCAATTCCGTCGCAAACTCCAATCGTGCCGAACTCTATCGGGGTCCCGCCCGCCTGCCGGATTCCGGCCTTGACACCTTCGGTAATCCGGTCCAGGTGAATGTGGCCCGGAATGATTTCGTTAGCCGAATTCACCACGCCTATCAAGGGCCGGTCAATTTCAGCCCCTGTGTAGCCCATCGCCTTGAAAAGAGAGCGGTGCGGGGCCTTCTCGACACCCTTTTTCATCAGATCACTTCTCATCTTTTTTCCCTTTCATGGAAATTTAAGCACTTAGGCCTAAACATCTAATAATTACAGTATTCTTAAGCATTTTGGAAGAGGCAAATGGACGGAGAACGACCGGAGAGGATGGATTTCGGGCACGATGAAAATAGCACTTTTTGTGTACGCCTGGGAAGTTTCGTAGGTTGGGTTGAGCGGGTCAAGGGAATTTCGCCGCGAACAGCAGTTGAAGGGAGCGAAACCCAACAATCAAGCGACACTCCAGACTAAGCGTTGGGTTTCGCTCCTGCAATCCATTTCCGGGTTTGTACCATTTCACCGCTCAACCCAACCTACATTCGCCAACCCGCAGCGAGGTCTCAATGCCAAGACCAATCCGCCGGTGGTGGATCTTTTGCTTGCCCCTCTTGTTTGACTCATTTCCTGGGGAGAGTTATATAACCGGTTCAATCATCTTGTGATTTCCATCTCTATGTTCCCATGAGGAGTTCCGGCTGATGCATAAGGCCGATGGTAAGGCCGTCTACCCTATTGGTATCGTTGAAGAGCTTACCGGAATCAATGCCCGGACACTGCGGGCATACGAACAGCAAGGGCTGATATGTCCTGCCCGGCGCGGAGGGAAGCGATTCTTCTCGGATAACGATCTTATGTGGATCGAGTGCATCAAATCGCTTCTGAATGGGAAGGGGTTTAATGCGGATGGGGTGAAAAGACTGCTTCTGGTAACGCCATGCTGGTTGATCCGCGGCTGCTCGGAAGAGGAGCGAAGGGGCTGTCCGGCTGTCCTGAACCTGAGTTCCCCCTGTTGGGAGATAAAAGGCTGCCGCAGCATTAAGGAAAGCAAATGCCATGAATGCCCTGTTTATGCGGAAAGAACCCGGCAGGTAGTAAAAACGATGGAGCGGCAGGATGAAGAAGCCCGTGCCGCCGGAAAGCCATGAAATAATGAACCATATATTTGGTCCCGTACCCTCTCGCCGCCTTGGGCGCTCTTTGGGGATAGATGTAATTCCTGCCAAGACCTGTTCCTTCGACTGCATCTACTGCGAATCGGGACCCACTACCCACCTTAGCGTAAAACGAGAAAATTTCTTTGACCCTGCCGAGGTTTTGAGGCAGTTGGACGAGTTTTTCCGCCGCTCCCCCAGGGGAGCCGACACAATCACGTTCTCAAGCGCCGGAGAGCCTTCGCTTTACCTCCAACTCGGAGAACTGATCCGGCAAATAAAAAAGAAATACCGCGAAACTCCCCTGGCACTGTTGACCAACGGCTCTCTTCTATGGGATGACGCGGTAAGAAAAGACCTCCTCGAAGCAGACATTGTGGTACCGTCTCTGGACGCCGCCACGCCGGGTACTTTTTCGAAGATCAACCGGCCTCATCCTTCACTGCGGCTGGACGAGGTAATCGAGGGAATCCGTGCCTTTCGCAAGGATTATCGAGGGAGGCTTCACCTTGAGATAATGCTCGTCTCCGATGTTAACGACAGTCCGGAAGAGCTTTCAGCACTGGCGCGCGAGGCAGGTGATATAGATGCCGACGTCATAGAGCTTAATACCGTGGCACGACCTCCCGCAATCGATGGTACCCGCGGGCTGCCGGAGGATCGAATGCGGTGCGCCGCTTCATTTTTTCCGCAAAATAAGACCAGCATTATAGGGACCTTCCGCGAAGACATCAGCCGCTTCGGCGATGAAGACCTTGCCGCTCGAATCCTGCAAACCATAGAAAGGCGCCCCTGTACTATCCGGGAACTTTCCGCCTCCCTGGGAGTGGCCGAAGAATTACTCAAAGCCGAATCGATCCGCCTGCGCGACAGCGACAAGCTCATCATGCTGGATTTTGGCGGAAAATTTTTTCTGTGCCCGCCCAGCCGCACAGGCTGTGAATCCTAAGTCGGAACACTGCCTTTAAAAAGTTGGTGGCCCGGATATAAATCCCATTGCCGTCATTACCGGGGGTGAACCAAATCCCTCAGTTCATGATTGTTAAGGACAAAATCCGGCTGATGCAGTCAAGGCAGTCTGTTGCGCAAACAAGTTGCGATGCAAATTCCCCTCCCTTTGATGGGAGGGGCCAGGGGAGGGTGAAAAAAAGGTCTAAGAATTTCAACCCCCTCCCCCAGCCCCTCCCACCAGGGGAGGGGAGCTTTCCTTCAAATTTCGGCCACTTATTTTTCTGCTCGAGATCTTGGGCAACAGCCCCATGAGACCACGCCAAACCATGAGGTGATCGAATGAAGTCATCTTTCCCGCATGTTTCTGGCGGAATCCGGGGTCTTTAGAATCTATAACGTGCGCACACCGCTTTATCTTGCCCTCAGCCGGTCCCGCGGTTAATAGCAGATATTTCGAAACCTATTACCTGCCTACATATGCGCGTCGCTTTTCACCGGCGGAGAAGCGAGGATTTCCACCGGATGCTCCGGCAGGGTCCTTGCCGTGAGGGTGTTGGCAAAAATCCTGCGGGCAAGTGTTTGAATCTGTTCAGCCGTTACTGCCCGGATCATTTCGGGATAGCGCAAATCGTAGTCCCACCCGAGATTTAGAACCTCGTTCAGGGCGGCGCTCGATGCCTGAGCATCAAGGGTCTCTCTACCCAGTTTCTGTGCGACCAGGAGAGATTCCTTGGCCTTCTCCAGCTCCGCCTTGGGGACAGGTTCATCGGCCAGCCGTTTCAAGTTGGCCATGATGATGTCCTGGACCTTCCCGAGATTTCCCATGGTGGTTTGGGTTATGATACCGAAGAATCCTGCGTTCTTACCAACAAAGGGAAAAGCGTGCACCGTATAGACAAGATTTGTCTGGCCGCCTCTTAAGGCTTCGAAAATCCTTCCCGCTGTGGAGCCCCCACCGGACAGAACCGACGACATCACTTCGAGTGCCGGCCGCTGAGAATCGCTCACGTCAAGCCCGTTTGCTCCGATAAAAAGGGCCGCGCTGTTCTTTTCGTTCTTTATTTCGACAAGCCCCTTTTCCTTTATCTGGGCGGTTTCGTTCGGAAGCTCGGCCCGAACGGGCACGCCCGACCACTTGCCGAATTTATCGTCGACCATGGCCTTCACTTTGGCCGGATCGATATCGCCAAATACTGCCAGGGCTGAGTGGGTCGGGTTCACCATTTTTGAATAAAAAGAGAGCAGATCCTGGCGGGTGACCGCATTGACCGAGTCGGTCGTGCCGAGGCGGTCGTTTACATAGGGGGAATTCTTGAAATAAGCTTTCTTGAAAAGCTTCATTACTTCGGACTGCCAGTTCTCATCCGAGCGCTTTATCGCAATGAGCCTGTCCTGGCGCTCTTTTTCTATCTCTTCCTGCGGGAACTGCGAGTTTTGCGCAACATCGGCCAGCAGGTCAAGCGCCCAGTCGAAGTCTTCTTTGAGCACCTTTATCGAAATGTGGTAGCTGTTGTTGTCGGATTGAGCGCCGAGAATCCCACCGGCGTCCTCGACGGTCCTCGCCAGGTCCATTTTGCTTCGAGTCTTCGTCCCGGAGGTAAGAAGGGATGCGGTAAAGGAGGACAGCCCCGGATGTCCCAGGTCCTCCAGCGAAAGCCCGCCCGTTCCGAAAAGGTGCATCGTGACGAAAGGAAGACTGCTATCCTGCTTTATCAGGGTCTTTAATCCGTTAGGCAACTGAGCGTATTCAACCGGCGCAACGGACGGAATCGGGCACTCTGGGCCAGTTGTGGAAGCGGGTCGAATCGATGCGGCCTGTTCGGGGGGAGTAGGCTTTATAACCGCAACGCTCATCCGTTCAGGGACAAGATAGCGCTTTGCAACCGCCTGTACCTCTTCAGCGGTAACGGTGCGAATCCCATCCACGTATTCCTCATCGAAATAGGGATCTCCCGAGATCATGTAGGATGAAGCAAGGGACGACGCCATCGCGGAAACTGATTCCTTGCCGAAAATGTGGTGTGCGATTGCCGTCTTCTTGGCTTTCTCCAGGTCGGGACCGCTGACCAGGGTAGTCTGGAATCCCGCTATTTCCTCCCGGATGTCCTTCAAAGCCCCCGGCCATTGATCAGGCGAGAGTGAAACCGATACGATGAACTGGCCCCGAACGAACGAAGGCGACCAGTGGCCCGCTCCGATGCTGTAGACCTTGTTTTCCTGGTCCTTGAGGCGGCAATAGAGGCGGCAGGTTTCGCCTTCACCAAGCAGGTTGGCCAGTATGTCAAGTGCAAGTGCATCCTTTTCGTAGGCGTTTACGGTGGGGAACCCGATTTTTGCCTGAACAAGCCTCGTAATGGGAACTTCTTTTTCCTCCCACCTCATGCTGCCCTGGAGCGGTTCTTCGGGCAATACCACCGGTTCGGAAGCTGTGCCATGAAAATCTTTGGTCTTGTTTATTACGAATTCGAGCGTTTCCGCCGGATCGACATTTCCGGCCAGAACGACCGTCATGTTCTCGGGTTGGTAGCGCTGCTTGTAGTAATCAAACAATGCATCCCGGTTCTGCTGTACGAAGACATTCTCGTAGCCGATCACCGGATAACGCACCGGGTTGGTCTGGTAGGCGGTCTGAATGAAGAGCTTCCATAGTTCCGTTGAGGCATTGGTTTCGCCCATCTTCATTTCCTGCTGAATGACCGCCTTTTCACGGGCGACCTCTTTTGGATCAGCAACATTTTCGGAAACATACGAAAGCAGTATATCGAGGGCATCCTTCCAGCGATCCGATCCCGTGTTTATGTAGTAAACCGTCCTGTCGTAGCTTGTATACGCATTGGTGCTGCCGCCCATTGCCCTAATGCGCTCTTTTGCCTGTTCCTCGGTAAAAGACTTTGTCGTCCCGCCCGCCACCACGTGTTCGAGATAATGGGAAAGGCCGGCCTTGAGGTATTTCCCCTCGAGGATAGATCCCGCTTTGACGAAGACTTGCGCCGAAATCACCTCAGCCCCTGGTTGCCTGTGCACCAGCAGGGTCAGGCCGTTTTTGAGCACTACGAAGAGGTCTTCGGGCTTGGAGACAAGAGTCCTTTGCACAAATGGCTTCATTTCCGGCTTTATCAGCGGGCACTCCATACTCTGGATAACCTGAGCGGCGGGGGGCGTTTCGGCATGGAGTACCGGGGTGGCGAGAAAAAGGATGAATATCAATGTTGATATATGCAGGGAAATAGACTTTCTCGACATTCTGCTTTCCTTCCTCTTGTTTTTTGCCTTGATTGTAACGGGTGGCCGGTGGGAATTCCATAGCAGATAACGTTGGAAAATCGCTAAAAAATCATTCCACTCTGGATCAGACCCGAAATGTAATCGTGCCGGTTCACCGTGCCTTCCTGAGTTTCCCAGTAGACAGGCGGCCGGGCGAATGAGTCGATCAGCAGAGCGCCATTCTTTGCGCGGCCCACTTCCACCGCTATGTCGCATAGCTTGAAAGAACGCAGCAGGTCCGACAATAATGGGTAAAGAGGGATTTCAGCAGATCCTTTGATTGAGGATGAATAACCCCGCTCTCCGGGCAAACCGCCGAATTCCGCAATGCACTCGTAGTTTGTAAAGACCAGGAGCATTCGCTCTTCGTATTCGATGTATTCGCGAATGATCAATGGATTAAATCGCCCCGCGGCATCCGCCAACTGGCTCGGATTTTCGATAATGCGAGCGCTGTCGGACCGGTTTGGACCCATCGCGATCATTGGAAAACCAAAGTCGTTCGCAATGAATTCCTTTTGACGCCCGAAATAGACGCGGATGCGGCAGTGCGGGAATCCGCTGAACTGCAGGAGCGCTGCTTCCACGACCCTTGATTTTCTTATCTGGTAAGTAAATGCATTGGGGAAAGTCTTTTCGCCCGCGGCTTCGAATATTTCCGCAAAGCGGGGTGTCGGAAAAAAAATCGTTTCGGCGGAGTTAATCAATTGTTTTTCTTCGGGGGAGTAGTCGCAGAGAGCCGGCCGCACTCCCAGGGTGATAACTCCGGGACAGGACACGATAAAAGGAGCTATTGCGATCAGCGTTCTGGGCATTTTCCGGTCCCAACTCTCGGTTAGGGCACGGCATCCGGACGTGACGGCTGTTAGCCAACCGGTCTAGCCGTGGCGCGGTCGGGACAGGCTGTGCGCAAATCCCGAGTGGAAAATAATGGGCTGAAATTGAAGGAGAACTCCCCTCCACTGGCGGGAGGGGTTGGGGTAAAGGGTTGAAATCCATAGATCTTTTGGTCACCCTCCCCTAACCCCTCCCATCAAAGGGAGGGGAATTTGCATCGCAACTTATTTAGGCAACAGCCAGAGGACCCTCTATAACGGGGAGTCACACCCGGGTAACCTGCTGCAAAGGATTCCAATATACCAAATCCCGCGAAAAAAATTTAGGGGCATCTCCCGTGAAGGTGATGCCCCTAAGTATTTCCGGTTGCTTGTTATGCCGGAAGCCGAGGCGTGCGGCGGCTTCCGGGCTGAAGTACTATTCGAGGAATGTCTTTACCAGCTTTTCCCATCCCAGTTCGGGGAAGGCCCCGTAAATGTCGCCGATTGCCTCGCCGCCCGCGGCCGCAAGATTGTCCTCGCCAAGCATTTTGGCGAGTTTATTGGCCTCGTCATCGATCCAGGACATACCTTCCTCGTCAAAGAAAAGATTCTTCAGGCTGTTGCGAAGGCTCTTGGGCTGAACCACCATCAGCCATCCGTCGGAGTAGGGTGAGTCATTGGCGGTGGTGGCCTGGCTAAGGATATTGTGGTTGATTGCTACTATTTCACCGTCGATCGGGCTCATTGTGGGAGCCTCCTTGCGGGAGCGCTTCAGGACCGCCGAAGGACGGTTCTGGCCAACAGTCGATCCAAGAGCCGGCATCGTGATCTCATCCTGGGGTCCCAGAAGCCTGAGAGCGAAATCGTCTATGCCAACCCTCACTCGTCCGCCGTACTCAACTCTCGCCCAGGTGTGGCCGTGATGATAATAGTAGTCCCTGGCAACACCGAACCCCGATGCCCTGTCCACGGTTGGCTTGCGGAGGTTGGGCAGATAGCTGGTGTCCTCGATCATCTGATCGTAGGGGCACCTGGCGCAGTTGTAGGCATACGAACACAATCCGTAGGAAATCCGACCGGTAAGCATGTGGCGGCACTTGCCTTTGGTCATCATCAGTTGCAGCCTGGCCGCGGCACGGTCGGACTGCCCGGAAACCTTGCGCTGCTCGTCGAAGCTGGCCAGAATCTTGCTGTCTACCGCGCACCCGAGACAATCAAATGCATTCACGCACTTGGTAGGCTTGATTACTCCAGCCTTACCCCATACACACTGATCGTTTCCCATCGAGAAGACAACGGGCTGAACTGGTCTTTTGCGCTCTTTGGTTTCCATTTTCTGCTCCTTCAGGTCGGATGATGAATATTTTAATCGCTATTTTAAACCCTTGCCGAATCATGTGCTGTGTTGGCCAGTAATTAGAGCAGGATTCGGGCCAAACGACGAGGGGCTCGAAAAGTTTTTCTTATAGTGGCGGAATTACAGCGTTTATTTTTATAAACAGATGGTTTGGCGGACTTCAGTTTGCAGCATGCAGACCATTGAAAATTGGTGCACATTGCACCACGGCTTTTTCGATGTGCCGCAAACCCTTATCTGGAGCGGATCTACAAAAATGAGGCATTTTGCTCTCCGCTGATGCAATTTGCACCAGGGGCAAAGAGGGCTGAGGAGGGTTCAAGTGGGGAAGGGAGTTTTCATTAAACTCCAGCCTTGCCAACCGAAGGTCTCCATTGGTTTCGAAATAATTGGAGACCTTCGGTCGAGGGCATGGTGGGATCAGGATGGGCAGTTGCCCAAACAAGTTGCGATGCAAATTCCCCTCCCTTTGATGGGAGGGCCCAGGGGAGGGTGACCAAAAGGTCTAAGAATTTCAACCCCCCCCCNNAACCCCTCCCGCCAGGGGAGGGGTGTTTCCTTCAACTTCGGTGCATTGAACTTTCTATTCCTTGTTAGGCAACAACGCCAGGAGACCACGCCCATGATAATGAGTGTACGAACAAAGTCGTCATTCCCGCAGGCTTCTGGGGGAAATCGGGAGTCTTTAGAGCGGTGCACAGTGGTTGTATCATACCGGCAGCCATTAGCGCGGCACACCCGCTGCCCACCCTGCGCTGCCCGATCCAGGTTACGCAAAAAGGGTTGCGGCCTTTCTGACCAGTTCTCCAATCCTGATTTTCTGTGGGCACAGTGACTCGGCTGGCGAGTAATCAACAGCACTCAGGGTATCGCGCACGTGCGGCGAAAATCCCGCAAAAATCATTCTTGACCACTCCGTCTCCCCGTAGCTGTTGTGATACATAAGGGCGCGCATTATGTCGCCGACGGGGATTTCCGCGGCAAGGGCCGGTTCGCAGATATTCGTACACCCGGCGCAATAGCCGGTCGAGGTTTGGCACGCGAATCGCTCCATAAGATCGAGTTCGGACGCGCTTAGACTTGTCTGATCCAGGGCCGCGGCAACGTTGGACATGAGGATGGTCAAATTGGGCATCTGTGAACATATACTAGCGATTGCAGGATTCTCCCAAACTGCCTTGATCTTTGCCTGACCATCGGTAAAGCCTCGTTTCAGGAATTTTCCGGCCATATCGAGTTCTGCTTGCGACTCAATCGATACCTGGCCTCCACCTTGCGTCTTCATGGCCGTCAAGCCAATCCCGGCCTTGGTGCAGGCATCGACAGCCGATCGCATTTTATCGGTGCCCATCAGCCGGAAATTGTAGCTCACCATGAGCCCGTCTATCCAGCCGAGCTTTGCGGCACCATGCATCAACTCTTCCATATTGCCGTGTGTGCTGAAGCCAAAATACTTTATCTTGCCGTTGGATTTGGCCTTTTCGGCCCAGGCCCTGGTCTCTTTTGTCAGCTCGCCCATCTCTTTGAGGCCGTGAACGAAATAGAGATCGATGTAGTTCGTGTTGAGTCTCTGGAGCGAACGGTCCAGAAGCTCCGATAGACCCTTCGGATCGCGCCTGTCCGATTTGCTGACGAGGAAAACGCCCTGACGGCTTTCCGGATACTTTTTAAAATACTGGCCGAATCCCAGTTCGCTGTTTCCGCCCTCGTAGCAGTCGGCCGTATCCCAGTAAGTTACTCCCCACTTGACTGCCTGTTTTAGGAGGAGCTGGTTCGAGGGAATATCGAACATGCCTCCAAGTGAAAGGATCGGGACGCTTACTCCGGTCTTGCCGAAAGGGCGGACGGGTATTTTGCGGGCCGACGCCCCGGATTTTTCATCCTCCGGCCCAGCGGCCAGGAGTGGGTTTGCGGAAAGCAAAAGCGAACCGGGACCGGCAAGGCCGGCCAGCTTCAGGAACCCGCGGCGAGACATTTCACTTTTATCAGCCATTTTTTCTCTCCTCCAAATCTTGGGCCGGCGCGGGTGGACAGTCCCCGCTCCTCTGAAGTTTTTCCTATTTTAATAGAAGAGAATGCTTCCCATGACGCGTTTCGCCCTCGGCGCTCACCCGGACTGCCTTGAGTCCGCTGACGGGGCATTCGTGCTCGCAGATGCCGCACCCGGTGCAGCGTTCCGGGTCAACCTGGGGCGATTGGAGCCGCACCTGCAGCTCGATACTTTTTACCCCCGAGAGATCCGCGCCACGCTCGATAGTGATGGATCCTTCGGTATTTGACAAAATGCGTTTCCTCATTTTGGAGGAACCGCTATCGAAGAGCGCGAAGAAATCCCCGGTTCCGAAGCGGTCGGCCTGGATCGAGGGCTTACCCAGTTCGATTACCGCGCCCTTGGCGTTGGCGACATCGAGAGATCCGCCGCGAACGGTTACAAACGATTCCTTGACGAATATTGCCTTGGGGCTCACGGGGCAGGTTTCCTGGCAAACAATGCATGGTTTGTCCATTGCCCAGGGCAGACATCGGCCGCGGTCGATGAAAGCCGTACCGATCCTGATCGGGCCGGCTTTTTCAAACGGACCGCGTCCGAGCTTTTCTTCGAGGCTGATGGGGCGAATAGCGGCTGTCGGGCAGATATGGCCGCATGCCACGCAATTCATCTGGCAGCCGCTCGACCCGGCGCGAAAATTCAGAGTCGGTGTCCACAGGCCTTCTATGCCGCTCTTCCATTCATCAGGCTGGATCACGTTTGTGGGGCAGACGCGCGCGCACTGGCCGCACTTGATGCAACGGTTCAAAAACTCGGGTTCCGAAAGAGAGCCCGGGGGCCGTATCAGAGTGTTTTCCCAGTTTCGATCAAGTTTTCCGTCGATTCGCATAAACGGCACAGCGGCGATGCCCGATAGTGACGCGACCAGGAACCCTCGCCTGGAAAGATCGGGATCTGTCGCCTCGCCCGAAATCGACCGGAAGGTGTTATAGCCCACCAGATCGTCTTTGCAGGTATGCAGGCAGTTCATACAGAGCACGCACTCGGGAACGCGGATGCGCTCCCCGGGTTCGCAGGCCCCTTCACACCGGGAATCGCAAAGCCTGCATCCCGAGCACTTTTCCGTTTTCCTGCCGACCCGCCAGATTGCGTAGCGACCCAGGATTCCGTAAAGGGCGCCGAGAGGGCAGATAATTCGGCAGTAAAAGCGCGGAATCAACAGATTAAGCAGCACAGCCGCGGCGAAAATAGATCCGGTAAGCCATGTAGCCCCGTAGTGGCGCTGTGCGGTGGAGGTGAAGTGAAAGGCTGAGTCTGAAAGCGGCAGCAGGACCAGATTAACCGAACGGTAAACCAGGGGGATTGGGTCGAGAAGCCCCGTCTGAACGGATGCGGCAACGATCCCGTCCAGTCGGGCGAAAAGTCCCACCGCGGAGACCCCGGCAAGAGCTATCATTGCCGCTGAAATTTTCCTCGCTCCGGGAAAAGATTTGGTTGAGATCGAAGCAGCGGCGGCAAGCACCAAAAAGAAAACCACAGGCAGGGCAGGGTTCAGCCCGGTTAAGTCGCAGAAGTAAGCTATCAACCCTCCTGCCGCGGCGAAAAGCAGTGCAAAGAGGATATAATATTTTATCTTTTGTGTGCTCTTATAGTGGTTTACGGCGATTCTTTCAGATGGCTTGCGTCCCCGTGAACCCAAATAGCCCACAAAATGGTGGATCGACCCGAATGGGCAGACCCATCCGCAAAAGAATCTTCCGAGGACGATTGTAAGCGCGATAGTCGCCAGCGCCCAGGCCAGCCCGCTGTACAGGGATCGAGTGGTAATAAGGTTTGAAAGCGCAACGAGCGGATCGAGCTGTAAAAACCAGTTAATCGGCCACCCCCGGAGCTGCCACATTGCCTGTCCGAAGGTAGCCGCTATGCAAAACCACACGAAAAGTGCGAAAAAGAAAAACTGGCTGATGCGTCTTACAATTGTAATTTTCATTTCACATTTAACCAAATTTGTAAAATTTACCCTTTAAATACCGAGCTTTTATCCTCCGCGATCTCTGAGCACTCCGCGGTGAATCGCACCTAACGGTGAATATCACCCCGTCACCCGAACAGGATTCAGTGAGCTGAAATCGGTCGTACCGGCGCCCGCCTGTTCCGCCTTTATAAGGAATGGAAGGTCTGTGGGCGCTTTGCCCAGCAGTACCGCCCCGGCGGCGTCGGCTGCCACCTGGTCGGTGCTTACGATGACAGTGTCGGTCTTTTTGAGGTCTGAAATCGACCCTCCGGTCGGTCCGTTGGAAATCATGGTAAAGGTGCCGTCGAGTATCACAAGCGTAGGTTTTACCATCAGGGCCAGGTCGCGGATGAATGTATGGATGTCCTGGTGGAAGATGTTGCGCCTGCCGCCGATGAGGCCATACCAGTTCTTTATCGACATGGAGGCCCCGCTCCTGTTGTGGTCCTTTATGGGTGAAAGGCCGATAAGCTTCGTGATTCCCTGGAAAGCCCCCAACAGTACGGGCCAGTTCCTGATGAAGTTGGCTCCCGGTACGGTCAAATTAGAGAACAGGGTCTCTTTGGGCAGAATAAGTGATGCCCCTGAGGCGCGGGCCGCCTCGCCTATGCCGCTCAATTCGAAACAGCTCTCCGGGTTGTTTATAGGATTATCGGTAACCGAGACCGACGCAGCCCCGGCTGCGAGGCAGAGCCGAACAAGCTCCGAGAGGATCTCCGGGTGAGTGGTGGCGCACAGGGCAGGCGGGGTCGCAAAAGCGGCGTTGACCTTGATGAGGACCCGGTCCCCTTTCCTGATAAAAGTCCCTATCCCACCTATCGCCTTGAGGCCGGAGTTGACCGATTTTACACGGTCATGGCCTGTAACTATGGCGATCTTCTTCCCGGCTTCCGGAATGGAAAAATCCGGAAGCGCCAGGGAAGATTTTTCGGATGCGGGACCGGGGCCGGCCGGGTCATAGAGAAAATAGCCCAGGCTTCCCGAGACGGCGAGTGCTGCTCCAGCTTTAACTGATCTGATTATGAAATCGCGCCGGTCAATTCCGGCCCCTTTGCGGTCTTCCGGGACCTTTGGAATCTTTTTAGTCATTGGCTGCTGCCCCTTCCAGATTGCGGTAAATGCGGGCTGCTATTTCCTCGGCGGCGCCACGGTTTTCAACCTCGTGCGCCCCGGCAAGAAAGGGGCCATTGAATACTATGGCCTCGAAGGTATCGAACACCTTGAAGACCTTTGATCCCGGCGTTCCGGGGATTTCCCCCAGCTCGGTCGCTCCGTTTTCAATCAGAAATTGCCCGTACTCGGCGGCCAGGGCGGCGGATCCATCGCCGTCTTTTCGCTTGGAGATAAATGCGGTCACCTCATCGCTACCCACCTGGTACTTTGCGGTGTAGACGTTGTCCAGTCCCGCGAACCCGAAAACGTCGCTCATGTGCAAAGATATAGAGCCCTGGTCGAGCGATTCCACCGGGAAGAGTGCGAATTCGTTCTTTTCGGCAGGCTCTGACGGTTTTTGCTCGCCGGCCAGTTTTTTTGCCAGCGCAAGCATCTGGTCTCCAAGATCTGTTTCAGCTGCAACGATTTCTACGTACTTCGAGCCGTTAACGAAAAAGAGGGCGTTTTCGGTGCTATAGGAAAATTCGCCAAGATCGGATTTTTGGCCATCCCTGCGCTTCTGAAGGCTAAAGACCGAGAAGGCGTTCTTGGCATCACCCATATCGTATACGTAGAGTTCGAACCAGCTCTTCGGGTCATCTGCTCGTGAAAAACGCTGGGTCGTCAGGCCAATGAAACCCGTCGAGAGGTAGAGTTCGGCTTTCCCGTCGATTTTATCCGAGAGCGTTTCCGAATCGAACCTCTCTTCGCCGCCGGCCGTCGTGATACCCTCGGGCGCGAGCCCGGCAAGTAGTCGCGTTCCACTCCCGGGTTGCGGTATCTGCCCTGTTACAGCGGCATTCCCTTTCATTTCGAGTGATTTGAAAAGTGCTGGATCGTAGAGTGACTGAATTGTAAGTATCGAGCCGAGAATACCCGCCAGGACTGCAAGTACAAGAAGGCCTACGCAGGTTTCCAACCTTCCCGGATGTGACATGGAATCCCTCCTGCCCGGCATCTACCCTGCCGGGCTGAAAAATTGGGGGGAATAATATCAACCTGTTACCAGGCAGACAAGGAAGATCGGGTAAAGAAGAGTAAAGGTTAATTTCAAATTCCTGAAATCCCTTAAATTCCTCAATTCCCAAATCCGGCGGATCATGATATGGAAACCTTCGCGCCGTCAGGAACAATACGCTACAAGGCAGAGGAGTACGCAGAAGATGAGCAGGTCCTTCATGCCGGTCCCGGCAGATCTGGAAGATTTGCCGGCCCTTCAGCTCAAGGGTCTTAAGTGGACCGTATCGCACGCATATAATAACTCCCTCTTTTATCGCAAGAAGCTCGATAATTTTCGGGTCAGCCCGGAAATGATACGCAGTCTCGATGATCTTAGAAGGCTCCCTTTTACGACAGCTCAGGATCTTCAAGAGAATTACCCGTTCCCCCTTCGGGCAGTACCCTTCGAAAAAATAGTGCGGGTGCATGCGTCTTCCGGCACGACCGGCAAGCGCAAGGTACTTTGCTACACCCAAAAAGACATAAACGACTGGGCAGATATGTTCGCGCGCTGCTTCGAGATGGCGCAGCTTTCGCCGAGCGACAGGGTGCAGATAGCGGTCGGCTACGGATTATGGACGGCAGGCGTTGGCTTTCAGTTAGGATGCGAGCGGTTCGGGGCAATGGCCGTACCGGTCGGACCCGCCAACACGGAAATGCACTGTCAGTTGCTCGAGGATTTGCAGAGTACGGTTTTTTGCTCTACAGCATCCATGGCGCTGCTGATGGTCGAGGAAATCGAGCGAAGAGGCCAGCGGGACAGGCTTTCGTTGAAAAAATTCATTTTCGGGGCCGAACGCCACAGCCGCAAGATGCGCCAGAGGATCCAGGAAATTACGGGGGCCGAGCACCTGTTCGATATTCCGGGCCTGACGGAACTATACGGTCCGGGCACCGGCCTCGAATGCATAGCCCACGACGGAGTGCATTACTGGGCGGACTATTACATACTGGAGATCGTTAATCCCGAAACCCTGGAGCCGGTAATCCCCGGAGAGATCGGCGAAATGGTTGTCACATCGCTTAGAAAAGAAGGATCCCCGCTTATTCGATACCGCACGCGGGACCTCACACGCGTTATCCCCGAGCCGTGCTCTTGCGGAAATCTTCTGCCGCGCCACGATCACATCCTTGGGCGCTCGGACGATATGTTCATCTTCCGTGCAGTGAACATATATCCGGGGCAGATAGATCACGTGCTTTCACAGATCCCTGGTGTCGGGAGCGAATATCAGGTGCACCTGTTCCGAAAGGGAGACGGCCGAGATCTCATGCTGGTAAAGGTAGAGATGCTTGGGGCCGATTCCCCCGAGTTCGCAAAAGATCTGGCCGAGGAGATCACGTCGGAGTTTCGCAGGCAGATAATGGTAAGGCCGCAGGTGGAACTGGTCGGATACGGCACCCTGCCCCGAACCGAGCGAAAGAGCAGGCGTGTTTTCGACAACAGGGCCGGAGATTAGGCCAGGAGGCTAAAAAAAACTCAGGTACTTGCATCGATTAAAGGGGGAAAAGTAGATGAAATCGGGAATTTCGGCCAGGAATGTTTTCCTTATCCTTTCGGCCCTGTTGCTGGCTTTGGCTCCAGTACGGGGCGCGGCGCAGGAACCGATCAAAATAGGCGCTTTTTTTGCCCTCTCCGGTCCGGCATCCTCAATTGGAGAGCCTACCAGGCTGGTCGCCCAGATGGTGGTGGATAAGATAAACAAGGAAGGCGGGGTCGGCGGCCGCCAGATCAAGCTCGAGACGGGCAACACCGAAAGCGATCCGACCAAGGCGCTGATCGAGGCCAAGCGGCTGGTGGAAGAGGGTAAAGCAGTCGCCCTGATCGGCCCGACCCGAACCGATGAGGGTATGGCGGTAAAATCCTACATCGAGGATTCAGCGCACATCCCTATTATTATGACTATAGGCGGCGATCCGGTTATCGCCGGCGGAAAGTTCGGCCCGTTCAAGTGGACGTTCAAAACCCCGCAGAGGACCTCCGTAGCAGTCAAAAAGCTCTATGAGTATATAAAATCGCAGGACCAGAAAAAGATCGCCCTGCTGACCGCGACCGATGGATTCGGAAAAGACGGTCAGGCTTGGCTTGACCAACTGGCAGCCGAATTCGGAATCGAGATCGTCGCCCGCGAATCATTTGCGGCAACCGATACAGATATGACTCCCCAGCTCCTCAAGATCAAGGGAAGCGGAGCGCAGGTACTTGTCTGCTGGACTATCGGTCCGGCAGGAGCGCGGGTTGCAAAAAACGTAAAGCAGCTCGGCCTGACCTTCCCGCTCTACCAGTGCCACGGCCAGCCCGACCCCAAATACATCGAGCTTGCCGGTGATGCATCAAACGGCTCCATCATGCCCTCGACCAAGCTTATGGTTGTGGATCAGCTCCCTGACACCGACCCGCAAAAGAAGGTAATTCAGGAGTTTATCAGGCTTTACAGGGACGAGTATAAGTTTGACAGCCAGTACCCGGTAAACACCCACTCGGGATATGCCTGGGATGCCATTTACCTGGTAGCCAATGCTATGAGGCAGGCCGGTACCGATCCCGACAGGCTGCGGGATGCAATCGAACAGACCAGGGGATATATCGGCGTGAGCGGGATTTATAATCTCAGCCCGGAAGACCACAACGGGCTTCAGACCGATTCAATGGTGATGGTAAAGGTTGAAAACGGTAAGTGGGTGCTGCTGAAATAAATCAACAATTAGGTCAGAGATAACCGATGCGCATCCTGGATACCGCGAACACCCGCAAAATATTGGTGCGGGCCACCAACTGGATCGGCGACGCGGTAATGACTACGCCTGCCCTGGGCGCTATTCGGGAGGCATTTCCCGATGCCGAGATAGTTCTTGCGGCAAATCCTGTTGTTTCAGAGCTAATGACTCCTCATCCCTGGTGCGACCGCGTGATAGTCTACGACAAAAAAGGACCGCATCGTGGGGTAAGAGGCCTTTTCCGGTTTAGCTCGATCCTTGGCGCCGAGGGATTCGACCTCGCAATACTTTTCCAGAATGCGATAGGGGCGGCAATAATGGCAAGGCTTGCCCGGATCGGAAGGCGGGCCGGATATTCAACCGACGGGCGGTGGCTGCTTCTTACAAATCCCGTACCTGTAACCAGGGAAACCCTGAAGCTTCACCACGTCAGGTACTATTTGAACGCTCTGGAAAAGCTGGGAATCACAACCCCTCCGCCTCAGCTTCGTCTTTTTTGCACCGAGGAGGAAAAGAAAAGGGCCGCCGATGTTCTGGGCGGTGGCAAATGGGCGGCCGTTAATCCTGGTGCTGCTTTTGGTTCGGCAAAGAGATGGTTTCCGGACAGGTTTGCAGCGGTTGCCGATATACTGGGTTCAAAATACGGATTCAAGGTCCTTCTCGTCGGAGGACCCGGCGAGACGCAAATCGGGGATGAAATAGAGAAGGCGATGAGTTCCCGTCCTCTGAATATGATTGGGAAAACCACTGTTCGCGAGATGATGGCGTTTCTTTCGCTGGCGGACCTTGTGGTTACGAACGATTCGGGACCGATGCACGTAGCTGCGGCATTCGACCGGCCCATAGTGGCTCTTTTCGGTCCCACCGATCACACGACTACATCTCCGCTGTGCTCCAATTTCAGAATCGTTCGAATAAATATAGAATGCGCTCCATGCCTCGAAAGAAAGTGCCCCAAGGAGCATCACCGATGTATGGACGAAATAGCAGTGCAAGACGTGCTCGATGCGGTCGGGTCGCTTCTGAAAAACCCGAGTTAGTGCCGACTTCCAATTTGGAATTGATAGTGCTAGAAACCCGTTTGGGTGTGCAAAGCTCCGAGGGGCTGATGCCCACAATGAATTTCCACTCACCGGTCAGTCAGCCTGCATACTGCATATTATCTTAAGGGGTTGATTTTGAAGGCTACTTTTGTCGATATCCCCGGCATCGTTCTTTTAGAGCCGAAGGTCTTCTCTGATGATAGGGGATCTTTCTTCGAGAGCTATAACAGGAAGACTCTGGCAGAGGCCGGGATCGCTACCGAATTCGTGCAGGACAATCAGGCAACCTCGCGGCGAGCGGTTCTGAGGGGGTTGCACTACCAGGTTAAGCATGCCCAGGCAAAGCTTATTCGGGTGCTCAAGGGCGAAATCTACGATGTGGCAGTAGACCTGCGGAGGTTTTCGCCAACTTTTGGAAAGTGGTATGGAGTTACGCTCTCCGAGGAAAATATGCTCCAGTTATACCTGCCGGCCGATTTCGCCCATGGATACCTGGTGCTCTCGGAAACGGCCGAAGTTCTATATAAGGCGAGCGATTTCTGGGCTCCGGAACACGAGAGATGCATTCTGTGGAACGACCCCGATCTGGCAATTTCCTGGCCTCTTTCAGGGCAGCCAATTGTCTCGGAAAAAGATGCACTCGGGAAAAGATTTTGCCATGCCGACCTTCCGGTGGAAATTGAAAGAATTGCGAGATAACAGTGGTTTTAAGAGCCTCATCCAAATCCGCGCCATACGATCAGGCCGACTCCTCTAAAACCGGCCGTATAGTGGTTTTCGGAAGCCGCGGAATGCTCGGATCAGAGATCGTTGAGGGGCTGATGGCCACAGGCTTCGATGTGGACACCCCGGTCCGGCCTGAGGTGGATATCACTGATGTCGCAAGTCTTGGCTCCTTTTTCACCAAAGCAGTACCGCCTTGCCTGATAATAAATTGCGCTGCCTACACGGCGGTAGATAAGGCTGAATCCGAAACGGGAAAAGCCTTTGCCGTAAATCGCGACGGACCGGCCAATCTGGCTGACGAGTGTCGCGAAGCCGGAGTGCCGCTCATTCATATATCGACTGATTACGTTTTTGACGGAAAGGCCGGCCGGCCTTACAGGGAAATAGATCCCGCAGGCCCTATCGGCGCTTACGGCCGAAGCAAGTGGGAAGGCGAAGAGGCGGTGCGCTCGCGACTGATCGAGCACATGATCATCCGAACCGCGTGGCTCTACGGAGCACGCGGAAGCAATTTCGTCAAGACGATACTGAGGCTTGCCCGCGAGCGCGAAGAGTTGAAAATCGTGGACGACCAGTTCGGATGCCCTACCTGGACCCGGGACCTTGCCGGGTGTGTCGTACAGATCGCCCGCCAAGTTTTGTCCGGCTGCGGGAAAATCAGTTGGGGAACTTACCATTTTTGCGGTGGTGGAGTTACGAACTGGTGCGGGTTTGCGCGTTCGATCGTTGAAATGGCGCGGCAGAGGGAGTCTCTAAAAGTTGGTGAGATAAGGCCGATACCCTCCAGTTCATATCCTACCCCCGCCGAGCGCCCTGCCTGGTCGGTGCTGGACTGCGGCAAGATTGAAGAGCAATTCGGAATATCACCTCCCCCATGGGAAGAAAGCCTCGCCTGCATGCTTGAAGAACTCCGGCAAATCGAGGCGCGATCAGCCCTCTCTCCAGGCCGGTAACTCAAATGCCCCGCACGAGTATAATAATCATTTCCTACAATTCCCTTCACGAGACGACCGCTCCATGTCTTGAGAGCATCTTTGCGGCGGGCGCCGGCGAGGACTTCGAGGTCATCGTTGTCGATAATGGATCTTCGGATAGCACTGTTTCCTGGCTCAAGGAGCTGAAGGATCGCGAGCCGCGGCTCAAATGCATCTTTAACGAGCATAATCGTGGCTTTGCCGGCGGAAACAATGACGGGATACAAGCGGCTGCCGGAGAATTTCTAATCCTTCTCAACAGCGACTGCATAGTATCGGGCGACTGGATGAATGGCCTTACCGACCCGCTTGCGCACGACAAAGGGATCGGAGCGATCGGTCCGGTGTCGAACATGGTTGGAAACGAGCAAAAGATTTTCACCTCGGGTACTACACTGGAAGAGGTACAGCGCGAAGGGATTTCTTGGGCATCAAGGAGCCGGGGCGGGTCCTTCGAAACCGAGAGGTTGGTCTTCTTCTGCGTCGCCTTGCGAAGGGATGCTTTTGATCGAGTGGGGCCCCTCGATGAGAATTTCGGAATGGGCTTTTACGAAGACGATGACTACTGCATCAGGCTAAGACACGCCGGTTATAGACTCGTTTGCATAGAAGATGTGTTCGTCTATCACAGGGGCGGGGGATCTTTCGACGGATCGGGAATTGCTACCAGGAAGATCATGCGCGAAAACCGCGGAAAGCTCGAAAAAAAGCACGGCACCGTCCTCGGCAGGACCCACCCGCGCGACCTGCACCTGCGAGTGATTGAAGGATATCTGAAAGCTCAATCCGGAGGCATTGACGAGGATGTTGCCTTTAAAATCTCAAATAGATTGAATATTGCCGAATCACTGATGCCCAAGGGATGGATGAAAAAGCTCCTTTTTCAAAGGAGGCTCGGAAAGTTGAAGGACCGGCTCAAGTACTCGACCACATAAACCTGCAAAACCATAATCCGAACTCGCTCACTGACGTAGAGCCCGGACTATATTCCTCATTCGCCCTCGGTTTTCCCTTATGGATCTAGACATTTTTTTTCAATGGGGTTAAACATACACGTTTCCCGTTTAAATAATAATTCTGATCTCCCCCGACTCGGGGCATTCTGGTATCGGAGCCAACATGATAGGCATATCGAAACTTTACTGTGGAACGGTTGAACCGTCCGATGCACTTCGCTATGGGCGGGAGAGCGGAAAGCTTCCCTCTCACCTGCTCCAGTTTTCATCCGACAAAAAACCTGTTGTGGTCTGGAACGTGACCCGCCGATGCAACCTCAAGTGTGTGCACTGCTATGCCCACGCCAGGGACGAGGTTTTTGCCGGTGAACTTTCCACCGAGGAGGGCAAGGGGGTACTCGACGATCTGGCCAAATTTGGAGCTCCCGTCGTTCTTTTTTCGGGTGGCGAGCCGCTGGTTCGGCCGGACCTGACCGAACTTGCCGCCTACGCCGTGGGCAAGGGGATGCGGGCGGTTATCTCCACGAACGGCACGTTGATTAATAGCCGGCTTGCCGGCGAACTGAAAAAAATCGGCCTTTCCTACGTCGGGATAAGCCTCGACGGATTGGAAGAGGTAAACGATGCATTCAGGGGCGTCAAGGGATCCTTTGCCAAAGCAATGGACGGCATCAAGGCGTGCCAGGATGCTGGAATAAAAGTGGGCCTTCGCTTCACGATGAACAGGCGAAATGCCGGCGAGATTTCCGGTATTTTCGACCTTCTCGAAAAATACCAGATTCCCCGCGTCTGCTTTTATCACCTGGTTTATGCCGGTCGCGGAAGCGATTTGATGAAAGAAGACCTCTCGCACGAGGAAACCCGCAAGGCAGTTGATTTGATAATCGACAGAACGGCCGACCTGCACCGCAGGGGACATGAAAAAGAGGTCCTTACCGTGGATAACCACGCCGACGGCCCCTACGTTTACCTCAGGATGCTTCGGGAAAACTCGCCCAGGGCCGCCGAAGTGCTCGAACTGCTACAGATGAACGAGGGGAACAACTCCGGACGCGGAATAGGGTGCATAAGCTGGGACGGAACCGTTCACGCCGACCAGTTCTGGCGTCACTACTCGTTTGGCAATATCAGGGATCGCAAATTCAGCGAAATCTGGACCGATCTGTCCAATCCCCTGATGATGCGGCTGAAAGAAAAGAAGAAATACGTGCAGGGCCGTTGCGCCGATTGTAAATGGCTTGATGTCTGTTCCGGCAACTTCCGCGTCCGCGCGGAGGCGGCAACCGGCGATCTCTGGGCCTGCGATCCCGCCTGCTACCTGACCGATGAAGAAATAAAAAAGCAGTAAAAAACATCAATATAAAGAGCGGGGGAACCTTTTCCCCCGCTCTCCCCATTTTCATTGCCACGATACACAGGCGCCGAATGCCGACCGCCGTGACCAATTTCCGGTCCTTGAGTCCCTGAATGCCTTCCACGCTTAATCCATCAACACTGCACTTCTTTCCAAACACTCCAGTATGTAAAAGCCTTCACATGATTTTCGAAGACCACTGTTTGCAAAAACCTTCACATTGTCCCCTCTTCTAAAAGGTTTCCATCCATCAATTTCGCTTTCGAAATACGGTCTTCAAGGAATACCCAATTTTGAAACGAAAACCTAAAAATCCTCAAAGATAAACACCTAAATCTCTTAGCCAACTTCGGATCGCCCTCAGCTGGCACCCCTCTTGCTCTACCCCCCTGGCACCACTTCAATTTTGAATGCCAAATGTCACCGGAGGTACCCCCTATGCAACCCGTCAAGTCCAAGGAAACCACTTTATCCATGATGCTGCGCCTCTGTTTCCTGACCTCTCTTTTCATTCTTCCCCTGATGGTTCCAGGACAGGCCTTCTGCGCCCAGGTTGTTGTTGCATGGGACCCGGAAACAAGTCCGGTCGCCGGCTACAAGGTCTACTATGGTACGGTGTCCAGGAATTACACCAATTCGGCGGATGCAGGCGCAAATACGACATTCACTATCCAGGGCCTTACCGCTCCAGCATACTTCCTGGCAGCAACTGCCTACGACAGCACTCTTACAGAAAGTGACTTTTCCGCGGAACTTTCCATTTATCTGATGAGCGCGTCGGCTGGTACCGGTGGATCTATCTCGCCGGCGGGTAACTTCTTTAAGGCACAGGGCGACGGGCAAACTTTCAGCATCCTTCCCAATGCAAACTATCAGATTCTGGATGTCCAGGTTGATGGTAAATCCGTGGGCGCGGTGAGCACTTACACGATATCCGGAGTATCCGGCCCACATACGATATCGGCCACTTTTCAGGCCACGACAGCAAGCTACAATCTCACAGCGATGTCCGGCACAGGCGGTTCCATCTCTCCTTCCGGTACTGTTGCGGTAAACTCGGGGGCGGTCCAGACGTTCAGCATCATCCCGGGTCAGGGGTACCAGATAGCCGATGTGCAGGTTGACGGAGTGTCGGTCGGCGCCACAGGCAGCTACACCTTCAGCGAGGTTGGCGCGGACCATACCATCTCGGCCAGCTTTGCCCTTAATACCTATACAATAATACCGAATGTCCAGGCCAACGGCTCGATTTCACCGGCATCGTCCGTATCGGTTAACTACGGGTCGAACCAGACCTTTACGATCATTCCAAATAACAATTACAAGGTTTCCGATGTTCAGGTAGACGGGGTCTCGGTGGGTGCTGTAACCAGCTATACTTTTTCAAATGTCGCTGCCGGGCACACAATCACGGCAAGCTTTGCCCTGAATACCTTCACGATCACGCCGGCTGCCCAGGCCAACGGCTCGATTTCACCGGCATCGGCGGTATCGGTTAACTACGGATCGAACCAGACCTTTACGATCACCCCAAATAACAATTACAAGATATCCGATGTTCAGGTTGACGGGGTCTCGGTAGGAGCTGTAACCAGCTACACTTTCTCCAGGGTTGCTGCCGGGCACACAATCACGGCAAGCTTTGCCCTGAATACTTTCACGATTACGCCGACGGCCCAGGCCAACGGGTCGATCTCACCTGCATCGGCGGTATCGGTTAACAACGGATCGAGCCAGACCTTTACCATCATTCCAAACACCAACTACAAAGTATCCGACGTCCAGGTGGATGGAGTTTCGGTCGGCGCGGTCGGCAGCTATACATTCAGCAACGTTTCAGCGAACCATACCATAACGGTAAGTTTCTCGGCTCTGGCGCAACCCCCCGTAGCCGAAGCCGGACCGGACCAGACTGTTGCCCGGGGTGCTGCCGTGACGCTGAACGGAAACAATTCAGTCGGTCGGGCCTCTCCAATTGCATCTTACCTGTGGACGCAAACCGGCGGGCCGGCGGTGAGCATATCGCATGCGAACGCGGCCGCGGCTTCATTCAAGGCACCTTCGGTGGTCGCGGGCGGCAGAGCGCTTACATTCATGCTCACCGTGACCGATCAGTCAGGCTTGAAATCAACAGATACATGCATTGTTAACCTAACTTACATCAATCAGCCCCCTGTTGCCGGCGTGGGCCCTGACCAGACGGTAAGCCCCTGGACCATAGTCACCCTTGACGGGACGAAATCCACCGATCCGGAGGGTTCCGCTTTAACTTACTATTGGGAGCAAATCGACGGTCCCATGGTTGCTATTTCCCAGTCGAATGTTGCGCAGCCGACCTTTGTAGCCCCTGAGTTCGCCGCCGGAGGAGCTTCTCTGACCTTCAGGCTGACTGTGGCTGATTATTATGGGTTAATTGCAAGAAAAACCTGCATGGTAAACGTTACAACTCTGAGTACCGGTCCCAGTGCGGTTGTGGGCTCGAACCAAACAGTAGGCGGCGGCAGGGTTGCAACCCTGGATGGTTCAGGATCGACTGACAGCGGAAGCGTTCTCTCCTCGTTCCTGTGGAATCAGACGGGTGGATCTCCAGTGACCTTATCCGATCCAACCGCATTCATGCCGACCTTTACCGCGCCCAGATCCGGGGCCGACCCCAATCCGATGACCTTCATGCTTACAGTAAAGGACCAGGACGGCCTTATCTCACGGGCAACCCAGACAGTAAAGGTCAACTATGTGATGCCGGACCTCGTCGGCAAATGGACGAGCTTCAGCTACGCCGGCGGTGCGATCTCCGGCTCACTGCAGGTTAGCAACATCGGGAATGCAAATATGGGCACGGGTAAATACACCAGTGTGGCTTTTTACCTCTCGTCCGATGGAATCAGCCTGAGCAGTCTTATCTCTAACCAGAGTGTAGGGAGCTTAAATGCCGGTCAGAGCCAGTTGATGCAATTCAGGTACTCAGGGTTAAACCTCACCGGGAAATACATCGTGGCGGTAATTGATCCCGGTTCGGCAGTCAGTGAGTCCAACGAGACAAATAATGTCGCACGGGCATTGATTCAGTAAATAAAGGCAACAGAGAGGGGGAGCATCTCCCGGAACTCACGACCGATTCAGGGTTAAACAGGCGCAGCGAAGGCGGTCTTTCAGCAAACCGCCTCCGCGCCCTGCCCCGGGGGGTGTGGTTCTCGGCGATTGGCTCCCCGCTCTTTTTTTTGGTTTGTGAAACATTCATGCATGGCGACCTCAAACACGCTGTTCTTTTAAGGTCTAAAAGCGTAGATAGAAATTGTAATGCATGAATGGCCGAAACAGTTCCTAACAGTAACCCTCAGCCGGGAGACAGGTAATATGAAAAGACTAAACGGAAAGAGTGTAAAGCTGTCGATTGCAGCTCTGATTATGGTCTTCGGAGTGAATTTGCTTGTGATTACTCAAAGCTTCTCAGCCGGTGAAGAATCGGCAAAGGAAGCCGCCCGCCTTGATGTAAGTAAATCGATGCAAGACAATCTGGCTGCAATGAAGGGTAAAATCGTAACTGTCACCGTAACGACCGGTCAGTCGATAACCGGGACAGTCACTGATGCCAAGGGAAATCTCTTGCACCTGTCAAAGATTAGCCAAAAGGAATTCTACGATGCGCTGATCCCGATAGATCACATTTCCGCGATTGAAGCCAGGGTCAGGTAAAGACTTCTCGGGTCGCCTCGGCCAAGGTCCCAGGCGCTTGTCCGCTCATCCTCGATAAGCCTGCTGCCGGGTCGCGAAAAACTTCTGCTTGTCGATTTTATGAAGATGGCCCGAGAATTCGTGGATTTACTACGGCTCAAGATCTTCTGGAGGCACTCCAGCCTTCTGCAGCTCTTCTTTTTTGGGCAGAATAACCGCATTATTCTCATCCATTACTCGCACTATCACCAGAGTGTGGTTCGGGTGGAAATTCGCTTTTCACAATGCGGCCACCGACCTCACCCGAAGCATCCAGATCGGCATCCTCGGGATCGTATTTTTCAGGTCCCTGGGGTGCTTGATTTTGTCCGGATCCCCCGGGGGCATTTGCTGATGTCTTGATGAACCACTCTTAAACCCGTGACTGCGGTAGATAGCGGAGTTGTTGGCGGCAGGTTGTGGGGTACGGTATTTTGAGTTAGAATCTCAGTTCAGGTTATGGAGCAAAATGTCGGTTGAATTATTTCCGCAGTGCCGATTGCCTGGCCATAAAAGTACAAAACAGGGAAAGCTCAAGTCTTATGACCATCCTGGCTGATGCCGAAAAACGGGAGCGTGCGCTCGATACTTCGTCCAGTTTTCATCTGGAAGCCCCTGCAGGCTCTGGAAAGACGTCCCTTCTTACGGCACGCTTTCTCAAACTGCTCGGGATGGTTGACCACCCGCGACAGGTGCTGGCCCTCACATTCACGAACAAGGCAGCGGGGGAAATGCGGGAGCGGGTCTGCCGTTTTCTGAATCTTGCAGCAAAAGATGCCGCCGCCGAGAACGAAGTTGACACCGAACTGCTTGGATTTGCCGGCAAGGCGCTTTGCGCGCATCAACAAATAAAAGAGCTGCTCCTTTCAGGGGAAATTCTCCGCATCCAGACGTTTCATTCCTTCTGCTACTCGGTGGTTGCACAGGCACCGCTCGAAGCCGGAATAGCTCCTGGTTCCACCCTCATGGACGATAACGAGCAGCAGTTTTTCCTGCGAGAAACGGTGGATTCGGCCCTGCGTGAGATAGCCGGCCGCGGCTCCGGAGACCCCGCCCGCCGTGCCCTTCAAAATCGGCTGCTGTATCTGAATAATTCGTGGCGTCACCTGGCCGACGAAATGGAGGACCTCCTTCGAAGGCGTGAAGGGATGATCGACCTGGTGCGTGAACTCGGGTTCGAAAGGTCGGAGGGGCGCCTTTCAATGCGCGTGCGAGGGCTGGTCGAAAATGCGCTGAAATCGCTTGCCGTGGATTTTGCAACTTGCAGCCTTGCAAGGGGATGGGCTCGGTTTCTAGATGAGATCAGCGCTGCAGGCGCTCAAGCTGCCTGCTCGCTTCCCACCGAAATTCCACCTCCCAAATGGGAATCAATTGGTGAATGGGTCTGCCTGGCCGATGCGCTCCTGACCAAAGGCGGGGGTGTGAAACAGCAGCTTGGGCCTAAAGCCGGTTTCTACAGCGGATTTGCCAAAACCTGCTGGGGAGAGGCCCTCCAGGAAATCCCGTGCACCACCGCCCAAAAACTCCACGCCGTCCGTTCCCTTCCAAGTATCGACTCGCCAGTGGGCGATCCGGACACCCTCTGGGATCTGGTTCTGCTCTTCCATGCCGTGCTCGATGTCTTCGACACGCGGTGCCGCGGAAGACGCGTACTCGATTACGCAGCCCTCGAGATGGCAGCCCTGCGCCTGTTTGATGCATCTCAGCCATCCGATCTTCAGTTGATTCTCGATCAGCAAATCCGGCACATGCTCGTCGATGAATTCCAGGATACCAGCCGCGGCCAATGGGATCTGCTGAAAAAGCTCTGCGCAGGCTGGACCCGTGGCGACGGCCGCACCCTTTTGTTGGTTGGAGATCCGAAGCAGTCGATCTACGCTTTCCGCAAGGCCGAGGTAAGGCTTTTCATGGAAGCCGCTCTCGGGCTGACGCTTGAAGACGGGGAGAAAGTCGCCCTTGAACCTTTGGTGCTTGAAACCAACTTCCGATCGGTACCTCACCTGATCGGCTGGTGCAACTCCCTCTTCGGCCAGACCGTGATGGTAGGCCACGACCCGGATTTTGATGAAGTCCCTTTCAGCCCCGCAGTACCGCGAAGCGATTTACAGGAAGGCTGGAAAGCCTCCGTCGCAAACAATTCCGTGCCGGTGGGCAACAGTCCGGAACAGACCCTCCAGCCGGACGACATAGCACAAAGCTATGTGGGGCAGGCCTTCCAGCCTGCCGCTCAAGCCCCCGAACTTGCACTTTTCCTCGAATGGCCCGACCGTGATAGTGCAAGGCTGAGGGAAGCAAGGTGGCTTGCCGGAAAAGTTGCCGAATCGGTTCGGAAGAATGGTCCCTCATCCGAGATCGGCATTCTTCTTTTTTCCCGAACTCATCTGCCCATATACCTGGAAGCACTGCAGAGCTTTAAAATACCCGTCCAGGTAAAAGAAGGATTGAAGCTCCTCGACCGCCCCGAAGTTCGCGCATTGAGGACGCTATGCCGGGCGATGGTTTTGCCGCATGACGACCTGGCTTGGGTTGCGCAGCTTCGCAGCCCCTGGCTTTTCATCAATCTTGACCGCATGCTGGCAATATCCGCCGAAGAACCAGAGCCGTGGGTCGAAAAGATACGTTCTTTTTCGAAAAAGGACGAAGAGGTGAAAAGTTTCTGGGAAGCTCTTGGCATGGCTTGGCGAAGCATCGGGCACGAGCCGCTCTGGAGGGTTGTCGAATCCGCCTGGCTTGAACTCGGGGGAGCGGAAATTACCGGGAAAAAATGGGGAAGCCGCGGCCTCAACTGCTGCCGGCGCTTCCTTGATATGCTAAGGCAAGCGGAGCAGGGAGAGCCGGTAGGCACACTTACACGGCTCGAACAGCTCCTTGAAAGCACCTACGAACCGGTGGATCCCGACACCGCGCTCTCCAATGTATTTCTGATGACGGTCCACGGCGCAAAAGGGCTCGAGTTCGACACGGTATTCATTCCATTTATGGACTGGGACCCGGCTGCGGGTAAAAAGGGACAGCCTCCCCCATACATGCTCGAACGATCGCCGGGATCGGGCGACTACCTGCTCGCTCCCAGGCCCGACCGTTTGATGGGAGAGGAGGACCCGCTATATAGTCTATTACGAAGACTTCAGTCCCGCCGAAAACTGGGCGAGTCCAAGCGCCTGTTCTACGTGGCCGCCACTCGCGCTCGAAGCGAACTGGTTATGAGCGCACTCGTAAAGAAGAGCGGCACCGGATTTTCCGCTGGCAAAGACACCCCGCTGGGGTGGCTTAACGCGCACAATTGTCTGGATGAGACCGCCGGACTTGGCGATATGAAGGTCCCGGATGGCGACCAATGCCTTGAATCGGAGGCGGTTGATCAATGGAGGCGGACAGTAACGACCCAGGATGGATTATTTTCGGTGCTGGTGGAACCGAGCAGCCCGGAAATTGTGGAGACGTTTCGGGATTCACACCCGGTAGATATCCGGCCCGCCTCTTTCCAGCGCGAAAAGCCTGCCTTTAAAGTCGTTTCTCCCTCTTCGCTGGTTGACTTTGCACCGGCAGCTGTGGCCCAAAGCGAATCAACAATCGGGCAGGCTGGAACAATCGCCGCTCCTTGCCCGGCTGCGCTGCGGGGAACCCTTATACACAGGCTGCTGGCCGAGTTTGGCAAAGCGCCTATGGGGGCGACCGGAAATCCATTTGTAGCCGGCCTGCCTTCCCTCGAAAGAATATCTTCCTTCCTGCGCCATGAGGGAGTAGACGATCTAACGGCTCAAGCCGTCGCGCGGGAAGCTGCGGCCGAAGTGCAAAAGTGCATCGCGGATCCTTGGCTGGCCCGGTTCTACGCTGTATCCCCCGAGGACCTGAGAATCGAATACGCTATTGAATCAGCCCATGCCCGGGACACCCTCTTCTCCGGCATAATCGACCTCGCCGCCAATGTAGAAGGCAAATGGAACCTGCTGGACTTCAAAACGTCCCGTCCCGCCGAAGGTGAGCCAATCCAGGATTTCTGCCGCCGCGAAATGAACCTGTATAGGCCGCAACTCATTGCTTATCGGGAAATGTGGGCAAAATTAAAGGGAATCAAAGAGGAAGCAGTTGAGGTTTTCATCTACTGGACGGCACTGCGGGATGCGGAGAAGATAGATCTGGTTTGACGCTCAACCAGAGCATTCTACCACAAATTTTTTTGGGCAATCCCCGCTCCCTTTTACGGCTTAAAACCGAGTTTTTCCAGGTATTCGCTGTCGAGCCTGTCGCCGCTGCCGTCGGGATTCTGTCCGTGCTCAATCGAATTAGCCAGGTGCACTATGGTCAGTGTGCTGAATCCCTGGTTGGGAGACTTACTCGGGAAATGGTGGAAGGCTATCGCATCCACCATGGATTCGGACAGTCCCCATAGACCCATGAGATAGGCGCCGACCTGCGCGTGACCGGTTCCCAGGATCTGCTGTTCGGCCTGCCACAGGGGACAGCCGGAAGACTTCTCCATGGCGGCTATTTCCCGGTATATATTGGGGATTCTATCCCACAGCACCAGCTTGCCCACGTCGTGGAGCAGGCCCGCCATAAAAGCCTCATCGATTTTGACCTGATCCAGATCATTTTGAGTGGCTATTGTCCTTGCCACCATTCCCGTCGCAATGCTGTGGTCCCACAACTTGCTTATGGAAGACTCGTGCGCCTTCGAACATTTGAAAAGCGAGAAGACCTTTACTGAAAGGATCACGGCTTTGATCGTCTCCAACCCCAGGAAAATGATAGCGCCCGAGATGCTGGTGACTGCCTGAGGATGTCCGAAGAAGGCGGAGTTTGCAAGTTGGAGGATCTTGGCCGACATGGCCAGATCTTTTGATATGATTTCTCCGATCTTCTTGAGAGAGCAATTGGGTGTGTTAATCTCCGCGACTACTTCGGCGTAGAGCGAGGGAAGACTCGGCAACGACTCCATCCTGGAAATCGCATCCATCAGCAATTCGTCTTCGAGTAGTCCGCGCATTGCAAAAGCACGCGCGATGGAACTTTTCAACAACTCGAGATTAACAGGTTTGAGGAGATATTGGTGAGCCGGAGCGAACGATTTGAGGGTGGCCGTCTGTTCCGAACGGTTTGAAATGAGTATTCGGATCATCAGCGGATAGCGGTCCCTTACGCAATTGAGAAATTCCCCGTTAAACGCTTTTACCGCGCCTATGCCCGTTACCAGTACATCGAAATTGCTGTCCTTCCGCAAGATCTCAAGCGATTCACCTGCTTCCGAGGCGAACTGGATCTCCCATTCCCCGCTCATGCAGGAAGCCATTTTCTGAAGATTTTTGAGCTCCGTTGGATTATCTTCAACAAATAAAATTTTCTTCTTCATCGCGCTTTGCCACTCCTGCCTGGCGGCTTTTACTTCCACCTAAACCATATCTTATACCAACTTGCGCTCAAGATTGTATCGAGAACAGGTCTAGAATGTAGCATAGCCCCTTGTGGGCGTTTGGAAATTGGACGGGCACAAGGCCCTATGCTACATTAACTTGAATGCAACTTGGTATTATTCATCTTACATTAATCGGCATATAATGTGCCAAAATTTAATTGTGCTTCGCGGCAGGGGAGTTTTTCAGACCTCCAGAGGAGGGTTCACGCGCTTAAGGTGATCAATCGGATTCGGGGTCGGAAAAGCTTGCAGGTTTAAGCAAAAGGGCGCTGCATAGAGTGAAAAGGCATACCACGCCCAGAATCAGAACCATCCGCATATAGGGCAACCCCAGGTCTTTCCTTTCAGCAACCAGCATAAACATCGTGCGAAGCCATTCGACACTCCCCAAAAAGAGGAATATCTGCATGATCCTCAGATTCCATTGCTTCTTAACGAATAACAGAGGGAGCAGGATAAGGCTGAGAGCCGTCAGTGGAATATTTTGCATGCGGAAGAAATGGGCAGCAAGTATAACCACGCTCAAGAACGCTGGTACCAGCCGAAAACGACCCTTCATGTTACCTGCCTTGTTTGATGGAGGCCGATTGCGCTAAGAATGCATCGAGCCCCAGCGGTTAGTGTCCGTCTCGCTTCATCATCTCCCTGAAAATAATCAGCTTCTGAACGTCCTGGGTGCCTTCGCCCAGCGAGGCGGCCCAAGCATCCATCGGGAACTTGTGGACGGGGTGATCGAAGACCACCGAGGCCGCACCGAAGAGGTCCGCTGCCCAGATTCCGATCTCTCGGGCAAGATCTACCGTCAGGTATTTCACAATTGATGCCCCCAGCCGGAAATCCCCCCCGCTATCTTTCTCCCAGCAAGTCTTCAGCAGCGCAAGCCTTGCTGCTTCCAGGCGCGCGTAAAAATCCGCGGCTTCGAAGGACTTTGCCTGAAAATCGATTACCTTCTGTCCAAAGATTGACCGCTTCTTTGCATGGTCCAGTCCGTTTTGAAATGCACCGGCCGCGGTGCCGAGTGTCAGAGCGCTGATGGTGATCCGGCTGTTCGTAAAGATTTCGAGCACCTGCTGAAATCCCCGCCCCTTTTCGCCAATGAGGTCACGGTCGGGTACGAAAACTTTTCTGAGCTGAATGCGGGTCAAATCCGAGGGAATCCAGACTTTCTTATTAAGGGGAGTCCGGGTTATTCCTTCTGCTGAAAGGTCCACCAGAAACATGGAAATGCGGTTGTTCCGGGGAGCATCCGCATCTGATACCGCGGTAATGAGTGCATAATCGCTGATGTATCCGTTCGTTACATAGGATTTTGTTCCATCGAGTACCCACCCCCCGTCAACTTTGGCCGCGGTTGCTCCAAGGCTTGCCACGTCGCTTCCGGCGCTCGGTTCGGTATTGCCGACGCAAAGCAGGACTTCACCCCTGGATGCCGGTGGTATGAGGCGGCCCTTCTGCTCCTCGTTTCCGAAAAGCAAAACTCCCTTTGTGCCTAGAGAGATCTGAACGAGGACGGCAACTCCCACCCCGGGGGAGATGGTTCCAAGCTGCTCCATTAAAAGCGATTGTTTCAAAACCGGCTGCTCTTTGAGGGAGCCGTTGTCGTTATCGAATCCGAGGAAGCGCTCCTCGCCAAGCTCGCCGAAAAAATGCCGGGGGATCTTACCCTCCGAGTACCACGATGATATGTTTGGAGTAAGGCGCTTTGAAAGAAAAGATTTAAACCGATCGAGATCGTCTATGTATTCTGTCGGGATATGAAAATCCATTTTGCTTCTCCTGTCTTTGCAGCGCGGCAATACGCCGGGCTGTAATTCACCATCCCTCCCTCGCGTCTCCTGGTAACAAAACCACGGCCAAAGGGACATCTGAATGGACGGGCCTTGTAGACAAAAGTAGTGACTGGACGACCGGGTCTCAATGGCAGGAACGAAATTAAAGAAATGAGACAGGGTCAAGCTGTGGAGGCGTTTCGCGGGTCTTTGAGTCCGGCGATAATTCTGGACAACGGCTAAAATCCTCTATATATATTCCCTCGATCAAACACCTGTAGGCTTGTATCGGAAGAGTGATACGGCCTCTTAACTTACCAATGATTTCCGCTGGTCTATAGCCTCAGGGTATTGTTTCTTATATAATTGTGCAAACTCTCGCCTACCGAGCTGGTACCTTGAATATTGACTGCTCGACCGGCTTTGCCGGTCAATTATGGTGATTGTCTTTGCCCTGCAAGCCGTTGTTACTCTCAACCATCGAGTTTCCGATGGTTGAGCGAGGGTTGACACTGAATTGAGGAGTAGATGTCGGATCAAACGCTGAAAAGATGCCTGAGCGTAGTTGTTCCCTGCTATAACGAAGAGAAGACGCTCGAAGAGTGCATCCGGCGACTCATGGCTATACAGGATGACGAACTCTCGATCGAGGTGATAATAGTCGACGACTGTTCGACTGACGATAGTTTTGCAATCGCGAAAATGCTTGCGGATAGGCACGACGAGATCACCCTATTGCGCCTCGAGGCCAACTCCGGCAAGGGCGCCGCATTGCGGGCGGGGTTCAAGGCTGCTAAAGGGGATTACGTTGCGATTCAGGATGCCGACCTCGAATACGATCCCAAAGATATCAGGAGGCTTTTGGTTCCACTCATCAGCGGAGACGCGGATATTGTTCTGGGATCGAGGTTTGCCACATCGGGAACAAGGAGGGTGCTCTATTTCTGGCATTCATTGGGTAACAAGCTACTCACCTTCGTCTCCAACATGTTTACCGACCTTAATCTGACGGACATGGAAACATGCTACAAGGTCTTTCGCCGTGAAATCATCCAGGCAATCGATTTGAAGGAAGACCGGTTTGGATTCGAGCCGGAGGTTGTCGCAAAAATAGCCCGGATGAACCTGCGCATCTATGAAATGGGTATATCTTATTACGGGCGCACCTATGAAGAGGGCAAAAAGATAGGATTTCGTGACGGAATCCGAGCGCTTTACTGCGTTTTCAAGTACAATGCACACACACTTCCGGTCCCCGTCCAGTTTTTGGCATATCTATCCGTAGGTGCTCTGGCGGCCTTTTTGAACATAACGATTTTCATGCTCCTCTTGTGGATGAAATGGCCGGTATTCTCTTCGGCGCTTGTGGCGTTCCTGATTGCTGCCGCCGTGAATTATCCCCTTAGCATTTTGCTCATTTTCAGGCACAAGGCTCGCTGGACCCCCGCGATGGAGATCTTGATTTACTGCGCAGTGGTCTGCCTTGCCGGATTAATCGATATATCCTCGACGGTTTTCCTAATGAACGCTGGATACTCGGCCTTCGAAGCAAAGACGACCGCGATTGCGATCTGCGTGTTATTTAATTTTTTCGCAAGGCGCAGATTGGTCTTTCCGATAATGCAGGCTAAAAATCAGACTAAACTCGGACGGAGTCAGTGAAAAAGCTCCGCGAATACAGGTTGTCACAGCAAATATGGATGAAACGAGCGCAATAGCTGGATCAACGGCCGACGAATTCGAGTACCACGGGCAAGACCTCGACGATATGTCGTTTGCTCCGAAGTACCATGAATGGATACTCGATGAGTTCCGGCCCTATGTTGGCAAAGACATCCTCGAAGTGGGCGCGGGTACAGGTAATTTCTCCAAACTTCTTCTCGACGAGACAGCGCCCCAATCTTTTACCGCACTCGAACCTGCCGCCCGCAACTGCAAATATCTCGGGGCCAACCTCAATGGCTATCCTCAAGCCAGGGTCGTAAATGGATTCCTGGGTGATTTCGCGCCCGCGGTTAAGGCCCGGCTCGACACTATCTTCTACATAAACGTCCTTGAGCATGTGATGGACGATTGCGGCGAGTTAAAAACCGCCTCGGGGATTCTGAAATCCGGTGGTGTGATTTGTATCTTCGTTCCGGCCCTGGGTTGGCTCTACAGCCGCTACGATGCAAAAGTGGGGCATTTCAGGAGGTACTACAGGCAACAGCTTCTGGGGACTATCCGGGCCGCGGGGCTCGATTTGATAAAGTGCAAGTATTTCGATGTGCCCGGGGTATTGCCCTGGTTGGCACTTTTCCGCATCATGGGGCAGGAGTCGATCCGTCCCGAGCGCGCTTCTTTGTACGATAACCTGGTGGTCCCGACTGCGAGAAGATTCGAGCGGGTTTTTTCTCCCCCTTTCGGGAAAAACCTTCTGGCTGTTTGCAAAAAGCCGTGAGCGAGAAGAATCAGAGGGGTTCATGCATTTGGGCCGTTCTCGCGCCCGCCAAGGAACTGCTGAAATTGTATTAATTCCCGCAGATAAAAACCTTTATTTTCTTCCACGTGGATTTTCGAAATCTTCTGAAGGATTGTTCAATCCTCCTGCCAATCCATCTTTTCCTAGGCATCTCGAATGGTTGGGGCTGGGATGTTTCCGGGATGGCCAACTGAGGGTGATAGCTTGTAATTTCCTTGATCTGAGCCTGCAGTCTTGCTATCTCGCTTGATTTTTCATGCGCAAAACGACAGACCCAACTTGGGATGACTCTCTTCTCGACAATTTCAGAAATGAACGCAGTGTAGCTGTGATGCCAGTGGGTCCGATCTTTTTCCAAAATAGTATTGTCGCCGTGAAAGGAGATGCCGGCGATCAGCATCGGCATGCTGACAATCTCGCACGAACAACTGGCAACCAGGTAGAGGGCATAGTCTTCCGTATAGTCGCCAAGGAACCTGAATTTCTCAAAAATCTGCTTTACGACAGCAATTGGGTAGATGATCGAGCAAATAGGTATTTTATTATCGCCCATTATACATTCATGGTACTGGTCCGATTTGTAGGTTCCTATCCTCTTTGACTTGACCGGAAATGTCTTTTCCCCTTCCCATTTCTCCTCGAAAATAGCCGAATCTCCTATAAAGATGGAATGATCGGAAAGAAAGGAGGGAAGGTGCTGGATAGCTTCGGGGTAGATGAAATCATCGTCATCGACAAACCATACGAAGGACGAATCGTCCCGGATCACGCCGAGTGCACTTTTCATCGCATGGACGCGAGGATATTGTTTGTCATCCGACGTATGTGAAACGGATATCCCCAGATCGCCATATTCGCTCATCAACGCTTCAATATTGGCTTCACGCGTTTGTGGATCGGCATTGTTGACTGCCAGCACAACTTTTATCATCAGTCGGTCACTACTGCACAGGGCGGCGATTCTGATTGAATCGAGCAGCCTGAAAAGCTGGTTCATTCTTCCGAGCATTGTCCGGGTTACAATAGTGACTATCTTTTTTGGACGTTCAATGTAGGTCTTTTGTACTACCTGATCGACTAACCCGTAATAATCCAGCCGCTTGTCTTTTCGTGGATCTATCAAATAACCTATCGTATTGGATATGTTTACCGGTCCATGGTTAGTAGCTATGGTCTTGTTTATAAAGAATTGTGATATGTAATCTTCGAATTCGGCCCCGGAGTATTCTTTCTTGAATTGAGAATGATCGAAATCGGCAAGGTTCATTACGTAGAGATGGGAATCCATGGCCGAGACCAACCCCTTTTTATAACATTCCATCATCAACACCAGCGCATGAAGGTGTATACCATGAAGCGTTGAAGGCAGCCTGATGCCAAGGCGCCTGAGGTTGGAAAGATTCAGCAACAGCGTATTCCGGTCTAAAAATGTCGCCGGTCTTGGTTTTCCCGACGAGGAAGGGATCACAGTGCAGGATTTATTTCTTAAATAACTTAGAGGTTTTTGAGAAAAGTATTCCATGCCGAAGTTGCCGATAACCCCCCAGTTTTCAGGGCCAAATTCCCGGTCGGCAGATTCGATTGCTCCATTGAGCGCAAAGCCCAACCCTATGGGCCAGGCGAGATCGTTGCAACTAATGAGTGCATGTTCATCAGGGCAGTTATCGATTACATCATTTAACAATGAGTAGAAGTTCTGTCCTTTAAGTATAGTTACGGGACCGAAGCCGTACTTATTGCTCCATTCAAGTATCTTCGGCCGAAGATTTTCATCCCTTATGAATCTATAAAGAGAACAGTTTCGACTTGCTTGCATCATTTATCTTTCGACGTGATATATGTTGTAACCGAGGACTTTTATTTTGTTAGCATGTAACATCCTGGCAGTCATATTCAACAGACAGTCCTGATGGGTCATTTTGGACTTAATTTGTTGAAAAGATTTTATTGCCTCGGCCTTGAAATCCTCCGGGTACCAGGTCTCCTTTAGCATCCTGGTCGCCTTTTTTTCTCCCTCGGCACCCCAGAACTTGTACATAAGGTAAATGAAATTTCTGGCGCACCAAAATTGTTCGAGATAAAACCTGTCATCTCTATACTGATAATGGGCTCCGGTAAAATGATAGGCTACGGCATCCCTGCAGTGAATTACTTCATACTTGTTTAACCACGCTCGCCAGGAAAGATCGACATCTTCGCAATACATCCAGAAATTCTCGTCAAACCCTTTGACTTCCCTGAAAAAAGACGATTTGACGAAGACGCAGGAACCGCTTGCCCATGGAGTGTGTCCCGTGGAGTCCTCATACTCTTTTGGATGCTCGAAGGGCAGTTGCCTGGCTTCGACCAGCCCCGCGCTCGTGTTCGATTCGATTCTTCTCACGAGTTCTGATACGCAGTCATGGTGACAATACACATCAGGATTTATTATCAAGAAGTAGTCTGCGGGGACCATTTTTTCAAATGCGAAGTTATGAGCCTCTCCAAATCCGCAGGGAGTGCCTTTGCTAAGCTCACGGATGGCAACCTTTCCCACCTGTGCCGGCCCGTCGTATACCATCCCCACCCCGGTGTAGTTGATCAAGTGGAGAGATATCCGCGATATCTGCCGCTGCTTGCACAGGGACGGTATCAACCAGGAACGGACTTTGCCGATCTCTTTCGAAGACACCGAGCAGAATATGTCTACTACTTCAGCCACTCGGCACCTCGGATTTTCCTGCCCAAACGCTCCAGCTTTTTTTTGAGTGTGTGGTCGAGTTCGTTAATTAATTCCCCTAACCGGGCATTGTTATGTTGATCGGCCAGAAGGGCTTTATGCAGTTCATCATTGAGTTGGGAAATACGCTCATCGTTTTGCACCAGCGCGGTGTCTCTGTTGGAAATTTGATCTTCCAGAAAAGCAATATGATGTTTTAGGGCTGCTATCTGAATTTTATAGTCGACGATTTCATTATTGAGACGGATTATTTCGTTTTCCAGCGCATTCAGGCTTACTGACTTTATATCGCCATCCAGCCGGACGGCGATTGAATCTCCAAGCTCGCGGAATAGATCTCTGATTAGAGCCGTTTCCCGCTCATCTGCCTCGAAGAGTCTCCATGCCGGTTCATTGCGCAATTCAGGCCCTACGGCAATAACTCCGAGGCCGCAGCTGTGGGTAAATTCAAAAACCGGGTACGTTGAAGAAAGTTCCTGAAAAAAGCGCCAGATCCCGAAGTCTCTTTCCATGATGTTAGTGTCGTGCAGCAGAACGATTCCCCTGGAACTCATTTTGGGCAACCATGTCTCGAAATCTTGCTTGACCGATTCGTAGTAATGGCATCCGTCTATGTGGAGCAAGTCAATGCTTGAATCCTCGAATTGGAGTACCGCCTCGTCAAACGACATGCGCAAAAGGGTGGAAAAAGAGCCGTAGAGCGGATCGTGATTGCGGCACAGTTCTTCATAAATTTCATTCCCATAAAAACCGCTGTGCTCGTCCCCAGCCCATGTATCCACCGCAAAGCATTTTGCCGGCAGGTTTTGCTGCTCGATTGCCTGGCAAACGGCGCAGTAGGAAGTACCGGAATAAGCCCCAAGTTCCACAAACAATCCAGCCGGCCGGTGAAGTTGAACCAGGGCGAAAGCAAACGGTATGTGCCCGATCCAGGTACTGGGTTTTAGCAAGCTGGGTTTTGCCGCTGCCGCTCGATAGGTTGTTAAATCAAACATTGCTCTCCTCAGCCCAAACAATTCCTAACGGGCCCATAGGGTGATTTGCTTGAACCGAAGCTGTGGTCTCCGAGGTGTCCCGCCAGAAAAGTTGCACCAAAGTTTTCCCGGAGTAAATACCACAGGGGCCGCGATAGGGTCAACGGATGAATTCCCCGCCAGGTCCTTGCGTTTCCTAACCATAAGTGAAGATCTTTAGTGAATTGCCAGCCCTTTGGTGGTCGATCCACTGAAGCTGAATTGATTTCTTTATCATCGGTCATTGGTGTAAGCGGAAAGTGCACATACGACATAACCGTGTATATGAGAGCATTGCCGTAGATATATTTAAGATAAACATTATACACTTATAAATAATTGTATTAGAAGCATTCTCCATATATTACTTCGAATCTGCTCATAAGAGGAAGAGGGGGATATTAGAGATAGAAACATTAGGAATCATCGACGACTTTTTTTTCGGGTCAACGGTTCATTCCCTGACCCTCGGGCTAATAGTAAATAGAACGATACTCCTGAACAATTGATGAAGGCTCATGGCCCCGTATGAAAGCGACAGATTTGCTGAGGTACACAGATACTTCTCTCTGTCCTTCCATTCCCGGCAAAGGCATCTTCAGTGGATGAGCAAGTCATTCACAGTCGATAACCGAAGTAAAACAATAATCTATCGCGGCTTTTTTGGGGCATTTCACCCCTCCTGTTGTGGCAGCTGACCCAAAACCGTAAAAACCGGTTTTGTTCTTTTTGAGCTGAAATCAGAGAAACTTTGTATTTTCCGCTGCTTAGATAATTGAGACATGAAGGCACGGAAATTGCTCCTACCGCAGAACCTTATCCCAATCCATTTGTCGAAATCCCAAGTTTTCCTAAATGTGGAGGAGTTTGTGAGAACGGAGCGCGGAAAACCGCCTGTGGGGCGGGGAATGATGAAAACGGCCCTTTTAATGCTTTTCATTCTATTTATGTACTCAGCCGTAGCCGATGCTGTCATTAAGGGCGGCAAGCATGATTTTTCCGGAAAGGGTTGGGGTACCGATGAATCTTGCATATTCTGCCATACCCCTCACAATGCGAGCGCTGTCGCAAATGTTGGTTCCAACCCGATGGACTCATGCGCGTTTTGCCACGGCTGGGGCTACGGGGTACCTAAATCGTACAATGGCTCGCAGCTTTGCAACAGAAAAATGAGCACCGCAGTATATACAGTGTACAGCAGCTCGTCGCTCAAAAACACACCCCAGCAGCCCAGGGGCCCATCCAAGCTCTGCCTTTCCTGCCACGACGGCACCATTGCCATAGATTCTTATGGAATGAGGACCGGGACAAGTTACGTAACTGGAAGTAAAAGCTTTGGCAATGATCTCTCCAAAATGCATCCGATAAGCATCAAGTGGGACCATCAAACGACCAAATTCGGTCACAGTTCGGATTTTACCATCTGCTACAAGTGCCACCACGAGCAGCCACTGCCCCAGGGAGCCAACCCTGTCCGTGGACTCCCATTCTACGGCTATCCGAGTCAGATGTTCCTGGAGTGCGGTTCGTGCCATGAACCGCATGGCAAATTTGCATATCCGAAATTCCTCAGGGAAGATATGACAGGTTCCAAGTTGTGCCTGGAATGCCACGAAAAATAATGAAAGATGAGGTCGGCCGGGAAATCTCCCGGCCGACAAATTAAAAGCTGCCCCGATAAGTTTCCGGACTTTTTCCTGCCGGCGCTCGCCTCTTTTAAGGATTTCCGATTAGAAAACTATCGAAGAAATAGTCCTTGAGTGACCACAATCTCTCATTGACAAGCACTGCCCAGTCCTTAAATCCATCTTAGGTGCCGGACAGGTCCGGCGCTTGTGCCAAGGCTTTGGCAATTCAGGAGAGATTTCCATGAAAACAGATTTAAAAAAAGCCCCGGCCTTACGGAAAACCACAAAGGCAATCCATGCCGGGTCCGTTGAGCATTCTATATACGGCGAAATTTCAGTGCCGATATTCCAGTCATCAACTTTTGTTTTCCCCAGCGCGGCGGACGGGGCTGCAAGATTTGCTGGAGAGCAGTCCGGCTATATTTATACGCGTCTTGGAAACCCCACCGTGAATGCCCTGGAAGAGAGCATCGCAGCGCTTGAGGGGGGCTTTGCCGGGATTGCAACATCAACAGGCATGGCGGCTGTCGGGATTGTTTTTATCGCCCTTCTGAACCAGGGCGATCACATCATCGCCACAAATTGTATCTATGGAGCTTCGCGAACCATGCTCGAAACGGAACTTACAAGGTTTGGCGTAAGGTCCAGTTTCGTCGATACTTCCGATATTTCGGGGATCGAGCGTGCGCTGCTGCCGGAAACGCGGATGATTTTTGTCGAATCACCCATGAATCCGAGCATGAGGATAACCGACCTTCGCGCGGTAGGGCGTATCGCCGCCAGGAATAAAGTTCTTTTCACGGTAGACAACACTTTCGCCGGCCCGCACCTCCAACGCCCGATCGAGATGGGGGCCGATATAGTCATAAACAGCCTGACAAAGTTCCTGAACGGCCACAGTGATGTTATCGGAGGTATGATCGTAACGGCGAGAGAAGATCTCCATAGGAGGATTAGAAAGGTCTCCCAGGTTTTCGGCACGACAATGGACCCGCATCAGGCATGGCTGGTTCTTCGCGGAGTGAGGACAATGCCCCTTCGCGTCGAGCGGGCACAGGAAAATGCGATGAAGCTCGCGCGGTATCTGGAATCCCATCCGAAGGTTACCTGGGTCAGCTATCCGGGGCTTGCCGGTCATCCGCAGCACGGAATTGCAAAAAAGCAGATGGATGGATTCGGATCGATGATCTCGTTTGGAGTAGTGGGAGGTATCGAAGGCGGCATTACAGTCATGAACAATGTTCGGCTGATAAAGCTTGCGGTTTCGCTAGGAGGTGTGGAATCGCTGATTGAACACCCCGCGTCTATGACTCACGCATCGATTCCCAGTCAACAGCGCGAGGAGGCCGGAATTCTGGATGAACTGGTGCGGCTGTCAGTCGGATGCGAGGATTACGAGGATATTCGTGATGACTTAAACCAGGCGCTAAACGAAATCCGGGAGCCCAAAGTCCTCAAGCCGAAGCAGGCGGTGGGGCGCGGGCAAAACAGGCGGCAAACGAGGCATTAACCGAAAAATCGAATTGCTGTTTCTGAAAAACGGCAAAATAGTTCAGCCCTGATCCTGACCGATTGATGACCAAATGGGTATCAGGGGAAATCGATGGTTCGCAAGCTACCCAAGGTGGTGCTGCCGCTAACCCTGGTGCAGAATTATGAAGCCCTTCGATGCAGCTTCCCCTGACATGCCGCTTCACTTTCCCTTATAGACAGGTTTTCGTTTTTCGCGAAACGCGGCAAGGCCTTCCAGGCGATCTTCGGTTGGGATGGTCAGCCAGTAGGCATTTGTTTCTATTGCAAGGCCGGTATGGAGGTCGGTCTCTATTCCGTTATTAATTGCAAATTTGGCCTGCTGGATCGCAATTGGACCAGTTTCCAATATCATTTCGGCCATTTGCATGCACTCCGGGATAAGGGCATCCGGCTCGCATATTTTATTCAAAAGCCCAATATCCATGGCTTCCCGCGCTCCAATTCTTCGCCCCGTAAATATCAATTCCTTCGCTTTACCGCGGCCGACAAGGCGCGGAAGCCGCTGGGTCCCGCCAGCGCCGGGAATAATCGCAAGCCTTGTCTCGATCAGACCCATCTGCGCGCTACTCGATGCTATCCTTATGTCGCATGCGAGCAAAAGCTCCATCCCGCCGCCCAGTGCAACACCGTTAATTGCGGCAATTACCGGCTTGTTCAGCGATTCGATGAACGTGAAAAGATTGCGGATCGTATGGATGTAGTCCTTTACCTGCTGATCGCTGAAAGAGGCCCTTTCCTTGAGGTCGGCACCGGCGCAAAACGATTTGTCTCCGGCCCCTGTTATGATGACCACACGTACGCCGGAATCAAAATGGAGGCCCTGCATCCGCTCTTTTAGGGAAAGGAGCATGGGAAAATTTATGGAATTCATTGCTTCGGGGCGATTAAGCGTTATCAGCGCAATTTGGCCCCGGCGCTCTTCCAGGACAAGCGATTGCTCCATGGATGTCCTTCCGCTGTTTTTTACAAGCTTCTTAAAGTAATCTATGCTCAAAATCTACGGAGAGAGTACGAATGTAGCCCCATGCCCCGGTGGGCGTTGAAAATTGGACAAGGCCCATCGTGCTAACCTTGCTCGCACCGGCCCATACCTTTCCAGCATATTCTTCCGGCATCCATCAGGTGGCCGGGAAGATCTCTTTTTATGATTGATTTGGCGTACCTTGCGCAATCGATTAGTCTGTCGAGATCGATCCCGGTGTCAATTCCCATTTCATGGAGCATTCCGACCAGGTCTTCAGTTGCGATATTACCGGTGGAAATGGCGGGGAAGGGGCATCCGCCAAGACCGCCTATCGAGCAGTCAAATATGTGCGCCCCGGCCTGCAGGGCAGCCAGGGCATTGGCAAGTCCGGTTCCGCGAGTGTTGTGAAAATGAAGGGCAAGGCCGGTTTGGCCCATGATAGGCAAGATTTTCCGAACCAGCTCCGAGACCATCACAGGGTTTGCCATTCCGGTCGTATCACCCAGCGACACTTCATGAACACCCATTGCGCGATATTCGCCCACGATGGCTTCGATTTTATCCGGGGGAACCTTGCCCTCGTACTCGCATCCAAAAGAGGTTGCAACGTAGCCCCTCATGCGAATCCCATGTGGAATTGCAGCTTCGGCAATCCGGCGAAATCCGCTGAGTGACTCGCCTACACTCATCCTGACGTTCTTGTGATTGTGTGTCTCGGATGCGGAAACAAAAAGTGCTATCTCACTGATCCCGGCCTGCAATGCACGCTCCAGACCCTTGAAATTGGGGACAAGGGCCGAGTAGCTGATGCCGGGCTTCCTTCGAAGCCGGGTGACCAACTCCTCCGAGTCCTTCAACTGGGGGATGGTTCCCGGACGCACGAATGAGGTAATCTCGATCCTTCTTAGTCCCGTTTCCGAAAGGCGTTCGATCAGCTCTATTTTTTCATTGGTGGGGACAAATCCAGGCTCGCTCTGCAGCCCGTCGCGAGGCCCTACCTCCACTATCGTCACCGTTTCCGGAAGACTCACCCTTTTGCCTCCTGGACAATAAGTACTCCCTCCGAAAAGGGGGGGATGCTTCTCTAGTAATAAGGCTGCGGCGGCGAGTCAAGCGATTCCAGCTCGAAGTTACCCGATGTGTCCCAAGGCGGAGGAGCGCTAAAATAATAGAATCCAACTCTTGATTGAACTCTCCCACCATCTTATCTGTACTTTTAGAATTCTTCCCGCCGTTAACAGACTAAAGAGGAGCACTCAATGGCCAATCAGTTTCTGAGTCAATTAAGAAAGGAACATCGCGGGGTAATGGCGATTTTAAATCAACTCCAGGATGGTGACGGAAACAAGGGGGAGCTTTTTTCAAAGCTGAAACAAGAGTTGGTGCCGCACCTCAAGGCTGAGGAGAAAGCATTCTACCCGGCTCTAATGGAGAAGGAGGGCGCCCGGGAGGATACGCTGGAAGCTTTCGAGGAGCATCACGTAACCGAACTGCTGTTCAAGGAAATAGAGAAATTGCCCCAAACGGACGAACGGTGGAATGCAAAGGTAAAGGTCCTGAAAGAACTTGTGAATCATCACATAAAAGAGGAAGAACATTCCGTTTTCAAGGTTGCCAAGGAAGAGCTGGAAGAGGATCAATTCCCGGCAATTTTGAAGAATTTTGAGAAGGAGAAAGAGAAGGTAAGAAAACGCCTCTAATTCGGTGACACGGCTGATTGTTGCTTGAGGGAGCGGGGAGAATCATTCCCCGCTTCCCATCAGCCTTATAGTCTCGATCCTGCTGCGAATTTTTCGAAAATGATCCAAAATCCCGCAAGCAAATATTTAGAACCGCGAAATCATATCCTAACCAATGCACTCCCTGAGATGGAACTCGTGGGATATCATCGTGGGCGATAATGCACTCGTCGGCCCCTTTATAAGTTCCTGGTACTGATCCGGGAGTTTTTCGAGAATTTGTTCCACTTCTCCCGGCATAGCCCTGGAAAGCAGGGTCATAACAGCTCTGGACTGCATGACAGCATCGGGATAACCAATATCCGCACGGGCGCTCACACGGTTGTAAAACTCCTCGAGGTCATAGATGTGAGGTGTGCCTTCATGTTTAAGGATTGCGCTTTTCATTTCGCGGGGAAGCTGGGCTGCCAGTCTTTTTGCGTCCGCCTCATCTATGCGCTCACCTAAAGTTGAAAAAATTGCATGCGTTACGGTTACCGCCTCTTCCAAATCCAGGCATGCTTCCCTTTGGAACTGCATGACAAAATCCACGTAAAGCATTGTTGTTACCCTCTCATGTTGCTAAAAGTCGGAAGTCAACTCAGGGCGCGGTTCCAAATATGGCTGCACCTATTTTCGCCGCCATCCCAATCCTTCTGACTTTAATGTAAGGCTCCAAAAGCATTCGGAAAAGGTGACGAGCAGAAGGACGGACGCTTAAGGATGAGCAAAAGCTTCTCGGGAATGGGCTCAGTGAAGACTAGAAATATCTGTTTCAGGCAGGGTTCTCCACTCCCATGGCAATGGTTCCAACTGACCGATAAACCCAGGTATCAATAGGTGGCTGAAAAGGATTGACGCTAACCAATAGCAGTAGCGCACAAACCCTAACCAGCAGTGGTTATGAACCTCAGTGGGAGCTTGTCTTCTTTATTTCACTTGTGCATTCATATCAAAGCTTTATAAGCTTTTTGACCCGTTTGCGCCAGTTTCTTGCATTTTTTCTCCATTGTGATACATAGTTAAAAAAAGTACAAGCTGGTGGTTGCTGTACATATCAACACGAATGAGCGCTCGCGCCCTTCGCCCGAGGAGTGCAGCAGCCTTTGCTATTGGATCCGGGTGGGTACCGCGATCCATTCCTGCCTTTCCTGTTCTAAACCCCATTCGTTCTGGGAGAATGGAAGGCCAGACCAGTGAAAATCGACTATACGGAAAGCCTGAGATTTAAAGTTGGAATAGCTCTTAATCGCTTATCACGGATATGGCCGGGACTTTCATCGCTTGTAATCTTGCTCGCCTTTTTAGTTCCGACTAATCCATCATCCGCTCAAAAAAATCCCCCACAGGTACTGATCCTGAATTCCTACCATCCCGGCTATGCCTGGTCAGAAGACGAGACGGCTGGAGCGGTTTCAGAGTTGAGGCAGAAATACCCTGATCTGGACCCCGCTATCGAATATCTGGACGCCAAACGGTTTCCCGACAACGACCATTTAATGCAGGCGAAAGACTACTTGTCTAACAAATATCGGGACAGGAATATCGATCTTATTTACGTGATGGATAATCCGGCTTTAGAAATGGTGCTGAGCAACAATGGGGAATTTTTAAAGGATGTGCCGGTTGTATTCGCGGGGATCAATGGTTTTGAACCCGAGATGTTGCTCCCACGCAGCAAAATTACCGGAATAACGGAAAACATGGAAATCGCAGGGACTCTTGAAGTTGCCCTGGCCCTGCATCCCAATTGCAAAGATGTTCTTGCGGTCCATGACTATACCGTTACCGGGAAGGCCTTTCGACATGAAATGGAAGATATTTTGTCCAGATTTGAGGGGCGGGCAAAGGTCAGTTTTACACCGCCGGCAACCATGGGAGAACTTGTTGAGCAGGTAAAATCGCTCTCTCCGAATACGCTGGTGTTTCTACTAGGCTTTAACACCGATAGAGAAGGCCGAACTTTTCCTCCCGCCGAAGTTATGCGCTTGTTGGCTTCCAATACATCGCTGCCAATGTACGGCGTCCATGAATTACGCCTGGGGCTAGGAATAGTGGGAGGGTTTCTCCTGGGAGGAAAGGAACACGGTCGAAAGGCTGGTGAGCTAGGTTTGCGTGTTCTGGCCGGCGAAAACCCAGCCGGCATACCGGTAAGTCTTAAAAGTACCGCTCGCCCCATGTTCGATTTTTTGCAGCTTGCCAGGTTAGAGATCCCTTCAAGCGTCCTGCCGGAAGGGTCCACCATCATCAACATACCTGAATCACCTTTAGACAAGCACAAAGGTCTGATACTGGGAACGATTGGAATTATAGCTGCTCTGGTTCTGATGGTAATATCTCTTGGCGCCACGATATATCGCCGGCGTGCTGCTGAAAATGCCCTCCGGGTTTCGGAAGTTAGATATCGAAGACTTCATGAAAGCTTGATGGATGCTTTCGTTTGTGTCGATTTGGACGGCCGTATCAAGGATTGCAATGAAGCATACCGCAAAATGCTCGGGTATGATTCCGAAGAGATCGTTCAGTTTACCTATATGGACATTACTCCCGAGAAATGGCACTCCATGGAGGCCGAGATTACTGAAAGGCAGATACTTACCAGGGGATATTCAGAAATCTACGAGAAGGAATACCGGAGAAAGGACGGCCTGGTCTTTCCCGTCGAGCTAAGGGCATTTACTCTCACGGATGATATGGGAGTCCCTTTTGGCATGGGTGCAATCATCAGGGACATCACCGAGCGTGCCAAACAGAATCGAGAGATAAAGCTCATTAACAGACTTTACTCGGTGCTGAGTCGGGTGAACCAGGCTGTTGTGCGGGCAACATCCCCTGGAACATTTCTCGAACAGGCCTGCCGCGAAGTGGTGGAAGGTGGAGGATTTCTATTTTCCTGGATAGGCCGGTTGGATCCTAATACCTGTGCCGTATTTCCCGCAGCCTCCTGGGGCGGGGTTCAACAATATCTTAAGGACCTCAATGTCTACGCCGACGAGCGCCCCGAAGGGCTCGGCCCCACGGGCACATGCATTCGCGAGCGAAAACCCATTGTATTTAACGACTTTCTGCACGACCCGTCCACTGTTCGTTGGCACCAAATGGCTGAATCCCTTGGTATCGCGGCCGCGGCCGCGTTTCCCATCGAGAGGGATGGTGTGATATGGGGTTCTTTGACAATTTGTTCCGATGAGGTCGATCGCTTTGGCGAACAAGATATCAAGCTGCTCGAAAGGGTTGCCGGGGATATTGGTTTTGCCCTCAACAATATGGATAAAGAATCTCGACGCAAGCAGGCCGAGGAGGAACGCAGAAAACTTGAGGAGCGCCTGCAGCGGGCGGAGAAGATGGAGGCCCTTGGAACTCTGGCCGGCGGTGTGGCCCACGATCTCAATAATATTTTGGGTATAGTGGTCGGTTATTCCGAAATGCTTCTCTATGACCTGGACGACCCGAGTCCTCACAGGTCCCGTGCAATGGCCATTCATAAGGGAGGACAGCGGGCGGCCCTGATAATTCAGGACCTGTTGACTCTGGCCAGGAGGGGAGTTCCCAACAGGGAGATTCTGAACCTCAACAAAATACTTACGGAATGCCAGAGATCACCGGAGTTTGAGCAGCTAATTGCTCTGCATCCGCATGTGCGAATCCAAAGCGATTTCGAGCCGGACCTTCTCAATATATCCGGGTCGTCGGTCCACCTTGAGAAATCATTTATGAACCTGGTTCTCAATGCTGCCGAAGCGATGGCCGATGGCGGTTCCATAACGATAAAGACGAGGAATCAATACCTGGACAAACCTGTTTTGGGCTACGACGAAGTCAAAAGGGGAGACTATGTAGTCCTGTCTGTAACAGATGAAGGAGAAGGAATATCGCCCACTGACTATAAACACATCTTTGAGCCGTTCTATACCAGGAAGGTAATGGGCAGAAGCGGAACGGGCCTGGGATTGGCGGTTGTCTGGGGAACTGTCAAGGACCATTTTGGCTATATCAACGTTGCAAGTGAATTGGGGAGGGGAACCACTTTCACCCTCTACTTTCCAATATCGCGAGGAGAAGAAACAATAGAGCAAAATTCCATCGAAATTTCCGACTACATCGGGAATGGTGAATCAATCCTGGTTGTGGATGATGAAAAAGAACAGCGTGAACTTGCCGTCGCAATGCTTGGGAAGATGAATTACAAGGCCTGCAGCGTCCCCGGTGGTGGAGAGGCAGTGGAATACCTTAAGAAGAGCAAAGTCGATCTGGTGATCCTGGACATGATTATGGATCCAGGCCTGGATGGTCTCGATACTTATATCAAAATATCCGAAATACATCCTCGCCAAAAAGCTATTATAGTCAGCGGATTTGCGGAAACGGATCGCATAAGGAAAGCCCAGGCGTTGGGGGCCGGTCCCTATGTCAAAAAGCCATATCTGCTGGAGAAGCTGGGATTGGCTGTCCGGGAGGAACTCGATCGCATGGATGGCCCAGCCACTCCAGAAAAATGATCTGGGACCGGTAGATTCACCCTTGTATCCTGCTTGTCGTCAAGAGTCCACATGGCGCTCCGCGCATGGAAAAATAGAGAAGAGGGCTGTTGCCCAAACGCGCGAAGAGGGCTGCGGTAGTAGTTTCAACTCCAGAATAACGTTTCAAGCAGATTCGACTATTTTGCACTTGTTCGTAATCCCGAGTTCAAGCGCCTCCGTGATGCCTCTTGTGCTCCGCACCCGGATATGAATCCGGGCTACCCTCTTCCTTACGCCCTCTCGCCTCTTGTTTTCACCAGTAATCTGCCGCAATTTTCCGGATATAAATTAGTAGGCACGAAGACTTTGCCCACCATGCCCGGGCGATTTCAACCCCTGCGACCCCCACCAGAATGCATTCCGCCACTACTGCCCGAGCACCTCCACGCACCCCGCCGGTGATTCCGCTGTTGTCTCTATTTGTTTTCTCACTGAGACGCTTTGCCTCCCTTATTTGGTTCAGGCGGTGGACTTTGCTCGGGTGACTTGGATTGACTATCCTTGGCGATGGAGAGGAGTTCTATCTCGAATATAAGCGTGCTGTTTGGCGGGATCCGGTTATTGGGTCGAGCACCGTAACCGAGTTCCGGCGGAACGAAAATTTGCCATTTCGCACCGGTCTTCATGTGCTGTAAAGCCTCGGTCCAACCCGGAATTACACCATCTACCCGCAGGGTCGTCGGTTCCCCCCGAGTATAAGAACTGTCGAAAAGCGTCCCATCGATCAGGCTTCCACGGTAATTGACCGTCACAGTATCTGTTGCGCTCGGGGTTGGCCCGCTCCCTTCCGAGAGCACCTTGTACTGCAAACCATCCGGGAAAGTCTTTACGCCCTGTTTTTCCTTGTTTTTGTCGAGAAAAGCTTTCCCCTCTTCAATGTTTTTTGCCGAGGATTCTTTAGTTATCTTTTGCCGCGCTATCCTCATCTGTTCTTCAAGCCGGGTCAGTGTTTCGCGCATTTCATCCTGCCCCATGACCGGAACCTTGGCCTCCAGCCCGTCACGGATGCCCTCCAGCAGAGTATCTGTCTTCAAATCGACTCCGCTTTCTTTCATGTTTTTGCCAAAGGTATAGCCGAGGGTGTAGCTGTTTTTGTCTTTGGGGTCATTGAGTTTGAGCGGTTCGGCGGCTTGGCAGACCGAAGACGAAATAACAACAAAAAGGATAATCGCAAGAATCCGTGACATTAATTGACTCCTTTTCCGAGCCTGGCGTTGAATTTACGGAGCAGTTATCGTGATTTGAAACCGAAAAGGAAAAACTCGTAGACTCTAAGTTCAGGTCATCGGAAAGTAAAGAGGGCCGCCCCTCAACGGAGCGGCCCTCTTTTTTCGCATACAAAACAAAACGGGTTACTTCACAACTTTATAGGGCCGCATCATCTCATTGTCTTCGTGATCGACTATATGGCAATGCCATACATAGCCGGGGCCCGCGGTCGGGTCAAACCCGTACAGATTTTTACCCGCCAGGGATTGACCGGCTGCCTGTTTGATAGATGTTGGCGTCCATCGCACAAGTAATCTCAGCACCTGGCCGGGATAGGCGACCGCCGTGTCCCTCCAGCCGTTTTCCCAGCTCTGCGGCAGAATCTTCGACCCCACAAGGAATGGACCTACTGCCGGGTTTCCACCTATGGCCCCATCCGCGTTTACACCCAGGTAAGACTTTGGCGGGCCGTATTCGGGACAGGGGTTGAATGCTGAATAATCGGTGTTCAAATAAAGCTTGAAGGGGGCTCCAGTGTAAGCCGCGCACACCGGTTGAGCGCCGCCGATTGGCGCGCCGGTTGAGTCGAATGCCGTTCCATCCGGGTAGAAAGCTTTAGGCCAGGCGCCCGGAACAACAGCTCCCGAGACCGGGTCCACATATCCTATGTAACCGCCTGTTTGCCCGGTGAGGGTGCCGTCGGTATCGAAAGCCTGTCGATTGAGAATCTGGAACTGGGTAAGGTGTGTGTGCATCGGGTGGGCATCAACGGTCAGATTGATGATGTCCCACTCTTCAATGGCCCCTTGCCGCGGCAGTTCACTCATGCCGTCAATCGGGAAATCCGCCTCGATGCCGGGCGAGAACAATCCATCCCACCTGGTGTTTTGGACTAGAACTTCGATAGGACCACCAGGGGGACCGAAGTTCGAACCCGTACCTTCCCACTCCTTCAAAATAAGTTGGCGCTTTTTGGTGACGTTAGCGGCCGTACCATCGCCGGTGATGCCGGCAAGGTCGACCAGTTGAGTCCGGCGTTTGCATCCGCCGCTTGCCGGATCGCAACTCTTGTCGGGGTGTTTGAGCGCGATTACCTGGAACTGCATGATTTTGCTCATCTGCGGCTGGTCCGCCGGACAATAATTAACTCCGTTTATGGCAAATACACTACTGGGGGGACAGTTGGGCGCGACTGGGTCATTGTTAAATGGAAATGGCACAGGCGAGAGTCCCGATGGAAATGGAACAGGTGCATCGTTTAAGAGAGTAACGGTATTTCCGGGAACAAGACCTGTGAAATCAACAATCACATACTCCCTCTGACCCGGAGCGATAAAGACGTTTGTTTTGTATCCGGGGCCCGGAGGAGTATTGCTGTTGAAAGTCATGTCGATTTTAGCGGGAGCATTCAGATAATTATCATCATTGCCTACCACATAAACGCCCGGTTGGGGCTCGCCCGCTGTCAGATCGCCAAATGTCAGATTGTACATTCTCGCATTGGAGCCGTCGAGCAGGCGAAAAAGATAGCGTCGGGGTTCAATCTGCATATAAGGCCATGGTGCGCCGTTCACGATTGCTACATCCCCTATGAATTCCGGGATCCAGAAGGTATGAAGGGCCGGGTTGGGCGTCGGACCGTTAAGGCACGGATCACCGGACAAGCCGGTACCGCAGATAGCCAACTGGGACTGACTGTTCCATCCATCAGGAAAGTAGAGGCGCCCCTTGGTGTCGAACTGGCGGTCCTGGATGGCCATCTCGACTTCATAGGCCCCTTGGGGAAGGTTGTGTGGCTCTTTAGAGGGGTCGCGAAGGAAGTAGAAAGCCTCCAGGCCACTGTAAACGTTGGTGCGCGTTATACCGAGGCCGTGGTCATGGAACCAGAGAGTTCCGGGCTCCTGGGCGTTGTCGTATATGTAGGTGGCTTTGCCCGGGCCGGGCTTGGCAAACGACTGCTTCGCCAACCAATGCGAAAAGGCGGGAAGGCCTGCAATGCCGCTCTTGTAGCCGGTGCCCTTAAGGGAGGTGTTCCCAAAATTGTAGAGAGCATTGAATGTCGAGTAGCCGGGGCCGTTGATACTCTCGAAAGTTGGCGTATACCACGCATCCGGGCCTCCGTCGTAATATGAGGGGACCTCTGACCCGTGCAGGTGCGGCACGGTGGGTTGGGGACCGATAAACGGCTTGTCGCAATCATACACTATGTTTGTGTATGGATCCTGAATTGTACCCAGCGGATTGTTCATGCAGGGATTGTGCATCATCGCTTCTGCCGCGGTTGGAAAACGAACCGGGGTTTTTAGAGGATCGAGCGGATTCGCCCAATGGATCTCGGGGTCCACGGAGATCAAGCCCTGAACCTGAGCAAGGGGGTTATTAGGATCGAAACTTGGCAAGTGGTTCTCGTAGGTGATCGTGGTAGGTATATTACGCCAGTTTTCTACCGTTACCCCAGGCCAAAGAGCTGGAGCGAGCTTCTTTCCGGTGAATGAATCGTAGATTTCATAAACCCAGACATTTGTCGGGCCAAAACCCAAAGATTTTGGCAGGACCTGCTGCTGTGCTTCCACCATCTTGATTGTGAGAAAAGGGTGAAGAGCTGCATTTACCCTGGGAAGAGCAGCGTTGTAGCCAGGACCGAAAATGGGCAATTCTGACTGAAACTGCGGCAGGGTTGAACCATCGAGGGCGGTCTGATCTATCCAGTAGCTCGCCAATGCGCTGCCGGCGGCAATCAGGCATGCTCCAAAGAAGGCAAGCACCACCAAAAAACCGAGGAATCCATTTCTTCTACACCTAGACATAATGTGCTCCAATTCTTCCAACCTTGTGACTGAAAACTGGCTGTGATCCCCCCTTCGCCAGGAAGTCATCCTGTGCTGTTCACAAGGGGCGGGCGGTAACTCTTGGCGACAAATTTAAAAAATAATGGCTAGTTGAAACATAGGGGGAACTGAGCATTTTATGATAATCAATCTGGTATTTTGAGGTGGTGACACGTATGAACACAAAGAGCGTATTATGTACCCCGCTCAGCCCCTTCTTTCACTCTGAAGGGTGAGCCAGAGTTTGCGGGTATAAGACGCCATTCTCTGGATTCCTTACTCATGCAGGACTTGCAACGGAGGGAGGATGATGGTGTAGCTCGGCGGGAGTTTATTCTGAACAATTTACAAGTGCTTTTCTCCGGTGGATTCCGCCCCTTCAGGTATGGCCTTAAATATTCCCTCAAAGAGTGTATCTGTCGTTGTCCTGATCAAATCATCCAAATGCCGAAAGCGCTCTATCAGGGTTATGGCGAAAGGAGTGAGTACCGATCCCCCTCCGTGTGCCCCGCCGGCCCGCTTAGTGAGAAGCGGCTTTCCGAGCCGGTCTTCAGTAGCCTTGATTTTGCCCCATACGGCACGATAACTCATATGGAGTTCGGCGGCGGCGGCCAGTATTGAACCCGTCTTCTCGACGGCATTGAGTATCTTCAGGCGCCCTGCTCCGAAGACTACTTTCCCAGTTGGATCTTCTATCCAAATCTTTGATTTAACCGTTAGTTTCATCGAATCTGAAGTCACTGCTCAGCCCCCTCAGGCAAGAATATCCGCGAATCATTGCACGCTCCGACAATCGCCCAGGAGCTTAGTGCTGTCAAGTCAGATTCCCGGGAATCGGAATGGGCGCCATTATGTCATTGTTGACATATCGAGGGCATACTGCTAGACCTATTTCGAGTGAATTTGCAGGCTCTAATAAAATCTCTGACCAACCAACAGGGGGGAGTGTCATGTGCAAAACCATTTTTGCTGTTGCCCTGGCCGCGGCATGTTTCTGGGTGGCTGACGTCCGGGCCCAGGCACCCGCCAATAAAGATGTCATTCTTGCCACTACGACCTCTACTGTCGATTCAGGCCTGCTCGATGTCCTCATGCCTGTCTTTGAAAAGAAAACCGGATATCGCGTTAAAACGATTTCAGCGGGTACCGGGCAGTCGCTGGCGATGGGTGAAAAAGGCGAGGCGGATGTTCTCCTGACTCATGCACCCAAGGCTGAAAAGAAGCTTGTCGATTCGGGAGCGGTCGTAAATTACCAGCTTGTAATGCACAATGATTTCATTATAGTCGGCCCCCCGGCAGACCCGGCTGGAGTCAAGGGAAAACCCAGCACGGAAGCATTTAAGGCTATTGCCGCCAAGCAGGCAATCTTCATATCACGTGGAGATGATTCCGGTACGCATAAGCAGGAACTTTCGGTTTGGAAAAACGCTGAAATAACTCCCGCGGGCTCAAAATGGTATCATGAGTCCGGCCAGGGGATGGGTGCGACTCTGCTCATGGCATCCGAGAAGCAGGGATATACCCTTACTGATCGCGCAACTTACTTGGCCCAAAAGAACAATGTCCAGCTTGAGATTCTCTCCGAAGGCGACGCGGCCCTCCTCAATATCTACCATGTCATGCAGGTAAACCCTGAGAAATTCTCAAAAGTTAACGGGCCGGGAGCAAAAGCCTTTGTAGAATTTATGGTCGATCCCGAAATCCAGAAGATGATCGGCGAATTCGGGAAGGATAAGTTTGGTCAGGCTTTATTCGTCCCGGACGCCGGAAAGCAGATGTAGAAATGGAGGTGGAAGCGGCAAGGGGAGGCGAAAACGCCCCCGAAATCCCTCGAATTCTTCTCTTCCAACAACTGGAACTTAAGCGGCACTGCCGTCTGACGGAAATTGCAGGGGGGAAGGATTACTTTAATTTTATTGATATGCCATGGAGTCATGTCCAATTGAGAAGTTGGGGGAATAATAATCAAGAAGATATCTACGGACATTCCTGCAAGGATGGACCGCCTGCCTTGGGGCCGCTTCCATTGGCTGGTGGTGATATCACTCGGTATAATCTGGATACTGGACGGCCTGGAAGTAACAATTGTTGGCTCGCTTTCCGGAATCCTGCAGGATGCGCGAACGCTTGGGTTTTCGAGCACCGATATTGGCCTTACGGCAACATCGTATCTCACCGGAGCGGTGCTGGGATCGCTCTACTTTGGCTACCTGACCGATAAACTCGGCCGCAAAAAGCTTTTCCATATCACGCTGGTTCTTTATTTGAGCGCAACCGCCGCTACCGCGTTTTCATGGGACCTGTGGAGTTTTATAGCTTTCAGGTTTCTTACCGGCGCCGGGATTGGTGGGGAGTATTCGGCCATAAATTCGGCCATAGACGAACTCATTCCAGCGCGGGTGCGCGGAACAGCCGATCTTATTATCAACAGCAGTTTCTGGGTTGGAACGGCGATCGGCTCGGCCGGGTCATTGATCTTTCTGAATGAGAATATATTTCCGGCAAACATCGGCTGGAGGGTGGGATTCGGCCTCGGAGCATTTCTCGGGCTTTCCGTGCTGGTACTGAGGCAGTTTCTCCCGGAAAGCCCACGATGGCTCATAACCCACGGCAGGATCGAAGAGGCTGAAGAAATAGTCACCAGGATCGAGGAGGGCGTAAAGGAAAGCCTGCACATTGAGGATCTGCCGCAACCTTCAGGAAGCATTGAAATAGATCCCCATTCGCGAGTTGGCATCCGGCAAATGGCAAGGACTATTCTTCGGTCCTACGCCCGTCGCACAGTGCTCGGGCTGTGCCTTATGACCTCGCAGGCATTTTTCTACAACGGCATTTCCTTTACCTATCCCCTCGTACTGACAGTGTTTTATTCGATTGCGCCTGACCGCCTGGGATTATATCTGCTGCCCTTTGCCGCCGGCAATTTCATGGGGCCGCTTCTGATCGGGCGCCTTTTCGACACTGTTGGACGAAGGGTTATGATTTCTTTGACTTACTCCCTCTCGGGCATGCTTCTGATTATCTCGGGATACTTCTTCGCCCATAACATGCTGACCGCTTTTTCACAGACCGTTGCCTGGATGGCAATATTTTTCATCGCCTCTTCGGCTGCAAGTTCGGCCTACCTGACCGTAAGCGAGATATTCCCGGTGGAGACGCGCGCTATCGCAATATCTCTGTTCTACTCGGTCGGGACGGGAGTGGGAGGTGTTGCCGCGCCGTACATCTTTGGAGTGCTGGTGCAGTCGGGGTCGCGCTTTAGTATCTTCTACGGCTACATGTTTTGCGGGCTTCTGATGATAGGCTCGGCAATAGTCGAGCTTATCATTGGAGTGGACGCGGAGCGAAAATCACTCGAAGACATTGCCCGACCCCTCTCCGCCGGCCCTGAACCGGAATCCCGGAAAATGCGCCCCTGATACTTGATCCGATGGGCAACAGCCTCTTATTCTGCCCACGAGGCGGATCTTTATTATCTTTGAATTCAAGCAGTTGCGTTAATGATGACCCGGATCAGTCCTCGAACGAGCGAGAGGACTTTCCCGCCGGAGATTTTCCTCATCCACTTCTGAAATCAGTCCGATTTTATAACCGAGTTGTCTCAAACAACGTTTCCCAAACAGTAGACATTAAACATTAAAGGGCTACCAAAATGCGGTGGTGCTGCAGTACGTCTGCGCTCGGACGCTGGTTTTTTCTTACAGTAATTATGCTAACCATAACAATGCCATACAATCTCGAGGCAAGTTCTCTCCCGGCAGGTCTCAAGGGCAGGCTTTTTGTCGGCTATCAGGGTTGGTTTGGCTGTCCGGGGGATTTCGAAGGCAATACCGAATGGTATCATTGGTTTACAAGTAATACTCCCGATGCAGCCCATCTTCGTGTCGATCTTCTGCCTTCAGTGGGTCGGTTTGAATCCGCGGATCTTTGCAGCACGGATCTGCGCGGATCAGACGGATCGACAGTTTCTCTTTTCTCATCCCAAAATACACGTGTAGTTGCAGCCCACTTCGAGTGGATGTCCCAAAATGGAATCGATGGGGCCGCCGTGCAGCGTTTTGTCGGTGTGTTGAGCGATACGAAGCAGATGCGGCGAAGCGATAATGTAATGCTCAATGTCAAAGCAGGCGCGGAAGGGGCCGGCCGGATTTTCTACATCACCTATGACGTCTCCGGAGCAAGCTCTCAGAGTGTTATCAGCGATATCCGCAAAGACTGGAAACATCTTGTAAACGATCTCAAACTTACATCCAGTTCCTCTTACCTTAAGGCCAACGGCAAACCGGTGCTGCAGCTTTGGGGTTTCGGTTTCACGGATCGCCCGGGGTCCCCCGCGGAAGTACTGAGCCTGATCGATGACCTGAAAGCGGGTAACGATGGTCTTGAAGCGGTAACGCTCATCGGAGGAGTGCCGACACACTGGCGGACCCTCACAGAGGATTCCAAAACCGATGTCGGCTGGGCTTGGGTCTATCGGAGCTACGACGTAATAAGTCCGTGGTCCGTCGGACGATTTGGTGACGAGGACGGGGCTGACAGTTTCATCCGATCCAATGTCGTTCCAGATCTCGAGGAAACCGGGAGGCTTCAAATCGGGTATATGCCTGTTATTTTTCCGGGATTTTCCTGGTACAACCTTATGACCGGCATGGGACTCCCTCAAAAAGCCATTTTGAACCAGATCCCACGTCAATGCGGCGATTTCCTCTGGCGACAGGTCTATAATCTGCTCGGCACAGGTATCGAAACAATGTATGCGGCAATGTTCGATGAGGCCGACGAAGGGACAGCACTCTTCCCTATTGCCGCCAGATCCGAAGGGCTGTCCCAAGGCGGAAAAATTGTATATCCAGATCAGGACGGCTGTTCATTGCCGGCCGACTGGTACCTGCAGGTCACCGGACAGGCCGCGAAGTTTTTGCGGGGCGGCCAGTTGCCGCCAAAAATATTGAAATCGGCGATGGGAGCTACATCGCTGGCCGCCGACTTTGGTTCCAAGGGACTTTGGGTGTTGCAGGACATGGTGTGGAAAACGGTGGCCGAATCTCCACCTGAGAAGTTGACGTCATATAGTCGAAAGCTGGTCGCAGATTTTCCTGGATACGGCATCTACGAGTACGACGGCGCAACCCTGACCGCAATATCATCTCATGGAAGTTTTCGCGAAACGCCCGGGTCCGACAGTGTCTACATCGATGCCTCGGGTTTGTGGCGCTGGAACGGCGAGTGGACCCAGTTATCGGCGAATGCCCCCGGCAATATGGTCTCTTCCGGTTCCTACGTATACGCGGACTTCCCATCGTGGGGTCTATACGAATGGAACGGCAGTTCCTGGTCGCGGATTAACGCCAATGCACCGGTCAGCATGGTCGCCTGGGGCAATAACCTGTACGCTAATTACGGTGAGTGGGGACTATGGAGTTGGAACGGCAGCGCCTGGACACAGATTTCGGCGACCTATGCAAAGAGTATGTGTATCGCCGGGTCTATACTGTATGTGGATTTCTCACCATATGGACTTTGGCAGTGGGACGGGTCTTCATGGACCCAGATAGATGCCAATTCACCGGAAGGCATGGTTCCCTCGGGTGCCAATCTTTACGCGAACTACGGAGCCTGGGGACTATGGCAATGGAACGGGTCCGGCTGGAGTCAACTCACTCCCAACGCTCCTGGCGACATGGCGGTGGGAGGTGCTAGCCTCTTCGCAAGTTTTGGCTCCTGGGGCGTTTGGCAATGGGATGGGAGTTCATGGACCATGCTCTCACCAATGGAAGCCAGGCAAATCGTGGTTGTTGGCAATAACTGAGGACTCAAGCAGCCCCCGAGGGGGACAGCACCTACCCAAGATGATCCACCATCTATGCCCTCCCCATTTCATTTTTGAGGGCCACGCGCTATAATCCCTGGTCCGAATCCTTTCTCATCCGATTTTCATAGAGCAGGTGAAATGAGAGAATTGGCTGTACCCTCCAGTAAGGTGCTGGCGCCCAGCCGGGCTGCCGTTTTGTTGTCACTGTTCGTCGCCGGTTTTTCAACATTCCTCAACCTGTATGCCACCCAGCCGTTGCTGCCCGAATTCAGGCAGCTCTTCGGGGCATCCGAGCTGATGGTCAGCCTCACCGTTTGCGGTCCCGTCCTGGCCGTTGCCTTGACCGCGCCGCTGCTCGGTGTACTTGCGGATGCTCTGGGGCGAAAGCGCGTTATTGTCGCCGCCATGCTTGGCCTGGCCATTCCCACGGCCCTTGCCGCCACTTCATCCAATCTGGGGCAACTTATCGCGTGGCGTTTCGTTCAGGGCATTTTCGTACCCGGCGTCATAACAGTGGCGATGGCCTACATCAGTGAGGAAGTTCCCAGCCATATCATCGGATCCACCATGTCGATTTATATTACTGGTGGTGTTGTCGGCGGCTTCTCCGGGCGATTTCTGACTGGCGTGTTAGCGCATCACTGGGGCTGGCGGATTCCTTTTGTGGTCCTCGGGGTCATTACCGTGGCGGGTGCCCTTTTAACGTGGGGTTTTCTCCCGAGGGCCAGAAAATTCATCCGCCAAAAAGATTGGGGCGCATCGCACAGGTCGGTACGTATGCACCTTTGCAATCCTCAGCTTCTGGCGACATACGCAGTGGGATTCAGCGTTCTTTTCTGCATGGTTGCGGCATTTACCTACATTAATTTTTATCTCGCCGACAAGCCTTTCGAACTCGGGCCGGCAGCCCTCGGATTAATTTTTTCCGTTTATCTGATCGGGGCGGCCATTACCCCCACGGCAGGCAGATTTCTGGACAAATTCGGGTACCGCAGGGTAATCATGGCGGCTGCTGCGATGATGGCCGCGGGCATGCTGCTCACACTCGTTCGATCAATTCCCGTCATAATCGTAGGGATGGCGCTCGGGGCGACAGGGGTCTTTGTCAGCCAGGCAGCGGCATCCAGCAACGTGGGCAAGGCCGCCAAAAGCGCCCGTTCATCGGCCGCGGGGCTCTACGTCTCACTCTACTATCTTGGTGGATGCACCGGGTCGATTTTGCCGGGCCTTTTCTGGGACCGCACTGGATGGCCCGGGTGCGTGGCCGTGATCATCTGCATGCAATCGATAACGGCGCTCATAGCTTACAGGTTATGGAAAGACTGAGTGAGTTGTGCAAAATCCGCAGTTTTAAATCCCATGCGCCAAACCAGCCCAAACCAATGATGAAGTTGAATGCGTGCGGGATGAAGGATTTAGTTTGGTTCCCCTGCAAAATTTCGAAACTATTTTGTTGCCGCGGTGATTGATTTCGGGATACACCCCGGTGTAAGGCGATGCGCATTGCATCGGAATTCATTTACTCATCCAGATTTCCTCCACTGAGTCTTCCACCTCAATCGATAACTCCCAGCGCAAGCCTCTCCCGGTAGACTATTGGCAAAGTGCATACATAAAGGCGGTACTTGCGCAGGAGAACGGAATGGAAAACAAGGTCGAAAAGATTACCGCGGACATGAATGAAGGCAAGCTGGAGCAACACCTCCAAGCCTACAGGGAGCAGGCCCTGGAAATGGGGGCATCGAGGGCGGCGGTTATTCGGGCGGAAGAGATACCGGTTGATGACCGAATACCCTTGAAATGCCAAATCCCCCGATGCTTTGGATATGGCGTTGGCGCCCAGTGTCCTCCAAACACCCTCAAACCGGCGGAGCTGCGTGAATACCTCAAACAGTACAAAAGGGCTGTTTTTTTCACGATCGACTTGCCTCCGGAAGTGATTGTCAGGAACAAAGCGACAATAAAAGAGCGCATTGATGCAACGCACAAACTGCTGAACATGGTTTCGCAAATTGAATCCATGGCATTCTATGACGGCCACTATCTGGCTTTTGGGTTGGGTGCCGGGTCGTGCAGACATGGTCTTTGCGCCCAGCATGATGACTGCCAGGCAATGAAGGGCGAGAGGTGCCGCTTTTCTCTTCGTTCGAGGCCGGCCATGGAGGCGGTGGGAATAGATGTTTACAAGCTGGTGGCCGGTTTGGGCTGGGATATATACCCTATCGGCAGCGGAGCAAAGCCTGAAAGCATCCCGAATGGCATCCTGGCTGGAATCGTCATAGTGCAATAGGAAATATTCAAAAATGGCCGGGAGGGGGGAATGCATTCCCCCGCTCCCTGTTTTGGTCGGAGTTGCTGGACCTTAGTGAATCGTTGCCTTGCCTTCGGGTTTCAAAACTACCTTTATGCAATCATCTTCCTTATTCAGGAACATATCATAGCCCTTCGGCGCATCATCGAGCGGAAGTTCGTGAGTAATTACAAAGCTCGGGTCGATTTCGCCCTTCATTATGCGCTCCAGCAGTGGTTTCAGATACCGATGAACGTGACACTGCCCAGTCTTGATAGTCAACGAGCGATTCATAACAGAGCCCATCGGGAACTTATCGATGAACCCGGCATAGACACCTATCACCGAAACGGTACCGGCGTTGCGGCATGCCATTATGGCTTCGCGCAGTGCGATAGGCCTGTCGGTCTCGAGCATGGTCGCCTGCTTTACGCGGTCATAGGCATATTGCAAACCGGGTGCGTGCGCCTCCATGCCGACAGCGTCAATGCAGGCATCCGGGCCGCGCCCCCCAGTCATCTCGGTCAGGGCTTCCAGTACTTTTGTCTCCTCGTAATTGATAATTTCCGCACCGACCTTATCACGCGCCATCCGGAGCCGCTCTGGGAACCTGTCAATTGCAATCACCCGTTCCGCACCCAGCAGGAACGCGCTTGCCATGGCAAACTGGCCGACCGGTCCGGCCCCCCACACCGCAACCGTATCGCCGGGTTGGATGTTGCAGTTCTCCGCGCCCATGTATCCGGTGGGGAAAATGTCTGAGAGAAAAAGTACCTGCTCATCCCTCAGCCCCGCGGGAATTTTGAGCGGGCCGATATCGGCGAAAGGCACGCGAGCATATTCAGCCTGCCCCCCCGCAAAGCCCCCCAGCATATGGGAGTATCCAAAAACACCGGCCGGCGAATGCCCCATCATCTTCTCGGCTATCCAGGCATTCGGGTTCGAGTTCTCGCAAAGCGAGTAGAAGCCCTTCTGGCACAGGAAACATCTGCCGCAAGCGATTGGAAACGGGACAACAACCCTGTCGCCCACCCGAAGGTTTCTTACGGCCCTTCCCACCTCGACAACCTCGCCCATGAACTCGTGGCCGAGTATATCGCCTTTTTCCATCGTGGGTACAAAGCCGTTGTAGAGGTGCAGATCAGAACCGCAGATCGCCGTGGAAGTGACCTTGATGATAGCGTCCCGCTGATCGAGAATCTTTGGGTCCGGGACATTCTCCACCCTGACATCCTTCTTGCCCATCCATAAATTAGCTTTCATCTGTTTTCCTTTCACTGTTCGGCGATAACCGGATAGAGTCTGTGATACTCACGTTGGACCAGCGGCAGTTCCGAATCGGAAGGTGGCTGAGCGGGGTGGCCGGGACTTATACTGGCTTCGGAAATAACGATGCCCCCGGTCTCCAGAATCTGCTTCGAAGCACGCAGTATCTTCTTGAAAGACTGCGCGGGATCTTCCCCGAAAATCTTGCCGATTTTGGCTTTAATGGCCTCGGTAGTCGGGAGGGTAAGGTCGCATTCCAGTCTTACAACCGTGCCGCGGCCTCCCGTTGCGGGTTCGAATCGCACGGACCCGGAATTCTCGACCTTGGCCCCTTTTATGGACCTCCAGGCAATCTCTGAGAAGGGGACTTCGATTATTATCTCGGCATCCCATTCATCGCTTTCTCCACCAAATGGTTTTGTCTTAAAGTGGAGAAGTTTGGGGCCGGATTGACTTACCGACTCCAGATCCAGCATGAAACTGGGGAAATCCTCATAGACATGCCAGAAGGCATACACCTCTTCAGGTGAACGATTTATGATTATCGTCTCCTTGATATGCATATTTCCTCCTTTTTCAGCGCTGCAAATAATGATCGATGCAGCACTAGTTGAGTTGTTTAACGATAACAACAACCGCCCCGCGTGATTCGGGAGCAATCATGTGCAGAACGGCCCGGAATTCGATTCAAACCTGTTTTAGATAATGTAATCACTTGGTTAAGTGGTGTTGAATAGAGAGGGGTCCAGTGGGTCGCGCGATCCAAATAGAAAAATCCAGCTCGGATCCCGGCTTTTTGTGCTAGAGGACAAATATCAAAACAGGTTCGCCTCTAGCAGGGTGTTGAAAAAGTATTCCGTAGTGGGAATTGAGTGCCAAAATGAGGTAAAATTTCGTCATTCCCGCGAAGGCGGGAATCTATGCTCAACAATCCGTAAAGGCACTGGATTACCGCCTTCGCGGGAATGACGCCCTATTGTTTGAACGCTGAAGTGGGAAACTCCATCCTTTTTCAACACCCTGTTAGGGGGCTGTTCCCGGAGCCGGCAGCAGGGTAAAATCTTTTCGTGGCTCAACGTGTATTTAACCTGATTGGTTGACTGATGCAGGTGAGAATCCCGGCCAATGAAAAGGTGGCTTTCTCAATGTTTACCCTTCAAACGTGAAACGAGGCCTCAGTGGTAATAAGATTTTCACTTGAAATGCTTGAAGCTGACTACATCGAACTCGGTAAGCTCCTAAAGGCAACTGGTGCATGTTCGAGTGGGGGCATGGCGAAGTTGGCAATCAGCGAAGGAAGGGTTAACGTGGATGGAGTCGTCGAGACTCGCAAGGGCCGCAAAATCAGGCGAGGGCAAAAAGTGGAGTTCAAAGGGAGCACGATAATCGAGGTCGTGTAGGCTGATTAAGGATTGTACTTGTCGGATTCCGGGCCTAAATCGGATTGAAGTTTCGCCGCCCTGCGTAGAAGGAGACACAAAATCACGGAGACTGAGCCAAAAAGCAAATCGCAGGTAAAACGAGAGATGCTCGCCTTGCAGGCTCTTGGCGAGAGGCTTGTGGGACTCGCCGCCGATCAGATAAGCAAGATCGAGATGCCGCCGGAGCTTCGGGAAGCTCTGCTCTTCATGGCGACAATCAAAAAGGGCGAGGCAAGGCGGAGGCAGCTTCAGTATATTGGCGCCCTCATGCGCGAGGTCGATCCGGAACCCATTGAGAAGGCCCTGGATACTATCGCAAGAGGAGAGCTTCAGGATGCGGAACAATTCAGGAAGCTTGAAAGATGGCGCGATGAACTTATAAAGGGAAACGACGCGCTCCAGGAGGAAATCCTCAACCTGTTCCCCGGCTGCGACCGCCAGGCACTGCGCCGGCAAGTGCTCAATGCGCGCAAAGAGCGGGAGCATGGAAAACCGCCAAAAGCATCACGAGCACTGTTCCGGTTTTTAAAAGAAATTTCTAATCGGTAGTTGCCGGCTGGATTGCCAGGTCCTTAGGCCATGCTTTTATGCGGTCATCAAATATTAAAATCCCTTCTTCACACCTCGAATATATATTGAATGGACAGCGTTGAGGGAGTCCGGAAGCTGTGAGGGCGGACCTGGAACCACTATGAAAGTTGCGGGTGATCCGGCCTTTACAGGGCCAAGTTCGTCTTCGATGCCCAGAAGTACACAGGCTTCAACGGAGGCGCAGCGGATTGCCTGCTCTAGGTTGAATCCAGCCTCAATCAATATCTTTAATTCCTGCCCGAAGGACTCCGCGTGGTGAAGTCCAAATCCTCCCGAATCGGTGCCCAAAATAACACGAACCCCAAGCTCCCGCGCTTTTCGGATTTGTTCGAGTTGATGATCGAAGTTTCTCGCGGCAATTTGTGCTTCGATCGAGTGAGCAGGCATATTGAGCGCTATGGATTTCATGCTGAATGCGGTAGGAACCCAGAAAATCCGCCGTTCAGCCATTTGCTCCATGTTTTCCGTTCCCATGAAGAACCCATGCTCGATTGAGGCGGGTCCAGCGTGTATGGACTCCTTCACCGGCAGAAGCCCGTTTGCATGGACCATTACTTTCCTGCCGCGATGTCCTGCCATACGAACCGCTTCGTCAAGTTCCCTGCCGGAAAACTGCGGCGCGGTCTGGCGGCCGTACTCGGTTAGACTGTTAAGCCCCGAATTCACGATTTTGATGTGATCGGCCATGGGATCGTGTCTTTGAATGCATTCGGCGAGAGAAGAGGACTGGTCTGGAGTGATTGCTATGAGCTTTCCGTAGCGGCCATTTGCCCGGAAACCGGCCCCCGCGGCTTTGAAGAAAACCGGAGGGCTTTCCGTCTGTTCTTTGCGGTACCTCAGACCGTGTCCGGCGCCGTCCCCTCCGTCCCTCAAGGCAAGTATGCCAAACCTCAGGTATTTATCGATTCGCAAATCCATCAGAGGGCTATTCTGCTCGAACGAGTAGCTTAGCTGTTGCTTTCGAATCTCCGGATCCGTGCTCCCCGACATGGTCAGATGCACATGGCTGTCAACCAGGGCGGGTATGATCGTGCTGGTCGAAAAATCGATTCCGGCCGGGCCGGTGGGAGCATTGCACCGTAACTGGCCGGCATCTTCGATAGAGGAAATCATCCCGTCAACAACCCGCAGCAGAATATTTCTCATTGCCGGTTCGCCTGTCCCGTCGATTAACCACCCGGCACAAAGATCGAAACTGTTCTCCATTCGATTCTATCCAATAATTTCTTTCATATTCACCACTGGCAGCTTTAACTTCTCCTCACCTGGTCTGACTCTCCTGAGATGGCATTATGGCACCCGGGCACGAAAAGGGGAACAACCGAGGCGGCGTGATAACATAATGCCGGTAAACGTGGAGAGCGCGCTCCACACCCCTCGCCGCTGTGCGGCTCATGTGGCGCCGCGAGCGCCGATCCCGCTCTTGCGCATTACCATCAAATTAAGAGATTTGATGTAGATCCAACTCTGGTTGTAGCACGGCCTCCTGGGGCTGTTGCCCAAACAAGTTGCGATACAAATTCCCCTCCCTTTGATGGGAGGGGCCAGGGGAGG
>DBMI01000017.1 GCA_002298165.1 Desulfarculales bacterium UBA702
TTTGTGTCCGAAAACACGGCCCCTCAGTTTTTGTTTTGCCCACCGGCCGTTGCCGTCCATGATTATGGCCACATGTCGCGGCAGGGTCTTCAAATCGAGTTCGGGCATCTAAGTTTCCAGGATTTCCTTTTCTTTCGTACCGCAGACTGAGTCGATTTTCTTGACGTAGTCGTCAGTGATCTTCTGGATTTCATCCTGCGCGCGGAATTGCTCGTCCTCGGAAATCGCCTTGTCCTTCTTGAGATCCTTTATTTTTTCTATTAGGTCGCGCCGGATATTGCGAACAGCGACCTTGGATTCTTCAGATTTCTTCTTGACGACCTTGACCAGGTCTTTGCGCCGATCCGCGGTAAGGGGCGGGATGCTGATCCGGATTGCCTTTCCGTCGTTATTGGGGGTGAGGCCGAGTTCGGATTTCAGTATGGCCTTTTCGACCTCGCCGACCACTGACGTGTCCCATGGCTGGATCATGATCGTGCGCGGGTCTGGAATGGTCAACGTGGCAAGCTGGGCAAGGGGGGTCGGAGTACCGTAGTAATCCACTCTTATCCCTTCCACCAGGGAAATGGATGCCCTCCCGGTGCGCAGCCGCTTGTAATCGAGTTCAAGGGTTTCAACCGCCTTGTTCATGCGGTCGCGAAGTTCATCATAGACTTTGTCAACCATGGCAGATTTCCTCCACAACCGTCCCTACCGGCTGGCCCATTATTGCCTTTTTAATATTGCCCCGTTTCCTCAGATTGAACACGATTATGCGCATTTTCTGTTCTCTGGCGAGAGATATGGCGGTGGCGTCCATTACCTTGAGGTTTTGGCTGAGCACCTCAGAGTAAGTAGTCTTCTCGTACCGCACAGCAAGAGGATTGGTCATGGGATCGGATTCATAGACCCCATCGACCTTTGTGGCCTTGAGCAGCACATCGGCGCCTATTTCGATTGCCCGCAGGGCTGCGCTTGTATCGGTCGTGAAGAAGGGCATACCAGTCCCGGCGGCGAAAATGACTATACGGCCCTTTTCGAGGTGGCGTATGGCCTTTCGCCTGATATAAGGTTCGGCCACTTCCTTCATATCGATGGCCGACTGGACCCTGGTCGTTGCCCCGGCTTTTTCCAGCGCCTGCTGAAGCGCCAGAGAATTCATGACGGTGGCCAGCATGCCCATATAATCGGCCGTTGCGCGGTCCATCCCCTGAGCTGATGCGGATACTCCACGGAAAATATTTCCGCCACCGATAACCAGAGCGAGCTGGACCCCCATCCGGTGCACTTCGGCAACTTCCGCGGCAATATCGCCCAGCACCTTGGAATCGATTCCGTAAGGCTCCGATCCCATCAGGGCTTCGCCGCTTAATTTAAGTAGCACCCGGCGGTACTCGGGTCTTTCAGTCTCGCTCATTCGGTTCGGCCTTTCCCGGGCAGTACTTTCTTACCCGCGGTCCCGTCCTTTACTCGCCAAGCTGGTATCTGCAAAATCGGCGAACCTCTATCTTTTCGCCTATCTTGGCGATCAGCTCGTTCAAGTAATCCTGGATACTCTTTTCAGGGTCGCGGATGAATTTTTGCTGCAACAGTGTATTTTCTTCGTAGAATTTCCGCATTTTCCCGTCAACCATTTTTTCTAAAATGTTTGCAGGTTTTCCGGATTCCTGGGCCTGTGCAAGGTAAATTGCGCGCTCGCGCTCGATGACCTCGGCGGGTACGTCTTCAGGAGATACACCAAGAGGGTTCGCCGCCGCAATCTGGAGGGCCACGTTTCTCACGAATTCCCCGAAATCTTCACTCTTGGCGGCAAAGTCGGTTTCACAGTTCACCTCGACAAGTACTCCGATTTTTCCACCGCTATGAATGTAGGAATGCACCATCCCATCCGTTGCTTCCCTGCCTGCCCTTTTCATGGCTTTTGCAAGCCCTTTCTGGCGAAGCAGGTCAACGGCCTTTTCCATGTCTCCAGCCGTATCCTTCAGGGCTTTTTTGCAGTCCATCATGCCCACGTTGGTCCTGTCCCGGAGTTCCTTTACCATTGCAGATGTTATTTCCAATTTCTTCCTCCCGCACGGCAAAAAGCGCCGTCCTAGTTAATCATTATAAAAGGGCGGGATTAGCTCACCGCCCCCGGCATTCCCGCCAAACGCCGAAATCATGATTGCGGGACTGCAGTATGTAGACAGAAGCCTCGGAGTTTCCCCCGAGGCTTCGGGTTTTTCCCTTATTCCTCTGTCGGCTGCTCTTCGTTGACCGGGTTGACAATTTCAACCACTGGCCCCTTTTCCTCCTTACCGAGGATCTGGCCTGCCGGTACCTCTTCGAGCGCTTCACCCTTATCGACTTCGGCCTGCTCGACCTCGGAGTGTTTTTCGCGTCCCTCGACGCATGCATCCGCGATCTTTGACGTGATAAGCCGAATTGCCCTTATGGCGTCATCGTTGCCGGGGATCGGATAGTCGATGACATCGGGATCGCAGTTGGTGTCGACAACCGCAACCACCGGAATGCCAAGCCTGTTGGCTTCAAGGACGGCAATATTTTCCCGTTGCGTATCAACGACAAAAAGAGCGCCGGGGAGACGGTTCATTCTCTTTATGCCGCCCAGGTTCCTCTCCAATTTTTCGCGTTCGTGGGAGAGGACGAGGATTTCTTTTTTCGGGAACCTGTTGATGCTCCCGTCCTCGAACATCTGGTCCAGTTCCTTGAGGCGGTCGATTCTTTGCTTGATTGTCTTGAAATTGGTGAGCATGCCGCCCAGCCAGCGCTGGTTGACGAAGTACATGCCGGCGCGATCTGTTTCCTCCATGATGGTATCGCGAGCCTGTTGCTTGGTGCCTACAAAGAGCACGCTCTCGCCCGCCGCGACGGTGTCAACTACGAACTGGTAGGCGGTATTGAAAAGCCTGACGGTGCGCTGAAGATCTATGATATAGATTCCATTGCGCGCACCAAAGATGTAGGGCTTCATTTTAGGGTTCCATCGGCGCGTCTGGTGGCCGAAATGGACGCCTGCTTCCAACAGTTGCTTCATTCCTACTACTGCCATAACATTTTGCTCCTTCTGGTTTGCCTCCGCCCCTCTGCATCCGGCCATCCGGACACCAAAAGGAAAAGGGGAGTGTGGATTTTGGTAAATCAGAATTTTCTAACACGATCCAGGCCGACAAGGCAATTAAAAAAGGCGTAACATGCCCCTGCCGCCGGACCTTCATTAAAGCTCTTCCATGATGTGCAAAAAGGCCCTGATTGCCAGACCCGCTTTTCAGGCTAAAATAGAAATATAACTCAAAATTGGGTAATTGCCCGTAATTGCGGAACTTAATAATGGAGCGCCTGGTGATGACTCTAGCGGAATAGCAGAACGGTGCTGCGGAGCAAAACCCACACGAACTATGAACTGCCACTTACAAATGGGACCTGCAAATGAAATGGAAAATCGCGACTTTTAACGTTAACGGCATACGCTCTCGTCGTGAAGTGGTAATTTCCTGGATCGGGCAAAATCGGCCCGATGTCATGTGCCTGCAGGAAATAAAATGCCGCGACGAGGAGTTCCCCGTGGAGGCGCTTCGAGAGGTTGGATACGAGGCAAGCGTGTGCGGGCAGAAATCTTTTCACGGCGTCGCGATCCTCTCCCTGAAAAAGCCTGAGGAGGTACGCCGTGGATTCGGCGACGGCTTGAGCGATGACGAAGCCCGACTTATCGCCGCAAAGCTTGGTCCCATCTGGGTACTTAACACTTATGTCCCACAGGGCAGAAGCCCGGAACACCCTGCATTCCTTGAGAAGCTCTCTTTTTTTGAAAGGGTTCGGAACCTTTTGGAGAAGGAGTTCAGTCCCGAGCAGCGGATTATATGGACCGGCGACCTCAATGTAGCACCCGATGAAATCGACGTTTTCTCTCCGAGGAGAATGGACGGAAAGATAGGTTTCCATCCAGCGGAAAGGAAAGCCCTGGCAGATGTTATGTCATGGGGGTTCTACGATCTTTTCCGTCGCCACCATCCGGATGTAAGGCAATTCACTTTCTGGGATTACCGCATGCCGCAGAGCCTCGATCGAAACCTTGGTTGGCGTATCGACCACATACTGGCGACACAGCCCCTCGCAAAGGCTTCAACCGAGTGTCTGGTTGATCCGGCCCCCCGAGCAGCACCAGGTCCAAGCGATCACACTCCTGTGTGGGCGGAATTCGAAGTCGATGATTTGGACTAAATCTACCGACCGAAGGTCTCCCGCGTAAAACAGCTATTATGCCAAATACCCTGCATCTATGTGGTTATGGCGCTACTCCCACCAGCGCAGGAGGGCGCTGCCCCAGGTAAAGCCGGCCCCGAATGCCGCCATGACCACGTAGTCGCCGGCCTTAATTTCGTAATTCTTTTCGATCGCGGCCTCGTAGAGACAGAGGGGGAGGGTCGCTGCCGTGGTATTTCCGTATTTCATGATATTTTTAACCACCCGGCTGCCGTCGATGCCCATTCTGCGGGCGGCGGCGTCTATTATGCGAAGATTTGCCTGGTGTGGTACAAAAAGAGAAACATCCGATCCGGTTAAGCCATTTCTTTCAAGTATCTGGGCAGCGACGTTTGCCATTTCGGTTACGGCAACCTTGAAAACGGCAGGGCCTTCCTGTGTCACGTAGTGTTCCTTGTTTTCGACCGTCTCGATTGAGGGCGGTTTGCGGCTTCCGCCCGCTTTCATGTGGAGCAGGTCTTCGCCGCAGCCATCGGTGTGGAGTACGAAATCCAGAACTCCATGTTCGGGTTCGGGACAGATGTCCAGAAGCGCGGCCCCGGCTGCATCACCAAAGAGTATGCAGGTGTTCCGGTCGGCATAGTCGATTATCGTGCTCATTACATCACTGCCAATAACGAGCACCTTCCCGCTTCTGCCCGACTCGATCATCTGGGTTGCGGTTGAAATGGCGAAAAGGAACCCGCAGCAACCTGCGTTCAGATCGAACCCCCAGGCATTCTTCGCGCCCAGTTCTCTTTGGATAATGCAGGCCGTTGCCGGAAAAAGCCTGTCCGGGGTTACGGTTGCGACGATGATCGTTTCAACTTCTTCCGGGCTCACCCCAGCACGCTCCAGGCACTCCCGTGCGGCCCGAATGCTCATATAGGAGTTTCCCAGGCCAGGATCGAGGATCCGGCGCTCGCAAATCCCGGTGCGGGTAGTTATCCATTCATCGTTGGTATCGACAATTTTTTCGAGATCGGAGTTGGTGAGCCTGCGTTCCGGAAGGAAGCGGCCAACCGCGCGGATATACGCCCTTCGCTTGGACATCTATTTTAATCCTTCACTAAACTTTATGTACCGGCTTATGTTTGCCCTAAATGGTGCCCATTGTAGCAGTTTGGGAACCGGCTTATAAGTGCTGGCCTACAAATAAATTGAATTAACCTAATCCTCATACATTTTGCTCATCGCATCCGTGTAGGCACCGTCTTCTCCGTAGATGTAAAATGGAGGTTCGATCCGGACCTCTTCACCTCCGCCCTTGCGGAACTCGACGTGAACAAGCCTTCCGGGTCCTCCATGCCGCGAATAGATAATCTGGAGGCGCTTGGGACTGAACCCCCGTTCATGGGCCGAATAAATCAGATGGCCGATCCTCGGAGCGGGATAGATCAGGGCAATCCTTCCACCCTGGGACAAAAGCCTGTCCCCGGCAGCGAAAACGTCCGCCAGATTGGCGCTTAGTTCATGTCGGGCAATTGCTTTTTGCCTGTTAGGATTGATTCTTCCCGTGCCGGGTTTTCTGTAGGGGGGATTACTCAGAAGGAGATCGAAACTGCCCGGTTCAAAATGAGCAGCTACAGTGCGAAAATCCATTTCAATTATTCGAATCAGCTCCCCGAGCCTGTTTTCAGTAACACTTTGGCGCGCCAGCCGCGCAAGCTCCGGCTGGATTTCAATTCCAACGATGGGATGCCTGCTCTTTTTTCTGTGAGCCAATACCAGCGGCACGACCCCGCAGCCGGTTCCCAATTCGACGATTCGATCATCGAATTTAATTGATGTGAGGCCGGCCAGCAAAACGGCATCTATCGAGAAACGGTAGCCCTCCTTTTCCTGGCATACCTTCAGCTTTCCGCCAAAAAGCGTGTCGCGGGTTAGCGTCTTATCATCCCTTCAGCTTATTTCCTCATTGGGGCACAGAGGATTTATAACCAGGCCGCTTATCACCTTAGGATAAAAATAGGTTGATTTATGCGGCATGATCAAGCCGGCGCTCGCGATATCACGCACCTGCCCGATCCTGGTCGGATTTATGAAAAAACCGGAGTCGAATTTTCCGGATTTTACGGAGTCCAGGGCCTCCGAGAAGTCATGCATGAAGCTGATGTTGTTTGCGCTGCCGAGGAATTCTTCCGAAAGGCCAAGGATATCTCGAAGGATTATCTGATCCAGCACCACCACATCCAGCGTATGCAAAAGGGGCGGCAGCCCTTTCTTTTCGAGCGCCGACTCGACTTCCCTTTTCTTTGAGGTCAGTACGTACACGCAATCGGCTTGCTTGCAGTAGTAACCGATCGTTATCTCTTCCCTGGAGCCTCCTGATTCGATAGCCTTTTTCCACTTCATCTCACCGCCGTTTGCGGTCTCGAATCGCTGGATATCGAAAAACTCCCGCGCTCTTTCAATGAATTGCCCGGAGGCCATACTCCCAAAGTTTTTCAAAAGCCGATGCGTCGGCAGTATGGTCAGACCGTCTTGTTCCATATCGGTGAGGTACATCATTATGTATTCGTAGGCCGCCCTGGGACTTCCGCCGGGGTGCCTGCCGCGCATCAGGTTTCGGTAATTGAGGGCGGTTTCATAGCGGTGGTGGCCGTCGGCGATAAAGATGGCCTTTCCCCGCATCAACTCCCGGACCTGTTCGATAACTCCGGGATCGGTTATCGGCCAGACCCGGTGAGCCATATTCACATGGTCTGTAAATGAATCAGCCGGAGTATTCTCACGCCCCGCCGCAAGCGATTCAATGATCTTTTTGCCTGGATCGGAGTAGAGGGCAAATACCGGGCTAAGATTGGCTTTGCAGGCCAGCATCAGTGAAAGCCGCTCTTCCTTTATGGCTTTGAACGTTTTCTCGTGGGGCAGAACGCCGCCGCGGGAAAATTCCTCCAACCGCAGCACGCATAAAAAACCTTTGCGTGTCTTGCGCAAGCCGGGACCGTTGCTGTAATCGAGTTCATAGTAGTAGATCGCGGGCCGGTCATCTTTTACGAGAACACCTCGCTCCTTCCACTGCTTCATGAACGAGGCCGCGCGGGTATGCGCATTATCCTGATCGCTGTCCTCAGGGCTAGTAGCACCGAATTCGAGCCGGATCATGTTATAGGGGTTTCTCTCGTAGAAAGCCTGCTGCTCTTCCGGGGAAATCACATCATAAGGGGGAATTACGACCTCTTCGAGGCCGCCGACAATCCGGGGATTATAGTGCAATCCCCTGAACGGGGAAATTTCGGCCATTAGCAGGTGGTCCTTTCACTAAATTTTGGATATCCGAATTCGGGCTGAGGGAACTTTTGCTAGCACAGGTCAGGTCTTTTTACAAGCGGCTTGATATCGAAGCAGTACGAGGCTGAAGGCCGGTGGAGCATTGCATCCGAAATCGAAATTAGCTTTTGAGGCGGGCATCTCATGCAACGTGCGTCATGGGGGTGACTTCTTTTTCAAGCCTGTCTGCAAGCTTTTCTCGGGCAATCTCGAGGTCGTAATATGCCTGCAGGTTAATCCAGCTCTGAGCGTCGGTATCGAAAAATCGGGCAAGCCGTAACGCGGTATCGGCGGTGATGGCCCGCTTGCCGGCAACAATTTCACCAATTCGCCTTTGTGGCACCCCAATTGATTTGGCAAGCCGATACTGACTGATTCCAAGCGGCTTGAGGAACTCCTCAAGTAATATCTCCCCCGGATGAAGCGGCGGTATGTCTCTTTCCATAATTACACCTCATCAATGGTAATCGGTAATCTCGACTTGTTCGGCATTACCGTTTCCCCATTGTTTTGTTTATTCTTCCACCCGATGAATGCTAACGCACCGCAATACTATTGTAATCGATACGTTATTCAAGCGAAATCATCCCTTCTTTCTTCATTGTGGGCCTCGGCTCAACGTTGGGTTTCGATCCGTTCAAGGCATTCGCCGCGATTTCCTCCTCATTGCTCAACCCAACAAAAGCAGCGCTTCACCAAAAGGGTCCACTATCCGAAAACAGGCTCTTTTCCGCAGCCCGAATATCCAGGAGCATGGAAAAGTCGGCTGCTATCTCGGGGGAGCCTGAATACTCGATGACACGGCAGGCGAGATCGATCCATCCCGGAGCGGCATCTATTACAGCGTGATCGCTTGAGGCCACGATGCAATTCTTTTCGGGAAACTCCCGCTCAGGCACCATGACTGCTTCGGCTTCCCCGCTCAGGCGCGCGCTACGGATTCTTTCACGGTAGATCGATGCCGTCTCACCGCTTCGACTCATAGGGGCGTCAAACAGAAAAAGGACCTCTTTTGGTGGAAATTCACGCAGGAACCAAAATATCAGGTCGATAGCCATGACGCTCGTTTCGGTAAGGCGAAACTTTGCCGATTGTCCCGCAAGGTCGCGCATCGCACCATCATTTGCTTTTAGGAGCGCCCGCCCTTCGATATGACTCTCGATTGTGATCTGAACGTTATGGCCGTCTACTACGAGGAGGTTCCCTCGCCAGCTGTCGCCCATCTCGCGTTTTGCCCGCCGGGTGAGGGCCTCTTTTCGGCTCGAGACTCCCCTGCTGAGCAACTGGCGCTCGATTAGGGGCAGATTGTACCTGTTTCCGACCATCTCAAGGGCGGACGCGCGGGGATATGACCGGTTGAGGAGCAGGAAGAAATCAGAGGCTGCGTGGAAGAGGTTCCATTTGCGATCTGGCGGGAGGGGAGCGGGACTGTCCATATTTTCAGTCGCTTATCAATCGTCGATGGTGCCTGCACCTAAGGTCGGATTTCTATTGGAGTACCGTCCGGCACAGCTACCCAGATTTCGTCTATTTCCCTGTTAGTTACTGCAATGCAGCCTGCTGTCCAGTCAATGAGGCCGTGCAAACTCCCGATCCAACCGATCCCATTCGGCAGACCATGTATCATTATGGCTCCCCCAGGGTTTTCGCCTTTAATGCGAGCAGCCTCTATTTCATGTGAAGTAGGATATGAGATATGCAAAGCTCGGTAAAAGGAACTGTTCTCTTTCCGGGAATCGACAACGTAGAACCCTTCGGGGGTTCGACCATCACCTTCTCTTTCTTTGCGGCCGATGGGATTGCGGCCAAGGGACACCCGATACTCTTTCAATATCTCACCCCGCAGGAGCAACAGCATACGATGCCGAGATTTATCAACCAGGACTTTGTCGGCCCGTGCTTCGGGTGGTAGAGCCTTTAGCCGGGAATCGGCAAAAATTATCAGTGCAGCAAACACTATCAGTGCCGCTCCGGCCAGGACTATCAATGCTTTCAACCACAGCTTTGCGGCAATCATCAAGTTCCCGCATCTTCGCCGCGAAGCTCACGGCGGAGCACCTTACCCACGATTGTCTTTGGCAGTGAATCGCGAAATTCGACATGTTTGGGTATTTTGTAGGGCGCAAGCCTTTCTCTGCACCACGCCAGGACCTCGTCCACTGTAAGGTTTTCTCCATCGGCGGGCACGATGAACACCTTCACGACCTCCCCCTTGATCTTGTCAGGGACTCCGATTGCGGCAGCTTCCATCACTCTCGGATTCTCATAGAGCACCTCATCGATTTCCCGAGGATAGATGTTATACCCGGCCGATATGATCATATCTTTTTTGCGGTCCACTATGAAAAAGTAGCCGTCCTCGTCCATGTAGGCCGCGTCTCCTGTGTAGAGCCATCCGTCCCGTACGGCCTTCAGGGTTTCATCGGGCTGTTTCCAGTATCCAGCCATTTCTTGCGGCCCCCGAACCGTAAGTTCTCCGACTTCATTTATGGCCAAAATTTTGGTTCCGGTTTCCAGATCCACGATCCGGCAGTCGGTATCCGGGAGAGCGACTCCGATTGATCCGACCTTGCGGGTCCCGTACAGCGGATTTGCGTGGGTCACGGGGCTGCACTCCGACAAGCCGTACCCCTCGGTGATGATGCTTCCCGTTTTTTCCTCGAATCGCTTAAGCGTTTCGACAGGCATGGGCGCCGAGCCGGTGACGCAAAGCCGAATCGATGACAGGTCGAAAGAATCTATCCGCCGGTGGGCCATCAGGGCCGAATAGATGGCCGGTACTCCCGGAAAAATTGTGGGTTTTCTCTTCTCTATCACATCGATAAGCTCATCGGCATTGAACCGGGGCATGATAATTATGGCGCACCCTGTATAGATTGCAAAATTCAGGGCAACTGTAAGACCGAAAACATGGAAAAAGGGCAGGACGGCCAGAAAGCGCTCCCGGCCGCAGTTGAGGTCCGGAAACCATGCGACGAGTTGCAGGACATTCGCCAGAATGTTTCGGTGCGTCAGCATCGCACCCTTGGGAACGCCCGTTGTGCCGCCGGTGTACTGCAGAAGGGCCAGCCCGTCAGGTAAAGCGGCGCAGGGAATCGGGTCCGGCCGGTGGGACCTCACCAGCTTGCTGAAATTGAAAATACCGCTCCCGTCGTAGGGAACGGCGGTAAAGAGTTTCTTTATCTTAGCTTTTATTGGATAGAGATACTTCAAATGAAAGGGGAGGTATTCCCGAATTCCCGTGGCTATTATCTTGCGAATCCCGGTCTTTGGAATGACCTTGGCCGCTTTGGGATAGAGGTGGTCGAGCACGAACAGAAATTCGGATTCTGAATCTTTCCACTGATGTTCCAGTTCGCGTTCCACGTAGAGCGGATTGGTCATTATTACAACCGCCCCAAGCCAGAGCGCCGCATAGTAGGCAATAACCGTCTGGGGGCAATTGGGGAGCATTATGGCAACTTTTGATCCCCGCTTTACACCGAGAAGGGTGAGAGCATTGGCAAGACGCAGTATTTGGTCCCAAAGCTCACGGTAGGTCAGCCCGGCTCCAAAAAACTCGGTTGCAAGGGCTTCCGGCTGAATCCGGGCGGTCTTTTCAAGCATGATCGGCAGAGAGGTTTCGGGATAATCTACCGAATGTGGGACCCCCCTGTCATAGTTTTTTTGCCAGATACGCTCCATGTACCTTCCTGGCGGATGTTAGCGGATAATCCAATTATAATTATGACGAGGAATTTACACACTGAGCGGGATTTTTGCCAGAGAAACGATTCTATACAATTTAGCGGGACACCATGAAAGCTCGCTCTGCCCTGTTTGGCAACAGTCCCTCCTGGCCATGTAACCTAAGCGAACCGAAAGCCTTCAAAATTAAATCTTCGGTCAAGATGAACAGTGCTTTCCGGAGCCAACGCCATAACTTCGGAACTGTGAACAGAAAAGGGGACCAGATGGTCCCCTTTTAAATAGAGTTACTTTTATTGAAAACCCGCCTACTTGTCCTGACTCCTCCTGAAGACTTCCACAATCGAGCCCATGGCCGACGAGCATTCCATGATAATGTGCATCATGAAAACAATAGCCAGGCCGTTTAGGACCCCGCAGGTGAACCATGCCTGGGAGACTGCCGCCAAGGCTCCAAGGCCCGCGAAAAGCAGCGTGATTATAATTCCGGCCGGAGCGCAGCGAGGCCAGCTTTTAATTCGGATAAACTGTTTTCCTCCGCCGTGTTCCTCAACGGCCATCAGCAGGCGGACCGACCCGGCGATCCCGCCTCGGAGCTCGAGGTCCCACCTGTCGTAGTCTCCGCCGCGAAGCACCACTGTGCGAAGGCCCTTTATCTCGCCTTCCAGTGTTTCAAGCCAATCGATCGGTGAGCGCCATGTCTCGTTCCAGATGGTAAACATCTTGGGCCAGGGCCACGGGGCTGAAATTCCCGTTGCAAAGCCGCACCTTCTCCAGGGGGTAAGCCCGAGCTTTATGCGGCCCGAGAGGCGTGCGAGCGGCTGCATCAGGTGTAGCGCGGCGGTAAGTACCCTGCGCTTGAGTCGGTCAGCCCTTGCGGTATTCGCGGAGAAGGTCAGGCGCGATGCGCAGGAAAGTGCATGAAATACCGGCAGGGTCACAGCCGCAATGAACAGGGGCAGCACGAAAAGAAGGGGAGACCACTCGATCCCGAGCATCGACAAAACTCCGAGTACGGCAACTATCACGTACCACTCGGGCATGAGCGGCAGCGACCATAAAAGGCTCGGAGCCGGCTGATAAATCGACTGAAAAAGGGCGCTTCCCCAAGTGCCCTGGTAGATCCGCCCGCGAAAGCAGCCCAGAAGCTGCTCGAAGCCCTTGAAATAGAGTCTCCCTGCCCACGGAATATGACCCGCCGCGTTGTATTTCTCAGGCCACTTGCGCTCAAGGTAACCTTCTGCCTTGCCGTAGTTCAACTGCTGTTTCCAGTAGGCCTTGACCGAGTTTCTGCGGTGGTGCCAAACCATTGCGGCCGGGCTGAATCCGAGCGTCCAGCCACGCTGTTGGATTCGCCAGCAAAGATCGACGTCATCCCCGGCAATCCTGAATGTTGGATCGAACCCGCCGATTGCTTCAAGCGCGGCCTTTCGGAAGGCCATGTTGCAGCCGGGAATATGTTCGGCTTCCTGGTCGGACAGGAGTACGTGGATTGGACCTCCGGGCGAGTTAGCAACGCATTCGGCAATCGGTCCGTCATCGGATGGTGCTATATTGGGCCCGCCGACCCCTGCGTGATTGCTCGTCATGAACGTTACCGCAAGGTAGGTAAGCCATTGTGGGTCGGCAATGGCATCATCGTCTATATAGGCGACGATCTCGCCCTTGGCTGCCCGCATCCCTACGTTTCTGGCATTGCTGAGGCCGCCATTCGGGATCGAAATTACCCGGAATCCGTAATCCTTGGCGACGATTTCGGTACCATCCCTTGATCCGTCGTTTACAACGATGACTTCGAAGTTGGGATAATCAACTCTTTTCAGACCTTCGAGACAGTCGCGTATTGTTCGCCTGCCGTTATATGTGCAGACAACGACCGAGATGCTCGGCCAGTTGAGGTCGGGAGCAAACGGAATCTCGGCAAATGCCCTGGTGATCGCCGCCATCGAAGGTTTGGGGTTGCGGTCCTTGTCGGTCACCCCGAATCCCCAGTCGTCGATATCGAAGCCGCCACGGTGCCACTCGTCGGTCCATGAGAAAATAAAAACACCGCCGCAACCTGACCCGAAAGCCGACCTTATCTGCCAGTCCAGGGTCGCAGCCTGTTTGTCCTCACCGTTTCGCATGCTGTCATAGCCGATTTCAGCCATAATAAGCGGCTTGTCGCCGGCAAGATTCTGAAGGCGCGCCAGATAGCCTTCCAGTTTCTCCCTGGTCTCTAGATATACATTAAACGAAACGAAATCGACGAAAGGAAGTTCCAGATATTCGGTAGTGGGAAAATTTACGTATGTTATCAGGGCGCCCGGGTCTGCCTCTTTTGCCACAGTGTAGAGCCGTTCGAGGAAACGTTCGATCTGGCGGCGTCCGTGCCAGCGTACGATCGATGCCGGAATTTCGTTTCCTATCGTAATGGCGAGCAGCGCGGAATGCCCGGCGCAGGAGGCAACTCCCTCCCTGACGCGATCCTCGATGTCCTTCATCACCTTTGCATCTTCCATGAAGGCGATGTGCTCTTCCCACGGAAGACCGATCATGACGCGCAGGTTGTGCTTCTGGGCGATATCGAGCAGCCATCTCGGCGGTACGGTATAGGTACGCACTGAGTTGATGCCGTTTTTGGCCATCAGAGCGAAATCGTGTTCAACTGTCTCGGGATCGTGATATTCGCAGCCCTGCTCATCGGGATGAAATGGGCCGTAGGTGACGCCCCGGATGTAGAACTTTTCAGCTCCCACGAAAATGAACTTGCCCCTGACGACCGGCCTCACGCCCTCTTCGATGGGAATCTGTTTAGGCGGGACGAGATAAAATTCCGCTATGCCGCTCGTTTTCGGCTTTTCGAATTCAGGCCTTAAAAGCGGGTTCTGGACGGGCAGGGCGCGAACATTCGGAGCAGGGTTAGCCTTTTTGGCACCTGTATCCCGCTTGAATTCCGGACGCAGTATACCTTCGGCATCATATTCCGGATCCTGGGCGGAACCGTTTGCACCGGTACGAATCGGCGCCTCATCACCCGCGAGGTCATTTGCTGTATCTGTAAGAACTCTTCCCATTTTTCCCTCATTTGCAAAAAGATCGCTCATCCTAATAATGAATGAATCCAAGCTGACAATGGCAATAAGTGTACCATGTCCCAAATTGCCGAAAATGTTCGAAAAGTGACGTATTGCGAAAATTGGCTCGAAGGGATGGTTACGATTTTTGCGCACAAGGGTTACGATTTCTGCGCGGTTACGATTTTGTGCACGCCGGGAAGGGGACCAGGCGGGTCCATTCGGCGGGAAGTGTCGGGAGGGGCTATTGCCCAAGCCTCGAATGGAAGATAAGGGGATGAAATTAAAGGAAAACTCCCCTCCACTGGC
>DBMI01000032.1 GCA_002298165.1 Desulfarculales bacterium UBA702
CGAGCAATTCCGAAGAAGTTCAAACACCTCTCCTCTATCTGAATTTGGGCGCCTTGCCTTGAGAGTTGCGTAGTTCATATCTGGCTAACTGTAAGTTGAGTTTGACTTGTCCACGTTGAAAAATATGCCGCATCCAAGAATGAATTTGTCTGAGCACATTTTTAGATTCCTAGACGCCCCTACCCCTGGTATTTCCGAATTGGGTCGCGGTATTTCCGAATTGGATCGGGCCAAGCTAATAGGCGGATTTATCTGGATAATGTTTTTACAGAGCTTTATTCGAGGCTTAAGTGCTCATTATCGGTGCTGAAATCAATGGTGTAAGGAGCCTTCTGCGGTATTATCTCATTGCAAGCTTCGAGGTTATTTCCGCCACATGCCGGCCCTGAAAACGGGCGGCTGCCAGTTCGTTCTCGCTCGGAAGCCGCTCCCCTCTGGTGCCGGCTATGGTAGATGCGCCGTAGGGAGAGCCACCGGTGATTTCATCCAGCCTGCTCTGTCCCTGAAAAGTGTAGGGCAGCCCGACAATTACCATCCCCTGGTGCAGAAGAGTTATATGAAAGCTTAGGATCGTCGCTTCCTGGCCGCCGTGCTGGGTCGCCGTCGAGGTAATTACACTGCCCACTTTGCCCACCAAAGACCCCTTCACCCAGAGCTGGCCGGTTGAATCGAGGAACTGGCGCATCTGCCCGCACATGTTGCCGAACCGGGTCGGCGTGCCGAAAATTACTCCATCGGCGCCGCCCAGCTCTTCCAGTGTAACCACTGGAATGTGGTTCTGAGCCTTTTGTGAATCGACCGCCCCCATCAACTGGATCACCTCGGGAGGAAGAGTCTCGGCGACACGGCGCACTATGACCTCAGCGCCTTCAACTTCTCGCGCGCCTTCAGCGGCCGATTCCGCCATTTTCCAGGTATGCCCGTACAAGGAGTAATAGACTACTAGAATTTTCATGTTCAAATCCCGGTTAGAGGGGCCTTATCAGGCCTGGTTGAGCGATGAGTCTTTCTGTTTGCCGATCTTTTTGCAGAGGAGTGCGAGCTGTTCGAGTTCAGGTCTTGAGAGGACCCCCATCTCATCGGCAATTTTGTCTGCGTAGATGGGGAACAGCTCTGCTATAAGTTCCCTGCCCGAAGGCGTAAGGTCAATAATATAAGATCGCCTGTCGCTTTCGTCGCGCATGCGAATGACCAATCCCCGTTTTTCCAGATTATCCACGACCATGGTCATGTTGCCGCCGCTTCTCAGCATCTTGCGGCCGATCCTGCCCTGGGGAAGAGGCCCAAGGTGATAGATCATTTCAAGCACGTTAAACTGAGATCCCGTTATCCCTCTTTCGGCCAGGTGCTTTTGCAAGCGGGCAAGAACCGATTCAGCAGCGCGGGTAAGCTTTACGAATGCATCGAGAGCGGTTTTTTTCTCTTCGGTTCCCTTCGAATTGACAAACATATCCATCGCTCCACTAATAAGCCCTTGAATTGAAAGTAACCACAGGCCCGTGTTTTTTCAGCGGGTTAGGGGCCTGGCAATATGGGTCATATTTTTGCGGCAATCCGCAATATCTCTTCGATTCGAGGCAACTGGGCATCAGGGGAGAAATTCTTCAAAGCTCTCCTCCGCCCGGCCTCCCCAATTCGGTTTCTTAGTTCCCTGTCTTTCAGAAGCGAAATAATCGCCGTTGCCAGGGAATCGCTCCTGCCCGGAGATACCAGCAGGCCGGTTTCACCATCCACCACGCACTCAGGTACCCCTCCAACGGATGTTGCCACTATGGGAAGGCCCGCGGCCATTGCCTCTGTCATGGATACCGGAAAATTCTCTGAAAGAGAGGCCGAGGCCAAAAGATCCAGCGCACACAACAGGTCGGGAACATCCGAGCGCTGGCCGGCCCAAATTATATGTTCCCCGATTCCCAACCGGTGGGCCTGGGATTTGAGGCTTTCGATAAACTCCAACCGGCCGTTCCCCACCACAAGCAGTCTTGCTTCCGGGATTTCGGCTACAATCTGTTTCGTCGATTCAACCAGGTGGGACATCCCCTTTTTTTCGGAAATATTGCCTATAACCCCGATGAGCAATGCTGAATCGTCCAGCCCAAAAGATTCGCGAACACGGAGGCGCAAATCCGCGCATTTTCCGGTAAATTTTTCGCAGTCGATGAAATTGTGGACGACATGCATGCGTTTTTTGGGAACAAGGTTGAAGAATCTGTGATACCGCCCCGTATAATCTGAAACAGCGATTACGCGGTCATTAAACATCCAGTGCGGCTGAAAATGGCAGCTATGAGCGGTTGCAACAACTCTGATTCCCCAAAACAGCTTGAGAAGAACACCAAAAAAATGAGCACGGCTCATATGAGTGTGGACTGCGTGAATGCCCTGCTCCCTGACAATGCCGGCAATACGGCGCAGTTCGTCTGGTGGGAAACGGTGCAAATCGGAAATCACCACATTTATGGAATCATCCTCCATCTGGCGGCTTATCCAGGAATCGGGCCGGCAGACCAGGGTCACGTTATGACCCCGCCTGGACAACTCCCGCGAAAGCATGAGGCAATGGACGGCTGCCCCGCTGGTCCCCGTCGCCGAGGTTATTTCCATAATGTTCATTGCCGGGAGTTCCTCAGGAAAACAGTGCGCGAAAGCCTTTCCTAACGATTGTAGTCCAGCAGCCAGCGCCAGCGATAGCCGTCAACGCAGGCGATCCAGCGATTTTCACCCACCTGGTGCGGATCGACCGTGTGCATCCCTTCGCTGTTCCACCACAGGGAGCCGGCCTCGACAACAGGTTTATCCCCGAATTTTCTTTCCGAGTAACTATCGGTTGTAAGTTCTTCTATTTCGATTGGCCAGACCTTCGATCCGTAATCGGGATAATCGTCCTGGGCCAGCCTGAAGAGCTTGCCTTCGTGAGAGATTATTCGTCCTCCGCCTCTCGCGTAATGAGGCTCGTTTTTAACTACCGGGCTTTTCGGATGCTCCTTCCAGGGGCCTTCGAGATTCTCCGAGTAAAAGAGCCTCAGGATTCCGTCACGGAAATCACCTGTCTGGGTAAAAAGCCACCATTTCCCGTCGTGTCGCACGACCGAGGTGTCGACGAACTTCCCACCCCTGGCCAAATCGCAAACGTGCACCCATTTTTGAGGAAAATCCACTGCCTTGTAGAGGCGTATCGACTGAGCTTCCCCGGTTTCGGGGATCATGTAGTAGTCGTTTTGCCATTCGAAAACGTATGGATAAGACATGTGGAAGGGCTCTTTGATTATTATTTTCCCGTACTTCCACGAAAGGCCGTCCTGGCTCACCGCGTATGCAATGTTGCCCACTTCGGTGTTCCGGTTGAGGACCTCGAAGAACAAATACCATTCGGAGCCCTTCCTGATCATGAAAGGGTCCGCGACAACCTTGGATTCGATCTCGATTACATCGGAGGTTATTATGACGGGATTTTTGATGCCGGCCGGGGTAGACAGCTCGAAAGGGCCCTTTCCGGTCAATATGGCTATCGACCATTGCTTTTCATATCTGGGTATGGGGACGAACCTCAGTTTCAAAACAAGACCCAGGATGGCCCATAGGAGCAGAAAGGCAAAGATTGTGGCGAACAGCTTTATACCGAAAGACCTTACTAACAAAAGACCGGTTCCGGTACGTGTGGAAATTGGACCGGGCATATAAATCCTTACAATTGATCGAGATTAGCGATTTGTCGTATTTCTGAAAAAAACGCAAGGGAGACATACCACAAAATGCGGTCTGAAGAAATTTAAACCCACTTTCAATCCCGCATCTTCAATAATTGTCCTCGCGTCCTTCGCGGCGCATAATTTCAAAGTTTACAATGCCGCCCAGAAGAATCATCAGCCCGATAAGATAGAGCCAGGTGAGCATCAATACGACAGCGCCGAGAGCGCCGTAGAGCCTGTCGAAGTTTCTGATGTGAGTAATGTAGAGTTCGAAGCCGGATGAAACAACAATCCAGCCGATGCTGGCAAACAGGGCGCCCGGAACTGCCCTCGACCGCCTTGCGGGGAAGTTCGGCGCAAGCTTGTAGAGGACCGTAAATGCCAGAAAAAGAGCGATTTCGGCAACAAGCGGACGGAGCACCTTCAACGCAATCCAGAGTGCTTTTGCGAGCCCGACGTACCCAATGATGTACCATGTCATTATGGGTCCGGTCGCTACGAAGAGAAAGGCAAGGATATAAATCAACGCAAGGATAGTGACCAGTAGCAGGTTGTTTGCCGCTCTTTTCCAGAAGGGTCTTGTCTCCTGTACTTCATAGATGTCGTTTAGGTCCACAGTCACACCGAAAACAACTCGCGAAGCCGCCCAGAGCGCCAGCAGCAGACTTGCCGCAATCATCCAGTAGTTCCGTTGCCCGAGGATGTTTTTCACTATAGGGCCGACCACGCCCTCAACTTGAAAGGGAAGTATCCGGTCTACCTCGGAGAGCAGCCTTTGGGGGTCCCGCGCAAAGGGCAGAAAACTGGAAAGGGCGACAATGAAGGTAATGAATGGAAAAATCGAGTAAAAGGACCAGAAGCCAAGCTCGGCAGCGCGGTTCAGGCAATATTTTCCGCGGAATCTCCGCCATATATTCAGTACGAGTTGCTTGAAGGCACCGATGCGCCTCATCGACAGTATACTTTCTCCTGGTTTCCTTCATTATCTAGGTACTTCCTCGGGTTGAGTCAATCACGGGATTGTGCGCGAGACCCTAAATTGACATGAGCAGGTTCAGCGTATAAATTGGGCTACTCATGGAAGATACCATTACTGAGAGTACGGCTAATCACTGATATTAAAGTATCGGACGAGCACTGAAAGAATTACTGCTTTGGAGGAGAGACCATGCTGAAAGAAGCCGTCAGAAATGCATTGAACGAGCAGGTAAACGCGGAGTTGTACTCAGCCTATCTTTACTTGTCCATGTGTTCCTATTTCAAGAAGATCAACCTCGATGGCTTTGCCACCTGGATGGAAGTGCAGGCACTCGAGGAAATGACCCATGCAATGAAGTTTTTCAACTTCATAAGCGAGCGTGGGGAGCAGGTTAAGCTGACAAGAATAGACGGTCCCGAAACTTCCTGGGCATCGCCGCTTGCGGCTTTCGAAGAAGTCTACGCGCATGAAGTCAAGGTGACCGGTCTCATAAACAACCTGGTAGACATCTCGATCGAACATAAGGACCACGCTACTGGAAATCTTCTGCAGTGGTTCATTGCCGAACAGGTCGAGGAGGAAACCTCCGCCGATAACATAGTGCAGAAATTAAAACTGGTTGGAAATGACGGCGGGGGCCTGCTCCTGATTGACCAGGAACTGGGCCGCAGAATCTTTGTGCCTCCTCCGGGAACCACAATCCTGGGAGGCGCCGGGGGCGCGAAGGCTTGATGCCGGGCTTTACCCGAAGAACGTAAGGCTAAGGAGCTACTTGCTCCTTCTATTGTTGGGATTTTATTGTGGTGTAATGATGTGAGGCAGGCTTTCCAGCCTGCCTCACGTGTTGTATAAAGCTAACAGGGTGTTGAAAAAGTAT
>DBMI01000116.1 GCA_002298165.1 Desulfarculales bacterium UBA702
CCACCAAAACCAAAAATTTCTTGAGGAAACAAATTGCATCTTTTCATCCTGTTAAAATGAGTTGCTGACTCTTTAACAATTCAGGCAATACTTTGTCAAGGGAAATCTCGGAACAATTCCGGTATCGGAATGTAATCAGAAAAGACAGTCTGCAAGATTTCCTATTTCTTTAAGGCACCGGCCCGGTCGTTGTTTTTTCCACGCTTTTCGAGCCACCTCCTCACAAGAATATTTGCGGAAACAAACAGGGTTATCAGCCCGGCTAATACCAGGAAATTTTCTACTTTAGGATGGCGGATAGCTTCCCCGAGTCGTCCTCCTAGCAGGGTTATTGCGATGAGCCCCGGAAGGAGTCCAACCGCGGTGCCTATTAAGAAATCCGTAAATTTTATGTGCGATACGCCCGCCACGAAATTTACGAAGCTGAAAGGGGCTATCGGGACTAAGCGGATCATGGTAATCGTAAAAATTCCCTGCTTTGCGAGCCTGCGGCTGAGCCGGTTGAGACGGCGGCCGCCGAATCTACTGATTGCGTTGCGCCCGAGTAAGCGGCCGGCCCAGTAAAGTGTTGCCGCACTCGAGAGTGTCCCGGCAAGCGCGTAAATAAACGCCGTGAATGGCTCGAATGTAATGGCTGTGGCAACTATGAGCAGTGTTACCGGAAAATGTATCAGGCCGCCAATTATGAAAGCCGCCAGAACGATCAGCGGCGCAGTCCTCCGATTTGCAATGAAAGAGGTATAGTAGAGAAGCAGGTCGAGACTCACCCAGTGCCTCAGAGGGGTCCATGTCCATGCCGCGGCAAGCCCAAGAAGCACCATCAGGGTTAAAACACCCCAGATCGCGTGGCGTACACCCGAGCGTTTCAAACCATCGGGGACGAATTGATCAATCAATTCGGCTGGTGGAGCGGGACATTCCGGGTCGATCAGGGAAGTATCGTATAGATAACTGTCCAATATTTCCTGCACTCCTTCGCCGTCCAACGCATCGAGTGAACGGTCCCCGCCCCTCAAAAGTTGAATAGCGGCCGTAATCGATCCTTTTTCGCTTACAAGCTCAAAAACAGCCTCTCCCGGCACTCCCAGGTGCTCGCCGATGAGTCTTGCCCGGAATCTTCCTATAGCCGCCTTAAGGTCTTCACGGCCTTGGGCCTCAATCGACAGGTCACATTCGGTATCAAAGCCCATTGACCGATTACTCAGGTTGGAGGATCCGATTCTAAGGAAATCATCATCAACTATCGTTACCTTCGAGTGCACATTTAAGTAATGATTCCCCGGCAGTTTCGGGTAGTAGATTCGAAGGCGGCCGTAAACGTCCTCGGAGTTCAGCTTTTGCAAGATGCGCTGTCTCAGGGCGTCCATCGTACCCTCTTCCAGCCACCCCGAGCTTTTCCGGGGAAGAACTATTACGATTTCGGGACAATCAGTCTCGCGCAGCCGATCGGAGAGCGCCTGGCAGATAACAGAAGAGGTCAGATATTGGTGTTCGAGATAAATGCTGTTGCGAGCAGCACGAATCGAGTCCCTGTACAGGATCTCGACTTCCCGTACCTCAGGGCTGTCTTTTAGAAATGGCTCTGTGCGCGAAATACCAACCCGTACATTCTCCATATCGGGCGCCAACCCTGTTGGCCATGCATCTGGATAATATTCACCCGTGGGACTAATCCTGTCGCCGGTCGCCCTTAACCATCTCTGCCTTGCAAGATCCCCGAGGGCCGCGGCGGCCTCGGAGTCCACCGCCATCTGTATATCGTGGAAAGGCGAAAAACGAGTACATCCGGAATCACTTCGCCTCGGTTCGTTATCCGCGTGTTCCGGGTTGTCCCACCGGCATTTCGTAAGGTCGATACCTCCCGCAAAGGCAACGGAATCATCTATTACAACGATCTTCTGGTGATGTGAGGCCCCCATCGGGTGCTTGCTGTCCATTCTGAAGTTGAGGCGACGGTGGGTGCGCCACCCAAGCTTGAAAACAGGCAGCAGTTCGCGCTCAAGAGCATAAATCATCGAAAAGTCCCAGACCAGCACATGAGCTTTCAGGCCCGGCTTTCTTGATACTGCCCAGTTCAGAAATTCCCCCAGTCGGTCAGGAAAGGGATGGGTTCCATTGTCGCGGAACAGGCGTACCCTGCTATCAATGTCCCACCCTATGATCAGAATGGACTTGCGGGCATTCAAGACAGCCTCCGCAAAGGCTGAAAAATAAGATTCGGTATCAACAAGAAAGGTCACCCGCTTCGCGGATGCCACACCCAGGCAATTGCGGCCCTCATGAAGAATTCTGAAATTCGCTTCCGATTTGAGGCTACCGGCCAAATCTTTCTCAAGTGATTTAAACAGCTCCATAATGACGAGTTAAGCACATTCGTTGTCGGCTTCAAGTCGGTTGCCGGTTGCAGGTTGCAGGTTGCGAATTAACAATTGCCAGCGTATAAACACAGGCTTGAAAAAAGATAAGCAAAATAGGTAACCCGAAACTCGTGACCCGAAACTCGCAACTCGCGACTGGCGTCCGGCACGCAACCGGCATATTGCCTATTACTTCAGCGTGTTATACTGAATTATGATCAACTTCTGGGAAAAACTCGAAAGACCCATTTTTGCCCTGGCTCCCCTTTCTGGTGTGACCGACAGTGCCTTTCGCCGTATTTGCAGGGAATTCGGTGCCGACGTGGTCTACAGCGAACTGGCGAGTACGACCGCGCTCGCCCATAATCCGAGGCTTACGCTCGCAATGCTGCGATTCGATGAATCCGAGCGCCCCTATGTAGTCCAGCTTTTCGGAAGTAACCCGGAGTATTTCGCCAAATCCGCCAAACTGGTAACCGAAGTTCTGCAGCCCGATGGAATCGATATCAATTTCGGATGCCCTGTTGCGAAAGTAATAAGGCAGGGCGCCGGCGCCGCACTCATGGCAAACCTTCCACAGGCGAGGGAAGTAATAAGCGCTGTTATCGACAATACCCACCTTCCTGTCTCTATCAAAACACGTATTAAGGCAAAAGACGTTGAAATCGCTGATTTTTTGGAATACATGACCGACCTCGACATAAAAGCCCTGATGCTGCACGGCCGGACACTGACCCAGCGGTTTTCCGGCCCAAACGATTTCAAAGGGACACGGGAAGCACGGCGGCACTTCCCAGGGGTTTTCCTCGCCAACGGCGGTGCAAACAACGCTGCCAATGGAATCGAATTGCTTCAGCAAACCGGCGCGGACGGCGTGGGAGTTGGGCGTGGAGCACTGGGAAGGCCCTGGATATTCCGGGAAATGAAGGCTTTATTGAATGGCGGCCGCAAAGGGCCGATAGCGGCAACTGACATATTCAGGGTTGCACTGAGACACGCAAAAATGGCCGAAGAACTGAAAGGCCGCCGTGGAATACTCGAGATGCGAAAACACCTGTGCTGGTATATACAAAGCATCCCTGACGCAGGCAAGATCAGGCAGAAACTGGCGGGTGTAAATAATTTAGAGAATATCCAGGAAATTCTCGACTCAATAGAGCTGCCTTGATCCGCGGCATGCAGCGCTCCCCTGGTGACGAGTAAAGCAAAAAAGGCAGGCACAAAAGCCCGTGCCCACCTTTCAATTTTCAGATCAACCTTTCCGTAACTGCTAAAATCCAGCCCTCTTCAAAATAGCTTCCCACTTGGCATCTACGCTGCTCTGATAGGAGGCAATCTGTTCGGGGGTCATTTTTTTAAATCGGCCCTGAAGGGCGATATAGTCGTTGACCGGCTTCTTTTTGCCGGTTTTGGCGATGTTGAGGCTCTTTCCCGTCAGACGGAATTCCCCATTTTCGATTTCATATAGTACGAACACGCACGACTCGACCATCATGCGACCTATTTTTACTGTATCTTTGGTCGGATACCACCAGCCAGTCGGGCACGGTGCGGAAAGGTGAAAGAACCTCGTTCCCCTGATCTCTTTCGCTTTTTCGAACTTCTCGTAAACATCGGCCGGATAGGAAGAGGAGACCGTTGCCAGGTAAGGCATGTGGTGGGCCTCCATTATCTGCATGAAGTCCTTTTTCGGCTGCTGCTTGGGAAGAACCGGAGTTGTGGTGGTCAATGCACCCTCGGGTGTTGCACTCGATCTCTGTACGCCTGTATTCATGTAGGCTTCATTGTCGTAGCACACATAGATGAAGTCCGTTGCGCGCTCGGCCGCCCCGCTAAGCGACTGGATGCCCATGTCGAAGGTCCCACCGTCTCCTGCCATTGCAAGTACCGTCCAATCATCGCGCCCGGTCGCCTTAAGGCCCGCCACCAGTCCAGTTGCCGTAGAGGCGGCGCTGGCAAACGTAGTGTTCACGGTGTTCGCGGAAATTGGGGTCTTGGGGTAAATCCCGTGCAAGATTGTCACGCAGCACGCTGGAACTGATATTATAGTCTTCTGCCCAAGCGCTTTGAGAATAAAGCGGTAGGCGATCGGCACGCCGCATCCGGCGCAGGTTCGGGTACCGGGAAGAATTCTTTCCGCTTCGGGATACTGGAGAATCGCTGGTTGCACTGACATTGCTATTCTTTCCTATGATGAATTTAAATGCCGTAGCCGATCCAGGTCGGCACTCCGCCAGGCTTGCCTGCTTTTGCCGCGGCAATTGTCTCACGAGCCGTGTTGAGCAGATCGCCCGAAGGCACGTCTTTGCCGCCAAGCCCGAATATAAAATTCGAAAGAGCTGGCCGGTTGCCTTTTTGCTCATAGAGCGCCGCCTTGAGTTCGGTCATAAGCGGCCCTTCGTACCCGTAGCTTATGGCCTTTTCAAGTACCGCGGCGACCTTGATATCTTTAATCGCATCGGTAAGCGCTTCAGCAGGAAATGGCCTGTAGATGCGAACGCCTATCACGCCGGCCTTTATGCCTTCCTCACGAAGCATGTCGGCAATGTCGCTTGCTTCGCTGCCCAGAGACCCCATGGTGATGAACAGAAATTCCGCGTCTTCCGTGCGGTAACGATAGAGTGGGTCGGCGTAGGATCGCCCGAAAATCTCACCATAACGGGCGCCTGCTTCGGAAATGACCGGAAGCGCGCCTTCGAGTGATTGCTGAAGGCGGTATCGAAAACCCATGTATCCGGGCGACAGCAGACCATTGGGATCGGGAATGGGGTCGCTCATTACCACCGGGTTGATGTTTACCGGAGCATCCGGGTCCAGCTTGTGATACGGCACATAAGGCGGAAGATACGAATCCACCTTCTCCTGGTCGGGAACGGTGACCGGCATCAGGGTGTGCGAGAGGCGAAAACCGTCGAAGCACACCATGCAGGGCACCAGGAGTTGCTCTGCCGCCTTGAATGCAACGATTACCATATCCAGGACTTCCTGGTTGTTCATGCAGTAGAACTGCATCCAGCCGGTGTCTCGCTGGGAAATCGTGTCCTGGGTATCGTTGAGAATGGTCCAGGGAGCGCCCATGCCGCGGTTGGTCACAGGCATCACTATGGGAAGCCGCGCACCTGCCGCCCAGTGGAGCTGTTCGTGCATATAGGCCAGCCCGTTGGCCGCTGTAGCCGTAAAGGACCTCGCACCCACTATCGATGCAGCCGTACAAACTGCCATTGCCGAGTGTTCGCTTTCAACGCGGACAAATTCGGCTTTCAGCTCCCCTCTTTCAACGTAGTCGGAAAGAGTTTCCGGGATTTTTGACTGGGGCGTGATCGGATATGCGGCAACAACTTGAACACGACAAAGTCTAGCCGCCTCGGCCGCCGCCTGCGCCCCGTTTATTATCAGATTACGTTCCACTGCTGCCCTTTCTTATACGGATGACAGATGTCGGAGGACGGATTTCAGGGATGGAGTGCGAAAATCGAAAAAACAGGATACCCGCGTCCCTAACCCGCGTGTATCCCATAACGGATTGAGACCGGGTAAGTCAATAAACTTTTGGGCAGAAAGGAGAAGGGGCGGAGGACGGGGCGTAGACGTTTGGACAGGGTCTTCCAACTTCGGTCTTAAGACCTCTGTCTTCCGTCTTCCGTCCTCCGTATCGAGACCAGCTATTTCTTCTTATTATTTCTTTTGGAAGCTTTGAGAGGATTGACCTTCTGCTCGGCTTTCGCCTCCACTTTCGCATGGGTTGCGAAATTACAGGCGCTGGTTCTCCATTTAATTGAGGGGTTGGGGAAGCTGCTGCAAAACTTTCCGGCAGGGAATTCAATGCTGCGCTGGCAACCTTCGCACTGTTCCACTACGGTATGGCAGGATCCGCCATTATACCCGCAGCCCGACTTGGTCATGAAGGCGCATTCCGATCCCGCCTTCATCGTTGAACAAACCATTGTAATCACCTCCAGTCCGGTTATCATTTTAATTTTCTCCTCCACGGAGAAAGCGAACCGAATAATAACCGGGATTTCCCTGCTGTCAAGCGTATTCAGGTTATTTAGCTTCTCTTGAATAATTTTTTTTATTTGGATATTGGACACCATGTGGCCGATTAATTAAAATGATGCCGCATTCTCTGCTTTGAGAAAACGGTGATCTATATCCCGATAAGGGAACTCCCGCGAAGTGTTCTGGAAAGGTAGTTGTGGCAACAAAGAAAATTGGAGAACTGCTGGTCCAGGAGGGCATGCTCACGCCCGAGCAGCTCGATCAGGCCCTCGAGGAACAGCAAAAAAATAACGAGCGCCTCGGTACCGTCCTCATGAGTATGGGTATGGTGAGCGAGGACGTGCTCGTTGAATTTATTGCCCGGCAGTTCCAGGTGCCCCAGGTAAATATTGCCAAACTTTCCATCCCTAAAGATGTCATGAATGTCATCCCACTGGATGTCGCCCAGAAATATCACGCGGTGCCGTTTGGCCTGATGGGCAATACGCTCAATATTGCCATAGCAGATCCGGGCAACCTTTTCGTAATAGACGACCTGCGCTTCCTTACCAGAAAAAACATCCAGGTACATGTAGCATCCGACAAGGCGATCCGCAGGGTAATTGCCCAGATAAACGCGGGCGATGACTCTCTTAGCGATGTTTTGGGGATGATCAAGGAAGAGGTTGAGGTCGACCTCGTGCAGGCTTCCGACGAGATGGACCTCGCTCTTCTGGAAGATGCCGCCGAGCAGGCGCCGGTCGTTAAGCTGGTAAACCTTATCCTCATGGACGCAATTCGCAAGCAGGCAAGTGATATTCACCTCGAATGCTATGAAAAATCGATGCGTGTGCGTTTCAGAATCGACGGTGTGCTCTACGAAGTTATGCGCCCGCCCTACCAGTTGAAAAACGCCATGATATCGCGTCTTAAAATCATGTCCCGGCTCGATATTGCCGAGCGCCGTCTACCACAGGACGGACGAATTAAGCTGAAAGCCAAGGGGCGTGAGATGGATTTCCGCGTCTCGGTTCTTCCTACTCTTTTTGGCGAAAAAGTGGTTTTGCGCCTTCTCGATAAATCAGGCCTTCAATTGGATATGACGAAGCTCGGGTTCGAGGACGGCCAGTATAAGCACTTTAAGGACGCCATTTACCAGCCCTTTGGAATGGTACTCGTTACCGGTCCGACAGGAAGCGGCAAAACCACGACCCTCTACAGCGCCCTGTCCGATCTGAACAAAACCTCCGAGAATATTTCGACAGCCGAGGACCCCGTCGAGTATAACCTGACCGGGATCAACCAGGTACAGATCCAGGAATCAATCGGGCTTAGCTTTGCAGCGGCCCTGCGCGCATTTTTGCGCCAGGACCCCGACATTATCATGGTGGGCGAGATTCGTGACTTCGAAACTGCTGAAATTGCCGTAAAAGCTGCCCTGACAGGCCATTTGGTCCTCAGCACCCTTCATACCAACGATGCACCAAGCACTATAAACCGTCTGCTCAATATGGGCGTCGAAGGCTTCCTGGTTGCCTCGGCAGTGAACCTGGTCCTGGCTCAAAGGCTTGTTCGCCGCGTGTGCAGCGAGTGCAAAATGGTCGAAGACGTTGCGCCAGAGGCCCTGCTTGACCTTGGAGTTCGGGAAGATGAGCTTGGCACCTTCAAGTGTTATCGCGGAGAGGGCTGTATAATCTGTAACGATACGGGTTATCGGGGGCGAATTGCGCTCTACGAGGTCATGCCGTTACACGATCAGATCCGGGAACTTGTACTTATGGGGGCGTCGGCGGCGGAAATAAAAAAGGAATCCATCAGGCTTGGAATGCTGACTCTGCGGCGAAGCGGAATAAACAAGCTCAAGGAAGGCGTCACCTCGGTTGAAGAGGTAATCCGATCATCCACAAAGGACTAGGTGTAGAAAACGCGAAAAATCGACGATCCGTGATGCTATGCCGACAAGTTGCGGCTGGTATTGATTATACCGCCCGACACCACATCATCTTACGTTATGCCAGCCCTTCCTCAAGGTCAATTAATTCACCTGTGACCGTAAAAATTACACGCTCGCAGATATTCACCACCCGGTCGGCGGTGCGCTCGAGATTATGAGCAACCCAGGTAAGGTGGCTGGCGCCTTCGATATTGCGGGGATCGGCGATGACATAAGTCATAAGTTCCTGATAGATTTGCCTGTAGAGATCATCCACTTCATTATCTCTGGAAGCTATCGCGCGGGCCATTTCAACGTCCCGGTTGGTGAATGAGACAAGCGAGTCCCGCAGCATGCCCGCAGCCTTTTGGGCCATTCTTGGGATGTCTACCAGCGGTTTTATGAAGGTTTTCTTTTCGAGTTGGAGTGTAAGTTTGGCAATACCTTTTGCGTAATCGGCAATCCGTTCCAGTTCGGTTGCTATCTCCAGAACCGAGGCCAGGGTCCGCAAATCAACGGCCATGGGCTGTTGACACGCTATCAACACCATCGTTTCCGATTCAATCGCGTAGCGCCTGCGATTGATATCGTAATCGGCTGCCATCAACCTGCGCGCTTCTTCAATGTCCTTGTCCTTCAGGGCTTCGACCGATTTTAAAATAGCTTGCTCAACTATTTTACCCAGGTCAAGCAGATGGTCCTGAAGCACTTGCAATTCTCTATCAAAGCTCTCTCTTGACACGGATTCCAAGTCCCTTCAGTCAAGTGTTATTCCTAGTTTAAATTGTAGACTAAAATGAATCTTAGTCCATAACAAAAGGTATATCCCTAACCCAAAGTTTATCCGGCCCGTCCGGTAATATAATCTTCCGTGAGTTTTTGGCGCGGCCGGGTAAAAATGAGTTCCGTGCTGTCGAATTCCACAAGTTTGCCCAACCAGAAAAATCCGGTATGATCGGACACACGTGATGCCTGCTGCATGTTATGCGTAACAATAACAATACAATAATCGGTCTTGAGAGACTGCATAAGCTGCTCGATTTGAAGGGTGGCAATGGGGTCGAGCGCCGAGCATGGCTCGTCCATCAGTATCACATCGGGTTTAACCGCTATGCTGCGGGCAATACAAAGTTTTTGCTGCTGCCCGAGGGAAAGGCCCAGCGCATCCTGTTTGAGCTTGTCTTTAACTTCATCCCAGAGCACCGCCCCCCGGAGACTTTGTTCTACAATATCGGTGAGATCCTTTTTATCCCTGTGGAGTCCGAGTACCTTTGGCCCAAATGCTATATTTTCAAAGATGGATTGCGGAAATGGATTAGGGCGCTGAAATACCATTCCCACGCGCCTGCGAAGTTCGACCACGTCTGTGCCGCGAGCGTAAATGTCCTTGCCGTCAAGCAAAACGGTGCCCTCGGCCCTCGCCCCCTTTATGGTGTCATTCATCCTGTTAAGGCACCGAAGGAAGGTGGATTTTCCACAACCCGAGGGACCTATCAGCGCAGTTATGCGACGGTCCAGGATAGAAATCGAAACATCCGAAAGGGCTATTTTGGAACCGTAATAGAAATTCAGTCTCTCGACCCTGATCTTTTCCGCGACGGAGGACGCTGGATGCAACCCGGAGGATTGATGCTCATCCTGCATAGTTATTTGCCGACTTCCGTCTTCCATTATCTGTCCTCTGTCCTTCGTAACCTGTTTTGCCTCTTCCGTACCTATTTTTCTTTTGTCCATCCCTCCGCTATCCGAACCGTCCAGTGATATAGTCTTCCGTCCGCTTCTCGCGGGGACGAGTGAAAATCTCGGTACCCGGCCGATATTCGATCAGTTTGCCCATGAGGAAGAAAGCTGCCTGATCGGCAACGCGCGCAGCCTGCTGAATGCTGTGCGGGACGATAATAATGGTATAGAGCTTCTTTAACTCATGCAAAGACTCCTCGACCTTCCTCGTTGAAATTGGATCAAGGCCGGAAGTCGGCTCATCGAGCAAAAGCACTTCGGGCTCGAGGGCCAGACTCCTTGCGATGCAAAGTCTTTGCTGCTGTCCTCCGGAGAGGGCATTGGCTGGGCTGTCGAGGCGGTCCTTTACCTCATCCCAGATTGCCGCCTGCTTCAGGCTGCGTTCGAGTACTTCCTCGGTGCGGTTACGATCCTTTATGCCGGCAAGTTTTAGCCCATAGACGACATTTTCCCTGATCGTGCCCGGCAGGGGCAGGGGCAGGGCGAAGACCATGCCTACCCTGCGTCGAAGCTCTGCCAGGTTTATGTCCGAATCGTATATGTTTTTGCCGTTGATCAGGATACTGCCGGACATGCGAGTACCCTCGACGATATCGTTCAGGCGATTAATGAGCCTCAGCATCGTGGTTTTTCCACCGCTTGCGGGGCCAAAAAAAACAGTCACGGAATTGGAGGGAATCTCCATGGAGATATTATCCAGGGCATGGAACTCTCCATAGAAATAATTTACCCCTTCGATGCGTATCTTTGGCTCTACCACTGCCGCCTCCGGCGGAAATAACTCCTGATGATTGTCGCAACGAAATTCATCGAGAGCACCAGAATGAGCAACACAAGTGCCGTCCCGTACTGAACGCTCAAGGGCATTCCCGGCACCTGGGTGCTTATGACATACAGGTGATATGGAAGGGCCATTACCTGGTCAAAAGGTGACTGCGGAAGACGCGGCAGATAAAAGGCCGCCACAGTGAAGAGAATCGGGGCGGTTTCGCCGGCGGCTCTCAAAAGTCCCAGGATAATGCCCGTGATTATTCCCGGAAGCGCCTGCGGGAGCACGATATTGCGTATTCCCTGCCACCGCGTCCCGCCGAGGCTTGCGCTGACCGTGCGAAACTCGGTCGGAACACTCCGCAGCGCCTCCTCGGAAGTGCTTATGATGACCGGCAGGGTCATTATGGCGAGCGTCAGAACACCGGCAATTATAGAAGTTCCCATGTGCATAAAGAGTACGAACATTCCAAGTCCGAAAAGCCCATAAACAATTGACGGAATTCCTGCAAGGTTCACAATCGCAAGCCGGATGGCGCGCGTCATCCAATTATCTTTGGCATATTCGGCAAGATAAACCGAGCCGCCAACCCCGACAGGGATGGCGCAAATGGCCGTTCCCAACGTCAAGAGCAACGTCCCGACTATGGCCGGGAATATGCCGCCTTCCTTCATCCCCTCGTGAGGCACCGCAGAGATGAATTCCCATGACATGACCCGCACTCCCTCGATGAAAACTATTCCGATCACCACGAGGATAGGAGCGACTACTGCAATGGCGCAAAGGGTAAGAAATACGAATCCGATTTTTTGAACATGGGACCGGTTCATCAGCGAAGACCTCCCCGGTAGCGTTTTTTGAATATGGCCTTTGCGGCGACCAGGTTAATAAAGAATGTCAGGATAAAGAGCATAATTCCGATGCCGAAAAGAGCGTGGTAGTGCACGCTTCCACTGGCAACCTCGCCCATTTCGGCTGCAATCGTTGCAGTCATCGTACGCACGGGCATAAAGAGTGAATTGAAGCTCAGCGGCATTCTCGCGGCGTTTCCCGTGACCATCATCACCGCCATCGTTTCGCCGATGGCACGACCCATCCCCAGCATGACCGCGGTTGCTATTCCGGAACGAGCTGCTGGAACGACAATCCGCCAGATCGTCTGCCATTTTGTTGCTCCCATTGCCAAAGCTGCATCCCGATAGCTTTTGGGCACTGCGTCAAGCGCGTCTTCGGCAACGCTGATTATAGTCGGAAGGGACATATAGGCGAGTAGAAGCGCACCGGTAAACGCGGTCAGGCCGGTAGGGGCGTCCAGGTTGGTGCGGACGAGCGGCGCTATTACGTGCATGCCGAAGAATCCAAGCACAACCGATGGAATACCGGCAAGGACCTCAATTAATGGCTTCAAAATTTCGCGTGTCCACTGGGGTGCCACTTCGCGGACGAACACGGCGGTGCATACCCCGAGGGGTAAAGCAATCAGGATAGATGCGACAGTCACATAAGCCGAGCCAAGGATAAGTGGGAGAGAGCCAAAAATGTCAAATGTGGGATACCACCGCGTGCCGAAAATATTTCCGGGAGAGACCTCGTAGAAGATCGGCAAACCTTCGCGCAGCAGAAAAAGAAAAATGAGTACCACAAACCCGATGGTAGAAAATCCAACGACTCGAATAGACGATTCTACTAAGAATTCGCTCCACGTCGAGCGCTCGGCTTTGGGTTTTTCCATCGTCAGTGTAGAACTCTCATTTGGCGCCAGATTGAAGTTCATTGGAGGGGAACAAATCCAAGTTTAGAGACTAGTTTCTGCCCATCGTGCAGTATCCAGTCCAAATAGTTTTTAATCTGCCCCTTCGGCTGTCCGGCCGTGTACATGTAAAGCGGGCGTGCAACCGGGTAGGTCCCATCGTTTACTGTCTCAGGCGATGGGAGGACGAAAGGGCCGCTATCATTTTTGGCTACCGCGATCACCTTTTGATCCGGTGTAACATAACCCAAACCGTCGTAGCCAATGGTGTTGGGGTTCTTCCTTATTTCGCTGCTGATTCCCTCACTTGAGGGCATTAGCAGCGTGTCGGGCGAAAACAGGAGCTTGCTCTTGGAATTCCCGAGCCTTATCACATTTTCAAGGAAATATACGTATGTTCCGGAGTTCGACTCCCTCGAAAGAAGCACTATCGGCCTGTTTTCTCCTCCGAGCTGGCTCCAGTTGTTTATTTTACCGGTATAGACGTCGGATATCTGCTGCAGGGTTAAATGGTCGACCGGGTTCGACGGGTTTACAACCACCGCGATAGCATCACGGGCAACAACGAACTCGACTGGATCAATTCCGTTCGCCCTGGCCTCGGCAATCTCCTCGCGCTTCATCTCGCGGGAAGCGTTCGCAATTGAGACCGTCCCGTTTATCATCGCTGCAATCCCGGTCCCTGATCCACCGCCCGTTACGGATATACGCACTTCCGGATGCATCTTCATATACAGCTCGGCCCACGCCAGCGCGAGGTTCACAAGCGTATCCGAACCTTTGTTTTCAATGGTCCCCGGGCTAACAGCTTCCCCTTTCGCCACTTCAGTCTTTTCATTGCCGCCCCGGCAGCCAACCATCAGCAGCAATGCAAGCGCGCACCAGAGTACAAGATTGACCTTCTTTTTCATTAACTCGCCATTCCCGCCCATCGGAGCCGTTCATGACCTACTAGATCCATTACTCAGAAATCCACTGTTATCGGGCTGCTCAAGGTAGTCAGGGGCGCCGGAGCTGGGTGTATGGGCAATAACTTATAGCCGGAAAGACATGAATCCGCGGCTTTATATGAGAAGGAGATAATCCGGTCCCGGAAGCCGAGCGATTATAGAAAGAGATGGGCCTCAATTCAATTCCATTCTGTAGCACAGGCCCTAATATTTTGTTCGGCAATCCAATAAAAAACCCTCCGTCCCTTCTGGGACGGAGGGTTTTTCCAATCTACTTCTCAAACTCCGCTAACTTCCCGGACGCTTTTTAATACATTCCGCCGCCGGGAGGCATTCCGCCCATCGGAGGTGCGCCCTTGTCTTCCTTCGGGATCTCGGAAATCATGCACTCGGTGGTCAGCATAAGCGCGGAGACGCTGGCCGCGTTGAGCAATGCGGTGCGGGTAACCTTGGTCGGGTCGATTACGCCGGCCTCGAAAAGGTCCTCGTACTCGCCGCTCTCTGCATTGTATCCAAAAGCTCCCTCATGCTCCTTAAGCTTCTGAACGATTACCGAGCCCTCTTCGCCGGCATTGCCCGCAATTTGACGCGCAGGCTCCTCCAGGGCACGCATGATAATTTTCTTGCCAAGGTTTTCATCGCCTTCGAGTTGGAGGCCTTCAAGGGCTTTCAGGCAACGCAGGTATGCAACGCCGCCCCCCGGAACGATGCCTTCTTCAACAGCCGCTCGGGTCGCATTAAGGGCGTCTTCCACCCTGGCTTTCTTTTCTTTCATTTCGGTTTCGGTTGCAGCGCCAACCGAAATTACCGCTACACCGCCGACCAGCTTTGCGAGACGTTCCTGGAGCTTCTCACGATCGTAGTCGCTGGTGGTTTCATCTATCTGGGTGCGGATCTGGCGCACGCGGCCTTCGAGCGTCTTGCGGTCTCCCGCGCCATCTACGATAGTAGTATTATCCTTGTCAATCCGAACAGTCTTGGCTTTGCCGAGATCCTGGAAACCGACGCTGTCCAGCCGAATGCCCTTCTCCTCGCTGATTACCTGCCCACCGGTAAGAACAGCTATGTCTTCCAGCATCGCCTTTCGCCTGTCGCCAAAACCCGGCGCCTTCACGGCGCAAACCTGCAGGGTGCCGCGCAGCTTGTTTACAACCAGCGTGGCCAGCGCCTCGCCCTCAACATCTTCCGATATGATCAGTAGCGGACGGCCGGATTTTGCAATCTGCTCCAGAACGGGCAGAAGGTCCTTCATGCTGCTGATCTTCTTCTCATTGATCAGAATCATCGGCTCGTTGAGGATGCATTCCATCTTCTCGGGGTCGGTTACGAAATAGGGAGAAATGTAGCCGCGGTCAAACTGCATGCCCTCGACTACTTCAAGGGTGGTCTCCATCGACTTTGCTTCTTCGACAGTTATGACACCCTCTTTTCCGACCTTGTTCATAGCCTCGGCAATGATGTTCCCGATCGTGGCATCATTGTTTGCCGAAATGGTGCCAACCTGGGCAATTTCCTTCTGGTCCTTGGTCGGCTTGCTGATGGCCTTCAGCTCGGTTACAACCGTCTGAACGGACTTCTCGATGCCGCGCTTGATTGCCATCGGATTATGGCCGGCGGCAACGAGTTTCGATCCCTCGAAGTATATCGACTGGGCAAGAATTGTCGCGGTCGTGGTACCGTCACCGGCTACGTCGCTCGTCTTGCTTGCGACTTCCTTTACCATCTGGGCGCCCATATTTTCGAACTTGTCTTCGAGTTCGATTTCCTTGGCAACGGTAACACCGTCTTTGGTAACTGTCGGGCCGCCGAAGCTCTTCTCGATTACTACGTTGCGGCCCTTGGGGCCAAGGGTCACTTTAACAGCGTCGGCAAGAGTGTTTACGCCATTGAGCAGACGCTCGCGAGCTTTTGTATCGTAAATCAGTTGTTTAGGCATGAGATATTTACCTCCTGGTCAATTTTCGGTCTACCTGCTATTCCAAAATCGCAAGAATGTCATCTTCGCGCATAATCAGGACTTCCTGACCCTCAAGGGTTATTTCCGTCCCGGCATATTTTCCGAAAAGAACGCGGTCACCGGCCTTGACATCAAGAGGCCTTTTGGTTCCGTCTTCCATGATCCTGCCAGTTCCCACGGCAAGCACTTCGCCTTGAATGGGCTTTTCCTTGGCAGTATCCGGGATGATGATGCCGCCCGCGGTCTTTTGTTCCTCTTCGACGCGTTTTACCACAACACGATCGTTGAGCGGTCTGAGGTTCATGATAGCTCCTTTCGTCGAGTTAAATTAGGTGATTTAAATGTAATAGGGCTAGAGCTAGGTTCAAGCGGGAGGACCCGCCTGACTATTAGCACTCGTTGTTGATGAGTGCTTATAATCATCGCGGGATCATTTGGCAAGTGAAAAAAAATTCTACGCGGGGAAAAATACCGAAAAGGTCATGCCTTCGCCGGAAGGGTTTGAATTGGCCTCGATGCGGCCACCGGCCTTCTCCACCAGTTGATATACAATGCTAAGCCCAAGGCCGGTTCCACTGGCTTTAGTCGTAAAGAAAGGATCGAATATACGCTGTCGCAAAATTTCAGGAATCCCACACCCGCTGTCCGAAATATCCACCCTGGTCCCGGCCTGGCCCGATTCTCCATCACAGCAATCCACCAATACCCGGAGTTCGCCGCCATCAGGCATAGCTTCAACCGCATTCATAAAGAGGTTCCAGAGCACCTGACGGAGGTGGTGCGGGTCTATTCTTACAACCGGGGCCGCCTTGAAATCCGTCTGCAATACGTGGGATTCGCAGACCTGATTTTTTGACCTGAGAAGCGACATTATCTCCTGTATCGCGGCACAGACGGATACGTCCTCTATTTTCCCCGACTGCGGAGGTCCCTTGGCAAGCCACAGGAAATCGGTGACCAGAACATTGATCCTCCCGATTTCGCGCTCGACTATTCCAAGAAGCCTCGAATGGAAAGATTCTTGCCCGATTTCCCCCTGCAGCATCTGCACAGCGCCACTCATCGCCGCAAGCGGGTTTTTGATCTCGTGTGCGATCTCGGCCGCTATTCTTCCAGCGAAGGCCAGCCGCTCAACCCGCTGCATGTGGTCCTCGCTTGCCTTTACCTGGGTCAGATCCCGGAAGGTTATGATCGAGCCAAAGGGACTTCCGCTCTGGCCCTGGAGTACCGATATTGAATATCCTATATATATCCTGCTTCCCGATGGGAGGGTGTGATTGATTTCCATCCGGGCATTATTTTGCATAGAGTTCTGGGACTGACCACTTTGGGTAAGATCTGAAATATCCATTTCTGGCAAGAGCTCACCTATTTTTCGCCCCTCGACGGATTTCCCGCGAATGCCCAAAATTTCTTCCCCCGCGGCATTCAAAAAGGCGATTCTGCCCTCTGAATCAACGGTAAGCAAGCCGCTGGTCATACTTTGCACAATGCTTTTGTGAAGGGTCGAAAGCCTGCTGAGGTCCCTTTTATGCTCTCGGGCCTGCCTGCTCGATTCAAGCACCTCCCTAGCCAGGTAGCCGGAAAAGAGGGCAACCAGGAAAAAGCCTGCTATATTTGCAAGAATATTGAAAAAGTAGATTCCGCTGTCACGGTGGTATCCAACATCACCGACAATCTGTAGTGGAGAAACCATGCCGAAGTATTGAAGATCAAGGAGCATTCCGTAGACAAGGCTGCATGCCGAAGCGGTGAACAGGCTCCCTCTACGCTGGAAGAGCAATGCGGAACTGATGATCACCAGAGGATATAGAAGGGAAAAATGGCTTTCCACGCCCCCTGAAAGATAGACCAGCACGGTTACTGCCGCGATGTCGAACACCAGTTGCAACCATGCAAAGCCGGACAGCCGCCTCACTCGATTGAGGCCAATGGCGCAGAAGATAGTGAACAAAAATAGAATGCATGAAAAATAATAGAGGGGATGAAGACGCGAGGACAAAACATCCTCATTCCTGCTCAAGGTAACGCCTATTACCAGAAGAAGAAAAAAGATGGCAAGGATCAGCCGGTAAAGGATAAGTCTTCTAAGCCTGCTCCTGAAAAGACTTTCATCCGAAGCTGTGATTTGAGGCAAATCGGCCTGCCCGTCCATCCCTATTTTCCAACCACGTCCGCCAACTGGAAGATGGGCAGGTACATAGCCACCAATAGGCCGCCAATGGTTATACCCAGAAAAAGGATCAGCATCGGTTCAAGAAGGGATGTCAAAGCATCGACGGCAGTGTCAACCTCCTCGTCATAAAAATCGGCAATTTTGCCAAGCATCGTGTCAAGGGCGCCGGTGGCCTCGCCCACTGCAATCATCTGGGTAACCATGGATGGGAAAACGCCGGTCTCGGCAAGCGGCTCCGCAACAGGCCGGCCTTCGGAAATTGCCATTCGGGCATTCCGGATAGCTCTTTCCACGATTACATTACCGGCCGTTGAGGCCACGACCTCCAAGCCGTCAAGAATGGGAACGCCGCTGGACAACATGGTGCCAAGCGTCCTGGTGAACCGGGCCACGGCAACCTTTCTTATGAGCATACCGGCAACCGGAGTGCGCAAGGCAATTCTGTCGAAGGCTTCCCTACCCGCGGGCCGTTTCTTTATCTCCCGAAAAGCAATTACGAGCAGTATCACTCCAAGGATAACCCAGTGAAAATAGCTCTGTGCAAAATCACTCATGTCCATGACTAAAAGTGTCATTGCCGGAAGCTTCGCGCCGGCATCCTTGAACAGCCCCGCGAAAACCGGAATGACGTAGATCAGGATTACGGCAACTACGATCACGGCAATCGAGATGACGATCCCCGGATATGTCATAGCGCCTTTGACCTTCTTTTTGAGGTTCGAGATCTTTTCGATGTAAGCGGCCAGTCGATTTAAAATGACATCGAGGATACCGCCGATCTCTCCAGCCGCCACAAGGTTGCTGAATAGATTGTCAAAGATTTTTGGGTGTTTTTTGATGGCATCAGATAAAGTCGATCCTTCTTCGACGTCCTTTTTTATCTGTCGAATAACTTTTTTGAAATTAGGATTGCTCTGCTGTTCCTGGAGAATTTCAAGGCACTGGACCAGTGGAAGCCCGGCATCGATCATTGTCGCAAACTGACGGACAAAAATAACTATGTCCTTGTCTGCAACTTTTCCGCCAACACCCGGAAAATATTCGCTTAAATCCTTCGGCTTCTGCTTGATATTCTTGATGGTAATCGCTTTACGGGTGACAATTTGCCGGGCAAGGGTGAGGTTTTCGGCCTCAAGTTCGCCTTTTTGCTTCTTTCCGGCTTTGTCCGTGCCGGTCCAGACATAAACGGGCATGCTCATTCTCCAGTCAGCTCAGAAAAAGTTAAACCGCGGACAGTCAGCAGCAATAATGAAAGCAAATTTCGGTCCATCTGGTCAGATATCTGGAATTTTTCCTAGGTTGCTTCGTGCGCACCTTCCATCCCATATCTCACCCTCTCTACTTAATCGGCTAATTCTTTCCGCTCTTTGAGCAAAATTAGCAATGACCCAATCTGGTAACTAGATTGATAAATGAGCTAAACATTTCGATAATCCGGGGAAACCAAGATGCATTCCAATCAACGGCATGTCCTGCGACAAACTGGATATAATTATCTGATACATACTCCGCATGATTACAAGGATCTAAGTACATGGCCCCTGATCTTGTTTTTGCACGGGGCTGGAGAGAAAGGCGACAATCTTGAGCTTATAAAAAGGACAGTACTTCCGAAGAACCTCGAAAAATCCGTCAACTTCCCATTCATTGTCATTTCACCGCAGTGCCCCCGCAATCTTTACTGGTCCGCCCCACTCGTCATTGATGTGCTAAATGAGGCGGTAAGTCGCTATAAGATCGATGAAGAGCGGATTTACCTTACCGGGATAAGCATGGGCGGATTCGGGACCTGGGAAACGGCGATCATTCAACCGTGGAGGTTTGCCGCGCTTGCACCCATTTGCGGTGGGGGCGATCCGGAAAAAGTCCACTTGCTCAAACACATTCCGATATGGGTCTTTCACGGCGCGCTGGATAATATCGTGCCGCTGACCAGGTCTTTAGTGATGGTGGAGGCTCTCAAAAGGGCCGGCGGAAATGTGCGCTTTACAATCTATCCCGAAGCTGGACACGATTCATGGACGCAGACTTACGACAATACCGAACTCTATGCATGGTTTCTTCCAACTGCAGGAAAGAAGGATTTGGGTATCTGAAAGGTGTTGAGTTCAGTTAGATGTTTCACTCAAAAAAGATCAATAGATAGCCCTGAAAAGAAATAAGGAGAAACAGTTATGATGCGAATATCAAAGACATTTCTATTCCTGATCCTGGCGGCTTTTGCCGCCGGCATGGCAACAAGTGATGCCGCCGCAAGGGGCATGAGCGACAAGGATTTTGTGGCAAAAGCCGCGAGCGGGAGCAAGATGGAAATAGACCTTGGAGAAATTGCCTTGAAGCAGGCATCAAATAACGAGGTCAAAAATTTCGCCCAGCGCATGGTTAACGATCACGGCATGGCTAGCCAGGAATTGACCTCGATTGCCGAAAGAGAACGGCTCAGCGTACCGAGAGACATGGACAGAAGCAACAGTTCGGAGGTCCAGCACCTCTCTAAGCTGAGCGGTCCGGATTTCGACCGTGCCTACATGGACCATATGGTAAAGGATCATCAGGAAGATATCGGAATGTTTACAAGGATGGCTACGGAAGGCAAAAATCCTGATCTGAAGAATTTTGCCAAAAAGACCCTGCCGACCCTGGAAGATCATCTGCGGATGGCTACCGCGATAAGAAATAATCTTAAACAAAAGGGTGGATCAACAAACGGCTAATGCCAACCTGGCTATCCAGCCGCATCCGCGTCGCGCGACCGTTAAGATCCCCCTGGATTCAATGCAGGGGGGTCTTAATGGCGATTGATTTTGATTTCGAATAGTCACGCCGGATCATTGTGCCAAGCCCGGAAATCAACTTTTGACCAGTAGCGTCCATCCATGTTCTCCGCCCTGATCGGAACCCCGAAAATGTGGCTAAGAAGTTCCGGAGTCAGCACTTCATCGCGTTCCCCAGCCCCGGCTACTCGACCGGCTTTGAGCAACAGGGCGTGAGTGAATGAAGGCATGATTTCTTCGAGGTGGTGTGTGACGAGTATCATTGTTGGGCTTTTGGGCGAGCGGCCGAGAGTTTCGAGCGTGAACAGGAGTTCCTCTCTGGATACCAGGTCCAACCCAGAGCAGGGTTCATCCAGGATTATTAAGCGGGGTTTATGTATTAGGCCCCTGGCAATCAGCAGGCGTTGTTTTTCTCCCTGCGAAAGAACGGCGTAAGGCTGGTCGAGTATGTGAGCACAACGAAGCCGGCCCGCAACCTCCCGCGCCTGGGTGTAATCGCTCGCATCAGGTTTTGCGAAGATTCCCAGCGTTGCGTACTTGCCGCTTACGACGAAATCCAGAGCTTTTTGAGCCGGTGGGACGCTAGCCTGGAGAAAAGAGCCTATCCAGCCGATTTCTTTTCGCAATTCGCGCAGATCGGTTTCCCCGAAGCGCCTGCCTAATACCGTTATCTGGCCTGCTGTCGGCCACAAATATCCCGCGATTAGCTGAAGAAGGGTGGTCTTGCCGGATCCGTTCGCGCCCAGAACCGTCCAGTGTTCCCCCTGGTGAATTTCCCAGGAGACCTCGTCCAGTATCAAGCGGCGGTTTCGCACGAATTTCACGCCGCTGAGGGAAATCCATTTGCCGCGACTTTGCATTACTCCGCCTGAAATGATTCCCAGGTCAGGACTACTTTGCCGAAATGTTCACCCTGCCTGAGATACCCATGGGCTTCCTCGACCTGAATGATAGGAAAAATACGGTCTATCACAGGCCGTACCCGTCCATCAGCCAGCAAAGGGAGCACGTCCTTTTTGAATGCGCTGGTTATTGCGGCTTTTTCCTGGCGCGACTGGGATCGCAGCACCGATCCGATGATCCTGAGCCGCTTGCTCACAACCGGGGCAAGGTCTATTTCTCCGGTGCTTCCACCCATCAAGCCAATCAGCACCAGCCGCCCCTTTGTTTTCAATATTGTCAGATGCCTGGCTAGGTAGGATGCACCGATCCAGTCGAGTACCACATCAACCCCATTCCCTCCGGTGATTTCCATGGCACGGGAGGCAAAATCCTCTTTTTTATAATTTATGCCGTGCGTTGCCCCCAGTTCTCGGGCGCGGCTGAGGTTCTCATCTCTTCCGGCGGTAACGATAGTTGCCACCCCGAAACACGCGGCAAGCTGAACGGCTGCGGTTCCTACTCCGCTACCCGCGCCGTGCAGAATCAGCTTTTCGCCATTTTTAGCACCCGCCAGCATAAATACATTATAGTAGGCGGTAAAGAAGACCTCGGCCACGGCCGCCGCATCCACGAAGGTGAGGTTTGCGGGGATAGGTACAATGTTTTCGGCCGGAGCGGAAACATACCTCCCATATCCTCCGCCGGCAACCAGTCCGAACACACGGTCCCCCTCGTTCCACCCGGTTACTCCGGGCGCGATTTCAACTATCACTCCGGCAAAGTCCAAACCCATCACATCCGATGCCCCCCGGGGCGGGGGGTAAAGACCGCGTCTTTGAAGAAGGTCCGCCCTGTTTACCGAGCAGGCCTCCACTCTAACCAGCACCTCCCCTTCGCTCAAAGATGGTTTGGGGACCATCCGTATGCCCACCTCGTTCCACTCACCCCTTTGGGCTCCATCGCTCACAAGCACGGCGGGCATCAGATCTTCACTCATTCAAGTCCTCCATTCTGGGAAAATGAATAATACTGGTCCGGGCCTGCGATGATAATGTGATCGTGTACCACGATATCGAGATCGCCCAGGATTTTCTTCAGCCTCAATGTGAGCTGCCTGTCCGCGGCGGAAGGTTGGGGACCGCCACCGGGATGATTGTGGGCGAGGATCACGGCTGTTGCGTGGTGCTTAAGGCAGGATTCGACAACAAGCCTTGGGAAGACAGCGGTTCGGTTAACGCTGCCCTTTTGGACGTGCTCGACGGCAATCAGCCTGTTCTGGCTGTCCAGCGCGAGAATGCAGAAGGTTTCGTTTCTTTCGGTGCCAAGCAGGGCTGCAAGGTAGGCTACAGCGCTCTGTGTTGAACTAAAGGTCTCCTGCCGGGACCAGCGGCTTGACTGATAGGAATCGAGCAGCCGAGGAATCAGGCCCAGCAATCCGGCTGCCCGCTCCCCGATTCCGGACACACGCCGCAGGGCGGCTGCGGGAGTATCCAGCACGGTGGCGAGATTATTACCGAATTCGTTTAAAAGAGCCTTGGCAATTGGCTTAACATCTTTTCTCGGTATCACATAAGTAAGCAGAAGCTCAAGGATCTCGTGCTCGTGAAACCCGCTCAGGCCGCTTCGCTGGAATCTCTCTCGCAGTCTCTGCCGGTGCCCCTCCGATTCGGTACTCATAGGCGGGCCATTCTCATATCTTGGTTCAGGAACTGGTGGCCACTTCCACTTTGTCGCGCATTCTCCTGAGTAAACTGTCAAAACTCTCGTTTGCGAGAATCGAGGCAAACTGGCTGCGGTAATTGTCCACGAAACTGATGCCCTCGACCACAACGTCGTAGGCTTTCCACTGAGCGCCGTCCTGGTGCAGCCGGTATTCGATCTGGTAGACCTGGTTATCATGAGTGGCAACTCTCGTCTTTACCACCGCATAATCGCCGTCAATCTTTTCACCATCGTACAGGATCTGCTCGTTTGTACCCGTATATTTCTCCACCCGACTGATGTAGGTGTTAAAAAGGAGCTGTTTGAAAAGCGCAACGAATTGCTGGCGTTTTTCTGGAGACTGCTCCTTCCAGGGTCGCCCAAGGGCCCTTTTTGCCATCTCCTCGAAATTGAAATACTCGTCCACAATACTAAGTATCTCCCCTTTGCGCTGGCGCAAAGCCGGGGATTGGCCGCTCTGGGTTGAGCGAAGTATCTTGAGCGCTCTTTCCGTACCGGACTGGATCACTGCGACGGGTCCAGGAGCAGCGGCGATCGTCCACTGGGGCACAAACACCACCAGAAAGAGAAATATGGATATCCTGAAAGCCTTACCTTTCCCCACTCTGTAATGCATTCTATTCTCCTGTTGGATAATTCGGTAGAGCGCACCACCCCGGAACGGCCCACGCGCTCTATCGGCCCGATTTGGCTGGGCAGTATATCTCCGCCGTTTTGTCCGTGTCAATGACGCTGCATGTCCGGGCGACGGGCATCAATCTAAATATCGGTTGAGTTCCGGAAAAGTCGATAAATAATGTATTTTTTATATAAAAATACCTGACAACTACGAAGAAAATACTTTCTCGATGTCCTGCAGTACAGCCTCGCTCATGCCAAAGTCTCTCGCCTTCTGCACCGGCATTAGAGCAAAAACACCGCCCGCCCTCGAACAAAGCCTTCCCTCTGAATCATAGAGCAGAGCCTCCATCACCGACTCCCGCTCGCTTTTACTCGACAAACGTCCCTCTACCCTTATTTCCCTTCCTGCATACACCGGCTTTAGAAAATCCACGGAAATCGACTTGGTCAGAGGAAAGCACTTAAGGAGATATATTGTCGACCACCCCATAACCTCATCCAGCATTGTGGTTATCACACCCCCATGCACCAGGTCCTGCCAGCCGCAAAGGTGTGCGGGCACTGTTACCCACGAGAAGAGCGCCTTCCCGTCAGTGTGGAAGCGCATCTGAAGACCTGAGGAGTTTAACGGACTGCAACCGAAACAATTGTGATTCTCCCTCACCGGGAGAGCTTTTAAATTTCGTTTGATATCCATGGTTCCAACTATAGTATGGATTTTTAGATTGTTTCTTCTATTCCGGGATTTCTAGGATCTTCCCCCGCGACGTTCCAACCCTATAAGACCACCTCATAAGATAAACTTAAAACGCCTTTGAATCCAAACACATTAATCGCAGTGCCCCTGCATCAGGAGTCTGTCGGAAGAGCGCCTGAGCCTTTATCACTGCGGGATTTCGGGCAATTGACATTCCATTTTTCAATGCATAACTGATATTTAGTACGGGTTATCACTTGAGAACCGCTACCGTCCTTAAGCGGAAAACAATTTATGACTGCAAAATTAGCAACAGTTTTTATGTTGGAAAGGAATTGCGCACCATGGAAGAACAAAAGAAACACGAAACATCCGGCGGCGGCCTTGGCGTGGGGCTTGGTGTCGACCTAAACCTTAAGCTCGGCCAAATCAGGGAATTGGTTCATACACTAAACAGCGCCCTGAGTGAAACAGCCGGGACAGTGACGGGTATAGTAGGCGATCTCGCCAATAAAATTAAGGAGTTCGGACCTAATTTCAAAAAAGAGGCCCAGCAGGGCGGATACGAAGATGAATACAACAATTTGGTATCCAACCTCCGTGAGGCGGCAAACCGTGGTGAGGCCGAAGCCCGCAACCTTCTGTCAGAAATGGGTGAGAGCGTGGAACATGCCGGTCACTCCATGAAGGAACAGGGCAAAGAAGAACCGCACTAGATTTGCTGGTGGAACCGGGCACCAAAAATCCCCGCATAATAAATACGAGAGTGGACCAGTTTACTTCTCGAAATAATCACCACCATGGGTATTGAGCCGGCCCGGAAGTCCCGAGGCCGGCAAATTCTATTTCCGCACGAACCTGCAAAACCAATATTTGCCAAACGCGATCAGATGCTTGGGTTTCTCGGCTTTTTTTTCATCCTCTCGTCACTAAGAAGTATTGCGCCTGCCAGCAGCAATCCTCCGACCGCTGCAATGAAGAAGAATATTATGGCAATGCCGGGATAGCCGAAAATAGTGAAGTGAGGAGTTTGAACCTGCATAAGCAAGGCCGCCCCTATTATCACTGCGCCAAGAATCAATCCCACGGTCAGCCGATTGGCGATTTTTTGTAGCCCTGTCATAAGGTATTTCTCGTCAATAGCGTCGACGTTGACCCGAAATTGATTGTCCGCCAATGAATCGGCAATTTTACCGATGTGTCTTGGAAGCGTTTCGAAGAGTTCTTTCGAATCTATCAGCATTTCATAGAGGCTTACGACCGAGATTTCCTTGCGCAGCCGTTGCCTGAACAGCTTTGGACCATCGCGCCTGATTGCGGAATTGGGATCGAAATCCGGCGCCAATCGCCTGCCTATCTCGTCAAGGTTGAGCAAGCACTTTCCAAGCATGGCCAATTCGGCCGGAAAGCGGAACCCGCTCGCCCCTGCAGTATGTAAGACTTCCAAGATCACACGCCCAACCGCTATCTGCCCAAGCGTGGCTCTCTGGTATCGTAGGACGAGTTCCTTAACATGTCTCGAGAACTCGGCTTCATCGAATTCGGGCGTTTTTTCGCCTATCTCAACCAGATAGCCGACTGCTTCCTCGGCCCTGCCCTCGCTGATCGCCAGAGTAAGTCTCAGCAACAGCCTCTGTAAGCCTTCTGAAATACGAGCTACCATTCCCAGGTCTATCAGCGCTATCCTGCCGTCATCGGTCAGGAAAACATTTCCGGGGTGAGGGTCCGCATGATAGAAGCCATCGACCATTATCTGCTGGAGATATGCCCTGAAAAGCTCTTCGGCAAGATGGGCGCCGTTCACCTCCAGCCGCCTCAGCGGTGCAATGCTCGTGACCTTCCGCCCAACGATCAAGTCCATGGTCAGGACTTTTGAGGTAGTGAGTTCATTAACCGGTGAAGGTATGACTATTGACGTATAATCTTTGAGATTTTCAGCCAGGGTGACAAGGTTTCTCGCCTCCTGCCTGAAATCAAGTTCTTTGATGATTGCGCTGCGGAACTCGCCTATCGTCGCGTGGAGCATTAATCTTCTAGCCGCATCAATATGCCTGTCCAGAAAAGAGGCAACCTCCAGGAAGACCTCCAAATCCCGCACTATCTGTCCGGTTATCCCCGGTCTTTGAACCTTTACCGCAACCTGGCGTCCGCCGCGCAGAACCGCCCGGTGCACCTGCGCGAGAGAGGCCGCGGCTATGGGTATTCTGTCAAATTCGGAAAACAGTTCCGAAATCGGCGAGCCAAGCTCGAAGGCGATTATTTGTTCGATGCTTTCGAAGGGGAACTCTTCGGCCTTGTCCTGCAGGCGCGAGAGGGTTTCTATCAATTCCGGTGCAAGCATATCTGATCGGGTGGAGAGGAATTGGCCCAGTTTCACGAATGTTGGACCAAGTCTTTCAAGCTCCCTCGGAAGTTCCTTCATTTTGCGCATCGTTTTAGGGTTGGGCGAGCCCCCATTCCTGCTGACCTGCCCTTCGCCACCAGCGGCTGATATCATTTCAGACCGGCCGTATTTGAGTAAAAGCCGCGCCAGGTCCTTGTAGCGCTTAAGATAATCCGGATTAAGAGAAAGGCTCATTCCATTTCCTTAAAGTGAACAAAAGCATTATCACCGAGTAGCTTAAAGTCTCTACCTGCCAGAAAAGCTAATGACTGCGGGGAGAAAAATAAACATTTTGCCCGCTGCAGCCAGCCTGCCCTTACGACTCTCCCAGAGCACCCCCCGCCCGGAATATCTATATTAAAGGTACGCCCTGATAGACCCCCGCCGGAGATCTTTCAGGCTCCAACAACAAAAAGGAGGTGGATAAATGGTCCCCGGACCTGCAAAACCAGAAAAAGTACCCCCTCAACAACAGGAAAGACAGCCGGGAATCGAAAGTGAGATGGTCCCTCGCCCGCAGTCCGACGACCCGAGATTTCGCGGTAAAAAAAAGCTCGAAGGTAAAGCGGCATTAATAACGGGAGGAGACAGCGGAATAGGCCGTGCGGTAGCGGTGGCATTTGCGCAGGAAGGAGCCGATGTTGCCATAGTATATTTAAACGAGCACGGCGATGCAGAGGAAACGGTCAGGATGGTCGAAAACGAAGGCAGGCGCTGCATCAGGATTTCAGGCGATGTCGGGGACGAGAATTTCTGCCGGGAAGCTATCGAAAAAACTGTCCGGACATTCGGGAAAATTGACATACTCGTAAATAATGCTGCCGTGCAGTTCTATACCGAGAGTATCGAAGAGGTCACATCGGAGCGTTTGGAGCAGACCTTCCGCACCAACATATTCTCTCATTTCTATATGGTTAAGGCGTCCATAAAACACTTGAAGGAAGGCAGCACCATCATCAACACTGCTTCAGTGACAGCCTACAAGGGAAACCCGAAGCTTCTCGAATACTCATCCACCAAAGGGGCGATAGTTGCCTTTACACGCTCCCTGGCACTCGCTCTTGCAAAAGACAAGATCCGGGTGAACGGGGTGGCGCCCGGACCGATCTGGACACCTCTTATTCCAGCCAGCTTTCCCAAAGACTACGTTGCCAACTTCGGAAAAAACACAGCCATGCAAAGACCCGGTCAACCCGAGGAGGTCGCCCCGGCGTATGTCTTTCTGGCCTCGGACGATTCCTCCTACATGACAGGGCAGATCCTGCATCCAAACGGCGGAACAATCGTTAACGGGTAGCTTCAATTACCACTACAGGATCGGGCTCAAGATCTTTAGGATGTCATCCCTGGTCTTCTTTAACAGCGAGCGGCGGCGCCACCTTAGCGGATCGAGCGGATCGGATTGCGCAATGTAGCGGAGCTGCTTGGCCCTGAGCCGCTCTGTGAATTCGTGCCCGTATAGAATCAGGCTTAGTTCCGAATGCAGGAAAAACGACCGGCGGTCGAAGTTAGCTGTTCCGATGACGGAGATTGAGTTGTCCACGGTCATGGTCTTTGAGTGCAGCAATCCCCGGTGAAAGTGTATGTTCATTCCGGAATCCACCAGGGAGGTAATGTAGGCGCGGGCAACAGCACCTATTACAGGATGATCGGTATGGCGAGGTATCAGCAGCTCAATTCTCGTGCCCCTGAGGCCGGCAAGGTACAACGCCACGCGGAAAGGCTCGTCGGGGATGAAATAGGGCGAGCTTATTATAATCTCTTCTCGTGCCGACGTAATTATGGCAATCAGTATGTCCCTCAGAGCGGAATTGGGGTCTGTTGGACCTGTCGGGATTACCTGCACTGGAACTTCTCCGTCCTTGTCCTGAGCCGGAAAGAATTCCTCCCCTTCCAGCATTTCACCGGACGAAAGATACCAGTCCTCGACGAAAACCATCTGGAACTGGGCCACCACAGGGCCCTTAATTCGGACCATTATGTCGTGCCAGGCATCGGCGCGGGCACTGTCGTAGTCCTTTAGTTCTATATTCTGCGATCCCGTGAAAGCGATTCTTCCGTCTACGACGAGAAGTTTACGATGGTTTCGCAGGTCAAGCCGCGTATGGTGCCTTCGGAACGGATTGATGGCCATTAAATCGTGGAATTCCACTCCGCGCTCCCGCATCCATCTCCCGAGTTCGCGCGCAAGCGACCGGGACCCGAATGCATCCACCACCACTCTTACCCGCACCCCCCTTGCCGTTGCCCTGCCCAGAGCCTCGGCCACGAGCCTGCCCAGAGCATCGTCCTGGAAGATATAGAAAAGCAGATGAACGTGGTTTACAGAAGAATCTATGTCCTCGATCATACGGTCGATTACGTCAAACCCGTCATCCAGGACTTCAACCGAGTTTCCCTGCGCTGCAGGCAAACAGGACAGCCTCTCCGTTATGCGGTCCAGTGGCACATCGGTCCGGACTGGGGCATAGTTAAGATGCGCCCCCCCGGCATGGGTCGGATGAGTCGAGCGGATCTCGGTTATTCGCTGGCAGTAGTTTTTGGCGAGGCGACGGATAACCCTGTTTTCACCGAACAGGAGATATACGGCGAGCCCGAGCCAGGGCTGAAAGAAAAGAAATATGAGCCAGGCAAGCGCGGCCGTGGGCAGGTGCCTTTTCGCGATTACCGGCAGCATCAAAACAGGAATCGCCCAACCCATTATTGTCAGTATGACTGAAGCCAAGACAAACTCCACTTCATGGTGAGCCAAGGGATCACACGCAGTAAATATAAATCGGGTTTTTGTATTAGCAGGGGATTTACTCGAATTTTCATCGATCAAAAAAAGGGCCGGTTTCCCGGCCCTTTTTTTTAGACCTTAATCAATGTACACGAGGATTGAGACAAGCCGTCAAAACTCAACTATTGCCATATTTCCCATCAGACCGTCCGCTTGCCGTACTCGTTTGTCTCCATCAAGCAGCGCTCTTCGGGTGGGGTGAATTCCACACCCACATGATGGTTCTGTACGAGAGTCCAGCCGAAGTACCCGGCCGAAATCGTAGTTATAAAACCGATCAGGGGCAGAATTATGGCGCCTCTCATTACCGGCGCAACAGACCCCCACTGCCCCACGTTAAGGAAGAAGCAGATCAGGAAAAGAATTAACGAGATCGTATTCAAAGTCATGTGCTTTATACCGGTTCGGGACGCACTGCTTCCGCTCGGGATGCCCAGGCTCCAGTCAAGAAAGCCGAAAATGGCTGCGACAACGGCCATTACGATTCCAGCGAGGTTGGCCGCTATTCCCACTCTGAACCAGAATGGGGATCCGGAAAAAGCATAGATTATGAACGCAAAAAGGGTTGAGGTATAGAACACGATTGGAAAAGGTATCAGCATGGGGTGAACGGGATGCCCCATGATTTTGATTTTGCTGTACATGGAATTCCTCCTTAGAAGAAGTCCAGGAGAGGACTTCCTCGAATTATCATTATCCTGGTCGGAAAAGCTGCTTGTTTGTCTGTAAGATAAGAATATGAATAGAATTGTAAACTGAAACATGAGGCACGCGCAGGTGATAAACAGGACCTGAGAGAGGTCCCATTTATCACACCGATTGGTAACTACACGGTTGATTCCCAATAGGGCTTATAGCCGTAGTGCTCGTAGATAGCCTGCCCCCACCCTCTGTCGGCCATATCGGGCCAGTTATTCTTGTCGAAGCCGGAGGCCTTCTCCAGCTTTTCTTTTGGAACATTCAGTATGAAGGTCTTGTTATCTTCATCAAGTTGCAGAGCTTGGATCGGGATTGCAAAGAGCTTGTCTCCAAAGCCCAAAAAACCGCCGAAAGAGAGTACCGCGTATGCTATGCAACCGCTGTTGAGGTCGATCATGAATTCCTCGATTTTTCCAAGGTCTTCCCCTTCGGGATTCGTCACCCTGTCGCCTACAAGCGTGGATGCTGACATGACTCGCCTTATATCGGTACCTTTAACTTCCATGCTGTTACCTCCACAATATTTTTAGTTCGCAAATAGCCTGGATTGCGAAAGGCTAATAGACTTGCCTGGGTAAATAAATTCTCCGAAATCAATTCGGGAACTCATACGTTTAAATTAACGATGGAAGAACCAAGGTACACGGGATAGAAGGAAGTTTTAAGCCCGGATGGGCACTTGGATCATTTGGGATCAGAGATCGAATGACTCGCTTGGGTCCTGAGATCGGTTGGAACGAACTTCCATATCGCTATCAGTGGGAGAATATCAGCAAAATCCGGCCATCAACAAAGTCTTCGGAACCCCGATCAGAGATCCATTATTCTGACATATCAGACATCGCTGGATTGACAAGCTCTCCCGCCCTGTGTTAGTAAAACCGTTCTTTTCCGAATTCATCATGAATGATGAACCGGTTAGCGGCTGCCCGCGAAAAAAGCAAATTTTGGGGTTGTCTTTTGCTTTCCTGTATGCTACATAGGAAAGCTTACTTGGATTTTTTCGGCCCCGGCGAATTGCGGGCTTCCAAGGAGAGGTTCCCGAGCGGCCAAA
>DBMI01000058.1 GCA_002298165.1 Desulfarculales bacterium UBA702
CTGTTCTCGATACAATCTTGAACGCAAATTGGTATTACCTCGGTCAAGGGTAACAGATGAAACAAGCCTGTCAACTCATAACCTGATTGGACTCGAGGCCTGCTTATATGTAAATTCAGTCTGGTCCGGGCGAGCAGGAGAAGTTGTAATCAGCATGGATCAACGGGACCGGATTTGCAATATTACCCGGTCAATTTCATTTGAGCAACACCCGAAGTGGGGCAACATACCAGAATGCAGGTGTATCGAGCTTTGGATCGGTTCCAATCCATGCCTGGCGTAGAAAAAGTGAAACCCAACACTCCAGGCCGGTGTGTTGGGTTCGACTATTTTACGCTAAATTTTTAAGCCTGCCGCTAAATCCTATCCGCGGAATCTCGATTGCAGCACGATCTGCCCCCCAGGTGGCGACCGCCATACCCTCGATCAATTGATCTTACCAAGTCTGGAATGACGTTGTAAGGACCTTGGTCAGTATTCGTGTGAATAGTGTTGAGGTAATCGTTTACCGGATGAGCCCTTTTAAAAAGTTTTCCGGCGCATTGATCATCACTTTCGAACCATACCATTGCTGTTTTTCGCCCCAACAACAACGGCCAACTCTCCGATAACCGTCCTTAAATTTTCAACCTGCGCATTTATTTCTACTGAAACAGAAGCCGATTCTTCAGCATTTGTATTATTTTCCTGGGTGACTACTTCCATTTCACCAACAGCATTGGTTATCAAATCAATTCCCTGGGCCTGCTCCAGGGATGCTGCGGAGATTTCGTTAACCAATTCCCCTGTCTTCTTTATATGATTTGTGACCTCCTTGAAATCATGGTTAGTTTTGACCGTCAAATTTACTGCTTCATTAATTCGCTTAACTATTTCAGTAATGTAAACGTCGGTATCCTTGGCGGCTTCTGAGGTCTTTTTGGCCAGATTCTTGACTTCATCAGCCACGACAGCAAAACCGGCCCCTGCCTCGCCCGCTCTTGCAGCTTCAACAGCGGCGTTAAGTGCCAGCAGATTCGTTTTAAATGCAACAGCATCAATAGTGTTTATCAACGTCTGAGTATTTGTTCCTGCGCTGGCAATAGCATTCATTGACTCTGAGAGGTACGAAATAGAGTTTGTCGCCTTTGACATTGTCTGATCGACCTGCGCCATGAGGTGATTGGCCTCTTTGGCGTTATCCGCATTCTTTTTGGTCATGGACGACATCTCTTCCAGGGACGATGAGGATTCCTCGATTGCGGCAACCTGTCGTGAAGTTCCTTCTGTTAATCTCTGGTTCGAAGAGGAGAGTTGCTCCGAGATGGTGGCCACTTCCACCGCACTGCTGCCGAGACTCTCGATTGCGCGCGCTATAGGCCCCGTAATTCCGGTTGCGGTAATCACCGAGAAAAAAATAAAAACCACCAGCGAAGCTATGCCGATGCCCAGAAGCCACATCTGCACGCTTTGTTTTGTGGCGACCGCATGGGAAAGCATCAATGCCTGGGTTTCAAGGAGCTGATGTTCGTTAACTCCTATGCATGCAGCGCCTAAATTGTTGCCGCCCGGATCGCTGATCGGATAACATGAGCTCAGGAATTTTTCTCCACCAAAAGTCAAAGACCTGTTGCCTGATCCGGCATTTTTATAGATTTCGGCAATTACACGGGTGTCCAGCTCCAGATCGGATTCGCTGTAACTGCGCCCCTCCTTTCCGGTGAAGCCGGCGTATGCAACAGGGCTGGAATCCAGGTAAAGCACGCTTACGGACCCGGTCGCTTCATGTAACTTGTTTAAAGGTTTGTCGTAATTATTGAGCAGTTTCCACGCGACGCAGATTGCAACTGGATCGCCGAAATCATCAAACATCGGCCCTGAGGAAACCAGGCCTAACGCGCCTTTGCCCGATCCTCCAGGACCGCTTATTCCCATTTCCTGGAGGAGATCGGTGCCAAGTCTTGTATAGACTGGTGCTTGAACTTCCTTCTGCAGTTCCTTCTTGTTTTTCACGAAACCTGACGACTTAAAATACTGGCCTGCCCATTTGAAATCCACTTCTTTAGGGAATGAAGAGATTAGTCTGCCATCCAGGTCGTAAATCATGGCGATATCTATCCCCAGCGGGGGACACAGTTTCTGGAGAGTTTTTGCCATAGCCATGCCCTGCTGGGACTCGATTTGCTTCAGGAGCAACGTATTTTTTGATATTTCACCTGTTCCCAGCTGGAGATTCGATTTCTCCCGGTCCAAAAGGAATGTGAGTACATTCCCATGTCCATTTAGAACCTTGTATTCCTTATCCGTGAGATTACTGGTGATTACCTCCGCTTGCCTCGAGATGCTAACGTCGAGCTTCCACGAGATTACTACTTCGATAACGCTGACTATTATCGCCACTGCAACGCAGAATTTTATCAGTATCCTGTGCTTCAGGCTTTTCATCGGACTTCTCCAATTTTCCACTTGATAACGAGCAGGCGCGAATTGCAGTTCTGAAACGGAGCAGTGATAGCGGGCGGATATAAATTCCAAGCTGCAGCGGCGATGCTTTTTACCTACTCGAATATCGAGTCCAGGCGATAAATCTGCCCGGGCTCAGTTTACTAATGGGTTTCTAAGGGAGCAATGCACCATTTCCTTTGATAACCGAGTGTGCCGCCGCTGAGGTAATAAAATCTACCAGTTTTGCAACATTTCCGGCCTTATTGCCATCTTTGTATATAATTGCCAGGACTCCGACATATGGATAATCCTGATCGGTTGGCTTTTTCCCTTCAATACTAACAACCTTCAAATTGTAATTCTTAGCATTTGAATACGGCGCGAAAGCAATTGTATTTTCTTTGCTCTGAGCTAATTCGCACGTTTCACTAACTGTAAGCGTCGTTTTTGATTTATCGGTGATAGAGATTTCTTTGAACCCCGGAAAGCTTTTTAACAGAACCTCAAGGGTGCTGTCGCCATCCTCGCGCCTTATCACCTTTATTTCTCCATCCGACCCGCCTACTTCTTTCCAGTTGGTGATCTTGCCGCTGTATATGTCGCAAATCTGCTGAGCGGTGAGTGAATCAACTCCGACATTCTTGTTAACGAGAAAGACGAGTGGCATCTTAAAGACAGGAACATAGGTGAGACCGAATTCCTTTTCATTTTCTTTGATTTCTCTTGCCACCCGCCCCAAAACGGCCTTGTCTGTTCCAACCGCCTTGATGCCGCCTCCAGAGCCGATGCTCGGGGGCAAACTGATCTTAATATCCGGATAGTCTTTGCTGAAGGCCGCTGAAAGCGCCTCCAGAACCACGGTCCCGTCTCCGGTCCCTGCGATTACTATTTCCTCCGCCTGTAACGAACCCGCAAGCCCGAAGGACAATAGGGCTGCCATAACCAACAGAGGTGCAATGTAACTTTTCTTCATCTTCAACATCTCCCATTTTCGAGTGCAATTCCGTTTTTGGCGTGCGATTCGATTTGGAAAGGTATCACTCTGCTGCTCATTATTTCGGTACAAGATTACTTTTTCTGAAGTTTTTTCTGCATGGGTGCAAGTGGGTCCTAAGGCTTGTCCTAACCCGGGTAGTTCATAATAATGCTTGAGAAAGGGAATGGATATCGTGCCACATGTTGACTGACAAGAGAAAACACGAAACAAAAAGGATGTCCGTTGAAAACAGTTCTCATAAACAACTCTCTTTTGCAAACCCTTGATTCACGCTCTGTTGTGGCCGATTTTCGGCATGCCCCATGACCTCGGACAGCGGTTCTCTGCTGTTGCGTGAAATTGATCGTGCAACAAATCTTTCTTCCCCGATGAGCAATTCACTTTTCGACTATCGCGACAAAGCCAAAGTCCATCATGGGTACGAGGAGCCATTGCGCCAACGCCTTTTCGCCATTGCGATGGGCTACGAGGATGGCAACAATCATCAAACATGCCCTTTGATTCTGTCGAGCAATCGGCAATCAATCAGCAATCGGGGTCGGGCCAAGGCAAGACGTAAATTCATTAAGACTATTGCAAAAGCACAGCCTTTAAAAGCCTTAAGGGCACCTTTCGGCATCAAAAATGACCGTCTAAGCATGGTGGATAAGCGCTCCGACCGGAAATCCCCACCAGACTACCCAATGCCATTGCTGCCCATTCCTTCGGTTGGGTTATTCGCAGTGCCTCCCTGGACATGTATTTCTGCCGGGCACAATCATCTACTGAGTTCCCTGTTTTGGATTTCATGCCTGTCCCCTCCCACATGGTCTAAATAATGGAAGAGCCCTTGGACAGCTGCAACGTCAACCTTTCTAGCCAGAACCGAAAATCGTAGTTGCCCTCATTACCATTAGGAATGATTCTGAAATGGAAAGGAGTTTAGCGCTTCGATTCTCAAGGCGGATGAGAGAGATAACCCTTCCAGTGTTCATGTCATAGTGCAGTGGCCTAATGCACATTCATCTGGTAGATTGCGGCTGGTGAACAGCCTAGGGATTGCTGGACGTGAGTTGAACAATACATGATGCCGGGACTTGCAACGAAAGAGGAGAAGGATCTATTTATCCAGGGTTCCTGTTGAAGTAGATGAGACTGTTGGGAAAACATGGGCGGAAGAATAGCGGAACAGAACTGTTTGGCTTTTGTTCAATTCTGATCACTTAAATAGCCAAAATTGATCAAGTCTCCGGGGAGCCTTGAACCGGCACTGATTAACCTAGCCGGGATTCTCAACTTTATTGGGTAAAACTCGGGTGTCAGACATTATGGAGGATCCAGGCATTGCAGGGACAGGGGCTCCAAATTCAATCATGGGTAATCGCGATGGCAGCTTGGGGGAAAAAATGATATGACGTTAGAGGGTTTTTGATCCGGGAAAAGGCCCCGGAGAGAAAATCTGCCTTCGTGGTTGACCTCGGTTGGCCTGAAAAGACTCAATGCCAGCCGAGGTCAATTTCAAAAAGGGGGGACTCAAGGTGCTACAAACTCCCAGCATCCATTTCGAAACCAGCCTCACTGTCTCGCAGTACCCCACACCTGCTCGTAAAATGAGCCGGTTTCAAAGACATAGCAAATCGGTCAAGCCAGGAAAGTTAAAGTGTGTATTACACACTTATTTTACCGCCTCATAGATTCTAAGTGGAGGGATATTTACCAGTTCGTATTTGGCTTTCACCTGAGGGAAATATTGTTCGAGATGGTTTTTCAGGTGATTGTTTGTCTGGAAAAAAGTCTGGTAGCAGAGAAATTTGCCGCCTTTTTTCAATGCGCGATGAGTGTTGTAGAGAATTCGATGTTTAAGGTCCTGATCCAGAAAGGAAAAAGGAATTCCCGAAATGATATAGTCGGCTTCCGACTCACTGCACGACCGAAGGGTTTCCAATACATTTTCGGCGCTTTCCTGAACTATCATGACCCTGGGGTCCTGGAATTTCTTTTTCAGAATCGTTTTAAAATTCTTGTTGATTTCTATGAGTATCAGACGCGAATCCCCGCCCATTTTATCGAGCAGGTACTTCGAAAAAACGCCCGTTCCCGGACCGTACTCCACAATGAGGTTATCTCTTTCAAAATCGATTTTGCTGCAGACCCTTTTAACGCCAACCGCTGATGTTGGTGTGATGGAAGCAACATTTTTGTCTCTAATGAAATTCATCAGATAAACGAAAGTATCCATTCTTTGTGCTCCTAACGGCTACTACAGCAACCGCGCGGTCCTGCTTCAAACATGGAAACGACCAAATCTGAATGGTCCGTCGGCAATCGCTGTATAAGATTGCATATTTTTAACTATTTTCAACTGCGGGTGAATCTAATCCTCGACTCTTCTTTGCGCAAAATCCATTTAGGTCTTTTTTGAAAGAATTTGGTTCTATTTGCCGCATATTCAGGCTGATTTCTCAGATTTCGGACCTTATCGAAGAAATATTCGTTTTTACCCCCCTCTCCCTTGAATGATTGGCGCCACTTATAGCAGATTATCGACAAATGTGAAAATCTAAACACGATATCCAACTAACATTTAGCCCATTGAATTGATGCCACCCTCCACAGCCACTCGACCATAATCTTCAAAAAGTGGTATAAAGCACCCTGGGATTAATGAATTGCAAGCACGTCGGTGGCAAGGATAGTTTAGTTAATGTCGATCGGAGAGGCATTGGTAATTATTACGGGGCCTTTTGATGAGAAGCGGAATCTTTGGAGCGCAGCATAAAATTATTTCCAGCAGGGTACCTGGCTCTGTAGGCGAGGCTTTCGAGATTCTCATGGAAAACCGAGGCCTTGATGCGGTCTCGATTTCCGGAGAACTGAAGGACCTAAGCGGTTATCTCTCGATGCGCGGGATGGAGGAAGGCGCCCTTTTAATGGCCCGGCACATGGCCCGCGCGAGCAAGATAGTGCTTGTCGGAGACTATGATTGCGATGGGATAACCTCCGTGGCCCAGATGGCGCTCTTCCTGACCGAGGTCGGCTATTCCAACTTCGAAGCTGTGATTCCGCTTCGCCGGGAAGGCTACGGAATCCCCGAGCGCGCGGTGCGCGAAAACCCCGATGCCGGCCTTTTCGTTGCAATGGATTGCGGCACACTCGACCGAAAACCTATCGCTCTGGCCTGCTCCCTGGGGGCCGACTGCATAGTAATCGATCATCATGAAGTGCCACCTGGTGAAGTTGCCCCCGCATCGGTTATAATTAACCCCAAACATCCGGAATGCCCCTCCACATTCAAGGAATTCTGCTCGGCGGGACTTACGCTGCTTTTCCTTGCTGCTCTGAGACGGGCACTCGACGGAAATTTTCCATCACCTCCCCTTGGCGGCAAATACATGGCGCTCGCAGCAATCGGAACGGTTGCCGACCTCGTCCCCCTGGTTTCCGCAAACCGCATTATTGCCGGGAGCGGCCTTAGAAGCATCAACTTCCATAACTGGCCCCCTGTTGTCATGCTCGCAGATGCGGCCGGAATTCGAGAAAGGGCCATCACTGCCGGCCATATCGGCTACTATATCGGACCCAGGATAAATGCGGCGGGACGGGTCTCTGACGGGCGGATAGCTTACGAACTCTTTACCGCCGATAAGGCCCCGCGGATGGGAGATATCGCCCGCGAATTGAACCGGTTGAACTCGGAGCGCCAGGCCGAAGAAGAAAGTATCCTGAAGATGATCGCTGAGCGCCTGGCCGGCCGGCCGCCCACCACGCGTACATTCGTCATGGCAGATCCGGCCTGGTCTCACGGAGTGGTGGGAATTGCCGCATCACGGGTTCAGCAGGAATTCCATTACGGCCCCGTCATTATCCTGGCCGCGGATAAAGAAACCAGCACTGCCAGAGGGTCGGCCAGGAGCGTCCCGGGATTCGACATACATGCCGCGCTGCAACAGTGCTCTGACCTGCTGATAAAATGGGGCGGACACAAGGCCGCCGCGGGTCTCACTATCATGACCGAAAAGATCCCTCTTTTCACCGAACGTCTCGAACAAATAGCAATGTCCTGTCCAGCGGAAATCTTTACTCCGCTCGTGAAGATCGATATGCTGCTGCCCCTGGAGCTTGTATGCGATGAACTTATAGAGGCCCTGCGCCGCCTTGAGCCCCACGGAATGGGCAACCCAGCGCCTCTTTTCGCCTCCCGCAATACAGAGTTCACCCTCAGAAAATTTTTTGGAAAGGAACGAAAGCATCTTCGACTGGGGTTTGGCAATGGACTGGAAGGGGTCTTCTGGAGGGGCGCCAAATGGCTGCCTGACATGTCACCAGGTGAAAAAGGCCGCCTGGACATCGTCTTCCAGGTGGCCTGGGATGATTTCTATAAAAAACCTTCGTTAGTAATAAAGGAGATGGGCCGCTTTCTTCAGTGAACGGTATTCATACAGCAGGTCTGCCCCGAATCGAGCACCTTTGAGCCGATCCGCCTTATTTGAGCCATTCTCTGCCTCATATTCTCCGATATCTTTTCCTGAATCTTTACCGCGTGATCTCCCGTGCCCCTTTTTACCATTTTAACCGACTTGATAATGCTGGTTGGGTCGCGGGTATCGGCCATTTCCTGCGAAAGCATGCTCGCCGCCTTGAACTCGGCTATTATTCTGTGCTCCTCGTAAGTAACAAAGGATTCAAGCTGAACGTAAGCGATTTCAAGCTGGCTTCTCAGTTCGCCATTTGGATTTTCCAGGATTTCCTCAAGAATTGCCCGGCGGATGAGGTCCTTTGGATAGTGCAGATCGGAATCGAGCGCCATCGGCCCCTTTATTTCCTCAAGCAACTGTAAGTAACTAAAAATTATCTCACGCCTCTGGTCAAAATCCAGCCAACGTTCAAGAGAGCGTCGTCTCGGGAACAGCCCTTTTCTTCCGCACTGCCCAATTCGGGATCTTTCGGCGCAACTGTTGGATCTGGAGGTCTTCATTGCTGTCTCCTTGCCGGCCAGGCCCCGCGGTATATTATGCAGATCGAGAAACCGGAATGACGATTAGGAAGATGCCCCAACAATTTCGAGGCTATCGGGGATGGTGTGAATGATAGCGCAAATTTACAAATTCTAAATAGGGCGAATACCCCAATTGGACAGTACCTGCACTGTATTTCCCTACCATTGAGCCTACATACTCAACAAAGTTCAGGCGGTAGAAGGCTTTAGTCGTACTGGTGCCGGTTGCGGGTTGCGGGTTGCGGGTTGCGGGTTGCCGGTTGCTGGTTGCTGGTTTAAAAAAATTTTACCGCCGCCCGGAATGGGCTCGACCTGAAAGGGTTTGATAATTTACCTGAGCTGAATGAATAAAGATTCTCTCCCGCTGCAGCTCACTTCGCCTTATCGCCGAGGTTTATTGCCTGGATCTGCACCTCCTGCTTTGCGCCAGATTCTACGTCAGTTTCGATAATCAATGTGGTCTGGAGCCGGCCTCCGGGAGGTATGTTTTGCATGTTTGGAGCCACATCGAGGCTAAATCCACCGAGCATGGACGACTGGTACAAATTGATTACCCGCTCATCAAAAGAGCATTTCACGATCCGAAAATTTCTATTCAGGTTATCCGTGACAAGCACTTTTCCCGTAATAACCCCCTGGTCAGGAGATAGCCGCCCGACGATGAGCGTTTTTGGTCTCACCGATATCTCACCTTCAATCGAACCCTTGACCCAGATTGTTAGCTCGGGTTTTTCAGCCAGATCTGTATGAAGAGTTATGTAGCCCCTGTAATTCCCCAGCTTCGTGTTGTTTGATATTTTCAGCCGGTAGTGTCTCCCCTCTTCTACCGTCTCAAGCCTGTACGATGCCTTTTTGTCGAGTGTATCGTCGGAGCCGCGAATGTGAAACGCTCTGGATGCGCTAACCAAATCGACAACGCTTTCCTTGATGGTGTCCGACGCTCCCTGAAAACTGACGCTCTTTTCGGGTAATATCCTTATCAGTGGATCGACTTTTCCTTCAACTGAAACGACCATGCGAGGATTTTCCGGATCGTCACTCACGATTGTGGCAGTTTTCTTGACATATCCCTGAAAGTCCTTGAGGTCCAACTTCAATGTGACTTTTCCCTCCGAACCTGGGGGGATTTCCCGGTCGAACCGGGCTATAGTGCAGCCTCAACTGGGCTGCACATCCTTTATGTTGAGAGTGGCCGTGCCGCCATTTTTCACAATGAAATTGTGTGAAAGAGGGGTAGTTTCGGAAAGCTCCCCAAAATTGAAGCCGGTTTCGGTGATGATAATGGCCGGAGCACCGTGGGTTGCATGGGCGGCTAAAAAATTACAGGCAATTCCAATACAAACGATAGATGTTAGAAAAAACCAGTTGGATTTTCTGTACACTAATTCCCCTCCGTGGTTGTGATTCTTTCCCTGTCCCTTTGGCGATGTATGCTCTATCCGAACTTTGAACAAAACAGAGCCATGATGCCAGATATCGGGGTCGCCCACCAGGAATTCTTTTCCAGCATTGAGCATGAAGCCCTGCGGACTGCCATGGTGTTGTTGCGTTTTTTTGGCTTAATAACGCGGTTTCGTAGGAAAAAGAAAGGAGAGCCAGGAAATGAAGAGGATTTGTTGTAAGAGGCGCGGTCTTGCAAGAAAGAACCACTGTTAGTACCTTATCCCGAGGGGGAGAAGGAGCAGGCGATGACCGCAATCACTGACAACCCTGAAGAAATGCTGCTTGATCTTCTTCGAGAACAAGAAGCATCCCTGGAAGATCTTGCCGCGATGCACAAGGGATTGAAGGCCGAGTTCATGAGAGTCTGTGCTTCATATCGGTCTATCCAGGAAGAACGCACTAAAACCACAAAGCAAGCAAGCAAGCAAGCAAGCAAGCAAGCAAGCAAGCATAACAATCCTCGGGAAATGCGCCAAATGCAAGAACAATTGAAAGCATTGGATGAGATGGCGCAAAGTTGCCATCGGCTATCCGAGGAGCTTTTGCGGAAAGGTAAATCTCTCTTAAGTGAAATGGAGAAAATCCAGCTCGATATCAAAGATGTTTTGCAAATGGATAAGAGGGATAAGCAGGCAGAGGCTGGACTGGCTAACACTAATCTTCCCGCCCGTGATCGACATCCTGAATAATGGTAGAAAGAAACTCTCCGTCAGATCTTCATCCCAAATGCCTTCAGCATCAGCATTTGTACAATAAAACCCCTTGTTGGGTTGAGACCATCCGCGGGCCGGTGGGGTGGCCCGGATAAGATTTCTCCTGGGTGTTATCGGGTACCCGCCTACGACGCTTCTCGTTGGGGCCATGCGCGTCTTGAATGCCAATTTCGGATGAGACGACTCCCGTGAGAAGTTCCTGTACGACTTTGTGGCAGTGTGGAATAAAGTCATGAACCCTGACCGCTTCGACCTCGCCTAATCGCAGGGTGAGTATGAGGTGGAGTTTGGTAGGTTGGGTTGAGCGGTGAACGGGTACAATAATGAGATGGAGTTGCAGGAGCTAAACCCAACGCTCAGCGATTAAGTGGCGTCTGATGCCGGGTTTCGCTTCTTTGGTTGCTATTTCGCGGTGAAATCCCGTTTGATCGCTCAACCCACCTACATAATATGATAGGGTTGGGATTCGCTTTCCGGGTGTAGTCTATCCCCTTGAGGGCATTGTTTCGAGAGATGGCCAGCCGCTAAGTACAGCACTAAAAACAACGCCCACAAGGGGTATACTAAAACTGATTCGGGAAGCAACTGGTATGGGCAAGCTTTCCAGCCTGCCTGCGCGAAGAGCATGGAACCTTCACGAGACCGGCAGGCTGGAAAGCCTGCCCCACAAACCATTCCGCCCTAACTGAACGGTATTTGAGCTTAGCGTAAAGGGGAGGACGGGAAGCCGTCTCCCCCTCGTCTGCCTGAGGCCTGAGATCAGCTATTTCCTGGAAGCAAGCTGATCTCAGAATTCCTCGAATTGTTTTACCGAAACCCGGTTGTCGCCCTGTATCAGCGCATGGGCGGAGGCGGCCGGTATCTCATCCGTTTCCGAATCCGGCCTTTTACCGGCTGTCAGGGACCGGGGCTCCCCCACCCCGTTGAGTTTGTCGAAGGTTTTTAAATTCTTTTTCTTTTTACCGTCTAACAGGCCAATGAGGTCTGCAACGAATTCTTTCATCTGCTCTGATTGAGCGCTCAGTTCCTGCGAAGCCGAGGCGGCCCGCTCCGCATTTGAAGCGCTTTGCTGCAGCATTCCGTCTATCCCCGATGCAGTGCGGTTGACTTGTTCGAGCCCTTGGCTCTGTTCCTGTGATGCAGCGGCGATCTCTCCCACTAAATCCACGGATTTGCCCACGCTGGCATTTACCTGCTGGAATTCCTGACTCGTTCCCTCGACCAGCACGGCACCATCCTTCACATTACGGGCGGTCCCTTCCAACAGGTCGGCGGTGTTCTTTGCCGCGGCTGCGGCTCTCATTGCCAGGTTTCTAACCTCATCGGCAACCACCGCAAACCCGGCTCCCGCTTGACCCGCCCTTGCCGCCTCGACCGCGGCATTGAGGGCGAGCAGGTTTGTCTGGAAGGCGATTTCATCGATGGTCTTAATGATTTTGCGGGTCTCGTCGCTTTCCCTCGATATTTCGCCCATCGAGGTTCTAAGCCTTTCCATTGAAGAGTTCGCGCTTCCGATCAACTGCGAGGTTTCCTTCATGAACTGATTGGCCATGTTGGAGTTCTCGGAATTTCTCGCCGTCATTGAAGCGATTTCGGTCAGGGCCGACGCGGTTTCTTCGAAGGCGGCCGCCTGCTCCGCAGTACCGTCTGCCAGGCTCAGGCTCGTTGCGGATACATCGGAGGATGCCTCGGATACGCTTTCCGCGCAGGCATTCAAGCCTACGATGACTCGGTGGAGCGGCCTGATGACTGACCTGCGAAGGGCCGCGTAGATGACGGCGCAAAGTACGATTACAAATAATCCGGCGCATCCGGCGATGCGGAAGATAGTTGCCCGCGAGGTCTCGGACTTTACCGTCGCGGTTTGTTCAGCCAGCTTCTCAATACGTCCCCCGATATCCGCCAATGTCTTCGAGACGAGATCGAGCGGAAGGCCCATTTCTATCCAGCCGACTTTTTGACCTTCCGCCTGCATTTCCTGTTTTATCGTTTCACATCCGTTAGATTCTTTGCCCGCTTCGGCAATGATCTTTCCCTTGTGGTCGAAAAAGCGTATGAATTGGGCCCCGCCATCGGTAATGGCTATCTGGGCCACCTGTCCCACAGCCTCATAATTGTAGTTCTGAATCAGTCCCGCGGCGGAATTTGCCAACAGGACCGCAACCGATTTGCCTTTCCCCATGATCAGGGATCGAAGCGAATCACCCTGGATTTGCTTCTCACTTTCAAGTTGGGCGAGCAAAAGGCTCGACATCTTATCGATATCTCTACTCGTTTCAAGCGTGATCCAAACTCCGAAACCCGCCATGAGTAAGAGCACCGAACCCGCCATCACCAACAAGAACTTACCTGCTATATTCATATTTCTCATGAGGAACAACTTTCGGAGTGGTTGGAAGATACTTGTTACTTGTACTGCTGTTCACCAAGCACGGTGGTTGCCCCACCGTCCAGGAAAAAGTAGTTCTGGTATCCGCCCTGCCTCAGATAGTACATGAGCCATTCGGTCTGTTTGCCGACCTGGTCGAAGATCAGGAGGGTCTTATCTTTTTCCGCGCCCTTCTCGATGAAATTTGGAATGAACTGGTCCATGGGAACTGTCCGGGCGCTTTCCAGGCCCGGAATTTTCCCCGATGTCTGGACAAAATCGCGGATATCAATTACCAGGCAACCCGCATCAGCGGCCTTTGCCTTAAACTGGTCGATCGGAATGCAGCGCGCCTTGAACTCCGAGTCGGGGATCAGCTTCGAAGGGTCGTCGAGCTGTTTTCCCATGAAAACCGTCAGCTCGGGATGTACTTTTGCCCATTCGGGTACCCCTGCATCATAGACATAGCACTTGTCGCACTTGAGTTCTTCTATTGCCTTTTCCGCGGCCTCATAGCTTTTGAGGCACTTGACCCCGTTGCAGTAGAACGCAATCGCCTTTCCGGGATTGTCCGTCATAAGCTTCCGGATATCTTCCGTAAAGGTCTTCCGGGATAAAGATATGTGCTGGGCGGTCGCTGTGTGGATGACGTTGAATTCGATTCCCGACCTCACATCCACCACAATGATTTCACCCTTGGCATCTTTATCCGCCAGGTCTCCGGTGCTGATGTAAGGCACTTTCGGATATTTTTCCCTGTATGGAAAATCCGCGGCACCAGCAGAAGTAGCAGCTAGTGTAAACAGCATTAAAAAAGAGATCAGCAGCGCCTTTGACATTTAAGTCTCCTCTCGGGTTAATAGAATTTAATTCCACAAGTGTGTTGACCTTTTGGATCGCTGTTCAACGAAAACATCGAGAAAATACACTGAATCAAAAAAGTTCATGGTCAAAGCGAACCAGATGGGAACGACCGCAGGGTGAGATTAACCATCAATTCTTTGATCAGAAATTCGACCCTGAAGGAGTTTTTTTATGGGTCGATATCAGAATCGGTCCAATTAGAGTTCTCCTTTACGAAAATTTACGACCGCGCGGAAACTGAAATTGATCTTGCGAATAGGCCGATTTTGGGAGCGGCCGGGCCGAGTTCGAAGGCCTTTTCGGCGAGATAAAAATTGATATAGGTAAATGCCGCAACCATGCAGAAAAGAACTCTGAAACCCACGGCGTATGTCGCCAGGAGTTGGGGATTGCAAAGGTGCATGCGCACCTACCTGTGAGATGCGCCCCAGTCCTTTTGGCGGATGAATTTCCTGGCCCTCGGGAGAAAGCCCCAGGTTACGAGGGCACCCGGAAGTCGGCAACCATTTGAAGCACTCGATACAGCTACTGCAACCATTGTGTATAGTTTTACTGCATATGCTGGAGCATGCCAGACTCAAGAGGCAGGGACCTGAGTATTTAAAGATAGGCGGTAAGGTTAGTATCGGCCTAACGCCTCGACTTCATGGATATCACGTTTGCAGGAAGAGATTCTGCATCCTCCTCGGAGGCCGAGGGGACAACCCAGGAAGAATCCAGTTCCTCAATGACCTGATCGCTGTAGTCCTGCTCTACGGATCGGCTTTTTGCCACGGGTTTTGGCTTGTTAGTACGGCTTGCGGAGATGAAAAAAAGGAGAGTCAGGAAAGGAGGAGGATTTACTGAGAAATAGCAAATCTCGGATTTTTGACCCTTACATAGCAAGGCTTTAGAGGAAATTATAGATAATTATTCTCCCGGTGCTAACACATTGTCTACGGGTTGTCATACTGCCTGCATTAAACCGACCCGGTCTCCTCGTGCTGTGGCCGGTAATGTAGGGGCAAATGATTATTTGCCCCTACAATGTTTATTTGCCCTAAAACGGTGCCAACAAGAAGGCCGTTCGGACCAACAATTGCTCTACACCAGAAACATCAGTCTTCCTTCTCTCCACTTCTCCGGATTTTTTGGAGAGGTAAAGTCACAATAAACGTAGTCCCTTTCCCCGGAGTGCTCTTTGCAGTAATGCTACCGCTATGTCGTTCAACGATTTTTCGGCAGATTGCAAGGCCCATTCCCGTTCCCTCATATTCGCCCCTGCTGTGAAGCCGCTGAAAGGGAACGAATATTCTGTCCAGGAATTTTTCTTCGAAACCGATGCCGTTATCTTCAACAAAGATCTGGCACTCGTTCTTATTCTGAAGGGAATAAATCCTGATCGTTGGTTCCTCATTACGACAAAACTTGACCGAGTTACCGATGAGATTTTGAAAGAGCTGCTCCATTTGAGTCTTTTCAGCCTTCAGAGTCGGCATCGTAGAGATTTCCAGCCTGACCCCTGCATGCTCAATAGCGACCTCCAGGTTCGAAATAACACGTTTGATGACGTCGTTGAGGTCAACTTTAGCCATGTCCTCGGTTTGTGAAGACAGGCGAGAATAGTTGAGAAGATCATGGATGAGTTGCTGCATCCGGTTAGCAGCGCTCAGCATTCTCTTTAAAAAGTCCTGTTCAGATTCGTCCAGCTTCTTTCCTAAGATTTTATGAAGCTTGCTGCCAAATGTCTGGATTTTTCTTAGAGGCTCTTGAAGGTCGTGAGACGCTATGAATGCAAAGTTCTTAAGTTCCTCATTGCTTTGCATAAGCTTTTTAGCCGCAACTCTAAGTCTTTCTTCGGTTCTTTTCTGTTCTGACAGGTTTGTTAATATCGCGCATGTTCCTGTGAACTTTTCGAGGCTTACGGAATTGAGCGAAATCTTTACAGGCAGAGAACTACCATCCTTGCGCAAGAGAGGAAACTCGCCTTCGGCCTTACCACAATCGCGGCTTTTCCGGATCAGCGCTTTTATTTCGGAGGTTTTGTCAGGTGCAATGTAGGATTCCAGGGTCGATCCAACAACACTCTCATTGTTGACCTGGAGCATCTGCGCGAAACTGCTGTTAGAGTAATAAATTGAGTTATCCTGCGAGAGGATCAAGGCACCCTCACTGATTGATTCTACAAGCACCCTGTATCCATAGTCAGCACCTTGCAAAGTGTAAAGCTGCTCTCCAGCAGCATCCGTTATAACGAGAGCATCCACTTCGCCGCTACGTATGGCCTGGATTGCCTGCTCGGCCTCCCACAAGCGCTCTCTCAGGTTCTGGATCTCGGAAGCCATCTCTTCCGTTGAGGGTAGATTTTTATCCATTGTCTGTCTCCGCCCCTAAAGTGATGGCAATATCCCTCAACTTTCATTCTTTACTGCAAGCCGTATAAGTATCGGCTCAGGATCAGAGAGGTCGCCTATAAATCTTTGCAGAGGGAGCGGCAGATGCTTGACCAATGTGGGAGCAGCAATAACCTGGGCCTCCCTGGCAAGTTCAGGCTGCTGGTAGACATCGATTATTTCAAGCTCGTACCTACCCTTTAGATATTGTTCGCAAAGCTCTTTTGCATTCTCAATGGCCTTTAAGGATCTTGGGGTCAGTCCGGCCACGAAAAGACTCAGTACAAATCTCTGCGATCCTTCCCTGGTTGCGGCTTCCTCAAATATTTCAGTCGTCGTCTTGATTGCGGACATTAGAAGTCCCTTCCTTCCGCCTGGCATTAAAGCCCAAGTGCTTCAATTACTTGGCTGGTGTCCAATAGCGTTCCAACGAATCTTTTAATCGGCGCGGGAGATTCCTTGACCAGTGTCGGTGTGGCGAAGATCTGGGCCACTCTGGCCTGTTTGGGATTTTGCACCAGATCAATTACTTCCGCACTACACATGCCCGCCAGGTGCTCCCGGCAAAGAAGTTCAAATTTGGATATAGCCACTGCTGAGCGGGGTGTACGTCCTGCCACGTACAGCTTCAGTTTATAAATTTCGCTGTCCCGGCAATCCATTGTATACTCCTCACCAGCCTTTTGGCTTATTTTTCAGCCTATCTGCGAGGCCGCAGGTCCAATCCGACCAGGACCCGCTCAGTATCAGCCAATGTCCCTATTATCTTTCTTACCGGCTCGGGCAGTTTCCTGACCAGTGTTGGAATTGCCAGGATTTGATCGCCTTTTGCCAGTCGGGGATTTTCAAGCAGGTCGATTACTTCAATAGTGTACCTACCCTTCAAATGTTCTTCACAGATTTTTTTGAGGTTTTGGAAAGCCTCCATTGACCTGGGTGTCTGTCCTGCCACATAAAGCCTCAGTTCGTAAGGACAATCCAGATCGGTTTTATCTTTTTCACCGGGGGCTTTCTCAAACTGGTTATCGACTGGTACGGACATCTTGCGCCTCCTCTTCATCAGCATGCCTCTGGCGAGCCAGATCTATCCGCTGTTCTTTCAGCAACTGCTTTTTTTCGCCTTCCTCGTCGATAAAATTTTCCAGTTCCCTTTCCTGTTCCTGCAGCTGATCTTATCTGCGCGATCTGAGCCTCGGCGGCGAGCTTTCTGGTTTCGAACTCACGCTTCTTGCCGTCGATTCGCTCCCTGTATTCCCTTTCCGCCTGACGATCTCTTGATTCCTGGGCAATCCTGGCACTGCCCGTCAAAACTCCTGCAGGACCTACATAGACATCTGTCAGTTGCACGCCTTTCGATGAGAGTATGAACTCGCGGACCTGGTTGGAGTGGGCCATGCCGCGCGACTTGATAACATAAAGGACACGGTTTCGTTCTCCATTGGTCTCAATGGTTTGTACGGAAATCCATGTATCCATAAGGGAAGAAACGCCGACCTCGGTTTCGTCAACATCCTTCGACCCTGAAATGAGGCAGGTGAAGAACGCAGTGATTCCTTTCAGCTTCATGCTGTCAACAAACCGTGTCAGGATAGACTTCACTTCACCCTGATTGCCGATTGAGATAAGATTTGAAATAGGATCTATTACAACTACTGAAGGCGAGAATTTCTCGACAAGCTTGCTCATTATTACCAGGTGCATTTCAAGCCCGAATACAGTGGGACGCACGTTATGGAACAGGAGCAGCTCTTTTTCCACATATGGCTGCAGGTCAATTCCAATGGATTTCATATTGCGAATGATCTGGCTCTCCGATTCCTCGAAAGCAAGATAAAGGCAACGCTCTCCCCGCTCACACGTACTTTTCGCCAAATGCGCGGCAAGGCTGCTCTTACCGGTTCCTGCCGTCCCGGTTACCAGGATGCTGCTTCCACGAAAGTAGCCCTTTCCTCCAAGCATTGTATCAAGCCGCGAAATACCGGTCGGAACGCGCTCGTTATCTGCCTTGTGAGTAAGGCCCAATGAAGTTATCGGCAAAACAGAAAAACCGTCCTCGTCGATCAGAAACGGATATTCATTTGTCCCGTGGGATGTACCTCGGTATTTAACAATTCTCAACCGTCGGGTGGCCACCTGCTCTATCATCCGGTGGTCAAGGAGGATGACACAGTCGGAAACATATTCCTCTATGCCGTGGCGGGTTAGAGAACCGCTCCCCTGCTCGCCGGTTATAACAGTTGTAACGCCTTTTTCCTTTAGCCACCTGAAAAGCCTTCGGAGTTCCGCCCGAAGTATCCCCTCGTTTGGAATACCCGAAAAAAGGGCCTCGATTGTGTCCAGGACCACCCGCTTGGCTCCAACTGAATCTATAGCAAATCCGAGCCTGACGAAAAGTCCTTCCAGGTCGAACTCTCCCGTTTCGAGGATCTCGCTTCTCTCGATATGGACATAATCTATGGCTAGCTTTTCAGCGGCTATCAGCCCATCAATTTCGAAACCAAGGGAGGCAAAGTTTTGGACCAGGTCCGTATCCCTTTCTTCAAAGGACATAAAGACCCCGTTTTCGCCGAAGTCCCTTGCACCCCTCACCAGAAACTCCATTCCGAAAAGGGTCTTACCGCTTCCGGGGCCTCCGCAAATAAGAGTCGGTCGGCCCTGCGGGAGACCTCCTCCAGTGATTTCGTCAAGCCCGCTTACTCCGGTGCGTGTTTTTGAAAGCTCCTTGGACATTCCCTTCCCCCCGAGATCCATTATTCAAATAAGCTTTGATGGCTTCAGCCAATCTGATATAATTTTATACTATCTATGTAATATTAGAAGCATACAAATGTAAGCTCAAGCAGAAAGGATAAACGGACACAATTTACCGCCAAAGCTGATTTTTTTCCAATTGACCCTGGCCGGGAATGTTGATATTTCAAGGCACCTTGGGCTCTCATCTAATAATCTTTACTAATCGTCTACTGCTCACGGGGGTGCTATGGGAAGCTTTTCGAACTGGAGAAAGAAAGAGTGTGTTGTCTTAATGGTGGATGACGACCATGAGGACATCATGCTGATCAGGGATGCTCTCCGCGAGGTTGCACCAAATATTAAGTTCAAGTCGTTGAACGACGGACAGGAATTACTGGAATTCCTTTTGAACATCATTGAAAATGGAGATCATTCAGTGAACACCTGTCCTGAGCTCATACTTTTGGACCTGAACATGCCCAAAAAAAGCGGATTTGAAGCCCTTGAAGAAATCAGGAGCAACCCTGACCTGAAAGGCATCCCGGTCATCATTCTGTCAACTTCCGAAATTGAACAGGACATAAAGCGATCCTTTGAGGCTGGTGCGAATTCGTTTCTTTCCAAGCCCAAAGATTATGATGAACTTTTGTCTCAAATGAAGCGGACAATGGAATATTGGTTCGGTGTAAGCCGCCTCCCATCGTTTAATCCAGCAGGATAGTCGCACATTATCTTTGTCGGTGAAATCGTTCACTCCCAACGAAGACCCCATATCGTCTTAAATAGGGGCAAGGCCTTCCGGCCTGCCCCTATTTTTTATGGGCCATCGGGGAAACGCGTACCGGGATATTGCACCCGAAGGCGGAATGGACTCAATAACGTCATTCCCGCGAAGGCGGGAATCCAGGGTCTTTGCTTCGCGAAAAAGTAAATTCCCGGATTCAAAGCCACCGGATTCCCGCCAGAAGCATGCGGGAATGACGATTTTCAATGCTTAGATCCAGGTAGATCATGCAATGGGTTTGGGCAAGCCCGTTTATGGTTTATGTGTGGCCACCAAGCCTAATATTCCAAAAGAGGTGGGCAGATGAAGCCTTGCCCACCCTACCCGCCTTTGACATTCAAGACAGTTGCTTGTGCTTAGTTGTTGCAATGAAGCATCGCGGGGCGGAGAGTTGTGCGTTTTTCCCGCTTAATACCAATTCGCGTTCAAGATTGTATCGAGAACAGGTCTAGAATGTAGCATAGCCCCTTGTGGGCGTTTGGAAGTTGGACGGGCACAAGGCCCTATGCTACATTAATTTGAACGCAACTTGGTATAATAACGGCGGTTTTGGCAGGAAAAGAAAAAAAGGAGAGTCAGGAAAGGAGGAGGAGGACCTGACTCTCCAAGGAGGAAAGAGAAACATTTTCTCTCCCTCCTAATAGTAACTGGTATGTCAATAGTCCCAATAAATGCCGGTGCTTGCCAATGATTGAATAAATAGTGCCCGGCCGCTGGAAATGATAATTTCTTTTCGTATCCAGGGATTTTGTGGACTCCAAAAGGACGGGGCAGGCAAAAAGGCCTACCCCGTCGAGCCGAATGCATCGCCCAAAATTTCGGTATCCACTGTTGGCGGATCAGCCGGTTTTCGTCGCCGCATTCACCCCTTTGGCGAGATTCACGGTTTGACCGCCGTTCAAAGTATTGATGCCATTTACCGCACCGATTCCGTTTACGAAATAGCGGTTGAAGGCGTTCAGGTAGGCCCGCGCGCTAGCCTCGATAACGTCCGGGCTGGTGCCTATACCCGAGTAGACCACTCCGTTTATTTCGACTCTTACCATGGCCTCGCCCAATGCGTCCCGTCCCATTGTGACAGCCTTGAGGTCGTAGTCGCGAAGTTTTCCGTTCACTCCGGTTATGCGCTCGATTGCGTTGAAACAGGCGTCAACCGGGCCGTTTCCATTGGCTGCATCCGTCTTGTGTTCGCCCTCCCTGATCAAGGTTACCGATGCGAACGGCATCAGGGTATTTCCACTCATTATCTGAAAACTGTGCAGGGTGAAGATTTCGGCGACCTTTGAGACCTCGATCTCGACAATTGACTGCAAATCCTGGCTGCTGATCTCTTTTTTCCTGTCGGCCACGTTTATGAAGCGGCTGTAGACACGTTCGAAGACATCGCCCTGGAGGTCATAGCCAATTTCACCGAGTCGATGCCTGAGGGCGGAGCGGCCGGAGCGCGCCGTGAGCACTATCTTTCTCTGCTGTTTCAACCCGAGGTCTTCAGGTTTCATGATCTCATAGGTGGTTCTATCCTTGAGTACCCCATCCTGGTGGACGCCGGAGGAATGGGCGAATGCATTGCTGCCGACCACTGCCTTGTTTGGCTGTATAACTATATTCATAAGGCGGCTGACAATGCGGCTGGTGCGGTAGATTTCCCTGGTGTTTATATCCGTGTGCATCTGGCCGGCGTAGCGAGTCTTGAGCACCATTACGATTTCTTCAAGCGATGCGTTTCCGGCCCGCTCGCCAATTCCGTTTATCGTGCATTCGACCTGCTCTGCCCCATTGTGCACAGCAGCAAGGCTGTTTGCCACTGCAAGTCCGAGATCGTTATGGCAGTGAACACTGAGAATCACGTTGTCCAGGGCCGGTACGCTCTCGCGCAGCCTCCGGATAATATTGCCGTATTCCTCCGGCACGGCGTAGCCTACCGTATCAGGCACGTTGATAACTGTGGCACCGGCTTTGATGGTCGCATCGATTATGCGGCACAGGAATTCGAAATCGGTCCTGGAACCGTCTTCGGTTGAAAACTCCACATCTTCACAGAATCTTTTCGCATACTTGACTGCCTCAACAGCCATTTCGACCGCGGCGCTCCTGTCGCGGCGAAGCTTTTTCTGGATATGAATGTCCGAAGAACCCAAAAAAACGTGAATTCTGGGCCGTTCCGCATCTCTCACCGCCTCCCAAACGGCATCCACATCCTCTTTCACCGCACGCGCCAGCCCCGCGATAACCGGCCCCTTTACCTGCTGGGCGATGTTCCTGACAGCCACGAGGTCTTCGGGCGATGAACAGGGAAATCCTGCCTCGATAATGTCGACCCCCAGCCTGGCGAGCTGCTGGGCTATTTCAAGTTTTTGCCTTTTGTTCAGCTTCGCTCCGGGAACCTGCTCTCCGTCCCTGAGGGTAGTGTCGAAAATATGGATCTTCCTGCTCATGATGGTTCTCCTTCTTTTTTGCTTGCCGCAGCCGCCTGCGGGATTCTTCCGGGGGTAAAAGAGTAAACTGGAACTAAATAATGCAAAAAGGCCATGGGGAGAACCCCATGGCCTTTATTCGTCTATTTCGTCTCGATCTAATTTCTTAGGAAGAGAAAGGCAAGAGTCCCCCATACCTGTCGCGCAGGCTTAGTAGAGCGAGTAGTAGTAGGGACAGCGAATGTAACACGCAATTCACCTTAGATTGAGATTGCTAAAAGCGAAAACTTGGGAACAATATAACCGGCCGGAACCGGCAAGTCCAGACCTACATCTTTGATAGGACGTAAAAGCACAGTGCAATTTCGACCAGGTACAGCACCGTGTAGATTGCGTACTTGTTTATGGTAAAGTCTTCGATGATCTGGTTTGCATTCTGCATTGCCTTGATTGCCGGCTCTGAAGTCGGGGTAAGGGTGCTCATTATCTACATCGCCTCTTATTTCTTGGAGTTATAGTCTACAAGCCTTGTCTTTCGGCTTGCGTGGAATCAATCGCGGCCATTATATTTGTTAATGTGAAAATATCAAGTATTTCGTCGCCCCGGCGAAGTTTTTTGTCTGCCGACGGCCGGACTGGCGGCCCGGCTCTTGCGCGGCTGCATTTATCAGGGGGCGGCTTACTTAATTATATCCAATTATTCCGGAACTGTAAGGATTTTATTCATGCCTACGTCGGCTCAGCCCGGCCTTTCATTCGTGCCCCTCGACATAATTCGGGCTATGGGAAAAATCCACGATGCCGGTTTCGATGTCTGGATTGTCGGCGGGGCCCTGCGCGACCATCTGCTCGGGCTGGTTCCAAAGGACTGGGATCTTGCGACCGGCGCAACCCCCGGCGATATCATGAAGATCTTTCCCAGGGTGATACCCGTGGGGATAAGGCACGGTACAGTCCAGATCCATACCCGCAAGCGAGATATCGAGGTAACGAGCTTTAAACCGCCCGGGGAGACCGGAATACGTAAAGATCTCGGCCGGCGCGATTTCACGATCAACGCGATGGCCCTGTCCTTTCCCTCGGGTGAGTTGATCGATCCCGACGAGGGTGTATCCGATCTCAAAAGTGGGCTAATCCGCGCCGTGGGCAATCCACGGGCCAGATTTTCGGAAGATCCGCTAAGAATTGTCCGCGCCGCCAGGCTAATGGCCGTCTATGGCTTCACCGTCCACCCCGAGACTATTGAAGCCATGCGGGCAGAATCGGGAACCCTCGAGCGGGTTTCCGGGGAGCGCATCAGGGATGAAGTATGCAAAATCCTGATTTCCGCACGGGCAGTTGGAGCACTTGAACTACTGAGGAAAACGGAGGCGCTGCAAATAATGCTCCCTGAAGTGGCAGGCCCGGCATTTGATAAGTCTTTTCACTACCCTCTTCTTTGCGTTCTAAATAGCCCGGAGAGCCTGCGGGTGAGGCTTGCGGCACTTTTCCAAAATGCCGCCACACCCGGTAGCCTGGCCGAAGCCTCAAAAACCGGAACCACTCGCAAGCAATGCGCAGCCGCGGCTGCCCTGAGATTCAAAGCCTGGAACATGTCAAACCGTTGGATTGAGGATTTATCGCTCCTGATCGAGTGTCGACTTCCGCCCGATGCAGTCTCATGGACAGATTCCGAAATTAGACGCTTCATCGCGAGGATTAGACCGGAGCTTATCGACGATTTTATTTCGCTTGCTCAAGCCGAGCGGCTGGCATCTGGAGTACCCGAAACCAGTGAGATCGACCGGCTGCAAATTCGGATGCGGGATCAACTCGAAACTGCTTCCGCCTTGAGAATAAGCCAACTGGCAATCGGCGGTGCCGACATTATGGAAGCTCTCAGCCTTCAGCAGGGGCCGGAGATCGGGAAGATTCTGAAGCACCTTTTTCAACTCGTGCTGGAAGATCCGGCTCTAAATACTAAGGAGAGCCTGATCGCTACGTTGAGGAGGAAATTCGGGGACAAGACGCATTGAAAACCGAGTGGGCGAACCAGCAGTGATAAAAAAGCCCCCGACCCGAGATCGGGGGCTTTTCTTGGATCTATTTCACGCCGCTATTTTTTTGCAGGCGCCTTTATCATGATGGAAATTGCAAGCGAAATGGCGACCAGGACAGCGGCTGTTGCCAGAGGTGCCATAAAGCTGCCGGTAGTCTGTTTCAGCCATCCACCGGTGAAGGGACCGGCAAACCCGGCGAATCCCCATGCGGTAAACAGAAGGCCATAGTTTGAACCCTGAGCGGTGGGCCCGTAATAGGCAAGGCTGCTCGATGGGAACAAGGTGAACATTGAGCCGTAGTTCCATCCCAGCACGATTGCAATCGCGTAGAGCAGAATATAGTTAGAAGATACCGGCACCATGGTAACCAGAGCCAGCATCTGCAAACCGAACACGCTTATGAAGCACTTCTTTGTCCCTATCTTCTCGATAATAGCGCCAATCAGAACCCTGACGGCGGCATTGGAAAAGGCGAACATGCTGATTGCGTAGGTGGCATACTCGTTTACGAGCTTTGGATCCAACCCCGCTGCTTTCAGACCGTCAAGTCCTATCGGCTTCAGGTGTCCGATAACCATCAGACCTGCGAACGAACCGCAAAAATAGCTAAGATAAAGGAGCCAGAACTGGCTGGTGCTGCGGCTCTCTTCGTGAGTGAAATCCCTTCCCGTTGCTGCCGCGCCGGGCTTTGGTGCCGGAGGATTCCATCCCGCGGGCTTGTAGCCTGCCGGGGGGACCTTGAGGCACATCGCGCACAGCAAGGTCATTACACCCATCAGTATGCCGACATAGAAATGAACATATCGCCATCCATCCTTGGTTCCGGGACTGCTCATCGTTTCGATGATCCAGTTGCCCAAAGGTCCCATGGTGAACGAACCCAGACCAAGACCTACAACAGTAAAACCGGTGGCAAGCGCTCTTCTGTCAGGCCACCATTTCGGGGCGGTCGCAATGGGCGGCAGATAAATGCAGCCGCCACCAAACCCGGAAACCACACCAAAGAGAATAACATACTGCCAGAAAGCGGTAACAAACCCACATGCAATATAACCCAGAGTAAGAATGGCGCCGCCGGCCAAAACAACCTTTCGAGGGCCCACCTTGTCGCTGAACCTGCCTGCCGGAAAGGTAACCAGACCGAAGGTCAAGCAGCAAACTGCAAAAAACAGGGACACTTCCCTCGCGGTAAGCTTGAATTCATTCATCAGAGGGAGATTGAAGATACTGGCCGCGTAGAGAAGAAGTCCGCAAACAGAGCTGCCAAGCACGCCGCCAAGGAGTGGAATCCAGCGGGGATAAGCTGACTCCGCGGTAACTGCAACTGTCGAATTCGCCATGATAAGGTCCTTTCTAAGAATCCCAGATGATTTCGGTAATATTAAGCGATGATTTCATCCTCTGGTGCGATTTGAGCTCCACACCTCCTTTCATCTAGTAGTGGCGGATAGACCCATAAACCCCCGATAAGATCCCGGGCTATAAGGAACGCAATGGGCCAATGCAGGCCGATATTATAAAAAAATCAGAGAAGTAAGGAAGGTTATGCGGCCCGCGCCGCACGAAAGCAGCCTGTCCGAGGGTTCAGATGAATTCGGCTTTAATAAATAAGCCATTCGAAACTGGTGAGCTAGGAAAGGAAAATTTGCACGAGCATGAGCATGGAACACGAACTTGAAAATCTGCTGGGCCCAAGGACCGGAGCAACCGCCTAAGCTATAATTCCTTAAAATAAAAGGGATATACGTCAAAGAGAAAGATGGCCGAAATATTCACCTCTTCACTTAAAACGATTTGGCCGCTTTTTATTGCACACTAATCTTGCACTTGTCAAGCGCTAAGCATGCAAAGAAAACCTGAATTGTCGCTAATAGGTCGTTTCATTTCGGAACAGAGCCTTAAAAATCGATTCTGGCAGGACTGGATTGGGTTTTTGAAGTAGGACAGAGCCAAAAAATCACAGGTGTGGCATATCATTTAAAAAATGTTTATCCTGCCAGAAACAGGGATTTTGGTACGAGAAGTAAGATGATTTTTGCGATGAGTATCGACTGGGGTTACAGCCTTCCCTACTACTGGATCATTCTCATGTTGAGAAATTGGATATGGAGAAATCCTCATGCCTGAAAAACCTTTCCTGAAAAGAATGCAGAATTTCCGGCGGGCTATGTCCGAGCATAATCTGGACACCTTTTTCGTGGCGGTCCCTGAAAATCGTTTCTACCTCAGCGGCTACAAAGACGAAGACCTCAATCTGACGGAGAGCGCAGGATATTTGCTGGTGAGCGCAACGGAAAAATATCTGGTCACCGACCCCCGCTACGAAGAGGCAGCCAAGCGTGAGGCCCCCGATTTCAAGCTGGCGATCTATACTTTTGGCCTTCCGCAGGTTTTGCCCGAGCTTCTGTCATCCTTAAAGACGGACAGGATCGGCATCGAATCGAATTTCCTCACTTTTAAGCGTTACACCGAGATCAGGGAAGCCCTCGAAAAAGCTCGGCCAGGGGCCGAACTGGTTCCAACGGAGAACATGGTCGAGCAGTTCCGTGTAATCAAAGATGAAGCGGAAATAGAACTTATACGCAAATCGACAGCCCTGACGGAGAGCGCTCTTTCCAAGGCGTGGAATACCATTTCCCCCGGAGTTACGGAAAAAGAGATAGCCTGGCTAATCGAGAAGACCATAAGAGAGGGAGGCGGTGAAGCCGTATCCTTTCCCCCGATAGTTGCCTCGGGCCCGAATGCTGCCCTTCCGCATGCAATACCCACCGAGCGCAAGGTGGCCAGGGGGGAATCGGTAATTCTTGACCTTGGGTCCAAACTGGACGGCTACTGTTCCGATATGACAAGGACATGGACGGGTGGCGACCCAGACCCACGACTTCGCGAGATCTACAAAATCGTCCGTGAGGCCCAACTTGCGGCTCAGGACATTGCCTGCGCGGGAAAGAGTTCCGTTGAAGTGGATTCCGCAGCCCGCGACCTTATAGCAAAAGCCGGATATGGAGACCGGTTCGGGCATGGACTTGGACATGGAGTCGGACTTGCGGTTCACGAAAAGCCAGGCTTGCGAAAAATCGATCCCACCAGGCTTGAAGAGAACATGATCGTGACAATCGAGCCTGGTATATATCTTCCCGGCTTCGGAGGCGTTCGACTCGAGAATATGGTGCGTATAACCGCAACTGGCTGCGAACTGCTTAACAAAGAGGACTTTTTCTATAACTGGTGATGGGGAATTATAGAAACTATTAACAAGAAAGAGGATGGGATTACCCAAAGGGGGGCCGGGTTCGCGTTATGGGCCCCCTTCTCGGGGAAGCAAATGAGTACCAAAATAGCAAAATTAAAACTCTTACGGAATCCACTGGCAACCCGTCACGGGATGAAAATTGCGGGATTCACAAAGTCCGGCATTCACTGCCGGGTATCTGGCAGCCAATGTCGGCGGAAGTTTTTGAGTGAGTTGAGCCCTGGGCTCTCCGGGTGAGGACAGGTAAAATCCGGCGCGAGAAAATTTGGGAGCGGCTTAGGGATTGGAGACTATCTTCGCAAGGGGCTTTCATCTCCGCTGTAGCCGCTCCCACCGGAACTTGCTTAAATCAGGATTTGGGCTGAGGTAAAGTAGCGCTGTCGTCCACCGCCTTCTTCCCATTCTCGCTTTCTTTTCCGAAATTCTGCACAATCTGGGCAATTTCCCGGAGCCGGTCATCTATCTTTCTGAAAATCGTCCCTTCGGGATACGATCCGTCTCCCAGAACTACACCCGCTTCCATGCCGGTCAGAATCTCAATTCCTTCCTCGATGGTAGAAACCGGCCAAATATTGAATTTGCCTTCCTTAACCGCATCAACAACCTCGGAGTCGAGCATGAGGTTCTTTATATTCTTGGAGGGGATAATCACCCCTTGCGATCCGGTGAGGCCTTTAAATTTGCATATATCGTAGAATCCCTTAATCTTGTGATTCACTCCGCCTATCGGCTGGACTTCGCCTTTCTGGCTCACGGAACCGGTCACGGCTATCCCCTGATAAATGGGAACGCCGGCTATCGCACTCAGAAGGACATAGAGTTCCGTGCTCGATGCACTGTCACCGTCGATCATTCCGTAGCTCTGCTCGAATGAGAGTGAAGCAGTCAATGCGATCGGCTTATTTTGGGCAAACCGTTCCTTAAGGAAACTGCTCAGCGTCAAAAGCCCTTTTGTATGAATTGTCCCACTCATTTTGGATTCACGGTCGATCGAGATTGTGCCTTCTTTTCCCACCGAAACTGACGCAGTGATCCGGTTGGGCTGCCCAAATACGTGATCTCCAGTCATGAGAACAGACAATCCGTTTACCTGGCCGACTTTCCACCCATCCGTTTCAACCCAGAAAATATCTTTTTTGATTACTTCTTTTATCTTTTCTTCATAGAGGCTTGCACGGTACTTGCGCTTATTTATGGCCTCTTCAATATGAGAGCTTCCGATCAGCAGCTTACCCTCCTGGCTCGCGAATAAATCCGCTTCGCTGATGAGATCGCCCACATCCTCGAGTTCGAGGGTTAGCTTTTCCTGGTTATCCGTCTGCTCCATTGCGTACTCTATTACCCTTGCCACACCCGTGCGGTCGAGGTGCATCAGGTCGTTCACGTCGCAATAGTAGGCAATGGCCCTGGCGTACTCCAGAACCGTCTGGTCTTTCCTGTCCAGTTGACCATCCATGTGGGCCTTTACTTTGAACTGCTTGCGAAACCTATCGTCGTTAGAGTAGAGGAGTTGGTAGATTTCCGGGTCACCGGTTAGAATTATCTTCATCTTAAGCGGGATAGCCTCGGGTTTCAGAGATCGGGTCCCGAAAAAGCCGTACATCTCCCCCATATCCTCGACCTTGATTTCGCCGTCCCGCAGGGCCCTCTGGATTGCCTCGTAAGAAACACTGGCCCTGAGAAGATCGATTGCTTTCATCATGAGATACCCGCCATTGGCCTTGTGCATCGCACCGGGTTTCAGCAAAGTGTGATCGGTTACAAGAGCGCCGAAAAAAGCCTGTTTTTCAATCGACCCAAAAAGATTGGGATATGCGGGATTTGACTCGATGACCACAGGCGCACCTTTGGTTTCCGAGTTATCTATAAATGCATTGACCTCATATTTGCGCAGTTTCATTTCCTGAGTGGGCGCCGGCATCTGCCCGCCCTGCGGCGGTTGCATTGGCATTTGGACTGCTGCTTCCTGGCCCCTTTTGAAATCATCCAGGTTCTCGAGAATATCTTCCTGAACCTGGGAGAGGTAGTCCAGTACCTGAGGTTCATCAATGAACCGGTCGTTGAGGCTCTCCATAAGCTGGCCGACGACAAACAGGACTATCTCCCGTTCGAGTCTGGAATGGATTTGTTTGAATTCGGTTTCAGCCTGCTGAACTCGCTTTATTGTATCTTTCATTTTCTCCTGGAGATATTCACCCTTGGTCCTGAGTTCCGCGAGCTCGGGTTCGCTTAAGGTCTGTATCTGTTCTTGTGACAATGGCTGCCCGTCGGCTCCGGCCGCCATCATTGCCATCCCGACCTGCGTGAACTGGAGGACGAATCCATTCATGTTCGCCTCCATGGAAAGTTCTTCTATAAGCTTACCTCTTTTTTGCTCAAAATCGGCATGGATCTCCTTATCTTTCACGCCATAATCATGGCCGGAAAGAATCTCGGGGATTTTCTCCTGCAGATTCTTTACCAGGGAACTCATTTCCTTCTGCAGCTCCCTTCCCCGGCCAGCCGAGAGGCTGATTGCCCTGGGTTTGTCCATTTCCTTAAAATTATAGACATAGCACCAATCGGGAGGACTGAGCTCATTGCCTGCCTGCTCCTCGATGAACGTCTTTGCAACGAAGGTCAGCCCAGCTTTCGAGGGACCGGCAATGAAAAGATTGTACCCTTTCTTCTTGATTTTCATCCCAAAACGGATGGCGTCGATTGCCCTCTCCTGTCCTACAACCCTCATCTCGGGAGGCTGAAGCCCCTGTGTGCTGTCAAAGGGAAAGAACTGAGGATCAACCTTTGCACGGAGTTGTTCGACTGGAAGTTTTTCATGTTTATTCATCATATTTGAGACCTTTTCTCCGGTTTATGGTCTTTATCAGACCGTGCTGGTTAACGATATCTGGATTGATTCGACAGATATAGTGCCGGTCAACGGAGATTAAGCAGGAAAGATAACTTTGTCGATGGGCAAATATAAGTAAATAGGAGGTGGGAGATACTATAGGGCCTTTACCCGAAAGCTTTAGAGACTGCCTGGCAGATTGAATGCCCCGAGTAATGCTGAAGCTGCCTGGTGTGAAGGATCCTTTGCAAACGGCCCAACACGATCTTTCATTGCATCATCTGCTTTCCGGCATCAGGGAAAAAGAGCGGCTGGGCGTATTTGTCTTTTCCGAATTCCGCTATTATCTTCTGAGTCTCGGAAGCAACCATGAATTCCACAAAGGCCTTTGCTCCAGGACCGTTTACCCTTTTGAATTTCACGGGGTTCACCACCATTACATGGTAGATATTGAAGAGGGCTTCATCGCCCTCAGAGAGGATCTCCAGCTTAAGTTCTTTTTTCCGTGCCAGATACGTCCCGCGATCAGCCAGTGTATAGGCCCCCTTATCAGAGGCAATTGTAAGCGTGGCGCCCATTCCCTGCCTGGATTGCTGGTACCATTTTCCTGACGGCGCGATTTCAGCCCTCTTCCAGACGGAAAGCTCCTTTTTGTGAGTACCGGAGTCATCGCCGCGGGATATAAAAAGCACCTCTTTTTCGGCAATGGCCTTGAAGGCCCCGGCACTTGGTTTCCCCCTTATCCCGGCAGGATCTTTAGGCGAACCTACAATAAAGAAATCACTGTGCATCACGATTCGGTAGTTGATTACCGTGTTGGAATCAACAAGTTTTTTTTCGGCTTCGGGTGCATGGGCAAGGATAACATCGGCTTCACCTTTTTCTCCCAAGGTGAATGTGGAATTCCGCTTGTGCATGACTTTTCTCCTTGCCTCTCCCGCGCCGGACTGACTCGATCAGGTCCTTGAATAGCAAACCATCAGGGCTTTTTCGCATTCGGCCTTTTAAATTCCTCACCGGATAGCGACCTTGCCTTTCTCACCTGCAATACTGGTCAACAGGACCTTTCCGAAACGTGCGATCCGGCTATGACTGCAACATTAAATCTATTCCAGAGAATAGCTCCAGGGAATTAAATCTTTGATGCTGAGTTATTCTATAGCAATTACGTTTATTCTCTCATGGAAACGATGAGATTTCCATCGAAACATCAACTTTCGAGCTTATAAAAAACTCTTATACATAACTCATAGAGTCTGAACAATAAGCTTCCAGGTTCCTGGGAAAGCGAATCGGTGAACCGCTTGAGGGAAGTGGCCCATACGATCTATAATTCAAGGCAGGCCGCTTCGAAAGTTGCCATTAAAGCTTGTGCTCGAAATCACCAAACATGGCTTAAGGCAAGGATCGTAATTAGATTGTAGTTGTGACGGATAACTGGAAGCCACTTTGTAAATACAGCACAACCAACGCTTTGGAGAAAAATCTGTGTCTGAATTTTACCTGAAACCAGGAGACCGGGGAAACCTCCCCAAAAACATAAGTAAACTCAATTCAAGGATGCTGCAAGCATCTCTCAACATAGCACAAAGTAAATTTTCTTTCTGGATGGCACTGATGCGATATGCCTCCAGCTTTATTAACCCATACTGGTCTGCCCTGAGTCACTTCAGTGAAGCCGAGATGGACAAAGCAGGTCGAACTTCCCCTTTCGAAACGGCGCAGGACCTGATCGATCTTCTTCTTTTCGAAATGCAGATTGCAGCCAAGGGTACCATGGCCAGCATTTCTGCCCTTAACGACTACCATACGCGCGAACTGAGGGAAGTTCTCGCTGCCATTAGCAATTCGCTGCTCGATAACAACTCCGAGGACCTCCTTCGTTATTCCGAGCGGCAACTCGTGATAATGGACACATTGAATAACGCCTATCCCAAAGCAGTCATCGAAATTGAACCCGAATATGGTTTTCATTTCGATAACGGCGGCTATATCAAGGTTGCCGAAACAGACCGGTTCGAACTTTACCAGGTGCTCCCAACTGATAAGAATGTCAGGGTTCGGAAAAACGCTAAACCGATGATTGTTCTTCCTCCCTATGTTCTCGGGGCAAACATCCTGGCCTTTTTACCCGCAGAGGGCAGGAGCTATGTACATGCTTTCGCTAACCAGGGAATACCTACATACATAAGAGTAGTAAGGAATATCGATACACATCCGGCGGTTCAGTTGATGACCGGTGAGGATGATGCTCTGGATCTTCGTTATTTCAGCGAAATACTGGTCAAAAAACACAGCCGGCAAGTGACCCTGAACGGGTATTGTCAGGGGGGGTTCACGGCAGTAATCGCCGTGCTTTCGGGAGTGCTCGACAACCTGGTTGACGCTCTGATCACCTGCGTGGCACCACTCGACGGCTCCCGCAGCAAGTCACTTGTCGAGTATATCGACCATCTGCCGTTCAGGTTCCGCGACTTAGGCTATGCACTCAAACGGCTACCCAATGGAAACCGTGTGGTGGACGGCAAAATCATGACCTGGGTATTCAAGCTGAAGAGCATCGAAAACGAAGCCCCTTTTCTGAGCTTTTACCGCGACTTGATGATGCTCGACAAAGGCTGGGGGCAAACCGCCAGGATCAGCAAGGTTGCAGCCGCGATCAGCCACTGGCTGACGCACGACATAACCGACCTTCCTTTCGAGATCACGAAGCTTAGCTTCGATTCCTATACGAAGCCGGTCACATCGGACGGTACTCTGCCTGTAAGGCTCTTTGGCCGGCCTCTGAATTTTAGGCGGATTGCTGAAAAGAAGATCAAGTGGCTGATCTGCATTGCGGAAAAGGACGACCTCGTTGATGTTGAGGCAGCTCTGGCACCGCTGGATTTTGTCGAAGCGGAGGTTGCAGTTTTCCCAAAGGGGCATGCATCGATTGCCACATCATGGTCACTGCCGGCATCCGAATGCAGCATCGAGAAAAAAAGTATGATGGGCTGTCCGGTGTCCTCGAAATTTGCCGCCAACTATGACGTGGCCCAACCTCGCAGCCCGGTACGTTTTCATCTGGACCTCGATGCCAAGCCGGAAAAAGAGAGACTACTGATCGAAGCCTGAACACGCAGGAAGATTCAGAGGAACAATCGTCTTGTACATAGTTTCCTCCAGACCGGAATAAAAGAGTGGGATAGGCATTTGAGCCTGTCCCGCTTTGTCTTCCCTTGTTACCACTTTGTGTTCAAGTTGCGCCTGAATACCGATGGGTTCCGCTCCGCTTTATCCAATTTTGCTTACCGTTTTTCGAAAACTATCTGGGCAAAAGTGCGTCCATACCTTGCCGGCACCAGATTTACTTGTTTCACGTTTCATAACCAACCAGCAAAATTGAAACGACTCAACACCGCCGTATACCTATTGGCTGCTCAGATTCCATGTATTCGCGGCCAGCACAATGCGGGAAGTTCCTCGGCTTAAAGAATAAATCAGCTCAATACAAATCATTTTGGTCCGATTAGCGTTAATATGTTATGGTTAGAGGCTACCCCGAGCCGTTGGAGGACTTCAAGTGGGTTAGGTGTCTTGCCGCACCTGATTTGCCTTGCCGTTTGGCCACCGCATTGTTAAAGTCCGCGGATCGGGAATCCCTTCCGGCTTACTTAAAGAATTTCTTGCGAACGCCATTCCTGTTGGCGGGCGCCGGTCCGTTCAGTAATCCGGGCTGGAGCTTTTCCTGGAGTATGAAAATTCGAATCAGCAAGGAACCCAATATGTCAAGAAACCGGATTGCATTACTTACAATACTGCTGCTCATTTCGATAACCGCACTCTTCATGGTGCAGGGGACCACCCCACTCTTTGGAGCCCCGAAAAGCAGCATGCAGGAAAACCCAGATGTTTATCAATATCTGAAGCTCTTCAGCGATGTCATGTCAATCGTACAGGAAAATTACGTAGACAAAGTCGACCAGAAGAAGCTGATTACCGGTGCGATAAACGGCATGCTCCGTGAACTCGATCCGCATTCCTCATTTTTGAAGCCCGAGGACTATAAGGAACTCCAAATTGAAACCAAGGGAAAATTTGGAGGCCTTGGAATCGAGATCACGATTCGTGACAACGTTTTGACAGTAGTTGCTCCACTTGAAGGGACCCCGGCCGACAAGGCAGGCATCCAGGCAAGCGACCAGATCATGAAAATCGATGATCAGCCCACCCAGGACATGTCCCTGATGGATGCTGTCCAAAAGATGCGCGGGCCTAAGGGGAGCAAGGTCAAGCTCACGATAATCAGGAAAAGCGAACGCAAGCCACTCGATTTCGAGTTAATGCGGGACATCATCGCGATACAAAGCGTAAAGTCGCGCACCCTCGAACCGGGCTTTGGCTACCTCAGGATTTCAAGTTTCCAGAGCGGGACGGCGGCCGACCTTCGAAAAGCACTCGATCAGCTCGAGTATGAAAACCCTGGGATGCAGGGCCTGGTTCTTGACCTGCGAAACGATCCTGGCGGACTTTTGGACCAGGCGGTCGAGGTGAGTGACGAGTTTCTTGATGAAGGGCTCATAGTCTACACAGGCGGCCGGCTTGATAGCCAGAAAATGCGCTTCGAGGCCCACAAGAACTCAAAGCCCCACAGCTACCCGGTAGTAGTTCTGGTGAACTCGGGAAGCGCCAGTGCATCCGAGATTGTAGCCGGCGCGCTTCAGGACCATAAGCGGGCCATCATCATGGGCGAGCAAACCTTCGGAAAGGGCTCGGTGCAAACTGTCATTCCTCTTAACGACGGCTCAGCGCTCAGGCTCACCACTTCGCTTTACTATACTCCTTCGGGCCGTTCAATCCAGGCAAAGGGGATCGAACCAGACATAATCGTTAAAAAGGAGAGTTTAGTCGCCAAGGCGAGCGGTGAGGAAAATCCTGCTGATGAGTCAATCCGCATCAGGGAAAAGGACCTTCCCAGGCATTTTGATAACCAGAAACCCGAATCGGCAGGCAAGCAGGAATCGGCTGCATCCGACGGCAAAAAGATAGTCGAACAGGACAACCAGGTGCGGCGAGCGCTTGATTTACTAAAGGGCGCCAAAATTATGGCGCAAATCCAGTTTAAGTAAACACCGAAGCGGCAAATCCGCTCACGGCATATATAAATGGCATCAGGCGGCAAGCCGGGAAGCGGTAAGCTTACGGCAAAAAATGCAGACGGCCGGACAGTAACCGGGAAGAAACCAGCCTATCCTAAAGGGAGGAAGCCCGCTTCAGGGCGGGCATCGGGAAAATCTGCCGGCCGGCGCTCCAAGATTCCACCGTTTCCCTTGCTGGCCGCCTGGGTTATGGCTGTATTTGTACTGGCAGGCATTCTCTATTTCAGCGGAAGCGGCGGCCGGCAT
>DBMI01000030.1 GCA_002298165.1 Desulfarculales bacterium UBA702
TTCCCGCCCAGAAGCGCTGCGGGAATGACGATATTCGAAGCTGAGATCCCGATAGATCATGCAGCGGTTTGGGCAAAAGCCCTGGGAATCTTGCCATAACCGAGAACTCTCATTTTTATACAAAACCTACAGAAGCATTCATTAACGACCCTCTTCCAGCTCCCCTGGCAAGAGGGTTTCGTTGATCTGGACGATTGTCTCCTATAGGGATATTTCTATTTACATGCATCCAGTTTGAAAGTATCTCCAATCCGGGACTGTCTTTCTCCTGGCTTGTCCTTCCCGAACATATTCACGCTGAAAATCCGGGAAGCGACGTTAGACTGCAAGGGCAGTCTTTTCAGGCTGTCATCGCTGGTAATCTAAATGGGTGGGAACACCGGGATGGATCATCTGGTAGATCTCTTTTTGGACCATCTCTCAGTCGAAAGGGGACTGAGCCCTAATACTCTTTCGGCCTACTCACGCGATCTTGGATCTCTTCAGATTTATTTGAAAAAATCGGGTACACGTTCCTGGGAGGAAGTTTCGCGGGAAGATTTAAATGGGTATATTAATGAGCTGGGGTCTGGGTTTTCACCCCGGTCGCGTGCGCGAATGCTTGCGGCTTTTCGTTCTTTTTTCAAATTCCTTGTTATGACTGAGCGCCTTAAAGCAAACCCGGCCGCTTTGGTCAGGTTTCCCAAACTCGACGCTCAACTGCCGAAGGTACTAAGCGCGGCGGAAATCGAGTTGCTTCTTTCCCGGCCCGATCCATCGACTCCGCCGGGTCTTCGTGACAAGGCGATATTCGAGACCCTGTACGCCTGCGGACTTCGCATTAGCGAATTGACCGCTCTTCCATTGAATCAGGTTTTCCTCGAACCCGGTTACCTGGTGGTCAATGGCAAGGGGGATAAGGAAAGGCTGGTTCCGATGGGAGAGCATGCATCGGAGGCCATGAAGGCTTACTTGCAATTCGGGCGTCCCATTTTGCTGAAAAGGAGGTCCTTTGCCCCGGAAGTTTTTCTGAACTCGCGCGGAGAAAGTCTTTCGAGACAGGGCGCCTGGAAGATAATCAAGCGCCATGCCCTGTCGGCTGGAATTTCCAGGAATATCACACCGCATATGCTGCGGCATTCGTTCGCTACACACCTTCTCGAAAACGGGGCCGACCTGCGCTCGCTTCAGGTAATGCTCGGGCATTCCGATATTTCAACTACCCAGATATACACGCACGTTGCGAGGGAGCGGTTGAAGGAAATCCACCGCAATTTCCATCCCAGGCCGTAAGTCCGGAACCGCCGGTCACCCTGCCCTCTCGGTAAGGGATGAGTGAGGGGCACTAAATAGAATGGAAGTAATTACAACTCATATAAACGCCGACTTCGACGCCATGGGCTCCATGATCGCCGCGAAGAAACTCTACCCCGAGGCGGTACTGGTTTTTCCCGGCTCACAGGAGCGGACCCTCCGCGAATACTTCATCAAATCCACGGTCTACATCTATGGCTTCAAAAGGCTTCGAGATATCGATATCGACAAGGTAACCCGGCTGATTCTCGTGGACACAAGGCAGTCTTCGCGAATCGGCAAATTTGTCGAGATTCTCGGAAAACCCGGTCTCGACGTCCACATCTACGATCACCATCCTCGTGCCGAGGATGATATTCGCGCTTCCCAAATTGTACTAAAACCGGTCGGCTCGACCGTGACCCTTCTGACGGAAATCCTAAGGGAGCGGAAAATCCCACTTAGCCCTGAAGAAGCAACAATCATGAGTCTTGGCATCTTCGAGGATACCGGTTCATTCACTTTTAATTCGACAACCCCCGAAGATTTCGAGGCCGCGGCATACCTCCTTCGTTGCGGGGCTGACCTTAACGCCGTCTCCGACATGGTGACGCAGGAACTCACCGCCGAGCAGATAAATCTGCTAAACGAACTCATACTTTCAGCCAAAAACTACACGATCCTGGGCGTTGACGTATGCATAACCACTCTCTCCATCGGCAAGTACGTAGGTGATTTTGCGGTGCTGGTCCACAAGCTGCGCGACATCCAAAACCTCGATGTCGTTTTCGCCCTGGCAAGGATGGATGACCGGATTTATCTTGTCGCACGCAGCCGCATTCCGGAGGTGAACGTCGGGGCGGTTTCCGCCCAGTTTGGCGGAGGCGGCCATGCGACGGCAGCTTCCGCGAGCATCAAGGACCTTACGCTAGTCCAGGCGGAAGCAAAGCTCCTGGATGTCCTGCGTGCCCATATCCACCCCTACCCGTCCGCGGAAAATCTGATGACCAGCCCCGCCATCTACACCGAACCCGAGGTGGATATCGCAGAAGCGGAACTGACGATGGTGCGCTATAACATAAACGCGATGCCGGTAATCGAGCAAGGCGCCATAATTGGCTTGATAACCCGCCAGGTGCTTGAAAAGGCCCTTTTCCACGGCCTCGAAAATCAGAGCGTGCGGGAGTTCATGAATATGGATTTTGCCGCTGTCGGACCTGCCGCAAACCTCCTTGAAATTCAAACCCACCTGGTCGAGAGGCACCAGCGTATTTTGCCCGTAGTGGATGAGGGCAAGGTACTGGGTGTCATTACACGCCGCGACCTCCTCGACTATATGCTGAACGATCATGTGGCAGACCAACCCGCCATATACGATGATGCAGCCCTCGCCCACTGGTCGAAGCGAAGGAATATAAAATCCATAATTTCCGAACAACTCCCGAAGGATATTATCAATTTTCTGAAGGAATTCGGCAAAGTCGCGGAGGAACTCGGCTACAAGGCATACGCAGTAGGAGGTTTCGTCAGGGACCTGCTCCTCAGGCGACCAAACCTGGATATTGACCTTGTAGTCGAAGGTGATGCGATCGAGTTTGCCCGAGTATTTGCACAGCGCCAGCAGATAAAGTGCAAGTTTCACAAGAAATTCAATACCGCGATGCTGATTTTTCCAAAAGATCTGCGGGTTGATGTTGCATCCGCGCGGTTCGAATACTACCAGCACCCCGCGGCCCTGCCCATTGTCGAATTCAGCTCGCTAAAGATGGATCTCTACCGCAGGGACTTTACAATCAATACCCTGGCGCTTGACCTCAATCCGGAAGATTTCGGGCATCTTATAGACTTTTTCAGCGGACAGAAGGACATTAAGGAAAAAGTCATCCGGGTGCTCCATAACCTCAGCTTCGTTGAGGACCCGACACGTATACTGCGTGCCGTACGATTCGAGCAACGCTTCGGTTTCAAAATAGGCAAACAGACCGCTTCGCTCATCCGCAACGCAGTACGCATGGGACTTATCGACAAGCTTGGAGGCAGGCGCTTTCTTCACGAAATCCAACTTATCCTCGAAGAAGAAGACCCGGTGCAGCCGATCCGCCGCATGGCCGAGTTCGGCGTGATGCCCGCCCTTGCTCCAAGTATGATTTTCGATCAGAAACACCAGCAACTCTTCGAGCGGCTCAAGCAGGTCATATCCTGGTACAGGTTGAGCTTTCTCGATGAACCGCTGGACCGCTGGTGGGTTTACCTGCTCGCGCTCTTTTCAAATCTCCCGCGTGAAGAGATTCTGAGTGCCGGCGCAAGGCTCCTCCTGCCGGCCACCCAGATGGACCGCATACTTTGGACGCTTGAGTATACCGGGAAGCTCATCCGGGTGTTTTTCCAGAAAAACAGACACAAGCCCAGCGAGATTTACAGAGCTCTTCTGCCATTCAGACCCGAAGAGCTTTTGTTCCTGATGGCCGCAGCGGATAAGGAAGAAACGCGAAAGGCTGTAAGCCATTATTTCCACCGATACAGAAACATTACCAGCGAGCTGAAGGGAAAAGACCTCAAGGAAATGGGCATACCGCCCGGCCCCATCTATCGCAACCTACTCGACGAGGCCCTCGACGCAAGGCTAAACGGAGAAGTCAAAAGCAGACAGGAGGAGTTTCTTTTCCTGCGCAAAAAACATCCAGACCTCTTCAATGATACCGCCGCTGTAACCGAGTGGTCATCCAGGTGTTGAACAGGCGGGAAAACGATCCTCGCTGGATGGTTGCGGTGCTCTCACCGTCCTGCGCCACTGTCTGGACCCAGGTTCTCCTATCCATAACAACACCGGCAAAGGCAGGCCACTTTAAGTTTATTTTTGTGGAGGAAACGAATAGATACTGATATATCCGCACCTTGACCTCTATAACCTTTTATTGGAGCGGCGGTGTAGTATGGGCAACTTTATTGGGATGGTGGTACTCTGGGTGGTGCCGCTGCTTTTTGCGATAATGCTTCATGAGGTGGCCCACGGCTGGGTCGCGGAAAAGTTGGGCGATCCCACTGCCAGGGTGCTCGGACGGATAACCTTAAATCCAATCGTCCATATTGATCTTGTTGGGACAATAATTTTGCCTGCTGTGTTACTTTTAACCGGATCGCCTTTTGTTTTCGGTTGGGCAAAGCCCGTTCCGGTGAGCTTTGCAAACCTGCGAGGCGGCCGAAAAGATATGGCACTCGTGGCAGTTTCCGGGCCCTTTTCCAATTTACTGCTAGCCGTGATCAGTTCGGTTATCTATCACTTCACGCTTTCTCAGATCATCCCCTCCTCCGGCATAGGCGGTATATGGTACAACTACCTGAAGGACCCGATTCAGCAGATGGCGATAATCTCGATTCAGCTCAACCTGGTGCTGATGGTAATAAACCTTCTTCCGGTACTCCCACTCGACGGGGGCAGGATCGTCGTCGGCCTGGCGCCCATAAGGGTAGCCTATGCAATTGAACAAACCGAAAGATTTGGCATGCTCATTGTGCTCCTATTGATTGGATCGGGAGCATGGAGTTATATAGTTAATCCCGTTATAACTTTATTCATGCGCATTTTAATGTAGTGCTCTCTATGAGCCTATTACAAAAGCAGAGGAGATAATCCCGAAATGGCGGTAAGGAAAAGAATCCTGAGCGGCATGCGTCCCACGGGGCGCCTTCACCTTGGAAATCTGCACGGAGCGCTCGATAACTGGATACAGCTCCAGAATCAATATGAATGCTTCTTCTTTGTAGCCGACTGGCACGCGCTGACAACCGACTATGCTACACCTGAGCAGATTCATGAAAATACCCGGAACATGACAATGGACTGGCTGAGTGCGGGCCTCGATCCCGAACTATGTACTCTTTTCGTCCAATCGGACATCAAGGAGCATGCCGAACTATACCTTCTGCTCGGGATGATCACGCCCCTGCCGTGGCTTGAGCGAAACCCGACCTACAAGGAAGTGCAGACACAGCTCGATCAAAAGGACCTTGCCACCCACGGCTTTCTTGGATATCCCGTTCTCCAGGCCGCGGACATTATTATTTACCGCGCAAACGGTGTGCCGGTCGGCAAAGATCAACTACCCCATGTCGAGTTGACCAGGGAAATCGCACGCCGTTTCAACTTCATGTACAATACTGAGATTTTCCCTATTCCCGACCCGCTACTGACCGAAGTGCCTGTGCTTCCCGGCCTCGACGGCAGGAAGATGAGCAAGAGCTACGGGAATTGCATCTATATCACCGAGCCTGAGGAGTCGATCGTCGATAAAATTTCCAAGATGATGACAGACCCGCAGAGAATCAGACGAAACGACCCGGGAGACCCTGAAGTTTCTCCGGTTTTCGCGTATCATAAGCTTTATTCCACGCCGACCGAGGTTGCCGACATAGCCGAAGGGTGCAGAACGGCCCGAATCGGCTGCGTGGAATGCAAGAAACGCCTGATGCGAAACGTTATCGCAAAACTTGCGCCCATTCGCGAAAAGCGACTGCAACTGGAGCGCCGGCCCGATGATGTCAAATCGATAATCCAGGCCGGCAACGACAAGGCAAGGCACGAGTCAGCCGCCACAATGGAGCAGGTAAGGCGCGCTATCGGGCTGGGAAATTCGAAGTAACGTTGCGGGTTGCGGGTTGCGGGTTGCGGGTTGCGGGTTACGGGTTGCGGGTTACGGGTTGCGGGTTAGTATCGCGGGTACCTGAACTCAATATTCATGGCGCACCCGCCAAGTCGCAATAGCAACCCAAATGCGAAATGCATAACTCGAAACTCGAAACTCGAAACGCGAAACGCGAAACTCGAAACGCGAAACTCGCAACGCGAAGCTCGCAATGCGCAACTCGAAACTCGAAACGCGAAACTCGAAACTCGCAACTCGCAACTCGCAACGCTCAACAGGAAACAGTGGCAGATATTCGACTTCAAAAGTTTTTGGCTCAGGCCGGGGTGGCTTCCAGGCGCGGCGCCGAGGAGATGATCCTGCAGGGGCGCGTCGATGTAAACGGCCAAAAGGCCGAAATCGGATTGCGGATCGATCCCGAGAAGGATCAAGTACACCTCGACGGCAAGCCGATATCATCGCAGCAGAACCTTGTCTACATTGCTTTTTACAAGCCGCGGGGCTGCATTACGAGCGCGCGCGACCCCCAGGGCCGCAAGACGGTATTCGATTACCTGCCCGAGTTCGAGTCCAGGATATTTCCCGTGGGCAGGCTCGACTACGATGCCGAAGGCCTCCTGCTTCTCACTAATGACGGAGAGCTTTCAAACCGGCTGCTTCATCCCCGCTATGGCATATCAAAGATTTATAGTGTAAAAGTAAAAGGCCGTCCCGATGCCAAAACTCTCGAAAGACTGCGCTCCGGGGTCGATCTTGAAGAAGGCACGACATCTACAGCCGGAGTGGAGATTATCGAAGAACTTCCGGGTGCGGTCTGGCTCAGGATCGTTCTCCACCAGGGATGGAACCGCCAGATCAAACGCATGGGCGAAGCGGTCGGACACGCGGTTTTAAAGATAAAGAGGGTAGCCTACGGTCCGGTGCGCCTTGGCAGTATGAAGCCGGGGGAGCATAGACCCCTCAGGTCCGACGAGCTTAAGCGGATCTTCGAGCAGGCTGGAATGGGCAAGGAGCAAGACCATAAATGAGCAGGAAGGGCGGCTATCCATACGGGTCTCCGGGTTCCTTTTATCGAGGCGGCAAGAAAAAGGAGCCCGAATCGGGGACATCCAATCGATTCGCCCTCATACTGGTCTCGGTTTTCCTGATTGTTGCAGTCGCCGGCGTTGTCTTCATAGCTACCAGGGAAGGCGGTTTCTCTTCATTTCTCCCATTTGCCAAAAAGCTGGTTGCACTCAGGTTTCAGCATAACGGTCAGGAAGTTATTCTGCTACCCGACCAGCAGGTTGTCGTAAACCCGAGGGACTCACTCCAACTGGTCCAGATAAAAACCGACGGTTTTCTTTCCTGGGGCACCCGCGTCGTCTCGGCTGAAATCGATGTTAGAAAGATAACCAAAAATCCCGCAACCATACGCGAACTCTTCTCGAACGAGACTTTTGAAAACCCAACTCCCATAGAGCTTCGCGCGCTCCTTTGGAACAGGCCGATAGGCAAGGTTTCACTCCTGGTCCAACTCGATGCCAAAGACTGGCTCCAGAAGGCCAATTCGACCTCCGATGTCGATAAGAGGATCTCGTATCTCGAAAAAGCCCTTCATGAAAACCAGTCCAATATTCTTGTAAAAACCCAACTTGCGGGGCTTTATTTCGACACCAAGCGCTATTCCGAAGCCGCTCGGCTCTATAAGGAAATAGATGAGTCGGGTAAATCCAAGAATATCTCCGAGCGCCTTCTTCTTGTTTATCAGATCATGAACAAGGCAGATGACGCACTGCGCGTCTATATCGATCTTCTGAAGATTTCAGAAGAACAGCAAACCTTTAAGGAATTCATCAGTTACCTGAAGAAGAGGAAATCAAAAGAAGAAGCAGAGAAATTCCTTGAAAAATATCAGCACGAAATCCCCAAGGCCTTCCAATCTTCGGTACTGCTCACGCTGGCCGAACTCAGCAGCGACACCAAAAATTGGTCCCGCGCGGCCGCAACCTACGAAAGAGCGATAAAGGCCGGGGTGAAGGACTCTGATGTTCTCTATAACCTGTTCGTCACCTACAAAAAAAACGATGACATAGAAAAGGCCACACAGGCCCTCGATCGTTATCTGGAAAAGAACCCGGGAGATATTGAAAGCAGGCTCCAGCTTGGAGAACTATACGAAAAGAAGGGCCAGATATCCCAGGCGAAAGCCTCATATGAAGCTGTTCTTCAAAAAAATCCTCAGCATAAGGAAGCCCTGACCCACCTCATAGCCATACTCGAAAAATCCAATGACAAGGCCGCTCTCCAGGGGGTTTACGAGAGGCTTGCCCAGATGCAGCCCAAGAACCGCACCCTCCAGTACAACCTTGCCGTCATGTATTACGAGGCCAAAAAATACGACAGGGCGATTACCTGCTTTCAGATAGCCGCGGCGCTTGATCCCAAGGATATTCAGTCCCGCAAATACCTGCTCGATATCCATCGAAAGCTCAGGAATGAGAAAGGCGAACTGGATGTCCTTCACGAACTCGCGAAGATGGATCCGAAAAATAGCGCCTATCAGAATGCCCTTTTTAAGTACTACGATGATAAAAAAGATTACAAGGGAATGAGCGCCTTCTTCAAGGAAGCTTCCGAACAGAACCCGGAATCAGTGCTCCTGCATACCTTCCAACTGCACGCAGCCATGAAACTGGGTGACAAAAAAGCGGCCGCACGTGAACTGGAAGGCCTAATCAAGCTCCAGCCCAAGGAAAAAATCTATCTCCGCAAAGCCGCCGATCTTCATGAAAGCACCGGAGACTACGCCGAAGCCCTCAAAAAGCTCGACATCCTCTTGAAACTTGACCCAAAAGACAAGCAAGCCAAAGATGACTACATGCGCCTCAAAATGCTCTCGATGAACAAGAAGAAACCTTCCTGATCCCTGGTTCCACAAGGTCGCATTAACGGAGCCAACCACCGGCAATCGATTGACTATTGCGTTGAGCCTGTCGATCAGATATAAAATATGCCGATATGCAACAAGGGCGGGTAACTCAGCGGTGAGAGTGCCATCCTCACACGGTGGAAGTCGGAGGTTCAAATCCTCTCCCGCCTATCTCAAAAAGGAGTTATGGCTAAAGCTGTAACTCCCTTTTTGTCATTCAGACACCTCCTGAATATTTTGGCGAAATCAAATGCTTATAATTACAGGAAAGTAGCTTGAATGATCAGAGGGAGAAAAACCAGTTGATGAGAACGGTTGGGATTGTATATTGGCAGGAAGAAGACGGGATGTGGATAGGCCACCTGAAAGCATATCCCGACTTCATGACTCAGGGCGAAACCCCGGATGAGCTGAAAGAAAATTTACGGGATATTCTTAAAGATCTTGAGAGCGGACAGATCCCCATGGTTAAAATTCACGAGGAAATGGCCGTTTAGTGAGCGAAAAGAACTCATAAAAAAACTTGAATCTATGGGCTGCACACTGATTCGCCACGGAGCAAGACACGACTGGTATCAAAATCCTTCCACCCGCATGTCCCAACCTGTTCCAAGACACAATGAAGTTAACGAAACGCTGGCAAAACACATCATCCGCAAGCTCTCGGACTAACCACTGGATGATTTAGGCAACATCGGCGGGGTGGGCAGGGCAAGTTGTTTTGTTGCCTAGTGCGGAACACAGAGAAGCTCTAGGGGTTCCCAGTCTATTCTTGTGACCAATTATTGCCTTGTAGTCCCCCATCCGCCATTTTGGCCCTATATTGACTTTGGCTCGGCTTGAGGGTTATATCTAATTGACTAAATCTCAGCCTGTGTCTCGAGTAGCTGCACGGCTTCCACAAAGACTCTTCCGCACTTCTGAACTTTCCCCTGCAAATCCCGTGATGTTTCTTCACTGCCTGATGCTGTACGAACGCTCCGAGCCTATTGAGCGACATATTGGAATAAGCTCCATTGCTAATGTTTCTATTAAGCAAGCGTGATAGGTGGAACCATGAATAACAGAAGTCTATATATTGGTTCTAAGGACCGGAACAAATTAGACAAGCTCTGGGAACAGGTTCATCTAAACGGAATCACTTCGGAACCCATTGCCGATCCTTACTTCCGCATGCTTATGGAAGACTGGCAGCGCTGCAGTGAGATGGGTATCGATTCGAACATGCAAAAAGGGGTGTTGCTTCCCGGAGATATTTTTGAGCAGATCAAAAAGGATAAGGAGTTCCTGCTCTATAAGGCCATTCCTATCGTAGAACGGGTCAGGCACGTGATCTCCGGTTTGCCTGGAATTTTGATCATAACAGATGACACGGGGACTATCCTCTATATCTCTGGAGATCCGCTGGTGCGATCCAAGGCCGCGGATGAATCCAACCTGGTTGAAGGTTCGAGATGGAGTGAATCCGTGACTGGGACGAATGGCATTGGGACGGCCCTGACAAAGGCGACTTCCGTTCATGTATATGCCTCGGAGCACTTCTGCAGGGGCTGGCATCAGTGGACGTGTGCTGCCTCTCCGATTTTGAATCCATTTACGGGCGAGCCCATCGGTGTAATCGATTTCACCACTCTGGCCATCGACTATCGTGACGAGGCTGTCGGACTTGCCTATTCGGTAGCAAGTCACATCTCAACCGAGATCAGGCTCCAGATGGAACTGGAGCGATTGAATTTGATTCAGAGCTATGAGCGCTACTCTTCACGCTACCCCTCCGACAGGATCCTAGTCGTTGATCGAATGGGCCAGGTAGTCCGAAGCAGCACAGAAATCAACCCTGCCGACTGCCAATCCCCTTTGGTCGGCGAAACGGCTGAAGCCCCGGCCAGCGAAACTATAAAAATATACATGTCCGGCACGGAAACGGAAATTGGAACTCTTTTAGTAGACGGGCAGGAAAGCATCCTCGGCTCCCTGGAAGATGCCAATCAGGAATTGCTGCGTATTTCCAGGACAATTGCGCAATGCGCTACGAAAACACCCAAGGACAAATGTCCTTCATTTGCTTCTATAGACCGGAAAGACAGGAGCGTAAACTATACTCTTCAGGCTGTGGCGCATGAGATACGCAATCCGCTTACCGCTGTCGGCGGCTATGCCAGAAGACTTGCTGAATCTTTGGACCCTCATTCTCATTCCGGCAAATATGCGAAAATGATCCTCGACGAGGCGCTAAGACTTGAAAGAGTTCTTTCCGAAATGCCTGAACAATCCTTTGATCAGGCTTCCTGCAGTTCCTGAAAAAGGAAGTGCGGAGTCATCATTCAGGCTGTTACCCAAATAGTTTTCGAAAAACGCTAAGCAAGATTGGATGGCACGAACCTGATGAACGTCATTCCCGCAGCGTTTCCGGGCGGGAATGACGATGTTCGAAGCTGAGATCTCGAAAGATCATGCATCGGGTTTGGGCAACAGACCATTCACTGATCCCGCCAACCTCCGGCATGTTAGCTTCTCGCGGTAGACAAGCCTTAACAGCACCTTTTCATGTATCCCAAAAACCAATCCGGCTAAGCCGTCCTAATTGCATAGTGCCGACATTATGATTGCCCTGCCAGTCCGTATGCCCACATCTTCCCACAAACACATCTACAACAATCCACGGCAGCTCATCGCGATCTCGCTACCTGGCCGAGCGGACGCTTTTTGCTAAACTCTCCTGCTTCAAATGATTAATTTAATTGAAAAAAGGAGACGATAATGGCTGACCTGATTAAACAGCAATTCTGTAAGTTTGCCGGGTTTGAGTATCCTGATCAATCAGTCATTTGCAGATCGGGAAAATGTGTTAAGTGCAATAACGGCATATGGGAGGAAACAGGCGGACTTTGTCCCTGCTCTACAGAAACGATCTAACTGAGAAACCTTTTAAACGTGGAGCTTTCCGGAGATTTAGGGCTCCGCATGTGCCTGCCCGGGACTATTAGGTGAATAGGTAATGCGGTAAATTGCGCCCGCATAATCGTCGGATACCAGGAGAGAGCCGTCAGGCGCGACCTGGACGTCGGCGGGTCTACCCCAGGTTCTTTCATTTCTTTCCCATCCACTTGCAAATTCTTCATAGCTGACAGCCTTGTTGCCATCGAGGCGCACCAGAGAAATTCGGTATCCGATCTTTTTGCTGCGATTCCATGATCCGTGCTCGGCGATAAAAATCTGGTTTTGATATTCCTTTGGAAACATCTTCCCTGTGTAGAAACGCATGCCGAGAGCTGCTACGTGCGGACCAAGCTTTATTGCCGGAGGGGTAAACTCACTGCAGGAGTGTTCCTTTCCGAATTCCGGGTCAGGAATGTCGCCACCGTGGCAGAAGGGGAACCCGAAATTCATTCCCTTGACCGGTGCATAATTGAGTTCATCGGGTGGAAGATTATCGCCCATCAGGTCACGTCCATTGTCGGTGAACCAGAGTTGGCCGGTAGCCGGGTGCCAGTCGAAACCAACGGTGTTCCGAACGCCTCGGGCGAAAATTTCCGGGGTGCTGCCATCCGGCTTCATCCGCATTATGGAAGCGAAACGCTCATCCCCGCTTTTGCAAATATTGCACGGGGCACCAACGGGTACATAAAGGAGACCGTCCGGACCGAAGCGGATAAACTTCCACCCGTGATCGCTTTGCATTGGAAATGCGTCAGTCACGATTACTGGTTTGGGAGGTTTGTCGAGCCTTGATTCGATGTTGTCATATCGAAGAATGCGGTTCACAGCGGAAACATAAAGAGAACCATCACGAAAATCGACACCGACGGGTTTATCCAGGCCTTTATCGATGATCACGACCTTGTGAGGCTTGTGTTCATCACCGGCATTCAAAATCGCGTAGACAGTCCCCTTCATTGAGCCAACAAACAGGGTGCCGGCTGGACTGAAAACCAACTCCCTGGCTGAGGGCACATCATTAGTGAGCAGATTAATCTTAAAGCCCGGAGGAAGTTTGATCCGATCCAGTGGGAGATCGGCGCCGAAAACCTGAATTGGTATGATGATCAGGAAAAGAAGTCCCGCCGAAAAAACCTTTTTCATCACTATCTCCACCCCATCGTCATAATTTTTAGCTCATTCTTCCACCCTCCAGGCTCGTCCTTGCCGTCTTTGGCCTCGCCGCAGGCTCCTGCTTTCTGGATCGACGGACCTTGAGATTGCTTTTCCCCACTCTTTCAATACTTTGCTCCAGAGCATCGATAAGGCTCAGGCGCTTTTGCTTTTCCGGGACCTTTGCACTGGCAGGCTCGTCTCGGCCTTTGCCTCGCATTATTTCCACCAGGGTCTTTCCATGTTCGCCGGACAAATCCTCGATGTCGAATTCACCGGTGGTTTTCCGAATGAGGCTTTTTGCAAGACGCAGGTTCTGCTGGTCTATTCTGGCGGCCTTTACTTTCCCGGCCTCCTTGACTTCCTCGGGACTGCTTATCTCTTCAGGATGATGGAGGGTGAATGCAACTAGTTCCCCATCATGGGGTCTGATTGCAAGCAGATGTTCCTTGTTACCGATCACCGCCGTTGCAAGAGCGATCTTTTTTTCGTCCGCCATAGCCTGCAGGAAAAGGGCGAACGCTTCGATTGCGCTCTTTCCTGAAGGAACCAGATAGTACCAGTGGCAGAAGAAAACTGGATCCACCTGTGCCTCGTTAACAAACCTTATGATTTCGACCGTTCGGCTCGTCTCGTTCTTAGCTGCCTTGAAATCCTCATCTGAATCGAGAACACAAGCCCCTTTCTCGCATTCGAAACCTTTTGCGAGTTCATCGCTTCCTACCGTCCTGTCGCATACGGGACAAAAGAACTGCTCGGCTATCTTTGTCTTGCATTGCCGGTGAAGAAGATCGAATCGCATTGCCTTCTGACCTGTATGCGCCGTGAATATCTGTACGGGAATCGAAACAAGGTCGATTTTTAAATAGCCTTTCCAAGCTGGTCTCATTACCGCTCTCCTCAAACATCTTTGCCTTTATTGATTATTGTAATTATTCCTGCACGGGCATACATCAGCATCTCTATTTTATTCTCACCAGGCTGTAGACAACGAGTAAACGCGGGCCTTTGTTTCAGGCCACTACCTAAGCTGCCATCGGCAGAACAACCCTGAAGGTAACGCCGGCTTCGGGGTTGTCGAGGATCTCCAGGTGCCCCTTGTGGGCATCGATGATTTTCTTGACTATTGGTAATCCCAGACCTGTTCCCTCCTGTTTTGTGGTAAAGAAGGGAGAAAAGATCTCTGATCGTTTTTCGAATGGAATCCCGCAGCCGCAATCGGCCACATCGAAAATAGTGTCGCGTTTATAGCGATGCACGCTGACTTTTACTACCTCACCCTTGGGCGAAGCCTGGATTGCATTCATTACAAGATTTATGAGTACCTGTTTCATTCGTGTTGCATCAACGGGAACCGGGGTGTCGCATTGGCGAAGGTTTGCATCAAGATATACCTGTCTTTCCTCAGCCATGCTGCTTACGATTGAGAGTGTCTCCTTTACGAGTCGGCAGGGGTTTTCAGGCGACTTTTGGAGTTCCAGGGGACGGGAAAAGTCAAGCATCTCATGGAGCATCTTCTCGAGTCGCTCGGTCTCCTTGAGAACTATTTCGAGTCTTTCACGGTCCTTTGAACCTTTATGCAGATTCTTATGCACCATCCGGGCGAACCCGCCTATTGCGATCAGGGGAGTCTTGATATCATGGGCTACACTGGATAAAGCTTTTCCCATCGCGGCAAGGCTCTCTGAGTTCCGCAAAGCCCTTTCGCCGCGTTCCCGCTCGATATGGCGCCACATCCCATCAAGCAGCAAACCTGCCTGCCTGACATCCGATTCGTTATAGCCACTCTCCTTATTGGCAACTGTCGCAACAGCTACAATACGGTCTCCAATCACCAGCGGGACGCTCATGACCCGAAAAACCGGTACATGTTCGAAGGGGCATCCTTTTAAAACCAAACCTGAGCCTTCGTAATCATTAATGATCAGAGGCCCACGATTCATGACGGCCTCCCCCCAGATACCGGCCTCCTCGATCGGCCATGGAGTCGGTTGGAATATGCAATCCCTGAGTATGCGCCTGGACCAGGCATGAACCATCAGGGCCGATTCAGTCTCATCGATGAATCCGAACATGCCGAATTGGCTTCCTGTTATCCTGATCAGCCTGTCCAGCACAAAGGCCGCGATCTCTCTCTCGGAGGAACTGCTCATCTGGCTTAACTCCCAGAGTGCCTGCAAACGCATGTCGTCCAGTATCAGCGCCTCATTAGCCAAAGCAAGTTCAGCGGTCTTTTTGATAAGGTTTATTTCAGTTTGTTTTTGCGAGATGGAGTAGCGAATGGCACGTTCGAGGAGTTCCCTGCTGATTTGCTCTTTTAACAGGTAGTCGGAAGCCCCGGCCTGCATCGCTTCGAAATCGACCGCCTCATTTCCCTGTCCGGTGAGCAGAATAATTGGAGCCTGGCAACCGTTGCTGATTGCTTCCCGCAGAAGATCCAGCCCGTTTCGCCCACCCAGGCGGTAATCAAGGAGCACAACATCGTGTGTATTTCGGCAAATCGCCTCATATCCAGCTTCGTATGTATCGGCCCAGTCAACAACGAATCTGGACACGCTGATCTGCGACAGCAGGTCCCTGATGATAAGGTAATCGTCCTCATCATCCTCTATGAGTAGAACACTGTAAGATTTAACCATGGTATCACCTCACCTCCTGACGCTCCTATTCCGGGCAACTTTGTTCATCCCGAACCCATGAGCGCGAAGTACATAAACATAAATTAAGGTAATGCCTGGCAAGTTTTTCCGGCAGGGATGGAAACACAAATTTCGTGGATCTAGTTCTCCGTTTCTGCGTATTTCGCTTCAGACGGCCAAAGATAAGGCAGGTCGTCAGGCACGCCTGGAAAATACTTCCCGTAATGGGTGGGATTTTTTCGAAGCAGGTTACTCTGGTGGGAGCGATGGAATTCGGAGTTCCCGAGCCATGGTGGATTTTCGCTAATTGAAATGCTGTCCGACAAAGAAGAAATCTCGCGGATCTTTTGTCCCATATTGTCCCGAAAGCCCCTCCTTACCCACTCGCGGCAAATTTCAATCCCGTACTCCGCAAGTGACGTTTCGTACCCGCGCCACATCAGAACAGCGGGATGCCCTCTCCACCCTTTCCTTCGTCCGGCTAGCACCAGTAGAATCTGGACTACTTCGAGCCTCTGCTTTCCAAGGCGCTTATCATCCAGCACCCGTGCGGATTCGGAAAAAGAAGGATACGGCAGGAAGGTATTTATCTCTGTCTCCACCTCTGGTCGTTTTAGGTAAGTATATCTTATTCATACCATTTTTAAACAGCTGCCACGGTAATGAGCCCTGTTTCGCAATGCTTCCGAAAGGGCAGCAGTCCCGAACGTGCTACCCCGCGCAGATCGAAGGTTTCAACTGGTTTTGAATTGGAGACCTTCGGTCGAGGGCATGACGCGGTCNNTCCGGGCGCGGAGCGCAAGAGGACTGCGATTTAGCAGTATTTTCAACTCCACAGTTCAGACAGATACCATTTTGCCAAACTGTTCCCTCACTGTTTGGCAGCCGAGAGTCATCCCGATTCCGGTGATTCCGCACGGCATCTTGTGCTCCGCACCCGGNNCCCGGATATGAATCCGGGCTACCATCTTTCTTACGACCTCTCGCCTCTTATCCTCACCTGCATCTGCCACAAATTTCATTTGGGCAAAAGAAATCCAGGAGACCGCGCCATAACATGGACCACCGCCAGTAATTAACCAGTCAGCAGCCCCGTGGCCAAAATCGAATTCCGGGGATATGCAACCTGAGAAATGTCTTTACCTGCTTTTTGATATCAACATTTCTACAGCTTTTGAATGTTCCATACCATTACCATCCACTGGATGAAGATAAATAAGAATTCTGGCTTCCCGTGATATGGCACCTGGAAAATGAACATCGAATGCTGATAAAACTTGTTCGGATGGAAAATGCTTATACTCAGCTGTTTCCAAAACTATCTCTTTATCCGGTTGAACTAAAGCAATATCTATGTGTCCATTATAAGAGGTGTAGATGGAGCCCTTCTTTTTAACCTTGCCAAAAACAACCAGATCGCTTCCATCCTGGGAAACTCGCACCTCCTTAAGTTCGAACTGCTTATCTTTTGAATGTATAATATCTATCCTGGATCCATCTACGAGAGCTTTATCCTGATGCTGATGACCAGTCGCACAGCCAAAAAGAACTACCGTAAGAATTGATAAACTGACAAACAGCAATTTAGAAATCATCATACCGTCCCCTCTTCTCTTAGAGATTATTCCATTCTACCAAAATGGCCTTCAGCCGGAAGACATGAGGTTTCAGGTACTTGCTTTTCCTGTATTGTTGATAAGGATACCGATATGCTTACGCGCATGGTCTTTTGCATCCTCCAGGGCCAGATAAACTGCCGGTAGAACAAGGAGGGTAAACAGGGTCGATGTTACAAGCCCTCCGACCATAACAATCGCAAGAGGTTTCTCGATTTCCGCACCGACTCCGCTGCTCAGGAGTATCGGCAGAAGCCCCAGGGCGGCGCACGAGGCGGTCATGAGCTTCGGCCGCAATCGCTGTATGCTCGCCAACCGAATCGCCTCGTCCCTGGTGTGGCCTTCGGCGATAAAATCGCGCGTCTGGGTTAGCAATACAAGGCTGTTCTGCACCGCAATGCCGAACAAGGCAATGAATCCCACTGCCGAAGAGACGTTTATACTCTCACCAGTTATGAGCAGCGAGGCCACCCCACCTATGAAAGCACTTGGAACTGTAGCGAGAATGATCGCGGCGTGTGATGCCGAGTATAGAGCCACAAACAACAACATGAACACGACGGTCAACGCCACCGCTGAAGCGATTCCAAGTGAGCGCATGGCGCGCTGCTGGTTCTCAAACTGTCCTCCGAAAACCACATAGTAATCTGGCGGCATCTGTATGTTTTTAAGACCTTGCTTGATATCCGCGACCACACTGCTCAAATCCCGCCCCTGAATACTGGCATCCACACTGAAGCGTCTGTTCATCGCCTCTCGCCAGACAACATTCGGACCTTCAGAAAGTGTCACATTCGCCACCTGGGAAAGGGGAATGCGTTGCCCGGCAGGGGTATCCACCATTAAATTCTGAATCGCTTCCGGCGTGTCGCGCATGGAATCGGGGAAACGCACAAAAATGCCGTAGCTCCTCTGGTTTTTCCAGAGCTGGGTAAGTTCCTCCCCTCCAATCGCCAGTTTGACTATTTCCGAAATCTCCTTGACGGATATGCCGTACCGGGCAGCGGCATCGCGATTTACCTGCACCTGTAACTGCGGAATGCCCTTGGCCTGAGAAGCTTTTATATCGGTCACCCCCGGCACCTTTTGCATAATTTGTTCTATTTCTTTGCCCTTCCTGGCCAAAACTTCCATATCGGGGCCGAAGAGCTTCACCTGGAGAGGTGCCGGCGTTCCTTCAAGGCTCTCATCGATTTTCAACTGGAGCATTTGTGCAAAAGCTGAAGCAACTCCAGGGATGTGCTCCACCTGGTCACGCACCTCTGCGAGTATTTCATCGGTTGGCTTGGTAAGTTCTTCCTTCGGTTTGAGATTAGCGATTATTTCGCCGGAATTGACCGGCAGGACACAGCCGATGGCGCGCTCGGAACGACCATTGCGACGCACCGCGGTCGTGATGTTCGGGTTTTTGGTCAGGATCTCTTCTATCTGGGCTGTAATGTGGTTGTTTTGCTCCAAGGCCGTCTCGGGAGGAGTAGTCGTTGAAATAACCCATGATCCCTCATCGAGCTTGGGCATGAAATCCTTACCTACCTTCATCACTCCTACTGCTGTAGGGATCAGGAGAGCAAAGGCCACCATGATGACGGTCCCGCGATAGTTTAATGCAAATTCGAGCGCAGGTACGTATCCGCGCTTGATGAGTTTGACCACCTTGACTTCGCCCTGGCCGTCCACTCCTTTTTTGGGTTGCAGAAAACGATTGCACAAAACGGGCGTGAGGGTAAGGGAAAGCACGAGAGCCACCAGCATGGCGGCCGCCACGGTTACGGCAAGTGGACGGAAAAGAAGCCCCTCTATACCGCCCATGAGAAAGAGGGGCAGGAAAACCGCAACAATGATGAGTGTTGCAAAGGCTATAGGGCGCCCCACCTCTATTGCAGCCCTATGGGCAACCGTCTCTTTTACCTTTGCTACGTGGATATTGCTCCGGCTCTGATAAAATCGGTGATAAATGTTCTCGACCATTATTATGGAGGCATCGACCATAATACCAACCGCAATGGCCAGCCCACCAAGAGACATGGTGTTTAGTCCAATCTCAAACTGCCGCATCAGGATTCCGGCAATCAAAACGGACAGAGGCAGTGAAATTGCTACAATCAGAGTGCTCCGGAAATGCCCCAGAAAGAGCAGAAGCACCAGTATCACCAGAACGGAGCCGACCAGAATGGCATTCGTCACACTGGAGAGCGCATGGTGAATGAGTTTGGTCTGATCGTAATAAGGGACAATTCGAACATCTTTGGGGAGAGTTGCTCTCATGTCATCAATTGCTTTGGTAATACCTTCTACCACTGTCACCGTGTCGGCAAGGGGTTGTTTGATGACTAGCGCCACCACCGTTTCCTTGCCGTTTTTGCTGGCAATCCCCCGCCGAATGGCCGTGCCTTCTTCGATGGTTGCGACATCGCGAAGGAAAAGGGGCACGCCGTCACGCGATCCCACAATGGTGCTTCCGATATCTTGCACCGAGTCATAGCGGCCGATTCCGCGAACGGTGTATTCCACTGTTCCGGTGCTGATAAATCCACCGGCTGCGTTTTCGTTGCCGCTGCGAACCGCCTCTTCGATCCTCGCCAGGCTCACCTTATAGGCAGTCAGCTTATTGGGGTCCAGAGTGACACGATACTGGCGCATATAGCCGCCCATATTCAGCACTTCCGCAACACCCGGGACAGTTAACAAATTGTATCGGATCTGCCACTCCGCAATTTCACGAAGTTCTGTTGGCGACCGATCCCCTTCCACTGAGAATTCGTAGACCTCCGCCAGGCGGGTGGTGGCGCTTGCCAGGGTAGGCGGTTCCGTTCCGGGAGGCAGTTGTCCTGCTACTTGCGCCATTCTTTCAGATATAAACTGACGGGCCCGCCAGAATTCGGTCTCGATATCAAAATCCACAACTACCGAAGAGAGTCCTTGGGTGGTTTGAGACCGGACCCGCCGCACACCGGGAAGCCCGTTCATAGCCGATTCCATCGGACGGGTTATCATCATCTCGATCTCTTCGGTCGCCATCGATTCATTTTCTGTAACAATCGTGAATACCGGAATGGTAATATCGGGATAGACGTTCCTGGGCATTTTCTGATAGGCAGTGATGCCGAAGACCATAGCCAGCCCGACCAGCATCAAAACGACATACTTCTGTTTGAACGATGAATGGATGATTTTGTCTATCAAAGATCCATGGGATTCCATACTATTCTCCAAAGCCAATGGCTGTCGAGACGAACGCGTCGGCTCGTTAATGGGCGTGTGTATCGCTTTTTTCGAGCATTGCTTTCATGATAAATGTGCCGCTTGCGGCATATTCCCGGCCCAGCTCCAATCCCTCCAGGATTTCCACAAAATTGTCATTGCTGCGCCCAACGGTAACAGCCACCGGCACAAATCCCTCCTCTGTTTTGATAAAAACGGAAGGATTCTTTTCGATGGTCTGCAGGGCTGTCTTAGGTACCAAAACAGCCACAGGATCTTTTTCGATATGAACAAATCCGGTTACAAACTGGCCCGGCTTAAATTGGCCCGCTTTATTCGAAAGAACGACCCGCGCAGTGGATGTCCTGGTCTCTTCTCCCATGACCGGACCTATGTAATCAAGCAAACCCCGGATGCCCTCATAGGGATTTCCATCAGTGCTGATAAGTACTTCCTGACCTTTCCGAACCACCGGGATATCTTTTTGATAGACATTGAGGTTGACCCAAACCGTATTCAGATCGGCAACCGTGAAACAGGAAGCATCGTCCTTCAGTGATTCGCCCAGCGTGATGTGCTTTTCAATGACTACCCCGTCAAAAGGGGCCCTGATTTCGTAGCGAGTGTAGGAAAGATGCGCCTGTCCAGGGATTTCTTTCAGCGACTTGTCCGAAAAACCAACCGAGTGTAACTGCTGCTCAGCACTTCTACGATTGATCACCGCCTCGGCCAGGGCCTGTTTTGCAACGAGATAATCCTGTTCCGCGGAAATTTTCTTTTCCCAGAGACGCTTTTCCCGGCCGAGCGTTGCCTGGGCCAGCTCCTCTCGCTCCCTTGCCGCGAGATAGGCGGCCTTCAAAGTGGCCAATTCCCGGCTCTCCAGGACAGCCATTATCTCGCCGGTCTTCACTTCATCACCGATACTTCTAAAGACTTCCCGCACTACCCCGGGCACACGGGGGACCACATGGGCGACACGGTCTGCATTGAGCCTAACCTCGCCCGGCAGCGCCAACTGGGCCGCAAGCTCCCCGGGACCGGCTTGCGCGATTTTGACGGCATTCGCTTTCATTTGCGATTCGGTGAGAACCAGTACTTTCTCTTCGCTGTGGCCCTCATGGGCCGCTTCGCTTTCACCTTCGCGGTGATCTGCGTGTTCCTTATGAGGATCGGACTTTTCTGCTTCACCCTTGGAATGACCACCATGATCTTTATGGGAGGCAGGTTCAGTCTCAGCGTTGGCTTCCATCGAAATTGGACTGTTACTCCGATTCAGCCATGCCGTTGCACCGCTTACTAGGAATATCAATGCGAGGACGGTAATTCCGATTTTATATCTCATCGTAGGATTCTCCTCTTTGGACGTGACTTTCGGTAGCGGTTCCAAAAATCGTCCAATTTCCGCTTTATTCAATCTCGTTTCTTTGTGAAGCGCCCGATGCCCTGTTTTCGGTTCCATTCGCCTTGGTAAGCGCCGCATCGAAGCCATCACCGGTTAATCGTTCCACCTCAGCCGCCGCTTTGTGGTAATTTGCCAAAAACTCTATGTACCTGATCCTTGCCGAAAAAAGAGTCCTCTGCGCATCAAGCAGCTCGAGAAAATCGAATTTGCCCTCGCGAAAACCCTCCTGAGACGCTCTGAATGACTGTTCGGCTCCGGGGAGGACATCTTTTTTTAGACTCAGTACTTCGGAGTAAGCAGAAGAAAGAGAATGGTATGCATCACTTAATCCAGAGCCGGCCTTAACCTGGGCGAACCTGTATTCCTCCCTGGCTTTTGAAAGCTTATGTCTTGCCTCGAGTATTCCGCCCCTGTTTTGATCGAACAGCGGGATGGGTATGGTGGCACCAACCACCAGGGCGTCTTCATCATTTTCACTGAAGTGCTGGACCCCTCCGCTAATTGTTAAGTCCGGGATTCTTCTTGCCTTTTGGACCTCCAGTGCCGCGGCGCGTTGTTCAAGCTCATGAACATAACGCGCCACATCTGGATTTCTTGAAATCAGATTCCGCAAATCATCAATGGATGGTATCGGCTTGATATCATCAAGTATTCCAGCCGCCTTTTCGAATTCCGGATACTGCCGGCCCCATATTGCCGCCAGTCTGTACCGTGAAGCTTGCAGATTATTTCTTGCCTTCTCATACTCTATCTTTGCATTGGAAAGGACTACTCCAGACTTCGTCTCCTCCAGAGGAGAAATCTTGCCTGCCTTTACGCGCTCGGAAACCGAATTAAAGACTTGCTCCGCCAGGCGCAGCAACTCCAACGTTAATGCTTCCTGCTCCTGAGCAGCCAGGACCTCCACAAATGATTTTGATACCCCGGTAAGGACATCAAGCCGTTTTATTTCATAATCCCAGGCAGCGAGGCTCTTATCGAGTTGCGCAAGCCGCACTCTTTTGGCCCTCTTGGAACCAAGCTCAATCAACTGGCTGAGTTGGAGCGTTGTCTGGGCTGTATTGAAGCTCTTTCGAACTTCGTTCCCACCGAATTCTTCCACAACCACCCCTAACTCGGGATTTGGGAGAGCCCTTGCCTGGAGTGCTCTCGCCTCGAGGGCTCGAATTTCCCACGATGCTCCCATAAGTTCAGGATTGTTCAGCAGAGCGAGAGAAAGAGCATCCCGGAGCGTAATGACCCTGGTGGGATCCGGGCATGATTCAATCCGCCCGGGATCCTGAAGACCGGAGCCACGCGTTTCAACTATGTTCTGTTCCAACAGAGAGGCCGGTGCTATGGGATTTGGCTGAACACTCGAATCATTGATTGAGGCGCAACCAATCAGGGGGCAAAGCAGTAGATAAAAAAGCCAAAAATATCGACTATGCATTTCATTGCTCCACACGGGCTAAAAAGCCCTTATTCGGGAGGGCAGTAACAGTAAGAAACGTACTGCTCCAGAAGATCGAGGAATGACTGAAAGTATATTGAGGTTATGTGTGGTTTGGAGAGGTCTAAATCAGGAGGATGATGTTACCCATCGAGTTATGCAGGACGTCCCTTGCGGGCAGGAATGGCCTGACAATGTAATTCCCCGCATGAGGCGCGGTCCTGCTCATACGGTTCAAGGTTGTGTTCAAAAATTGAGGCTCATAAAAAGATGATGCATGTTGCAGATGGCGGGGAGAATCGACAAGGCTGGTAAACGTGAGTGGCAGGTCAATACACGGATCACAGGAACTTTCGGGAAATACTGGCCCTGTAATCAATCCATGGCCAAAGCGCGCACCCTTCTTGTATTTGGCGGAAGGGCTGCACGACCAGCCATTTTCCGATTCTTCAACAGTGACGCTCCCGACCGAGCTATAGCAGAACACCGCCTTACCGCCGATTCCCGTTAAGGTGAGCAGATAAAAAAGGGCGCTGAAGAAGATGACGATGTTCCTAAACGGCAAAATAGAAAACCTTCATATGTGAAACAATTGCAGAGGATGGTTCCCATCCGGCAAGAATTCGCACTGTATATAGTCTTCAAAAATTTCAAAGTCAAGGTCACTGAATTCGCGCCGTGGTAGCCCAAAAAATCAGAATTTAGGGAACGGAAAGCAAAAAGTTCGGTACCTCTCCTGTGTTATTCACGCAGAGTATTCTTGGGCCGTAATCATGTACGGAGACTATACTGACTGAAACCAGGCTGATCTCCAGGCGGAGTAGAAAATCAAGTGGGATGCCGATGTAATGCGCAATGATACATTTAATAGGGTCCCCGTGGCTGAATATGGCAACAGTTCCTTGCGGGTATTCCTGTCTAAGCCTTTCAACTCCGGCAATCATTCTTTCCTGGGCTTCAATTATAAGTTCACCACCAGGAGGCCTCGTCCCGGCCCTGAAATCATTGTAGTGGCGCCACACGGGGTCATTTGCCAATTCATGAAAATCGCGGCCGGTCCACTCGCCTATATCTACTTCCATGAAATTTCGGTCTGCCCGGACTTCGAGTCCCAGGCGTCGGGCAAGTGGGGCAGCGGTTTCCATGGTCCTCTCAAGCGGACTGGAATAGAGAGCATCTATGTGTATTCCGCCTAACCGCTCTACCAATGTCTCAGCTTGAGCTTTTCCCTCATCATTGAGGTGCACCCCCGGCATTCTCCCCGCCAGGAGTTTGCCGACAGTGGGATTGCTTCCGTGCCTGATTAACAGGAATTTGGACATGGGTGATCATGGCCCTCTCTACCGGGTTCGAGATGGAGCGGCCTACAATCCGCGGATTAGCTCTTCCAGTTCCACTGCTCTATGCCTAGAGGTATGCAGGTCGAGTATTCGAGCTCTGGCTCTCTCTCCTATGAGTTTTGCATCCCTTTCAGATATTCCGAGAAGGAAGCCGAGAGTGTCATCCGATGACCTTGAAATAAGGATCTCGGAGCCAGGCTCCAAATATTCCTCGAGGCCGGCCCAGTAGTCACTTATGATCGGCGTCCCGCAAAGTGCAGCCTCAAAAAGCCGAACGCTCGGAGAGTATCCGGCGCGGATCATGTCGGCCCTCGTCACATTGAGTGTGAATCTCTGGGAGTTGTAAAAAGCGCAGTGTCTGTCGGGTGCTACGTGGATGATTCTCTCGACATTGCCAGGCCACTTTATGTTTTTGGGATACATTGGGCCCGCAACGACGAAGCGCCCTTCCCCCCACCTCCGTGCCGGCTCTATCATCAGGAGGTCGAGAGGAGGCTGGCGGTCCGGACTGTAGGTCCCCATGTAGCCGAAATTCCACTTCTGTTCGCATGCCATGGGCCAGTACAAATCAGGATCCACCGAACAGTACAGCGGCTTTGCCATTTTGGCCCCATACTCTTTTTCGAGCTTGTCGAGTGTTGGCCCCCCGGTAAACGAGAGGTAGATATCATATCTGGGTATAAGCTCGAGGGCCAGATAGTCGCACTCATTGGACGCGAGCTTCTCTATCGTCACTGGAGTATCGATATCATAGAACGCGGTTTTGCCCAGTGCCGTCCGGGTCGCCCACTCACCGACAGCAATACCCTCGGGTACATAAGAACCCACTATTACGAAATCGGCATTACGTATAGCTGAAGTAAAGCGCTCCTTCAGCTCATCTATATTTGAATAGATCCCGGTCCTGCAAAAAGGTGGTACCGGCATGTCCCGGTTTGATGCATACCACTCGGCATCGCGTTCGAGAAAGAGCACATCGTGGCCTCTTTCATTCAATCCTTTTACGATCCCTCTGTAAGTGGCTGCGTGGCCGTTTCCCCAGGACGATGTTATTGAAAGCCCGAGTATTACGATCTTGAGAGGAGCTCGATTCACAGGTACTTCTCCACTTGCGCCGCCCTGTGCGAGTATGTGTGTTCTGAAAGTACCCTGTTCATAGCGGTTCTGCCGATACTTTTTGCCTCTTGGGGCGTAAGCGATTTCAGAATGTCGGCCACTTCCTGACCATTTTTCGCCACGAGCACCTCGCGGCCCGGTTCGAGGAACTGCTCGATCCCCAACCAGTAGTCGGTGATGATGCACGACCCGGCACCGGCGGCTTCGAATACCCTGGTCGCCGGAGAAAAACCGTATCTTGCCATACTCTCGCGGCTGATGTTCAAAACTGCTTTCGGTGTGCAGTTGAAGGCATTATGATCGGCTGTATAGACGTGACCCATATATCCGATGTTTTCCGTCATCGGTTTATCTCCCCAGCCATTTCCGCCGAGAAGGAACCGGTACTCGGGCAGCTGTTCGGCAACGCTGAAGAAGAACTCGCCTACCCTGCTCTCTCGGTCAGGAAGGCGGTTGCCAAGAAAACTGAGGTCCGCCGCGAACCTGGGATCGGGGGCCACCGGGCAATGGGTGGCCGGGTCCAGGGCATTATATATCGGGACACACTCCCTGGCATTGAATTGCCTGTATCCTTCCACCACCGGATCGCCGCCGCCATAGGTAAAAATCATGTCATAGCGCGGGACGAGCTTTCGGAACGGATCGTCGGGGTTGGATTGCATCCTGTCGAGAGTGGCAGGCGCATCGACATCCCAGAAAACAACTTTGTTCCCGGGTTTTTTGAGGCTTAGGACTTCGGATTCCAGGAGACGGTCGAAAACTCCAACGCCGCTTGCTTTCACGATTAAATCGGCACCTCTTGCGCTTTCGAGTGCCTTCATCACTCCTTCCTTACCCTGTCCCGAGTAAACTACCACGTTTGCCCAGTCAGGATCGGCGATGTCCCTGTGCTTTTGCCGCTCGTATGCATCCGGTTCGTAGAAAACGGTTTTATGGCCCAGTTCGTCGAGAGCCCTAATAATTCCACGATAGTAAGTAGCCGCGCCATTCCAGTAAGCGGAAACAAGACTGGAACCGAAAAAAGCAATTTTAAGCCCCTGGGACATTCCGTGGAACCTCCTGGTAGCGCACGCTTGATCCGGAGCCGGCGCTGTTTCTGCCAGATTCGAGCTGCCGATAAATTGAGAAAAGCTCATCGGAGCGGTGGGCGCAGGTGTGCCTTGCCAAGATTGTGGAAAGGCCGTGCGATGACAATTCCTCCGCAAGGCCCTTATCGTTGAGAATTGCTTGGAGATGCCGCCGCATCTGCCTGCCATCGTAGGCCACAAGGTAGTCTTTTCCGGGCGTGAAAAGTCCTTCCGCATCATTCCAGGGCGAGCATACCAGTGGAATCCCGCATGCAAGGGCCTCAAAGGGCCTGATGGTCGGGATACCGGGAAGGGCCTCCACATAGGGCCTGCGCGGTATGTGAACCGTTGCCGCAAATCGGGCAAAGATCCGGGGTACCTCGAAGTTCGGAAGCCAGCCGCCGTATGCAATTCCTGCCCGGGCTAGTTCGGCGATGGCTCGCCCCGGATACCTGACTCCATAAGCCTGGGCATCGAGCTTCAGGTCCATTACCGGTTCTACAAAGAACTTCATCAGCTCCGAGGTCCGCTCTTCGTCACCCCAGTTACCGATCCAAACAAGCTGCCGCTCTTTTGCGCATTCAGATGAATGATGCGGGCGAAAGATGCTGATATCCGCAGCCTCATGCCAGGTCCAGGCTCTTTGCGTCCAGGACCGTTCAAGGTAAATGTCTCTTATGACCCTTCCATAGGCCAGCACGCCATCATAATGGGTGAGGTCATAAGCCGCCATGTCACCAGGCTCTGTTACGCAGCGGTGGTGAGTGTCGTGGAAAAGAAGCCTGTAGCTTCGGGTTGATGCCCTGTGCTCGCCTATTCTTTTAACCAGGCCGTGATCGTTCCACTCATGGACGATCACCAGGTCGGCCCCATCGAGGACAACATCCAGATCAAGCGTTTCAAAATCGTAGAAGTTGCTCTTCAGGTTGTATACCCCCTGAAATCTGATTAATGGGTCGTTTCCATGAGCTGCGCGGAGGTTTTTCAGACTCCAGCCATCAGACGGCTCGTAAACCCTCACTTCATGTCCACGTGAGATCAGCTCAGAGACCATGCCTCTCAGGAAATGAGCATTTCCATGATTCCAATCGGATATGAGCGAGTGGTAAAACATTACAATCCGCATCACTTAAAACCTTTACCGCTAATGAATCTCCGGTGTTTTCATCTGGATCAGCTCCTTATAACCATCAATGTAGCCTGATGCCATCCGCTGAGGCGTAAAGTCCGCTGCGCGTGTCCGTGCAAGAGAGGCCATGTTATCCCGGTATTCACGGTTTTCTATCAAGGTGTTAAGCACCCGTTTCATCTCCGCTGAATCGTCTGGGGCAATGAAAACTGCGGCGCCGTCCCAATTTTCGCGAAGGCTGCTTATGTCTCCCAGTACCAGGGCGCATCCCGACAGTGCAGCTTCCAGCACTGTCAATCCGAAAGGCTCGTAATAGGCCGGCATGACATAGATCGACGCCCTGGCATACCAGTCGGCAAGCTCGACGGGAGAGAGCCGCCCAAGGGTGCAAACGCCTGAGCAATCCACTTTGTCCCCATCGGGGGCGCGGTTCTCGCCCGCAATATATACGGGCCAATCCAATTGCAGGGATACTGCGGCCAGAGCACCCAAGTTTTTGGCCTCATCCCATATGCGTCCAGCCGAAAAAATGAACGGTTCCTTATCGGTGCTTGAGTAGAGGGAAGCATCGCGGCCATTTGGAATAACCCTGCATCGCGGCAGTTTTCCGTAATGCTCTTCCAGACAGTCCAGCATTGCTTTTGTCGGCGCAATAACAAGGTCGGCTGAGTGCAACCCCACCGATACGGCGCGGCGGTAGACATCCCAGCATTCCGGGGCACATTCCTTGTTTACGGATTTCCACCACGAGAGGACGCATGAATGCCCGACCACCAGCACTGGTGATTGCCATGGAAACACTGCGTGAGCATAGCCGTTCAGATGGATCAGATCGGGGCGGAAACTTTGCTCCAGGTCAAGCAGCCATTCTCCGGACTTCGCAACATCATCCCAAGGGTCCTGCATCCATTCCAGCCGGTAGGTGCTTTCGAAAATCGTCAGATTTGGCAGTTTAGCCGCATCGACGGCATGCTCGGGAGCAAGAGGGGCACCCATAGTGGCAAGTCCTACCTGGATATTGTAATTCTTCAGCCTTCTTATTAACTCCAGAGCATATGTCCATACGCCACCAATGGTATCAGCCGTCATGAGAACACGCTTGGGCATGCAAACTGGTTTCATTTATTCTCGACCTCGATATCGCCGGAGAGGCAATTGCTTTCGAGCTGATTTAGAGAAAGCGGCTGTTGCTCTTGAATATCGCTGAATTGGGTGAAGAACCTTAGATAATGCTCGTGAGCCCTCTCCCAAGCGAAATCGTCAGGGGGGCCCCAGAGCTTTCTGTACCCAGGGGAGCCGGGATATGGAAAAAGCGGAACGGGCCTGTTTGCCCAGACACCATGAGTCCTGAGCATCTCCCTCCAGTCCTCGATTTCATCAGCATTGTCGTACTCAGTTGCTATAAGGTTAGCCTGGACGAAAGGGATCTGCGTCTTGGCGAAAATAAGACGCTCGTTGAACTCTTTGAATCCCAGCCTCCAATTTTTGTTAAGTATTTTTCTGCCTTTTTCGGATATGCTCTCAACCCCTGTCTCGATTGAAACGCACCCGGCCTGCCCAAGCAGTTCGAGGATTTCCTCGGGCCAGAGATCAATTCTCATCTGAATGCCAAATTTAAAAGGGCGGCTGCTGAACATTTTCAACAGCCGTTCGTCTGGAAAGAATATTTCATCAACAAAATAGATGTACTCGACCCCCATTTCGATCAACCGGTCCAGTTCCTCGACAACCGTGCGGAAAGGCCTCTTGCGGTAGCAGCTTCTGAAATTCTCCTTTGCGCAAAAACTGCACCGGAAAGGACATCCACGCGAAGTCTCCATTTCAGCCCCGAGGCCTGAGGGGGCGGTATCGAAGCGGTGGTGGTGGTGGAAGTGTTTCTCCATGAACTCGACGGGCCAGTCGAGTGCGGGCAGTATACGCGTATCAACCGAGCGCGGAATACCGTTACAGTTAATTTGGCCATCTTTTAAGTAACAGGCCGAAGGTATCCACTCTTTTGGAGTATTCCCGACCATTGGCAGGATGTCTTCGAATTCACCTCGCAACACCAGGTCAACACCAAGTTTCTTTAAAACAACCCGGGGAGTGGTGGATCCGTGCGGGCCGACGGCGACCATTATTCCGCCAATCTCCCGCAGGTTTTCGATGATTTTGCGGGGGACTCTTAGCTCGGGAGGAGGACACCGCCAGAAAAGGTAGCTCGGGGCAGTCGTAACGACGGTAACATCTGGCGAGAATGCCGCTACGCGTTCGAAGATCTGCTTCGGAGTAAGCCCGAAAAGCTGCGCATCAATCAGCAGGACCTCATGGCCCAGATTTTCCAGGATTGCCCTGGAATAGCCGAATTCGATGGGCAGATGAGGCTCGCGGCACCCAAAATAGATACTACCCGTGAAGTCCCAGTTTGGATTGATCAATGCATAGCGCATCAGCAGGCTTTAACTCTTACTTGATGCATGATGGACACCATTGGATGTGTCTACCCTACAGATGTTCAAAGTATACGGGATTTTCAGCGAAAGCGAATTTGATTGTACTTAGTCTAGACGCGCATGAGTTCACGCTTTACCACATAGGAGGAGGTGCGGGACTCGACCAGCCACCGATAAAGTGCACTCACACCTTGCTGGATTGTCTTCCCTGGAGACCATCCCGTTGCAGCCCGGAATTTGTCAAGGGCGGAGACGAAGTATCTTTGGTCCCCCGGACGCCAGTCCCTATGTTCGACGCGGGGGTGCCTTCCGTGAATTGAGCTTATGATTCCAAGAAGCTCCACCAGGCTCAATGTATTTTCAGGACCTCCGCCGATGTTGAAAGCATTTCCGGAAATCCTGTCGATGTTCTTCTGAGCCAGCATAAGCGCATCGACAAGATCCTCGACGAACAAGACGTCGCGGACCTGTAAACCGTCGCCGAACAAAGTTATCGGCCGTCCTTCGATAGCCTGAATCAGGAAATGAGACACCCAACCTTGGTCCTCGGTACCGAACTGGTGCGGGCCATAAATGCAACTCATTCGGAATACTGCCGCTTTGATACCGAATGTGCGGGCATAATCAATAATGTACTGGTCGGCGGCGCCTTTCGAGCACCCGTAGGGGCTGTGAAAATCCAGCGGGTACTGCTCACTGATGCCTCTGCGGCGTGTAAGATCATCCAGAGGCTCATAGCGCGATCCGTTCCTCTGAAGCAGAATGTCGCAAAGGCCGCCGTATACCTTGTTTGTCGAGGTAAATACCAGGGGCGGCGGATCTTCCATTTCCCGAAGCGCTTCGAGAATGTTAAGAGTGCCCTTCACGTTAACTTCAAAATCGAGACATGGGTCCACAAGGCTTGTCGTAACTGCCACCTGGGCGGCAAAATGGAAGACCTGTCCAGCCTGTTGAACCGCCATGGCAACCCTGTCACGGTCTCGAACGTCACCCCTCCAGACAGTGACGCGGTCTCCATGCATTTCTTTCAGCCAGTCGGTGTTTTGCCCTACCCCCGGCCGCGAGAAATTGTCGAATATCAGCACCTGCCGTCCACCGCTCAGAAGCCTGTGTGCCATATTGGTCCCGATGAATCCCGATCCGCCCGTGATCAGGACTGGACGCTCTGCTTTATGCCACTTACCAGGAGTGCTCCTGAAACCACGGCTCACCCTTCGGGATCCATTTACCAGGTGGTTTCCGTACAACAACTTTCCACTCATAATGTGAGCCCCCGTGCAGCAAGTTCCGAACCGGCCAAAGCCGCATGATCGACAGCCGCCTGACCAGCAAGCCAATCGGAAAGTTCAACCAGCCCCTGTTCGAACGACACTCGCGGCTCATAACCAAGGATTTGACCCGCCAGCCTGATGTCGGCGAAACAATGTCGAATATCTCCTACCCGGTACTTACCAGTGGTAACTGGCTCTATGTGTCTAGTTCCAAGCACTTCGCCCATGCACTCGGCTACTTCACGAATTGTATATCGATTGCCGCTGCCAATATTGAGAACCCGCCCCACAGCTTCCGGAACATCGAGGCAGAGTCCGCAGGCCCATGCAACATCCCTGACGCTTACAAAATCACGCTGCTGTTGTCCGTCTTCGTAAATTAGCGGTGGGCGTTCGTTTAAATATCGTGAGGCAAAGATAGCAAGCACCCCTGTGTAGGGGTTTGAAAGAGCCTGTCTCGGACCGTAGACATTGAAAAATCTCAGGGCGACTGTCGGAATATTGTATGCACGGCCAACGACCATGCACATCTTTTCCTGGTCGTACTTGGAGAGGGCATAAACCGAAGCCAGAGAAGGTGTTTTGGATTCCGGTGTGGGTACTGGGAAAAGTGTTCCGAGATGATCGCGAAGTTCCCATTCACCTGTCTTCAGCTGGTCCAGGCTCCTTTCGGTTCCTTCGCAAAGACTGCGATCAGACCGGCGGTACAGTCCCTCCCCGTAAATACTCATGCTCGATGCTATTATCAGTCGTTCCACCGGATGTGTCGCCAGCGCCTCCAGCAACCTGGCTGTCCCCATATTATTCACATCGGTGTATTCGGCAATCTCGTACATGCTCTGCCCGACACCGACCTTGGCCGCGAAATGATATACGGCATCGACCCCCTTGAGAGCGCGATCGAGGGCGCTTCGATCTCTTACATCCCCCACAACCAGTTCGACATCGGGATCAAGATATGCGGGCCTTTTTGCCCAGGGGCCGTGAACTTGTTCGTCAAGTCTGTCAAATGCTCGAACCTTGTGGCCGCATTCGAGAAGTTCATCGGCAACGAATGACCCGATAAATCCTGCCCCACCGGTTATCAATACACTTTTGCCCAATTGTTTCCTCTCCCTGGAAAACTCAGCGGCATGTATCGAAACTAAATGATTAGGTACGGGTTAGACCGAGGTACTTTGACCTGAAATAAACGGATTATTTACCGGATCATCCTTATGGGCTGGCCATAGGCGTCATTTTTTCTGGTGGAATGGTAATGATCTTTGTTCCCATGTCCATACCGTAAGGGAACTTTTCTCCATTCCGAGCACTTCTGCCAGGGATGGCCGCAACTTAGGGCTCATGCTCCGCGGAGCCTCGGTTATGAAGAAGTCGCTGATCTTTTTACGGCCACATTATTGATGTCTTTTAAGATCTTGGAATGTTATGGTTTTCAAGCGCCCAAGTCGGAGATGCCCCGCTGGACAGGGCTGAATAATTGTTTGAGAATTCGCATTACAGGATGATTTCGGACAATACCCGTCCCCGTATCTCGTCTAATACATAGATTACTGCCTCTATCGTCTGCTTACTTTCAAATCTGGGTATCTATGGTTAGAATGGAGGGATTCAATTCGAATTCACCCTGATAGGAATTAATTCAGTCCGTGCAGGATATGATTTGGAGCTGCGCAGACAAAGGCTCTGTTGCGCTCCGGCCTGAATCGCGTACTTACAGCAGAAGGATAAGACCTTGAAAAATGTCGCATCCCGCATACTGTATTCCAGGTACTTTCTCGCCGTTACGGGTATTTTGGTCCTCTACACTATGCTGGGCTTTCTGATCGCCCCCATGACGGCGGTCTGGTATTTCCCGAGGTACTGCAAAAATAATCTCAACTGTTTGGGCAGCATCGGCAAGCTCAGTCTCAATCCCTTTCTAATGACAATAGAGGCGAGTGACTTCAAAATCGATGGATCGGAAGGTGACCCGCTTGCCGGATTCCAAAGACTCTTCATTGAATTTAAACCATCCGGCCTGTTTGACCGGACTGCCCGATTTGCCAAGCTGATTGTTGAGAGGCCCACGATAAACCTCGTTATCGAGCGGGACGGCTCAATCAAATTACCCGTAACCGCCACTCAAGCAAATGATGCCGAGTCTAAGGAGGAGGATCAAAAGCCCCCCTCAGACCCGCCAAAGTTTCTGTTTGAGAGTGTTTCCGTCACAGGAGGCGAACTTTTAGTCACCGATACGCGCGCCAGTTCCCCAGCCACACTCTCAATCAAGGACATTTCACTCGATTTCAAAAACATCTCAACCATTCGAAAAAATACCGGGACATGTTCGATTTCTGCAAAGACTACCGCCAGCGAAGCTCTCCAGGCAGAAGGCGAGTTATGTCTCCTACCATTTTCGACAAAGGGGCGAATCTCTTTCTCAGGCATAATGGCCGAAACTCCATGGAACTTTATAAGTGATAGCCTGAATCTCGATCACCCCTCGGGAAAGCTGGATTTGAGCACCGATTACCGTCTCGATTTAAATGGGCCGGACTTGCAACTGGTTCTTGAAAACCTCTCGGTCGGACTTTCCGGGGTGTCGCTGAAGCTTCGCGGCGAAAACAGGAGTTTTTTCGAACTTGGCAAGCTGGCTGTGGAATCTGCAAGCTTCGACCTCGCATCGAACTCCCTGATGGTTGGCAAAATTTCGGCGGAAGGTGGAAAACTGCACTTGAAAGCCGGCGAAGACGGCCGTATGAATCTTGATAGAATCGTACGCACGACATCGACCGCACCGGCCGCAGCCCAAAGCGGAGGCTCTCCGAAGCCGCCCACTCACGGTCCAGGCCTAAAAATAAAAGTAGACTCACTGGAATTAAAAGATTTCCTGTCCGAAGCAACATTAGACAAAAAAGCTACTCCGGGACCGGTTTTCGAGACGAAGTCGCTTTTGGTGAATTCGGCTGAACTGGATTTCAAAAGAAGAGATTTGCAGGTTTCAAAAGTCAGACTGGACGGCGTCCATCTCGATGCGGGCATTGACAAGGACGGGAAATTAAACGCGGCAATACTGTTTGCCGGCGGGGGCAATAAATCGACAACGAATGTAGATGTGCCGACATCTCACCCTGAGAATGCCTGGGCTTTTTTAATTAAGGAATTTGAGCTGGCGAATTCTCGATTCGCTTTTTCTGATTACGGTCTATCCGAGAGGCCCATATTCAATATCACAGACCTAAATGCACGCCTTGAGAATATTGGCGGCAAGTCACCGATCGGAGTGGATTTGAAATTGGCAACCGACCAGGGCGGTAAATTTGCATTTCAGGGCAAAGTTAACCCGACTTCCCAGTCCGTCGAAGCAAAGTTTAACCTGGAAAAACTGGTTTTAACCCCATTCGAGCCGTACCTATCAAGATTTCTCGATCTGACTCTCAAATCCGCTGCAATATCCGCCGAGGGATTGTTGCGCTACGCTGTTCCGGAGTCAGGATCAAAACTATCCTATGAAGGCAGTTTGGGAGTCGATAACCTTAACCTCCTTCAGCCTTCCTCTAAAGAGCCTTTGTTCGGGTTTGCCGCCATGCGGGTACCGAGTCTCAGGCTAACCCTGGAACCTAACAAGCTGGAGGTTGATCGGATAGACTTTGCGAAGCCCTTCGGCGAATTGATCATAGCCGAGGATAAGACCGTCAATTTGAAGAAGTTGATGAAAGAACAACCGGCCACGAATTCGGCCCCTCCCCGGGAAGTGTCCAAAAAAGAATCCGCGGTTCCCGCTGCATCCATTGGAGTGCAAAAGAGCCAGGGGAGTTTTTCCTATAACATCGGGAGCATTAAAGTCGAGGAGGGCAAACTGCTCTTTGCCGATCTGAGCCTGCAGCCCAAGTTCATGTCACGCATACACGATCTCAACGGAACTGTTGCAAAGCTATCCTCGGAGCCGGGCACCGTCAGCAAAATCGTGCTCGACGGTGGAGTTGACCGGTATGGATCAGCCAAAGTCCGTGGTTCGCTCGACCCGGGAGACTACAAACGTTCAACCGACCTCTCCCTGATTTTCCGCAATGTAGAGATGTCCTCGATCAATCCCTACTCCGGAAAGTTCGCCGGCAGAAAGATCGTATCCGGAAAGCTTTCCCTGGATCTAAATTATAAAATCGAGGGCAGCAAGCTCGTCGGTGACAACAAGATCATTGTTGACAAACTGGTGCTTGGAGAACACGTCAACAGTCCCGATGCCGTAAATCTGCCTCTGGATCTGGCATTGGCTATTCTTTCCGATTCGAACGGGCGAATCGAGATAGGTCTTCCGGTAGAAGGGGACCTTAGCAACCCGCAATTCGCCATGGGCCCTCTAATCTGGAAAGCATTTACCTCGATGCTGACAAAGGTTGTCACGGCCCCATTTCGGGCGCTCGGGAACCTGCTGGGTGGAAAATCCGAAGACAATTTCGACAGCATTATGTTCGATCCCGGCAGGGCAGAACTGGAACCGCCGGAAAAAGAAAAACTTAAGAGAGTATCTGAAGCGCTTAAGGAAAAACCGCTCCTGCGGCTTTCCATAGTGGGTCGGTATAGTGCCGAGGTCGACTCCGGTGTACTGAAGGATCTGGCTGTGCGCCGCCAGATTGCAAAGAGAATGGGTATTAAGGAAGCGAATTTCGACGTGGCGAGCCTGGATTTCAGCGATTCGAAAACCAGGCGAACCATTGAGAGCATGTATGTCGAAAAATATGGAAAAAAAGGGTTGGATGAGGTGGACAACGCGATAAAGAAAGGAGAAGTAAAAGCGAGAGAAACTTCCCGGGATTCAGCTCAAAAAAAGCGCGGCAAGGCAGGCATTGCCTCAAAGCTTTTTTCCGCCACCGAAATCTATAAAGTAGTACCAGGAATGAAAAGTCCGGAGCAATCAGACTTGCTTGCTGGAGAACTTTTCGCACGTCTCGTTGAAAACGAGCAAGTTCCGGAAAATGATCTGCTGGATCTTGCAAAAAACCGCGGGCATTCGATAACATTGGAGTTTGAACAACTCGGTATTACAGGCATTGACAGGATTGAAACAAAGGAACCGGAGGCCGCCCCCGGAGAAGAAGGGCTTTCAGCCAAGCTGGTGCTCGACAGCATCAAGGCTCGGCAGCAATGAATATGGAAGGGGCCGATCCCGTTGGGACCGGCCCTTTTTCCAGTCAGTGGACTCACTGGTATCGATTAGGTAAATATTTTACCCAGTGAAACTAGGGACCGAATACGTAAAGAAAATCAAGACTTCGAAATTTCCACTCGCCGTCATCACAGACGTAGAGGTCAGCGAAATTCGAGATGTTATCTCCGCTCGCATAAACTTTCCCATCGAGAGTGCACGATCTTTTTTCGGCTTCCATGATATCCTCCTGCCCGCATAAAACACCGGGAGCAATTCGCAATTTCCGACAAGTTAAAAAATCCTGCAAAAGAACTTCTTGCAAACGATAATCACTCGCCCGCATTCGAGCAACAGGATGAATTAGGCTAAAATGCATGCGGGAGAACCAACCGATTCCACCGCACTTTTGAGGCTGGCGATTAATCAGCATCAGTCATCGAACAAAAGGAAAAGGGAAGGCAAAAACTTGCAGAATGAAGAGCTGTTTGCTTTAATGCTCACACTTCACGCCTGCCTCCGATGTAGTTGGTGCAGCCAATGCCCCAGAAGCAGCAAAAAGCACAAGCAAAAACACAGCCAGACGGATTTGATGGATGTGAGCCGCATCCGCGGCCAATTCGGTGAACTTGAACTCTTCCACGACTACTCACAACGCCACCTCCTGTTACAGCAACCACTTTCAGCAATTAAAGAACGGCTTAGACATCGAGATAGGAATCTTGTCCTTATCTGTCCAAAGCGTGACTTACGCCCGTCCTCACCCGATATGAGCCGCCATACAGGACCTGGGGGTCGAACTTCGCTCCGTCGGCCGAAGTGCACGCCGATAAGAGCAACGCGAATAAGGCAGGTAAAATAGGTTTCATGCAGACTTTTCCAGTAAAGTGAGAGAGGGCGGCGGGGCTCGTTTCAATCCACCTGTTGCATTCGTATGCCCCAATTATGTACTTTCATTTTTAAAATGACGAGCAAAAATTGCACTCCAACTATGGTCATTTCTTTGTTCAACAAGGAAACTGTAAATTAGAACAACTAACATGCCATTCGTGGTATTTAGGACCGCAAATCTGTGATAACAGGCGATAATATCATGCTATTATGACCTAACCACTCGGTTACCCATTTTTTTATTGCGTCAAATGCCACATGTCTTATCCTATATGCAGAACGTTTGGTAATTGATGTACGGTCTACTCAATCAGAGACAGTTCAGTTAACTGATAATACCTTCAGGCATATTCTTTGCCTGACTATTGCTAAGGAGCATACATAATGAATAAAATATTTGTACTTGCTATAGGTCTGCTCATCATGGGCATACCTGCATTAGCTTCAGCTACAGCTATGGGCGCAAAGGGCTTTACTGATGATGGCACAGGAGCCAAATCATTTGAATTCGATAGCATGAAAACAGTATCTGGAACCATGCTTGGCGATGACCTTTTTAATCGCGGAGTATTCGGATCAACTGACGATCACGTGCTGAAATCAGCCAAAGGGAAGCTCGGCGACGATGGTAAACTTTCAATTGATGTTTCCGGCCTCGTTAAGGCAGCCGATCACGTCAATTCAGAGGCCGCTTTTAGTGCTGTCGCAAGCTGCACGGATGATCTCGGCAATGTCGTCAATGTTGCAACGAAAGATTGGCATGCCGCCGATGATTCAGGAAATGTAAGCATCAAGGAAGATCTGGCGAATTTTCCCAAAACCTGTCTTGAGCCGATGATTTTCGTGACAGGCATGGAAGGCAACGCGTTCGCTTTCGCTGACAGCTCCTTCAAAGAGCTCAGGTCTGCCAAGGAAGCAACGGCAGCGAAAACCGACGACAAGACTAAGTCAGTAGTCAAGACTTCCGACGACAAGACTAAGTCAGTAGTCAAGACTTCCGACAACAAAAGTAAATCATCCAAAGCAAGCTATTGATGTTCAAAGGCAGCGCGGGGTAGCTAATCCCTCCAGTGGTTAAGTGACCACTTCGGGTCCCGCGTGTATTGTTTACTGATAATGGGCTTTATTGCACACGGTTCAAGTACGGAGGATTCACCCTTATGAATCCTCCGCTTTCTTGGGCAGGCGTAATCCTCTGTAAAGTGACCGCATCTTCGAAATCAGAACCGCCCTTTGGATGTCCGAACCAATTTTCATTGGGAATTAAAATTCGACCATCTCCTTCCCGATAACATGCTGTTTATATTACACTATTATTTGACGCCCGGGGGATTGGCGCTTTGCTCTTGCGTCACAAAACTCATGCCTTATTCTATTATCATAAAAGCTTGTGATGTAATCGCCAAATTACAAAATCACATAAATCTCAGTTAACTAATAGAATATTCGGGTACGTCTATGCCCGAGTAATACCTTGAGGAGCGTGCAAACATGAAGAAGATATTTATAGCCATATTAGGAGTGCTTTTGATGAGCGTTCCTATGGTTACATTAGCGTGGACGCCAATGGGAGCAGCAGATAAAATCTTATTAAAGGACTCCTTTTCAAAAGTTGGTGACAATGACGTCCTTGAGTTTGACAGTATGAAAGCCGCCGCTGGCGATATCGTTGGCACAGATGCCTTTAACCGCGGAGTATTCGCGGCATCGGCCGATTGGCAGATACATAAAGGTAGAGGCGAAGTGGAAACAGATGGTTTTCTTTCAGTAAAAGTTAAGGGCCTCGTACAGGCTTCAGACCTTACCAATCCCGAATCTGCTTTTGGCGCTGTCGTGAGCTGCCTGGATGATTCCGGCGCAGTCACCAACATAGCTACGGCAGCAACTTACGCTGCGGATTCGTCAGGGTTCGCGGAGTTTTCCGAGACACTGTCAGGTTTTCCCACAACCTGCCTTGAACCGATGGTCTTCGTGACCGGTTCCGATGGCAGCTTCCTCGCCTATGCTGACAGCACCATGTCGGCCGAGAAGAACCACAAGACCAAAGCCGGTTTCATGGAAGAGTTCCGCAAAGATAAAGCCGGTAACATGCATAAATAACAGGGATAACTGCTGACGATCATATCCGTTTGGCTGCATTTTCGTCGCACTGCGGCCAATCATAAGGAGATGAGGATTCAGCGATGCTGAATCCTCAAACCATTTCTCGAGTTTGCCTCACTATGTATAAAGGAACATGGGTAAAAGAACGCGAGCAGAGAAGTGACGATGGCTTTTTAGGGGATCGGTGAAGGACCGGGCGGCATTTGTGCAAGGACTTTCTCAAGCCTTTCTGCTTCTTTCATAATCATTTTCGCATAACGCCCCGCCTCGGAATCCGGGTCCAGCGAAGTTGCAAGTCTTCGGGCAAAACCGCCGACTGCCATAAGAGGATTGCGGATCTCGTGCGCTACTGCTTCGAGGGTGTCTGCAACAGCTTTTTCTTTGTGGTCGATTGTAACGAAGGAAGGGAGCTTCCTGTGATGCTCGTCAACCGTGAGCTGCGAGGCTGCAATCGAGATTCGGCTCAGCGCCAGGTTTGCCCGTTCCATAATTACCATAAGGTCCTTGTCTTTATTAATTTCAAGCTTTAGACCCTTGGCTATGTCTTCGACCTGGGTGAATGTTTCTAGCACAATTTCGTGGACCGCTTCCCGACGCAGTCCCAGTAGTCTTTCCGCCTCGGCGTAGAACTTCCGGAAAGCTCCTGGAGCTTTGAGAAGAATCCTTGAAAAAAGTCTGGCCAGATCACAGAGCACACAAAGCACGGGAGCTCCGGAAGCCCGGGCCCCTTCATCGTGGAATTCCTGGCATACCACTATATGTTCGGGGAATCTCCAATACCTGAGTGCAGCCGCACCGATTTGGCGATGGTCCACCCCGAATGAATCCATTTCTTTTTCAAGCTGTTTTTTTAACGGTTCGATGTTCAGGCTGAAGTCGTTATTGCTGCCTTTAACAAGCAAGTCGAAAATTATAGGCAAGCCTATTTCGGAGATGAGCCCAGCCAGAAAAGCTTCGTCCGGGTCGGCGGCCTTTGACTTCAAGGCCATTGCCCTTGCCACAAGCGCCCGGTAAAGAGATACCCTCCAGAACAACTCATAGTCGAATCCTTCCACTTCCCCCATGGGAAAGGCCCCTCGAAGAGAAATGGACAGGACCATCAATCTTATTTGATTGAAGCCGAGTTTCATCACGGCATGAGAGAGCGAACCGGCGCTGTGTCCGAATCCGAAAAAAGCGCTATTGGCAAGATTGATGAGGCGAACCGTAAGGGAAGGATCTTTTTCGATGAGCCGTACAACCTGAGCTATCGGTGTATTGTCATCTGAAGCCAATTCCAGCAACTTGACGGCTACAACCGACAGAGGCGGCAATGAGTAACCTGATTCAAGCTTGGCGATAATTCTTTGCTTTGCTTCGTGCATGTAGCCGCCACCCGAGTTTACAATTCTTTCCGATTGGAATGCGTTTGGTTCCTAAATTAATTCGGCAGAAAGAGGCTTCCACATTAGCATCTGCCAACGCAATATCGGCAACTCCGGGTGATATCATAAGGCAGGTCAGACAGGAATCACACCAGGGAGAGGAATATAAATTCCGAGCTAGTCAGATTCCCTGAAAACAGCACGTCGGCATCAATTACCTTCCCGTCCAGTTCGGCCCCCGTTATTACGCTTTCCAGTAAAGGCCGCTTAGCAACCAATGTTTCCTCAATCTCGGATGGGATCAGAGTCACTCCGGCACGCAATAATTCGGGCCCCATTTCATCTGAAACCAGGTTGAATAGTTTTATTCGCGCATGCCCCAGCCGCGACCGAGTCTGCTCGGCTTCAACCCGCTTGAGGGTTGGAGTGCGAAGATTTGCGAGGATGACGTCCTTGCGAAATATTGCCCCCACCAATCCAGGCAAAGCAGCGGAGAGCGCAATGACAGCACCGTCCACCAGGATTTCGGATTCGGGGTTATCAACCGCACTGCCATTCAGAAAAATTGTCTGCACCCTCTCCTCCAGGTATTTAGCAGGAAACCCAACACCCAGGAGTAGATCCTGCAAATTCAAACCAGATGAAAGCTCTACGATGAACCCCCTCTGGAGAAGCGAGCAAAAAAGCGAAATTCGTTCAGGTTTTACGGCAAGTCTAAGTTTGGATACCATGTGGTCCGCTCCGGAATACCACCCTAACGGGCGGCTTCGCTTTTGACCGAGATAGTAATTTTGTAAAAAATCGCCAAAATGAAAAATCCGACCGCCCAGACCCCCATAGCGATAATCAACTCGGGAAGGGTCGGGGAATATTCGTATATCTGACCGAGCGGGTTAGGGATAAAACCTGCCACTACGAGCGATAGTCCCTTCTCTATCCATGTCGAGGCAAAAACGCATCCGGCTGCTCCGAGGAGCATTTTTTCGCTTTGCCGGGTGCCGGGGTTTAGGAGGAGCACCACAGCCGCCGCCGCAAGCACCACGAACAGCCATGATACCCGTACCAGATTTTGGTGTCCATTCAGGCCGATGAAAAGGTATTTGAGGCTTTCCGAGTGTGACGGAACACCGCTATAGAATGCGGTGAAGAATTCCAGGCCCAGTAAGAATAAATTGAAAAGCATGGCATAAGTCATAATAGTGGCAAGCTTGCCGATTGCATCTTTTCCCGGATCGAACCTGCTGTATTTCCTTATCAGGCAGCATAGCGCGATAAGCAGCGCGGGACCGGAGCAAAACGCCGAGGCAAGAAAGCGGACGGCCATGATAGAACTAAGCCAGTATTGCCGGGCCGGAAGCCCCGCATATATGAAAGCCGTCACTGTGTGAATGGATATAGCCCAAGGGATAGAGACGTATATCAGAGGCTTTACCCATCGGGGCAGGCAAGTGCCCTTGCGCTCAGCTTCGAGTGCGTTCCAACCGATAAACAGGTTCAGCAGCATATAGCCGCTTAATGCAACAACGTCCCAGAACAGAATCGAACCCGGCGATGGATAGAAAATGATGTTCAGAATTCTAGAGGGTTTGCCAAGATCCACCATGACAAAGAGAAGGCTCATTGCGACCGCGGACACGGCGAGAAACTCCGCGAGGATAGTTATCCTTCCAAACGCCGCCACATCGTGAACATAAAATGGGAGCACCACGACCACGGCTGACGCCGCAACACCAACAAGGAATGTAAACTGCGCGATATAGATTCCCCACGAAACATCCCTGCTCATCCCGGTGACTGTAAGGCCGCGTTCATTCTGGATGAGGTATGCCGCTAATCCAACGGCCATAAGCGTGAGCAGGACGCCAAGAAGCTTGTAGTATCTCGAACTTCCGCTCAGGGCCCGCTCAAGCATGCCCCCTCCCCTGGATGATGTAGTAGACGCCGGGCTTTGTTCCGAGTTCAGGCTTTCGTGTTATCGAGAAGTGGGCGGCAAGAAGCTTACGTATCTCGCTTTCAGGATCTTCAAGGTCGCCGAAAATGATTGCCTCGCAATTTTGCTCTTTGCAGGCTTCGACGCACAACGGAGCCTTCCCGGCACTAAGCCGTTCTTCGCAGAAGTTGCAGTTTTCGACCACGCCGCTTTCCCTGGTTGGAAAGGCATGGTTTAGTTCGCTCTTTATGTGTTCTCGCGGCTCCTTGAAGTTGAAGCTCCTGGCCCCGTAAGGACAGGCCGCCATGCAGTAGCGGCAGCCGATGCAGCGATGATAATCTATCATCGTGATACCATCAGGTCGTTTGAATGTAGCCCTTGTCGGGCAGACACGGGCGCAGGGAGCGTTTTCACAGTGATTGCATAAGACAAGGAAGGGCTTTTCGCGTAAATCCGGCGGTTCAAGCCCACTTAGCCGGCCCGGGAATGCATTTTCGTACTTCTCTGTCCAGATCCACTTGATCTCTTCCTTCCGGTTTCCGATATCGGGCACGTTATGGCTGGTATGGCAGGCCAGGATGCATTCCCTGCACCCGGATTTCCCCTTCTCCCAACATTTCTTCATGTCTATCGCCATGCCCCAGCGCCCGACACCAAGCGCCTTTGAATTCTCCGCCGGTTTCTCGAAATCTTCCGCAAACACACCCCAAACCTTAGATGTACCAAGCCCAAGAGCGCAGGTTCCGCCGATTCGCAAAAATTTCCTTCTATTTGCCTCCATCAATCATTCTCCCTGGGGGCAATGTGACACGTCCAACAATATGGCGTCGAACTTGAGAGTCCGACATACCTGTGACATGTGTCGCAAAAAGTGGTTTTGTTGGAGTGGCACTTCAGGCATTCGTTCTGAAAACTCATTTCGTGGATTTTGCCGTCCATGCCGGTATAGATTCTCCTGCCGTTGCGCACGACCTCGGTCCTCCACTGGTCCAGAAGCCGCATATGTCCGATGCGCATCTCATCTTTGGCCAGAACGCACTTTTTTTGCACCATCTCGAGGATGGCGGGCGTATCCAGTTTAGGCTCAGGGGACGGAGAAACCTTGCCGCGGTTAAACCAGACCGGGAATGTTGCCAGTGCGATGAAAACTATCAGGCCGGAAATGACATACCTGCCGTCATATATCTTCATCTTCGACCGCCTCCGTTCCGGGTAGAGGCTCTCCTCTCAGATCGGTCTTCCTCTCGGTCTCGCCTTGCATGACCAGCGCATTTCCAACAAGCTCGTGCACTCCGTAAACCGAGACACCGGGCACCCAGTAATCCATTAGGGTTGTAAGCGCCGAGCGATCGATCGCGCAGATGCAAGAGAGCGCATTTACTCCATGCCGCTCTTGGACGAATCGAACCGCATTAGCCCTGGGCAGGCCACCGCGCATCCTCATTTCAATGAATTCGTCATTATTTAGGCCGGAACCGCTGCCGCAACAGAAGGTCTGCTCACGAATGGTTTCGCGAGGCATCTCATAAAAATTATTGCAAACCGACTTTATCACATAACGGGGCTCTTCGAAAAAGCCCATCCCGCGCGAGGTGTTGCACGAATCGTGGTAGGTCATAACCAGGTTGTTATTGCGGCCGGAATGGAGTTTCAGTTTTCCATTCTTTATGAGATCAGCGGTAAACTCGACAATGTGTACCATCTTTGTGGAAGAGGCATTTTCAAAAACAGTTCCAGTAACAGGGGATTTCGGAACCTCCAGGAAATCGGCCGGGCCGTTCATCGTGTCCATATACTGGTTAACCGCGCGCCACATGTGGCCACACTCCCCGCCCAGCATCCACTTGACGCCAAGACGCCTGGCTTCGGCATACATCTTCGAGTTCAGTCTCTTCATCATCTCGTGGGAAGTGAACATTCCGAAGTTTCCACCCTCGGAGGCGTAGGTGCTCAGGGTATAATCGAGCCCGATTTCGTGGAAAAGCATCAAGTAGCCCATCATGGTGTAGGTGCCGGGGTCGGCGAACACATCGCCGGATGGCGTAATAAAAAGTACTTCCGCTCCTTTGCGATTAAAACTCGGCTCTATTCGAACCCCCGAGACCGCTTCGATCTCGTCAACGAAGAAATCGATCATGTCCTTGAAGGCGTGAGGCTGAATTCCAAGGTGATTTCCGGTGTGATAGCAGTTGGCAACAGATCCGGCGATCCAGTCGATGTTGAGGCCTAGAAGGTTCAGCAACTCGCGGGCGATCATCGTTATCTCGGCGGTGTCAATCCCGAACGGGCAGAATACCGAACACCTGCGACATTCCGTGCACTGGAAGAAATAATAGAACCACTCTTTAACGACGGATTCGGTCAGTTTGCGGGCGCCTGCAAGTCTCCCCATTATTTTGCCGGCAAGCGTAAATTCCCCCCTGTATATTGACCTCAACAGCTCGGATCGCAAAACAGGCATGTTTTTGGGATCGCCCGAACCTAAATAGAAATGGCATTTGTCGGCGCAGGCACCGCACCGGACGCATACATCCATAAAAATTCGGAGCGACCGGAATTTTTCAAGCCGTTCCCGTATCCCTTCAAAAACGATCCTTTTCCAGTTCGCGGGCAGTTTCCAATCGTGATTCGCGGGAGACCACTCCCTGCCATTGAGAAACCCTACCGCTTCCAGATTTTTGGCTCTTGCCGGATGGCTCCACGTACCCGAGCGAAAATCGACTGAGGTATCCATCCACCCTTTTTTTGGGAGCGCATGGTCCAGCCCGAGTTCGCTTGGTTTTGGAAGCCTGGCCAAGGTTACCTACTTCTTCGTCAATGAATATATCGCGGGTCCCCCGGCGGCGATGTCTTTTGCCACCGGCAGCCCGGCCTCGATCATTTTCTCCCTGAAACGCTCCTCGTACTCGACGTAGGTTTGCACCTCTACCGGATAATCCCAGGGGTTCACATGACGGCGCATGCGGCTGTCGTTGGGCAGGTTCATTGTCGGGGAAAAGAAAATGCCGCCGGCGTGAATGAGCTTGCTGAACGGAAAATAGGCGATAAGCGTGCATACCAGGAATAAATGAATATAAAACAGGGTCCCTATTCCCTCCGGCACCACGCACTGAAAGTTGATCAGCCCTATCGCGAGTTGTTTTACCTTTAGCAGGTCAACCCTGGTGAAATAGCGGAGGAGGATTCCGGTTACCCCGATTGCCAGAATGAGCGACAGCGGCAAATAATCGGCTGGAATCGAAATGTATCGTATTCGCGGTATGATGAGTCTTCTCAAGAGAAGATAAGTTACGGCAATCATGAAAACCGCGTCGGATACATAAATCCCAGGCAGTCCGACTTGCAGGAACCCGTCCATCCCGCCCAATACCGGCACGAATGATGGCACAGGTTCGGCGAAAAACCTCAAATGCCGCAAAATTATCACCAATAAAGAGTAATGTAAGGCCAGCCCGCCGAGCCAGAGCCATTTTTCCCATTGATAATAAAGTGTGGGGCCTTTATCGACTTCTGCTCTGGTGTTCCTGAAAAGGGACCTGAAAAAGAGCACTTCCATGATAAATCTGCCCAGAACTTCGATCTTGTTGCATGGGTTGTCAAACCTGTCGCGCTTGATCCAAGGCAATGTCTTTTGCTGGCCGGCGGTTGTCGGAATCCTGAAAGGAACTGGCGAACTGGCCCAGTTGAGCACACGGTAAACAACTCCCGAAATGAGGAGAATGAAAGCCGCATAGGGGATTGCCACGCCAAAAACCCTGCTGAGCCCCGCCGCCTCAATTCCCAGAAAAGCAGCCACGACCAGCGCTAAAACAGCCATCAAAGAAATAATGAAGTTCATTTAGAAAACTCGTTTCGCACCAAACCGATTTTGAAGTGCTCTATTTCAGTGATCAAGGCTCTCGGACCTACATCCAGGGACTTCAACAATAACCCGAGCCCTTAGCAGAAGCCTGTTTGTCCTGTTCTTTATCTCATTTATCCTTATTTCGTGCAGGGTTTCTCGGCATTTAGAATAAACGTCCATGGCTGCAAGGGCCAACCCATCCACCCTTGCGTCGAATTCCGCCAGATCAGAAAGCTCGACCTTACCTTGGGTTGTATCGGTATCCATGAACCGGCGTGCGAGATCTTTCAGCAAGAAAACGAACGCGAGTGCCCGTGATGGCGCCAAATCCTGGACTGCCCTTATCCGGATTATCCGGTCCAGCGGCAGCAATATTTCATCCATCCGGTTTTCACCGAAAAATTCATCCAGGATATCAGCCATCGAGCTTAAAGTTGTCTGCCCTACAGGATTTGCAAATCGGTTGGACTCCCGCTTCAGCATTGCTGCCGCCTCAGGCGCATAGGCTCGGGTAAATAAATCGAACCAGCTCTCCAGCAACTCCTTTTTCCTGGGCAGGAGGAGATTTTCAATGCTCATGACGGTTCCTCCGGGGAATAGGGGCAGGCTATAAATGCTTTATAGATTTCAAGTGTGAGAAATATCACACCGGAGCCATTTAACCAGCACGATTTGAAAGGTCAAGGAAAACAGAGCAAATCTGGTATATTATAAGTTCCTGTGTCAGCATTGATTTTCGGATATGGAGGGCAAAAACGGGGAAGCACGGCTGCCGATCCCTAATGCGCATGGGAGTTTCAGGAGCATGCTGTCTTCAGTACCCTATCAGGCATTAAATTGGCCAACTATTATATCGACTCATGATTCACCGGTACCTAGACGCGAATGTCCACTTCGTAGAAACCACTTCGCAAAGAGTACTTCACCTCATAGCCGAGTTCCAGGAGTAGCCGCCTCATTGTCTTGTTCTGGATATCCATCATGCTTTTAAAATGAGAAAAACCATGCTCCTTACCGATAGCAACCGTCTTTGCCAACAATGATTTGCCGAGGCCAAGGCGCTGCCAGTCGTCCCGAACAGCAACAGCGAGGTCGCTAATTCCGTCTTTGGAATCGAAAAAATAACGGCCTACGGCAATAATGGCGTCTCTGGCATCCTCTTGAGCCACGGCGACAAGGGCAAAGTCGCTGCTGTAGTTGAGGTGCGTGAAATGATGGATCATCTCCGCGGAAAGGGCATCAATGCGCCATAGGAATCGCAGGTACAATGACTGAGGAGACATTTTATTGAATAGATCAATCAGAAGATTTCCATCCGTTTTCCGAATAGGTCTGAGAAATACTTGCCTGCCATCCTTAAGCGTAAGGAGGCTCTCATATTTAGGAGGATAGTCTTCGTCGAAAGTTCCCGGCATATTCTTTCTAACTTGACGGCGCGATGCCCCGCTGCCCGGCTTTGGTTTCACAAGCAAAAGCATCCATACCTGTAATGTCGCGGCCTATTACCAGGGTATGTATGTCTTCCGTGCCCTCGTAGGTATTTACAGTTTCCAGGTTCAGCATGTGGCGGATGACTGGAAATCCAAGACTGATGCCGTTAGCCCCCAATATGTCACGGGCAATCCTGGCGATCTTCAGTGCCTGGGATGCATTATTCATTTTCGCCATTGAGATGTGAGTATGTCGCGCTTTGCCTTCGTCCTTAAGACGACCCAGGCGACTGCAAAGAAGCTGTGCCTTGGTTATTTCGGTAACCATCCAGGCGAGCTTTTGCTGGACAAGCTGAAATGACGCCAGTGGTGCTCCGAACTGAATACGCGAGCGAGCATACTTAAGCACCGTCTCGAAGCAGGCCATCGCAGCCCCAACCGCCCCCCAGGCTATTCCGTAGCGTGCCTCACTAAGGCACCTGAGAGCGGATCCCAGACCAATAGTTCCCGGCAGCAGGTTTTCGGCCGGGGTTACGACATCATCAAGGACAAGGGCCGAGGTTATAGATGCACGCAATGAAAATTTGCGTGAGATGTCATGCGCTGCAAATCCGGGGGTCCCCTTCTCGATCAGAAATCCACGAATGGGTCCCGTGCCACCGTCTGTTTTCGCCCAAACCACGGCGACATCGGCGATGCTGCCGTTTGTGATCCACATTTTCCGGCCGTTAAGAATGAAGCCCTCGCCGTCGCGCACTGCCGTCGTCCGCATGCTCCCCGGGTCCGACCCGGCATCGGGCTCGGTAAGTCCAAAGCAGCCGATGGCTTTTCCGGATCTAAGCAGCGGCAGCCACCGCTCTTTTTGCTCGGGGCTTCCGTATTCAGCTATGGGGAACATCACCAGAGCGTTCATAACCGATACGAACGAGCGCAGCCCGCTGTCGCCCCTTTCCAATTCGCGGCAAACGAGGCCAAAAGCGGTGTTATTTTCACCCCGTCCCCCATATTCTTTCATTTTGAATCCGAAAAGACCCATTTGGGCCATTTCCGGAATCAGGTCGAGCGGAAATATCCCCTGCTCGAAATATTCCGCGGCCTTGGGCAGGTACTTGGAGTCGATCCAGGATCGCACCGTATCCCTGATCCCCTTTTCCTGATCGGAGAGGAGATCCTCGCATAGAAAGTAGTCGATATCGCCGAATTGATTCATGGAGTGGATCCTCGCTTTATTTTAGACCACGGAGCACCAGCGGATCAGCTTTATTCAGTTCAATTCTGCTCTGCTAAGGGCCGTCCATTTTGGTCCGCCACGATGAACATCCATCAAATAATCATCCAGGGAGGACCTCATAGGGGGGCAATCTCCCTTTTTTCAAATTTTCTCGATTCCTCATTTATCGAAGCTTGAAATTATGCCGTTATAATTGTAGTCAGAGACAGGACGATTCTGACAGGGGCTACTTCCAACCATCGGTACCAAACGAATGAATCTTGCTACAAAGCTTCAGAGTATTTTCCATGTCCACGACGGGCTTTGCAGAGGTCTGTCGCACTTTTCCGGTCCGAGCCGGGCTGCGCTTATCTATGCCGACACCTGCGATTCCGATCCACGCATATACGACCCGCAAAACTTGATGGATGGACATCAGCCCATTATCGAAAAGATTTACCTTAAATCCGACCATTGGCGCAAGAACACACCCGAAGTGCACCAGGTACGAATCTTCGGCAAGGTTTTTCCTGAAAAAAGTCCTGACCTGTCTGGACTGATATCATGCGGCGGCAGGACGCGTGGCATTTTCCACCAGGTTTGGTTTACCGAACATCATCCGACCATGTGCTCGACCGGCCCTACAGAGAGATGGCTCGAACATGCAGCCTGTTTGCTGGCCCATGACTGCTCGAATGAGGACTGGTTTTCTACGCGCAACTCCCAGTACGTGCTTCGCGAGTACGCAACTCATGCGGTGCGCGACTACATTCGAGACGAACTTGATCTGAAGTTCGGCCTCGACAGCCGCATCGAGGTCTATCCAATCCTGGACGCAGTGCTCGGGATTTCCAAAACGCGAGAGGAAGGCGCCTGGCCGCGCGGCACCCTGGTATTTGTCGACCCGTCGATGATTCCATCTACCGAATTCCTGGTGCGTTTTCCCAATCCCGAGAAGCTAAAGCTGTCTAATTTCAAGCATGTCAGAAAGCTCATACTCGCGGTCGAAAACTCCGAACGCAGGCTGGTCTCCGATGGACGCTATATTATCGGTGTCGCCAATCACAAAGGATTACCTGACTGCCGAATAACGGCGGAGTTTCGTGGCGGCCACGGCTTCCTGCGATTTTCAGGCGAGCTGATTTGCAGTTTCTTTGACGGGAGTTTTCATTCTTCAAATCGAAAACCAAATCTTGTCCAACTCGAGGAACTCCTCCTCGACCCGATAAGACATAATGGTGACCGGCATGAGCTTTTCAAGATAGTCTCCGGCATAGTGCTACGTGCTGGAGAGCAGCGTCACGGTGCTTCCATCGTGATCGACCTTAATAGAGAGCCAATCCATTTTTCCGGCCAGCGGCTCGAATCCCCTATCAACCTTTGTGATCCTCAGATGCTCGATCTCGCCAAGTCGCTCTCCAAAGTTGACGGGGCGCTCCATATAGGGGCCGACCTTTGCCTGCACGCATTCGCATGCCTGCTGGACGGTAGGTCGATTATCGGGGAGAACCGCGCGCGCGGAGCCAGATTTAATTCAGCGCTGAGGTTTACCGCTGAACATGAGAATATTATAGTCGTAGTAGTTTCCTCGGACCGGCCGGTTTCGGTCATCCATGGAGGCATCGACCTCACCGCGAGGGCGGAATGGGAAACCATCAGCCAGCTTCTGTTCGAACCCCCGATCCTGGAAGAGTGGTTGGCGAAGTCGGCTGATGATGAACCTCCCCTGCTCTCTCCTGCAATTGCCTGATTCAAGTCACTATAATTTTATTGCCGGAGCACGGGAACCGCGGACCAAGAAGTTCTCGTGTCTTGGAAAATATCTCGATCCTCCTTGCATGGAGTAGATGTGTCGCCCAACCACTTCTTGGTTTTTTTTCTTTTACTCTTGTTGAGTTTTGATGGGATTTGCTCCGCCGGTGAGCAGGACGGCAGTATCTCCGGTCAGAAGAAGATCCTGTTCGAAGACCTTGAACTGACCATCTCCAAAAACCCTGACCAGGAATTTCTTGGCGGCGGATATAATCTAACCTTTTCGAGGCAGGGCAGAGCTGTTTACAGCGAAGAATGTGCTTTTCATGTACGTGAACCCAGAATAGTTCCCGGAGTTCCGGGTCCGAATTGCCGCTCGCTTCTCGCATACTGCTATTCGGGAGGAGCGCATTGCTGCATGTCCCTCATCATAGCCACTTCATGCGGTTCCCGCAAAGGACTCGATATAATCGACCTCGCCCATTCCGATTCCGAGGTAAAATTCGTTAATCCCGCATCAGATGAGGCCAGGGCCATGAGGGTCACGGACTGGCAGTTCGCTTATTATGGAGTTGAAGGTACCGATCTCCAGCTATCATTTGCCGACTCACCCGGCATGGCCCGCCTCCTCACTTTTGATGGAGTAAAGTGGCGCCCGGACACCGTGGGAGAATTCAGCCGGTTCTATGAACCTCTATTTCAGGCGGCAAGGCAATCGGCGCTCGCTACCCCTCGCAAGGGCGAAGCCCCCGAAATTACCGCGGCCAAGGCAATAAAGGCCGCGTACTATCTCCTGATGTCCGGCAAATCCCCCGAGGAAGCTTCCGATGAACTCAGAAGGCTTCTTCCCTCATCATGGAAGCCAGAAGCCGATAAAGTCAGTGCGGACATCAGGCGTACGATCCGGGACTTCAATCCTGTTGAAGTAATTGAGTAGCCGGCCAAGCTCTTCCACCCCGTTTATCCGGCAGCCATCTCCTTTGCCAACCCATTTTCATTTTCTACCCTTTCTTGAACAAACCAGCCATCCCGTTTACAATGCATCTCCTTTGAGCAATCGTCAAAAGCTCGGATTCGGGTTGGCATCGGGGCTTTTCTGAATTCTTGAATTTTTTAGCTGGTGCCCACTGTCCATTACGCTCTTTTAGCTACCAGCGGGCAGCTTTCCCGGCCCAAAATTTGTACTATCCCAGGTGAAGTTAACGCGATTAACCGGTTGTTTGGAATGCAATGAAAATACTGACTGCCGAGGCAATTATACTAACCACTCGCGACTACGGCGAATCCGACCGCCTTGTATCGTTTCACACCGACAATTGCGGCAAAATAAGGGGAATAGCCAAGGGAGCCAGGAAGAGCAGGAAAAGATTCGCTAATACCTTTGAACCTTGCAGCCTCGTGGAATTGGGATGGCGAGAAAAAAATTCCCTTGTATGGATCGAAACCTGCAAGCTCGTTGAACCATATATCCCAATGCGGGAGGACATTCATAAATGGGCACTAGCCGCGCTTTTCTCCGAGGTTATTCTTGAAATGGTCCCCGAAGGCGAGGCGCAGCCCGATCTTTTCCTCCTCCACAAAGAAATGCTAGGTGGTTTAGAAAAAGACAAAGACCCGTGGAACGTGCTAATATTGACCCTCTTGAGATTTCAGGCCCTTTTGGGATATATGCCTGCCCTGGATGGCTGTTCGGTATGCGGACGGAGCCTGAAGACTTCATCGAAATGGTACTGGGAATCGTGCCGGGGGAAACTTTTGTGTCCAGACCACCTTGCACACGCTCGCGGCTGCACCGTACTGGACATTGGAACTTTGGCCCTGATTAACCATGCCAGGAATATTGCGCTCGACAAGATCTGGCGGTTGCGTCTGCGGCAGGAGATAAAGACTGCCGTTTTTCGCTCGCTTCTGGATTGGATTCGACACCATACGGGAAGGGAGATTCGCACTCTGAAGGTAATCGAGCAGATTCTGCCGTCGATGTGTTCGCCAAGGCTCGATTAGTCCCTATGGGGGTGCGAGGATGTCCAGGGCTGATCTTTAAGGCCGCGCTCGCGGATAGCTTTTGCAATAGGCTTTTTCGTTAGCATACGAATTGAGGCATATCACACGATGGAATGGCTTAGCCAGATCGAGGCTATAGCTCATAGCTCTCCCGGATTTGCGCTGATTTTGGCTTTTGCAGGCGGCGTTCTGGCGGCGTTTACCCCTTGCACCTACCCAATGATGCCGATCACAGTCGCATTCATCGGCGGAAAAGCACATGGCAGCAAACGAAAAGGGTTTATGCTCTCGGTCTTCTACGTTTTCGGCATGGCCCTCGTTTATTCCTCTCTTGGAATATTCGCCGCCCTGACAGGACAACTTTTCGGCACAATTACATCCAGTCCATGGACCCACCTGATCATGGGCAATATCTGTCTCCTTTTCGGCCTGGCAATGCTCGAAGCGGTTCCTCTTTCCCCTCCGGCCTTTTTAAACAGGTGGAAAGTGTCCGAATTAAAAGGACATGATATACTTACCAGCATTTTACTGGGTGGGGCTTCAGCACTGGTGGTAAGCACCTGTACCACACCAGTTCTGGGCGTTCTTCTGGCGTTTGTCGCATCAAAGCAACAGATATTCCTTGGCGCGGGGATGCTTTTTGCCTTCTCCTACGGCCTCGGATCGATTGTAATCGTTGTTGGCACGTTTACCGGGCTGCTCACATCTCTGCCGCGCTCCGGGATCTGGATGCTGAGGGTCCAAAGGATATTCGGCATTCTTATGATCCTGGCAGCGGAGTATTTCTTTATAAAGACTGGAGAATTTTGGTCATGACCTGCGTAAGTACTACATTGAACCGCTTGCTGTGTGGCTTTTTGGCTTCCATCCTCGTCGTTTCCCTAATAATTCCTTCGGCTTTTTCCTCGATGGCCGCCGCGTCCGAATCACCCGCTCCCGCACCCAATTTTGAGCTTCCAGATCTTAAAGGAACGAACATTTCGCTCTCCGACTTCAAAGGGCAAAAACCCGTCCTTCTCTACTTTTGGGCCACCTGGTGCCCATACTGTATTTCGGTGCGCCCGGAAGTGATTAAATTACGCAAACAGATATCCGAGAAAGATCTTGGCGTGCTGGCCGTTAATGTCGGAGGCAGCGATACGCTTGACAAGTTGAAGCGCTACGAAGAAGCTAATCCTGCCCCCTATATGGTTTTGTATGATGCCAGTGGGAAAACGGCCCGATCCTTCAAAATTTTTGGGATACCCCATTTCGTACTGATCGACAAGGATGGTGTGATAAAGTACAGCGGCAACAACTTGCCAAGCGACCTAATGGCGCTTCTCAAATCGTAGGCCAAAAAATCAGGGGCTGTAAATGAAAGATGTCCTCACAGTGATAATGGCCGGCGGGAGAGGGCAACGCCTTATGCCCCTCACCCAGGACCGGTCCAAACCGGCCGTCCCTTTTGGCGGGATTTACCGGCTGATAGATATCCCTCTCAGCAACTGTATAAACTCGCAGCTCTACAAGATACTAATTTTTCCTCAGTACATGTCGCAATCGCTTGTGGACCACATCGAGGAGGGGTGGAACATCTTTTCCGGCGATTTGGGGCATTACTTGCGTATAGCGGCGCCCCAGCAGCGTTTGGGCGCGGAGTGGTACCGCGGGACCGCGGACTGCGTGCGCCAGAACATGTACCTGATCGAGCGCGACAAGCCTCGATATGTCCTGATACTCTCGGGTGATCACGTCTACAAAATGGACTACACCGCCTTCCGGCAGTACCATGAGCAAAAAGGCGCTGACGTTACGGTTGGACTACTTGAAGTAGACAGGTCTCAAGGTTCTGAATTCGGCATCGCGGAAGTTGATAACGAGTTCAAAATTCGTGCATGGGCCGAAAAACCCAAGGACCCCAAACCAATTCCGGACGATCCGGAACACTGCCTCGCCTCAATGGGGATTTATCTTTTCCGTACAGACCTTCTGCTCGATTTGCTGCGCAAGACCGAAGATGACGATTTCGGCGGTGACATTATCCCGAAAATTATACCTGAGCTTAAAATATTCGCCTATCCATACCGCCGGCTGAACCAGATAAGAGACTATATCCACGTTATGGACCCCGATGGTTCGAGACGGCTCCAATTGGTCGAAAATACCAGGGATTCTCAATATTGGCGCGATGTTGGAACCCTGGACGCCTACTGGAATGCCAACATGGACCTCACCGGCATTGATCCGTTTTTTAACCTTTATGGCAGCCTTTGGCCAATTCGCACCCTGCAGCGGCAGTACCCCCCGGCAAAGTTCGTTTTCAACCAGCCAGACCCGGACAATCCGCGCATGGGGACCGCCGTCGATTCGATGGTCTCCCACGGATGCATTATAAGCGGCGGAACAGTTCGCAGTTCAGTGCTCTCATACAATGTAACGGTGCGCAGTTGGGCGCAGGTGGACGAATCCGTAATAATGGACGACGTTGAAATCGGACGGCACTGCAGGATCAAAAAAACTATTATCGACAAGCACAACATAATCCCACCCAACACCGAGATAGGCATAAATCCGCTTGCGGACAGGGAACGCTTCACAGTGACGCCGCGAGGAATTGTTGTTGTGCCGAAGGGATATTTTCCGCGGGAGCGCCGGGTAAGAATCTAAACATGTATGAGAAGCGCCGCCAAAATGTGGTTCCGCGCCACATCTTTATTCAACGCCTTGCGAAGCACGGGATCATTGCTTTCCTTATTATGGCGTTCTCGCTTGCAATTGGAGTGATTGGCTACAGGGTCATCGAAGGCATGCCCTGGATAGACGCCCTTCTAAACGCCTCTATGATTCTCGGGGGAATGGGCCCCGTTGGGGAACTTCATACATTCCGGGGCAAACTTTTCGCCTCTCTGTACGCTCTCTTTTCAGGCGTGGTATTCCTTATATCGATGGGCGTCTTGGCCGCACCCATACTTCACCGTTTTCTGCACAAGTTTCACCTTGATTCATAATCCGGAAAAATCATCCCCAAACAATCATTTCCGCGCTACTTCCAAACAGCATGGAAATAGCGGCGCTTACTAATTACATTCAGATAAGACTCGGAAATTATGAGGAGAAGTTCATGAAGAGCGAGCAGGAAGTACAAAACATGCCGTGGCAGCCGGAATTGCCGTCGGAAGATGGTTTATACGATTACCAGGGGAAACTCCACGGACTCAAGTCCGAGAGCGAGATGGACTGTTCGGCGAGTTGCCGCGTAATCGTGCGCAAGGGCGATGGTCCCAGGGTCAGCATTTTCTCCGAAAGCGGAGAGCAACTCGACGTTCACAGGACCGCTGAGAGTAAATGGCGGGGTCCCGTGGGACCTGCCAGGATTCCGATTGAAGAAGCAAGGAGGGCTGAGTAGTACAAGCGGTTTCCGGAATTGCCCCTGTTAGAACAGCGAATTTCAAAATCAAGGCATGACAAGCCGTCCCGGTCCACCCCGCTCTTTTTGCCCCGGGCATTTTCCTTGAATGCACGAAATATAGCGCTCCAGGGCGTCTCCGCGGATTCCCACAAGCAGGTAGGTTACGCCTGCACTTAGAGCAATCGTGCTAATGATCATGAAAAAGGTCCAAATCCTTTCGATTGTCAAATTGCTTTCCGGGAATCCCAAAATGAGAGAGATCCCGAACCAGGCAGGTAAGATGCTCACCTGAGCAGTGACTGCCAAACCTATGAGTTCGCGGCGCCCCTTGTCATCCGCTGAGGCCATGGCAGCCGCAATCCCGACAATAATGGAAAACAGGAAACTTTTGCCCGGAGTGCTGAAACTCTGAAATTGGAGAGCAGAACCGGAAATGGAAGCCACTGCGGCTCCCGCAAGGATTATTAAAAGCACTGCGGCAAGGGTTGCGTAAATACCCTGCCTGAACAGGCGCCATTCCCTTGTGAATGCTGCGAATCCAATTGCGAGGAGTGCTGTCTGCATGGGAAGGAAAAGAAGCCCGGAAATTATCAGGAGCAGGTGGTCGAATATCATACCATAAGAGAGCAGCAGCGCGGCAATCACAACCCTGGTTACAAAGCTGAAAGTAACGTGTGTGAATTGCCATAGTTCCTGGTAAATATCGGATGCCGGCTCGATAATCGGAATCGTAATTTGTGATGGCGCCATGCTCGACAATATCGAGCGAGGCTCTCTTACCGAGATCGAGATGTTCCGTGGATCATAGAACGGGGCAGTTGTGACGGCATCGAGGAAATCCTTGGCAATCGGCGTTGAGCAGTCAAACTGGACGTTATAAACGACTTCCGGCCCTCTCCCCGCTGTGAATGAAGTCGCTTGACTAAGCGACACCTGCCTAACGCCACATTCGATTGCCATTTGCGCTATTTGTTCACCCATATTCACAGGCACCTGTAAAGATACTCGCCTCATAATCATCTCCTATACATAAGTGAACATGATTTCTATAGCTTCAATGTAAGTATTTAATATTGTATATCCACCAAATTTACATGGAATTGCCGCATGTTAGGCATGATAACGGAAAGAATGGACCCGGCTTGCCTGAACCAAACCCGAAAGTTACCTTCAATATATCCAGGGCAACCTGACTGACCTCTTTTTGAGATCAGAACGATAAGATGATGGGAGAGCTATTGATGAACGAGGAAATTGGAGCTGCAAAGCAGGTGATGAATCTTCAAAAAACGGCAATTGATGGTTTCATGATGGGCGTTCTGATGCTTTTCAACCAGACTGAGGCAATGTTGAGCACGTTATTCAGCTTGAACCCGTGGCTTCCGAATCAAAGCAAGAACGCGCTCACATTCTGGCTCGACTACAACAGAAAGAGTCTTGAAGGTTTAAAGGACTTTGTTGATTTGGGATTCAGCAATCTCGAAACGGGTTACGCAGGAATGAAGATGATGGGCAGTGTGTCCAGTGCTGCCGGATCGGCCGGCTCCGCTCTGGAAGAGGTGGTCAATGCGACCCCGATTAAAACGGCCACGGATTTGATGCTTGGCCAGCAGGAACAGCCGGAACAACCGGAACAGATGCATTGATATCTCAGGCCCACAAAATGGCATTTCGTCGGTCTTATAGCAATTTACGGTAAGATAATATTTTAAAACGGGGGAGCGAGCGCCGATATACTCGTTCCCCAGCTCTTTCTTGTTCTTGTTTTAATCTTGAACCAACTCCCTGCCTACCACTTATCGGAAGGCGCCGGCCGACTCCGGCCGCTCCCCCAATGCGAGGAGCAGCGCATGCAAGGTGAGCATACTCTTTTGTGCATACCGTATTGAAATGCACACTTACAGAAGACCACAAGACATCCTTGGTTCTGCCCGCCAACCAGCCGATTTTACGTCGTAAATTGAAATCATTCGGGTCTCATGCGATGCGGCCTCTCGGCTTGATGGCAAAAGGCACCATTGGATCATTGTGAAGATGTTCTTGACAACTTTGGCCTGTTTGTGCTTCTATGAACTTGTACGAACAGGGGCGGCGGCATCGGGACCTAAGCTCTTTTCCCAATCCATTCGGCCCTCAGCAGCCTTGTTCAGACTCTTCGAGATGCCGTCTGTGCCTGTTCGGATAGAAGAAGATTTCTTCTTATTAGATGCTTCTGGTTTTTCCGTAAATCAATCATCAGGCACTCTTACCCCCCAAGAGTGGGAGATGCCCATGATCTATGTAAGAGATTTAGCTGAAGACGAATATCGTGAATTGAAGGAAATGAAACGCAAAGAGATCGGACGCGTCAGTCAGCGCGCCCACATGATCATCCTCTCTGCGAAACATTGGGCTGTCCCTCGTATAGCGACTCTTTTCGAGGTTAGCCCCGCAACTGTTCGATCCTGGATCCGCAAATTCGAGGAAGAAGGCCCTGGTGGGCTCTACGATGAGGATCGCTGCGGTAGGCCCCGCATACATTCGGAGGCCCTCGTCCAATAGCGGCCGTCCAGGATCCGACCGGGTACTCCCATTGTCCGTTCAACCGGCCACGTCTACACCCTTAGGTACTGATTCCATTATGCTTCAGGGGTTGCTGGGCTATGCCTTGAAGCCGCCCCCCCCATTCAGCGCCACTAATTCCCACCCATGGTTAATTATCTAACAAACTTTTCCACTGCAATCGCCGTATTACCTTCCTATTAAACCACGTCACAGATTTTTCCAGACTTTCCTAGATACTCCTAAGTGGTCGATCTTAATGATTTTAACAGAATATGAATAGGCAAAAGGTCCTCTTATTGAATTTTCATTCTTTAGAACTCGCCAGGGGAATCCGATTAATATCTTGAACATTTCTTGGCCGAAAATTGCATCATCGCGCGGCCGCATCGTCGCCTGCCCATCTGATTATTAATCAGTAAAAAAAGCATGTTCCATCTGCTTTGCAGGCTAAGTCCCTACGGTTCAATCAACTCACGAAGGAGAAAAAGATGAGAAAGGCTCTAGTTGCGAACCTGGTACTTCTTTTTATCACGATGGCAATTTTGGTCGGCCCCGTTGCGGGTGCCGGTACGGCGGACGAAGCTAAGGCTCTGGCCGATAAAGCAGTTTCCTTCTATACCGCGAATGGCAAAGATAAAGCCCTCGTAGCCTTCAACGATGCACAGGGCGAGTTTGTCAAAGGCGATCTCTACATTTTCGTGAATGACTACTCCGGCAATACAGTTGCCCATGGAGGCAATCAAAAATTGGTAGGTAAGAACATGCAGGATCTAAAGGATGCTGACGGCAAGGCTTTTATTGTGGAGTTTGCAGCCAAAGCAAAAAGCGGCGGCGGCTGGGTAGATTATAAATGGACCAACCCGGAGACTAAAAAGATTCAGCCCAAATCCACTTATATCAAGGCGATCGATGGAACCGACTTCTATTTAGGTTGCGGAATATACAAGTAATTTTTCTGATCCATGGGCCGAAAATCCCCAGGAAGTGCTCCCTAATATGAGAGGGAATTGAGATGACTATCAAGCGCAAAATGTTAGCTTTCCCTTTGATTACCGCATTGACAATTCTCGCAATCGGCGGAATTGCGCATCTCAGCTTCATAAAGTTCAATACCAGCCTTCAGGGGATCTACCACGACCTAAAAAGTGCGCAGGATATTACGACAGCTATAAAGAATCTTCAGGCACTGCATACAAGTGCCTATAAGATTGTAAATTGGGCCGCTCTGGACTACGAAGCGGCTAAGATCGATGCCCTTGGCAAGCAGATTACAAATGATGCCGAAGAGCTGAAAAAACTCCTGCAGGAGCGGACAGATTCTTCGGCAGATCCGGCGGAGAAAGAATCCTACGCCAAAATACTCACTCCATTTCTGAAATACCGTGAGTGGATCGACAAGACAGTTGCATTGGCCGGTACTGATTCGGCGACTGCATCGATGATGCTGGGTTCTGTCGAGGAACAGTTTATTTTGGCCAATGCCGAAATGCGCAAATGGCACGAGTATACCAGATTGAGAAGCGATGAGGCCTACCAATCGGCCCAGCGCAATTACGATAGCAATGTAGTCAACTTCATGCTGATTGCCTTCGCCGGCCTGATTATCGCCCTCTCTATTTCCCCATTCATAATAATGACGATCATCAAGGCCCTTAAAACTATCATGGACGGCCTGATTTCCAGCAGTATTCATGTGGCATCAGCCTCCGCGCAGATCGCCGCATCGAGCCAGCAATTTGCCGATGGCGCGTCGGAGCAAGCTTCGGCAATCGAGGAGACATCTTCGTCGCTGGAGGAAATGGCTTCCATGACCAAACAGAATGCAGAAAATGCCGGCCAGGCCGATCAATTGATGAGAGAGACCCGTGAGGTCGTCTCACAAGCGACTCAATCCATGGAGGAACTGACCACCTCGATGGGAGAAATCTCCAAAGCAAGTGAGGAGACCTCCAAAATCATAAAGACAATAGACGAGATCGCATTCCAGACCAATCTTCTCGCACTTAACGCCGCAGTCGAGGCTGCCCGTGCCGGTGAAGCAGGGGCCGGATTCGCGGTAGTAGCCGATGAGGTGAGAAGTCTTGCAATGAGGGCTGCGCAAGCAGCCCGCAATACAGCCAGCCTGATTGAGGGAACGGTCAAGCGAGTAAAAGACGGATTGGAAGTGGTCCACAAAACCGACAGAGAATTTCACAAGGTCGCCGCCAGCGTAGTCAAATCCAGCGAACTGGTCCGGGAAATTACAGCGGCATCTAACGAGCAGGCCATGGGCATTGAGCAGGTAAACAAAGCGGTAACTGAAATGGACAAGGTCGTTCAGCAAAACGCCGGAAGCGCCGAGGAATCTGCATCAGCGTCTACTGAAATGAGCATCGAGGCAGAAAAGATGAAAGGCTTCGTAGGCCAACTGGTTGATCTGGTCGGGGCGGATAACAGAAACGGCAAGTCTTCGAAAACGAAAAACGCGCAGATAGGAAAAAAAGAAAAGAGCATCGTGGGTCAGCTCAGTTCAACCCGGAACATCAGGAGCGCAACCAGCCCTGCGCCCGCCCATTCAAACCCGGATGGTCACTCGACAACAGCAAAGCTCTCCCCTGAAAATCTTATACCCCTCGAAGGTGGTGACCTCACCGATTTCTAGACTTTTACTCACCTCAGACTAAAGCAAGGCCGTCCATTGCCTTGTTTTAGTCAATCCCCACAGCATTCGAGCTGTTCTTCCAGTTGGCCGCTATTCGCGAGTGGCACTGGTCCCGTCCAAGGCAGGATTACCGGCACCAACTCTTTGCATCCCATGCCCATGCAAGTGGGAAAATACAAGCTCTTAATTGTTCTTCCTTTTGCTCCGAAGAAGCAGCAAAAAGCTGCCTTATACTAATTCGCGGTCCAAGATCGTACCAGGAACCGCTATAGAAATGTAGCATAGCCCCTTGTGGGCGTTGGAGAAATTAGACGGGCACAAGGCCCTTGCTACATCAACTTGAACGCAAATTGGTATTAGCCACCGCGTTGTTGCACCCAATGAAATCTCCATTTACTGGATCAAAACAAAGCAATAAGATCGGTGCAGGTCAGATTTTGGAGATTGAGATCAAGACCAGTGGCCTGGAACCAGCCGCATAAACCACTTTACCTGGCTTCATGTTCCCTGTCCCACCTTATGGTATGGCGGAGATACATTGGAGTTACTGTTACATGGAGCAAGTTACTTCCCCTGCCAAATCGGACCTTGGTATTGTACAATGGGTAATTCCTGTGGAGATTGCCACCGAGGCTAAAGAATGCTTTAGTGACGTGAACTATAGACACTCGTTGTTACCAAGGCCAAGCACCTCGGTCGCTGAATGGGACACAGATATACTTTCCGATCAAAATGCCGCAAAACTGAGGTCCGTCGAAACCCATTTGATACGAACAAGATTGTTAGACCCGAAAATTGCTCGCAAATAGGAGGCAAGCCATGAAAGGAATCCAACCTACCCCTCAGTGCCTCGCGAAATCAAGCGGATTGTCCAATTCGGGATTAAAAAGAAAGACTCACGTGCCCAGGATTATGATTGTGTTATTAATATTCATAGTCATTAGCCTCATAGCAATGGTTACCTTATACTTTAAATGGAGTGGATATGAGAAGGATTACTGGGCCGCCGAAATCGGAGACAAGGTCTATATTTCAGAGGTTTACCTGGGTGTCATCGTTGCGACAAGCAGCAATCATAAGTTTCCAAACGGCACGATTCGAGATGCTGTAAATGTGGACTTCGGCGGTGGACGTACAGAATGGATTGCAAAGGATAAAGCGAAGCAAATATTTGTGATAAGGAACAATGATCTTGCTCTGTCTTCCGAATTGGAATAATGGGCAGTAAAGCTGTCGGGTAATAGAGTGCGAATGGGTCTCAAATGGCGTATGTGGCCGGGCCAACTCGCCTGCGGTTAGACGATCCTTTTCGATGCCAAAAATGCGACTTTAAGGCCCAAATTAGCCATGATCAAAGGAATATGTCAAGTGATTGTAGTCAGTTAGTGTGGCCCGACCCCGCCCCGCGCCCCGACAACGCATCCGGGAAGGTCTGGCAGGTAAGCAAAGTAGTTGTTTTCACCTCTTTCAATAATTACGAGGTACTGCATCTATCACCTCTTTAGCCCTGCTTTTTTTAATGTTCAGGGTCCTCCAGATCACGCAGCCCGACATTGAGGTCATGATGAGGCAGGTGCGGTGGTGAGGGGGTGGTCGTAAATCCCTCTTGTGCGCTTCGCGCACCCGGATAGGCAAGCTATCCGGGCCACCCACCTATGCCAATATCAACCGCCAATCTGCACCTCTTGGAAATCTATCCCTTTGTAGCCCAACCTAAGAATCGCATTACGGAATCTCTCTTTGGCGAGTATTAGTGTGGTTAAATTACTTGCCTTAAATAAATCAACGTAGTCTGGTATTGATCCATTCTGGACCGTTAGATGGCGTGGCCTAACCATAGCATGATAATCGCAAATATCGCATGGCTTTGTAATATTGAGTTGCTCAGAAACATCCAATAAAGCAATTGCTTCTAGCTGGAACTCTAGTAGCATCCCGAATTGCCCAGACTTATGAAATAGTTCTGTATCGGCTGCCAGTGGGAGTTTAACCCCAAACTCTTTAATTTCTCCGATGATATTCGAATTAGCTAATAAGGTCCAAGAGTTTACCCATTCGAAATCATAGCACCCGGTACCGTATACATTACCTGTCAAATGTCCAAACTGTGCACCTGGAAGCAGAAGAGAAGATTTGGGAAGAAGTGGCACTATCTGATTTTTCAAAAAGGTGAATCTGTCGGGATCAACTGGCTTTCTGCTCCTATACGGTTCATCTGAAAAGCCCTGATCAGATATGTCCAAACATGGATAAGACAAGCCGGTATTAGCCCATACATTTCCACACCAAGTGCAGTGAATTCCAGGCATACTCCATTTGTGGGTGGCATTTATTTGAAGGTGCCTCAGTTCACTAGGTAAAACTTCGAATAATTTCATGAGTTAATCACCTTAGTGGTCCCTTAATCCCAAAATCGTAAATCATCTTGCCAGTTTGTTTATATATGTCGATCCGAGTAGCCGAATGGCGAATGGGGTCGGGCCAAGCTAATAGGCCGATTTGTATAGATAATGTTTTTAAAGTAGAGCCTATTTTGAGCTTAAACGCTCATTATTGCTACCGAAATTAATGCTATAAGGAGCCTGGGCTTCTCGGAGGCTGAATCCACCATCTACTCCGTAGATCCTGCGGCCCTTCGCCCTTATCCCGAGTCTGTTCATTATGCTCTCAACGAAATCATTGCTTCCTACAGCAATACTTTCAGTCCATTTGCATTCGCGTACCTGGTCGTCGCGTGCAAGAGCTTTCTCTATCCAGGCGCTGTGTAACCGGCGCAGGTCCTCCTTTGAGGGTATACCAAGCAGATCCATAAGTGCCCGGTGATCTATAATCGAGTACCTTTCCAGTGGCGCCTGGATTTCCTGATATCCGCCGAATTCCCACTGCGAGGGGTGCTTTACAACTCCCGCTCGCACAATGTTCAAGTCAATGTAGGTCAAACAACTGATCAGATGATGATTTGTTTCAATTGCTGTGGCATGATATCTATCTTCCCAGAACGCTCCTTTTCGCTTCTTCCTGTAATTGAACTCCTGAGCGGTGCGGCCGGCAACCAGTTGCATGGATCTGGGAATAACTGCGCGCTCCCCGCTGTCAAGGACGAGCAGGTGGATGTGGTTGGATGTTGCCGTATAATTGAGGATTTTCAGCCCGTAGCGCTTCTTGGCTTCAAAGAGCCAACTCATCCAGACTCTGAGGTCTCTGGCAAATTTAAGCAGGAATTCCTTCTTGTGGCACCTATGCGTTATGTGCCAGACGTATCCGGGAATGAAATGTCGTTTTGCTCTGGGCATAGGCTGCAACTCGCCTTCGGTTAGACGATCATTTTCGATGCCAAAAATGCCTCTTTAAGGCCCAAATAAGCCAAGATCAAAGGAATATGTCAAGTGATTGTAGTCAGTTAGTGTGGCCCGACCCCGCTCGCCGCTCGTAGTTGGAATCAGGGTCACCCGCCAGTTAGTCCGTCCCGACCCCGATCGTGACTCCGCTCGCGTTCGCGGCAGGAGGAACCACCTTCAAGAATTTTGTTTTTTTTTTGGATTCTTAGCCTATGAACGTTCCAGTATTCGAGGGAGGTGGCCATACTGAAAAAAACAGAAATAATGCTTAAAAGCTTCGCAAGCCAAGTGATCCTATAAAAAAAACAACCTAGAGCAACCAAAACTAAAAATAGAATTAGCCGCAATCCGCTCCTGCACCGAATCATTGATTCTTTTATACGCTCATCGAGGTCCACGGTTCATTTTCCAATTCTAATTGCCGTTAAGACTGCCAGCCGTTATTGGTGCACCGTAAATTCCTAGAATTGTGGTTCTAAGTCCCCATTCCGTTGCAACCCTCGCGGCTGTAGAGCCATTCAACCAACTATTGAACCCTGAAGAAAGTGGGAGATAATTGAAGCCAGCATTCACTTCAGAAAATCGCTGAGGAATTAACCAGTGGTGGAGACTTTGACCGTTTGAAGCCAGCCATCGCTCACCATTACCAGCGGCAAGACTCCAGGTATCTCGTACTGAATTCCATGTTCTTCCATCCGAGAGCAAGCGCCCAGACCCTCTTAAGACACGGGCTCCAAGGCCGCCGCTTTTGCCCATTTGATAGAGAGCATTCCTGCCAAGATGTGCACCACCAAAAGCAATACTTAATGCTGTCGCACCCAATTCTCCATTCTGATAAGCCCCAGAGCAGTTGTCTATTACTCCATTTGTGCCCATCTGCTTGCGTACCCATCTGGTGCCACCAAATGATAAGGTGTCCCCAAATCCGGATGCCCCATCTACAAGCCACTGTGGCAATGGATCACCCAATGCCCACAATCCATAGGGATCAATTAACATGACAGGATTGTTACCAGCGTACGCAAATAGATTCACATCCCCACCCCCAAACCCGAGCGGGTCTTCGGAGATGAATCGGCCCACAGCTGAATCATAGTACCTTGCCCGCATGTAGTAAAGACCGTCGGGTTCGGCCATTACACCGTATTGGCCTACGAACTTGAAGGGCTGTGTAAAGCCTTCCTGCTGGTTGAGTATTTGGCCGAAGGGATCATAGTAGTATGAGTTAACAACCGTCTGGTCCGTGCCGGTTAGCGCCATCGTGCTTCCGGTTGGATTGAAGTGGTAGCAGTAGGTCGTTGCATTCTGGCCGACTGTTGCCATCGAAATCAGGCCCTTGCCGTAGATGTATTTACGGGTGATGCCGGTTGCGTCTGCTTCGGCCAGCAGGTTACCGTAAGGATCGTAGATGTAGCGGGTGGTGGTTGCGCCCCTTGTAACACTCAGCCGATTGCCCAGGCCATCGTAGGAAAAGCTTGTTGCACCTCCGATCCCAGTAAGCCGGTGGTTGTAGTCGAAAGTATATACAGTGCTTTCCTGTCCGATTGACTTGTTGAATAATTGGCCCTCATCATCGTAATCGTAGCTTTCTCCTCCTGCTGAATTAAGCCGGTTCTTCTGGGGATTGTACCCATAGATGGTTTGACCGGCTACCGCAGGCATCCCGGTAAGTGGCACGGTCTCGGTCATGTTCTTGATGTTCCCATTTGCATCCAGATCATTCGGACCATCAAAAATGAAGCTTGCAACGGAACTCTCGATTTTGGTCAGCCGGTTGGCATTGTCATAGCCGTATGTAGTGGTAATTCCGTTAAAGTTCCTGAAGCTTATGAGCCTTCCTGCAGCATCATATGCGTAGACTGCCTGCTGATCTTGCGCATACAGTGCCTCCTCAACGGAGCAGTCATCCGGCCCGGCCAGAACCCGTTTCAACCTATTTTGATTGTCGTAGCAGTATTGCACCTTCTGGCCATCGGGATAGATAATCCGGGAAAGATTTCCGACAGCATCGTATTCGTAGTGAAGAGCAAAATTGTTTGCGTCAGTGTAATCCTTGATCCGCCCTTCATCATCGTAGACGAAGTTGGCCGTACCGAGGGAATCAGTGATCCAGTCAAGCCTTCCCAGATTATTGTAATGGGTCTGCACCTTGATCTGGTCCTGGTAGGAAATGTAGTCCAGATTTCCAACCGGAGTATATTTGTAGGTTACCGGCTCATGCTCATCGTTACGGTCGGTAGCGACCTGCTTCCGGGTTGCGGGATAGTAGGCGATTTCCGTATGCTTACCGAGGGGATCGTTTATAGTTGTGCGGTAAGCGTGGTTCGCAGTGTCCCAGTTGTAGGCATAACTCGTTGTTGAAAAAGCATCTTCGGTGCTGGACCCGTGAAGGGTAACCGACGTTATCTTTTCGCCTTCACTGCCACAGGACGAGCAACCGGAATAGTTGAACTTGGATACATGCCCCATGGCATCTTTGATTTGGCTTAGCTGCCCAAGGTAATTGTGTTGGAAGTCAGTCGATGGATTTCCATTCGCATCGGTTACCGAGCTGATATTGCCGTTCGAGTCATGCTCAAACGTAGTGGTGAGAGTGGTTGTACCTGGGTACTGTAGTATGTGCCGAAGATCCTCACCGTTATTATCGTAAACATACTCAGTGGAGTGGCCGAGTGGGTCGGTTACGGCGACAATATTGTTGCTACGCTGAATGGTGCTCTGGTTGCCGTCCGGGTCTTTCATCCAGTCAACCTGGCCGTTTAAATAGTGGAATTCAAATTTCTTATTGAACTGGTCATTTAAGTAGGCATACTGAATGTTTCCTTGTGCGTCTCTATCGAAAGTAGTCTTGACGTTGGTACGATCCTTAAAGGTCCAGAGATTGCCTTTTGCGTCATATCTTAACTCAGAGCTTTTCCCCGTCGAATCTTCAATTTCGGTAACTCGTTTTCCTTCTCCTCCCTTTTCTGGGGCGGGGTCAAAGTGGTAGGTGGTCTCGATGCCAGATCTGTCTCTATAGGTGTATCCGTCACTTATAGGAGTGTACGATTCGTAGGTGCTATCCGCGCTGTAATCGACACGTGAGAGAACATTCGAGTTGTAATAATAAGTTGTACTATATCCGAACGGATCAGTGATTTTGTAAGGCAAATATGATTGAGGGTAGTATTCATATATCCATGGTGAACCATCTCCCTCTGTGACATACGTTTTGTGATTAACTGAATCATACGAGGTAACACTCTTGGTGATCGTTATATTCGGATCTGATGACGGGTATGTAACTGATTTAAATTTTCCGTACACGTGGTATGTACTATCATTATAATACTCATAAGTCCATATGTTCAAGGATGGATCTCGCTTATAATGTATTTTGCTCGTATGGTCGTAATATTCAAAGTGCCAATTCCTAACAGTTTTACCCGATTTGTCGTTAATGTCGGAAATGAGACCAGAACTATGCAGGATCTCATAAGTTCTATCCGGATTATTGTGAACCTGTTCTCGGATGTTAGTAACTCCTCCACTCGTAGTGATTGTGACGATTCTTCCAGTTTTACCATCAGTTATTGTCAGATCACTACCATTCTGTGTTATATTGATCAGGTTACCATTCCTATCTTTAATGCTGGTAAGCTTTCCATTCGGATCAAACCCGTACTCCAGCCTGTATTTGGTCTTCCTCAAATAATTTCCATAACTATCCTTTGTGATTTCCGAGCTGTCCTTGCCTTGGGCTCCAGCGTGGTATGCGCCGTTTTGATCTGGGGTAAACAAAGTCAAAGTTCCATCACCTGATTTTAGGAAGAGCGATCCATCGGCATTTGGAATGATCAGGATATTGAAATCATGGGTCCAGCCAGTCCCAAATGGTCCATTATAGGTATCAAGGCTATTGTAGGTGAGAGTAAGGGGGCCTACCTGTTGAGAATGGCGGATATTACCGTTTCTAAGATCAATGGATGATCCCCCACAGGTGAAAAACTGTGGTTCTGGGATTGTCTGTTCTCCATTAGAGGTTTCCGCACCCGAAGCATCGGAAGAACCTGAACCTTCCATCACGGGAACCACGGGGCATACATTGTTATGAGAATAGAAAAACAAGGGATGATTATAGCTCGATCCATCCCTCGCGTGCCATGTAATACCATACCAGCAATACTCATACGTCCAATGAACACAACAATCATCAGTATTTGACGGTTTTGCCGCCCGGCATGCGTCGATTGCGTTCTGCCAGCCACCATAATACCCCACAATTCCATAAGGGTACCCCGTAGGCTCAGCAGTGTCCGGCGCTCTTGTGTATTCCACTGTCGGGTATGAGGGCCACCAATTGGGGTCCTCTGCTTTGCCGGATTCTGACACTAGTAAAATTAAGATCATTACAGCAAAAAATAAGCTGAACCGCCAATGAAATTGGGGTGACCTTGAATAAGGCTTCATGTTTGCTCCAATTGACCTTGTTTGAACTTTATGCGTATCCGGCAGTCTCTTCCCGATTTCTATTTCCCCAAAACAGCTTGCAGCCTAGTAGGCATTGGCTGAATTGTGTAGGCTTCCGGTATTTTCAAAGAACTGTGTTGTTGTTTTAAACTGGTCAAGTCTTGTTGGAGTGCCAACTTTGCGTTATCGTTTGCACTGGAAATTTCTAGAGTCTTTGCGTCAATTTTGGCGGCAATGATAGATTTGGCATCGACCAAGGCTTGCCGATTAGCGTCCAGTTCTTGCTTAATCCTGCCCTGTTCTTCTTCCCATGATAGCTGCGTTAGTTTCTCAGCGGTTCTGGCTTCGTATTCAGCAAAAGTTTCTTTGATGACACAGACCCGCTGGTCCTTGGAAAGTAAACTTTTCTCGGCATCGGTCATGCCGGACAGCCTGGCAGCTCGCGTTTGATTGGTGTAGCGCACGTATCCGAGAAAATACTGTACCTCCTTTACAATCATCGGCATGTTGTCTTCCGGGTCGTAGAGGAACTCAGGAGCATCGTTTGCATGAGGTGAAATTAATGTTTCGTGCCCATATCCATCAAAGACATGCATTTGGGTGAAATTAAATCCTGGATCTTGCATTGCATAGAATCCAGCGTAGCCGCTATACGTAGTTGGTTTTGTGCCATTGCCAAATATGAGGGATGAAGTTCCTCCTGTGCCTGTCGACGTGCCGATTCCCACGTTCCCGCCTGATTTTATTACAACCAACCCTGTTGGACTTGCATTGTTTTCCCTAAACAGGATATCTTTTCCGGTTGGACGGTTTATGTAGAGATTCTGGTCTGTCGGGCTGCTAGTCAGATTGTAATTAGTAGTTGACAGAGTACCATTGAGAGATATGGCTGAATAATTGAGACTAAAACCCGCTGGCCCGAAAAGTATTTGCCCAGTCCCTTCGCCAGCCAATGAAAGTTTCGCTGTTGGAGTTGGCACTCCGATACCGAGCTTCCCGTTCACTATTAAATCCCCATTACCAGCGTAGGATAGTTCTGTGATCAGAATAATCAGTGAAATTAGCAGTAATTTGGCTGTAATCTTCATTGCTCCCCCAATAATTTCCGAAAAGACAGGTAAACTGTGAAATGGTACATTCCAGTACATTCTCTTAGAGTCACTCAGCTGTTTCTATCATTAGCTTGCGGGTACTCCGTATATGAAGTCTGCATATTTGATTGGAATCAAAAGTGGGATGCGTCAGTCCGACCGACCTTTGTCGTTCAAAAAATATATCGCCATCGGCACCAATGGCATCTTTAAACTTAGGCTAATTGCTTATAATCAGATTGCCCAGTGTAACAGTCCCACTGATAATAGTAATCGATCCGGTAAGAGTTGACATACCTGATGCCGAACTGAAATCACAGTTGTATCCTCCTCCACTAATATTTACAGAAATGTCCTTGTTGGCAACTAGACTATCCGAAAGCTGAACTTGGGTTTGAAACATGTTGGTGTTTTGGGCCGCATTGTAAGCACTCTGGAGAGTTGAATATAAAGCAGAGGTCGATGTGTTCTTAACGGGAGGCGAAGCTGGCGCGGTGCTGATAGACTGGACGGTAGACTGCCTTTCAGCTCCGTGCTCATCAACTGCTTTTACGAACCAGTAATAAGTGGTCCCGCAGTCCAGATTTTGAACCGTATAGGTTGTCTGCCCGATTGCGACGATTTCGGTTGCAGGGTTTTGGGCAGTGCCGAAATATAGATGGTATGTAACGGCATCTCCATCGGGGTCTCCGCCAGTCCACGAAATGTCGGCACTTGTCTGGTTGATGGTTATTGTGCCAGGATTGGGCTGATTGGGAGAATTGTCAAAAAACGAGCTGAGCCTGTTGCCGATCTCATCATAAGTGTATTGAATGAATGAGCCGTCATCATAGACAACCTTCCACAAACGGTTCAACTCATCGTAATGAAGAGATGTTTCACCAATGGCCATGGCATTTGCCGCTGAAGCCAGAAAAGCAACCAACAAGAATATAATAGACTTTCTCTTGCATCTCATATTATCACCTCGGAAATTTTCGTGCTATTTTATATAAAAGGAAATAGTCATTACACAATCAAGAACCATTAGCTAATCACAGACATGCATTGAGTCTCATGGCTGCTTTACATACTATTCCATTCTGGATCCATTGTCCTTTTGGTCAACAGATACCAGCTTTATAGCAAGCCAATTGTAGATATATATTATACCAATGGGGAGTTTTTTCCGAGGTAGGCTATCACACATCTAAATTCGTGTGAAGTGAAAAGCATCGAATGTATCGTCCGACTATGAAGGCTTTCATATCATTACACCAAAGTCTCTGTTGTATTCAATCTATATTCTATGTCGCCCAAGAATCACTATCTGAATTTCCATCTATGCTGCTTCTCTAGTGAATCCATATCATAATGAAGGAAGAGTGGTTCTAGGTCAGCCGTTTACTCACATATTATTTCGATTCAATTGCATTTTTTCGTGCGGCTGGAAATGAATCGTTACCGAACTACTAAAACCGCTGGGGCCTTTCTTTTGGTACGCAGGGTTGGACAGGCGGGGGCTGTTGGTACCTCAGTCACAGCATCCGTCGAGGGGAAAAGATCGCAAAAAGATCTTGTGATCCCTTAGCGTTTTTTGGGCGGGAATGACTTTATACGAGGTCCATTTGAATCCACTTGGCTTGGCTTTACCAAAAAGGCTGTTTGCGCAACAAGCCCCGTTATCGTGCCACCGCCGGATACCGCAAACTGAACGTGAGCACGAAAATCTTTGTTCATCCGACAGCATCTCGCCTTTGACAGTTTTGCATGCGGAAATATTTCGAGACATCCTCCAAGCATCACCGCCATTTCAATGCTTTCCGTTAAATGCTATATTTTCGGCCATTGAAGGGGAAAACCCCGGGGCTTGACGAAAATATCATTCAAAGGGTGGTAAATGATCACAAAAGGTTTACTCGACAAACTCTACGAGGCGGCAAGTATCCAGAGGTGGAACGACCATGTGCGGCCGGTCGAATTTACGGAACTCGACAAACAGGCGCACAAGATGATCCTGGCGTACGTGCTGGCAAAACTTGAAGAGTCCGAGCGGCAGGCTGAAATCGATTGGCTAAAGCTCATAGAAGGCGGCATATTTGAATTCTTCCCGCGCATCATACTGACCGACATCAAGGCGCCGGTTTTCCATAAGTTGATGAGCCGCAAGGGACATGAAATAAATGCGCTGGTTTTCAAAAAGCTGGAGCCTGACATTCGAGACCTGCGGGGCGATTTTAGTGAAAAATTCAAAAACTATCTTCTTGATGACGGGTATGCGCGCTTTGAAAAGCGCATCCTTAAGGCCGCCCATTACCTCGCTACAAATTGGGAGTTCCAGATCATCTATAACACCGCCCCATTCGTTTACGGCATAGACAAGACCAAGGAAGAGATCGAAAACCAGATAGAGGACCACTACGATCTGATCGGTGTTCAAAAGATTTCTCTTAGAAAAAAATCCTTCGGGTTCATCGACCTTTGCGCGCAGCTCAGATTTCAGCAAAGATGGGCGCATTCTCAACGCGTCCCCAAAACCTCGGTACTTGGGCACATGATGATAGTCGCGATGATGTCTTATTTTTGCTCGATCCAGATGAACTCATGCCCCCGGCGCATTTGTAACAACTTTTTTTGCGGCCTCTTCCATGACCTGCCCGAAGTCCTTACCCGAGACATCGTCTCGCCTGTAAAAACAGTAGTCGAGGGCCTGGACGCGATTATCAAGGAATACGAGAGGATGCAATTCGAGGAACGAATTTTACCCCTGCTCCCATCGCCAATTCGCGAGGAATTGATCTATTTTATCGAGGATGAGTTTTCAAACCGCATAAAAGAGGGCCACAAGGTTAAAAAAGGAATTTCAGGAAAGGATATGTTGGAACTCTATAATGAAGACCGTTTCTCGCCAATCGATGGAGACCTGATAAAAGCTTGTGACAAGCTCGCCGCATTTATTGAAGCATCCCTTTCAATAAGTCACGGCATAAAGTCGCACCACCTTGTAGAGGGCAAAGATCTGATTTATCAAAAATACAAGGATGAGCGTCCAGGCGGGATCGATTTCCGAGAGCTGTTCGACTATTTTTCCTGACATGCCGTCGAATGATTTTCTTTGCCGCACCATTGCGAGCCATTAACTTGAGTTATAGATGATAATTTTTTTGATGGATCGGAACAGCCGCTCGGCTTGTTCCAATCTTCAGAGTCTTAATAAGGGAGTTGAATTCAATGCGAATAGTTGAACCAGTAAGGGTTGAAAGATCATATACCCAGAAACTCATTGGAAAGCCCGATGCGATTTTCCCTCTGCTATGCCCCGTAAGAGAAGCGGAATGGGCTGAGGGGTGGGACCCCCTTTCCGTTTTCACCAAATCAGGTTTTGCTGAAAGAGACTGCGTTTTCACAACCGGAGACCAAGATCCCGATTCTATCTGGATCATTACCAAATTTGATTTGAACGATCATTGGCTTGAGATCGTGAAAGTCACTCCCGGCATGACGGTCGGCAGGATAAGAATAAAGCTCGATGAAAACGATACCGGAGGAACAGATGCCGAGGTGTGCTACATGTACACTGCCATCAGCTCGGAAGGAGAGAATTTCGTTCGGGACTACTCCGAAGAGTTCTTTACAAAGTTTATGGAATTAACTGAATCAGCCTTGAATGATTTTCTCGTGAAAGAGCCGAATTAGGACTGGCGTCAATCCGACTGCACACAGCGATAGATGCCTAGATCCCTGGACGCAACCTGATTCCAGGGTCGGTTTCCGCCTCCTTCTTCAAATAGTTCTCGATTTCCTCGGGCGGAACGGCGGGGCTGAAAAGATATCCCTGGACCTCATCGCAGCCCTGCTCCCGCAGGAACGAAAGCTGTTCCAGTGTTTCGACGCCCTCTGCCACAACCTTGAGATTGAGGGTGTGGGCCATCGCTATTATGGCAGCGGCAATCGCGGCGCCATCATGGTCTTCCGGTATACCCTTTATGAAGGAGCGATCGATTTTCAGCACATCCAGTGGAAAACGCCTGAGGTATGCAAGCGAAGAGTAGCCGGTTCCGAAATCATCTATGGCAAGCCCTATTCCCATGGACTTCAGCTCCATCAGTATTTTCGCGGATACCTCCATGTTCTTCATTATCGAGCTTTCGGTGAGTTCCAACTCAAGGTGACCCGGGTCAAGCCCGGAGACTTCGAGCGCTTTTTTCACCATATTAACCAGACTGTGGCGCCTGAACTGCAAGCTGGATATGTTAACGGCCACTCGCCCCGGTTCAAGTCCCATATCCACAAGGGCCTTGTTGCGAATGCAGGCGGCACACATCACCCATTCTCCAATCGAGACGATCAGTCCGGTTTCTTCAGCGAGCGGGATAAAATCCAGAGGCTGGACAAGTCCCATCTGGGGATGATTCCAGCGAATCAGCGCTTCCATCCCTGCCATTTTGCCTGAGAGGAGACTGACCTGAGGCTGGAAATACAAAACGAATTCTTCCCTGTCCAGCGCCTTCCTCATGCTCGTCTCAAGCTCCAGCCTTTTGAACGACGATGCGTTCATGGACTCTGAATAAAACTGGAAATTATTTCTGCCCTGCTCCTTGGCGTTATACATCGCCGAGTCGGCATTCTTGAGCAAACTGTCGGCGTTCTCGCCATCAAGCGGAAAGACGGTAATCCCCATGCTTGCCGTTACGAATACCTCGTGGCCCGCTACGATAAAGGGCCGCGACAGGCTCTCCATGATGCGTTTGGCAATCTTTCCCGTGTCCTGAACCTGCTTGATTTCAGGCAAAAGGATCGTGAACTCGTCCCCTCCGAGCCTTGAGATGCTGCTGGTACAAATGTCGCTCACCTGCCGGGCGGTGCAATCACCCTTCCGGATGCAATCCTGTATCCGATCCGCAACACCCTGGAGCAGGAGATCCCCAACATTGTAGCCCAGGGTGTCATTTATCCTCTTAAACCTGTCAAGATCCAGAAACAAAGTGCTCACATAATGACCGTTTCTTCTGGCCTGATTGACTGCCTGGTCCAGGTGCTCCTTGAAGGAGTGCCGGTTGAGGAGTCCCGTGAGCGGGTCGTGGTAAGCCAGCAGGGCGATTCTTTCTTCAGTCACTTTGCGATCAGTGATATCCCTGACTATGGCCAGGGCCTCATCGGACCCATTGTTAACGATCCTCCATTCGTAGTGGTGCGGGCCTTCGGGAAGATCGAGTTTATGCTCGAAAAACTGCATCTCTCCTTTAGAAAGCGCCAGGCCGAGGTGCTCCATAATCGGCTTAGAGACGTCATCCGGAAAAACCTGGTCGATTCTACGGTGCAATAATTTTTCGGGGGAAAAAACGTTGTAGTATGCGTTATGGAACTTCAAATCCTGGATGATGCCGTCTTTTCCAACCTGAATGAGCAGGTCGGGAAGAGCATTTACAAGCGCACGGGTTTTAGCTTCGCTTTTGCGCAGGTTGTAGCTTATCAGGGTACCGCGCCACATGTAGCGCAGCCTGTGCTGAAGGATCGTCCAGTTGATCGGTTTTGTAATAAAATCCGTTGCGCCTGCCTGGTATCCTCGGTTGATGGAATCAATGTCATCGAGGCCGGTCATCATAAGCACCGGAATGTGTTGACCCGCAGAGGATGATCTGATTTTTTCGCAGACGGCAAATCCATCCATTTTGGGCATGACAACATCGAGAAGAATAATCCCCGGTTTGAAGCGCTCGAAAGCATCACAGCCCTCCAGGCCGTCAGATGCCTGTTCGACGATGAACCCGGCCTGCTCCAGCAATGATGATGTCATAAGACGCGTAGATCGGTCATCATCGATTACCAGGGCAACAGGACGCTCGTCCAATGCAACCTCCACGGTTATTCCCCCTTTTTCAGGAATGCCCTGAGAGCGTGCTGAACCTTTGCATATTCTTCTTCTATCCTGCCCACAAGCTTCACTGCACCCAGGGTCGATTTGGACCTGGCCAATGCTTCGGCTTCCCGGCAAAGCCCCGCCAGCACATTGGCACCCAGGTTTGCGCTTGACGATTTCAATGTATGCGCCGCTATTCCCAGGGACTCGGGTGCTTCTGACTGGAGTGATCTTCGCAGATCTTCAACCAGTGAAGCCGAATCGGTTAAATAGATTTCGATAATGCTTTGCAGCGTAGAGGTTCCGGCATGTCCGAGAATTTGCCGCAGATTTTTGAGAACTTCAACGTCGATGGAAGGCGTAGCATTATCGATGGAAACCAGTTCTGCCCCGGGGACGGCCGTTCGAATCTGGCCCCCATGGTCTGAATCATTCTTTTCGGCAGGAACAAGCCAACGTGTAAGGATACCGGATAGATCGCGCAGGCTGAATGGTTTCGCAAGGTAATCGTCCATCCCGGCATCCCTGCACCGCTGCATCTCCTCATCGAGCGTGTATGCAGTCATTGCGATTACCGGGGTCCTGTGCTGCTGTCCCTTTTCGCACTCCCTGATCTTCCTGGTGGCTTCCCATCCGTCCATCTCCGGCATCTGACAATCCATCAGGATAAGGTCGAACCTGTCAAACTCGATAAGTCGAAGCGCTTCGAGACCGTTAGATGCAATCTCTACCCGACATCCGAAATTCTCCAGCATCGCCCGACCAACCTCCTGGTTGATCGGACCATCTTCAACGAGAAGCACTCTGGAGGAGAAATTCATATTGCCCTCTGCAAGATAGGGAACTGCCAGGCTTTGGGCATATCCGCCCAATCCCGGATTCTTCATCCTAAAAGCTTCATAGATTCCCGAGCTGTAAAGAAAATCACCTTGATCCCCATCCAGGCCAACCAATTGGGATCTGAATGAACTGCTTTCTTCCTGTAATCGACATTCTGCGGGAAAATCATGAGTACCTAAAAAAATGAATGTCAAACGGATGAAGGGTTTTTAGTAATGTATGTTCGAAATGATTCCGATTGGAAAATTGACATAAACTTTCATCTTAAACTACTTGGTTATAGAGCAAGTCAGCAGCCTGCATCAGCTTTAAGGGAGTGCCAAAGGTGCCCGAAGGGGTGAGCCCAAAACTTTCGTTATCTGATTTTGTTGATTCCACCGTCTCGCGTATTGCAAGGGATAGTGGAGAAGGCAAATCATCGGTTTCCCGCAAATCCGGCAGCAGCGAGCAGCGTCTCAGGGAACGTCTTGAACTGGCACTCGAAGCATCCGGGCTTGGCATGTTCGACATCTGCCTGCAAACCGGGAGATGCATTACGAACCGGGGCTGCATGAAGATCCTCGGGTACGGTGAAGAAGGACTTCCTACCACCGTCGATGACTGCAAAAGATTGGTTTGCCCCGAGGACCTGCCCCTGCTGCTCGAAATGTTTCAGCTCCATTTACAGGGCAAATTATCTGAGGTCGAATGCGAATACCGCCTTCTTCACCGCTCTGGGACATGGATCAGGGTGCTCAGCCGTGGCAAGGTCGTGGAGTGGTCTGACCGAGACGAACCAGTGTGGTTTTCCGGCACGATCCTTGAGGTCAGCACCATAAAACGAGCCGATTCACCAGGTGCGGAGCACGGCAAAGAGAAATACTTCTCCATCGTACCTCCTAATCCCACGGGGAGACAGGCAGGAGATCCCGATCTTTTCCAATTCCTTCTGGATTCCATCCCATGTCCTGTCTTTTACAAAGATACTGAAGGCGTTTTCCTTGGATGCAACTCAGCCTTTGAGGAATTTTTTGGCTACAGCAGAAACGAACTCGTTGGAAGATCCTCCTACCAACTTTCGCCCCCTGATATTGCGCGCGTCTATCGGGAAACGGACATGAACCTGCTGCGCAGCGGCGGTGGCGATCAAATCTATGAACTCCAGGTGCCCTATCCGCAAGGCGACCGTCAAATGATGTTCAAAAAAACGGTCTTCGGGAGTCCGGAGGCCGCCGGTTTCGTCGGCGTGCTAACCGACATTACCGATTTGAGGAAGACTGAGGCGGACTTGAGGGAGAGTGAGCGACGTTACAGGGAGGTGGTAGAAAACGCCCAGAGCATCATTATCAGAACTGATCCCATTGGCAATATCATTTTCGTCAATGAATTCGCCCAGGAATTCTTCGGCTATCCGGAACGCGAGTTGGTGGGCAGAAACATTATAGCCCTCTTCCCGCCGACGGCGGAATATAGCCCGGATTATTTCGGCAATACCCTCGATGTTGCCAATCGCAACTCGAGGCGAATCCCGGATGGTGAATGTGAAAACATCCGGAAGAATGACGAACTGGTCTGGGTCGACTGGAAAAACAGGAGAATTATTGATGATGATTGGCGCATCAGGGAAATCCTGTGCGTCGGAAGCGACATAACTGATATCAAGCGTGTAGAAGACGAATTGAGGCGCAAAAACCAGGCACTCTCCTGGGAAGTGGAAGTAAACTCCACAATGGCCGAGTTGTCCCGCAGGCTTATGGAATTGGACTCGCTCGATGATATAGCCATACTGGTACTCGAAAATGCTAAAAGACTCACCCACAGCCCTCTTGGATTCATCGGCCATATCGACCTTGAAACAGGAACCATTGTCTCTCCGGCATTTGTGGGGGAAGATGTTTATCCATCCTGCGATGGCGATCTGCTGAAAGCTTTTCAGGATTTGTCACAGTGGACTGCTTCCCGCTATGAAATCTTGCTGGCTAACGAATTGCACGATCCGGCGCTTCTTAGTTTATCCAGCCACGGGCATTTTCCACTCTTCAGAGTGCTCTCCGTTCCAGCCATAGCAAAAGACAAGATGGTCGGCCGGATAGTTCTGGCAAATTCAGTCCGTGATTACACAGAACACGACGCAGCGCTGCTCCAGGGCCTGGCCGCCATCTACGCCATGGCTGCGCAGAACTTAAGGGCGGCGCACGACCTCCAGCGCACCAACGAATATCTTGAAAACATCCTCGAAAGCTCTCCCGATGCGATAGGAATCGTGGACCGCCGTGGTAAATTCATTGGTTGGAACAGGATGGCTTGTAATCTTTACGGCCATACTTTCGAGGAAATAGAAGGAAAATCCGCTTACGAGATGTATGCGGACAAAGCTGAACTTGACAGGATGCTTGCCGAATTGCGCGCTCAGGGGACGATAAACAAACATGAAATCCATATACGACGCAAGGACGGTCAGGTCGGACTCTACGAGCTTTCAATAGCACTTCTCAAGGACAGGGCCGGCAAAGTTTTCGGAAGCGTATGCCTGTCACGCGATCCAAGCCCACTGAAAAAGATAGTCGATGACCTTCGCAGCGAAATCGAATTAAGACTCGAGACCGAAGAAGCCCTTCGAAACTCGGAGGCGATCTCGCGCGAAAAGGAAAGAAAATATCGCAACCTCTTCCAGGAATACCACGCCCTTCTCGACGCGATCCCCGACCGCCTGCTTCTCATTGACCGCAGCAAAAGGGTTGTGTGGGCAAACCGGGCCGCCGCAGCCGAGATTCAGAAGGAAGACGAAATTACATCCCTCATCGGGACGCTTTGTTATGAGCAGTGGCATGAACTCGAAAAACCGTGCGAAGGTTGCCCCATCGATGAGGTATTCGCTACCGGGCATGCCGCTGACGGTGAAATATCAACCCCTGACGGCCGTACCCTCGAGGTCAGGTCTGTTCCCGTAAAGGATGAGCAGGGGAACACTATCCATGCAATTAACCTCACCAGGGACCTCACCGATTACCGAAAATTGGAGAGGCAAATTCGACATGGCCAGAAAATGGAGGCAATCGGAACACTTGCCGGAGGGATCGCGCATGATTTTAACAATATTCTCGGAATAATCCTTGGGTACTCCGAGTTGGCACTGACTGGGACAGCCAGAGATACGAGCGTTTACTACCAGCTCGAACAAGTCCAGAAGGCGATCTACCGGGCCAAGGAACTCGTGAAGCAAATTCTTACCTTCAGCCGGCACAGCGACCCGGTTTCGAGGCCCGTGCGTCTCAGCTCGATAATGCTTGAAACATATAAACTGCTCCGGGCCGCGGTACCTTCCGTAATAGAAATCAAGCAGGTAATAGAACCGGCCGCGGAAAGCGAACTCATTCAGGCCGATCCGACACAAGTACAACAGGTTTTAATGAACCTTTGCACCAATGCCATCCATGCGATGCGGGAGCGTGGAGGAACTCTGCACATCGGCCTTTCGCAGAAAGTACTATCGCAAGGCGAAATCGACCAGCCCGATCTCCATCCCGGCCACTATTCCTGCCTGACCGTGAGCGATACCGGGCATGGAATGACCCAGGCCACCATGGAAAGAATTTTCGAACCCTTCTTCTCAACCAAGGGTCCCGGCGAAGGAACCGGAATGGGCCTTTCAGTCGTATACGGAATTGTGAAAAGCCATAATGGAGCGATCAAGGTTTCAAGCTGCAAAGACAGCGGCACCGAATTCCGCGTCTATTTCCCTTCATGCAGGCATACGACCGCCGTGGGTGAAAAGCATTTAAGGCCGCTTGTAAATGGCGCGGAGACAATTCTTCTGGTCGATGATGAGCCGGAACTTGTGGACGTGGGGAAAAAGCTGCTTGAAAATCTCGGTTACCGTGTTTTCCCAAGCATTGGCGCTCTTCACGCACTCGAGATGTTCCGCTCTGACCCGGGCAAGTTCGATCTCGTCCTGACCGACTTCACAATGCCCTACATGACAGGTATAGAACTGGCCCAAAAGCTTCTCGATATCCGGCAGGACATACCCATAATACTCGTCACCGGCTTCAGCGAAACCGTGTCGGCCGACCAGTCTTACAAGATGGGGATTCGGGAATTTCTGATGAAGCCGCTGATAAACGAAGAATTATCGCACTGTATCCGAAGGGTACTTGATTTCAGTTGACCGGCGCAGGCAATCCGCCTAGGGAATCAGCATCTGCTTGAAATCGTCCTTGTTCCGCGCTTCAGCGGCAACTATTCCGCTTTGCTTTTCATACTTCCACTCTATACGGGTGGTACTATTTCCGGGAATATGACTGTAGGAGGAAACGATCTCAGCGGCTGTTTTCAGATCTTGAAGCGGTTGAGGAGAGGAAAATATAACTCCCGTGGCGCCTGGGTGATCAGCGGGGTGCAGCAAAACTTCACCTTCGCCCGCCAATTCTTCCAGCTTTAGATTATCGCCCTCATTGCGCCCCACCATGCACATACTCTGACCCGGCAAAATGAAGGCACGCCCGCATTTCATTATCTCGATTTCACGTACCAACGCTTCTGGATTAATTCGGAACAGCTCTCGAAGCCTGTTCGAGAAGCCTTCCACCGTCAACAGGCAGCCGCCTCCAGGCTGAGGGTAGTCCTTGATGCCGAGAGAGTGAGCCAATTCTTTCTGGCGCTTACGCGAACGCCCCTGAATATCGAGCAAACGCGCTCGATCCACCAACCCGTTCTCCTCAACCAGAGTTGCGGGAAGGAGTTTCGCACTGAGCGGGCGGAGGATTCGTCCTGAAAATCCCGAGAGTTTCTCGACGCTTCTCATCGCGTCGCGTCGCTGGCTCATTGGCCGCTGCCCTAAAACCTCACCGGTAAAAAGAAAATCCGCGCCGTGCTCTTCCATGATTTTCCCAGCTTCATTCAACATAAGCCCGTGGCAGTCGATGCACGGATTCATTTGGCTGCCGTAGCCATATCTGGGATTTTTGAGCATCTTCAGGTGCCTCTCCGAAATATCCAGAGCAAGCATCGGAATTCCGATTCTTTCTCCCGCAGCAAAACCTTTGGCTGCGCCGAAAAATGGCGTGACGAAGGTAAGTCCGAGAACATCGATACCAAGCTCGACAAGAACTTTTGCCGCCAGCATGCTGTCCAGACCGCCGGAAAGGAGCCCTATTCCCTTGACCCTCTTACTCATGGGCAAGATCCTTATCCCAGCTTCCACTTCGAAACCCGGCAAGGTCAATGGACGTATAAACGAAACCGAGTTCAGCGAACTTTTTGATTATCAGGGCGCTGGTCCCTGGTTCCATTATCTTTCCGAAATCGTAGTGCTCCGCCTCAATCCTGGCAAGATCACCATGGCAGCGAACCCTCACCTGGGCACAGCCCAGATTGTGCAGCAAGTCTTCGGCTTTTTCGATCTTTTCGAGGAGTTCCCTGGACAGGGCAGATCCATATGGGACTCGAGTTGCCAGGCAGGACTGCGACGGTTTGTTCCAGTTCGATATGCCAGCCTCTCGGCTCAAAAGGCGAATTTCGTCCTTCATCAGACCAGCGGCCGCAAGCGGGCTGATTACTCCAAGCTCGCTGAGTGCCTTCTTTCCCGGACGATAACCCCCTGCATCGCCGGCATGGGAACCATCAACAACGCCCAGGCAGCCAAGCTCATCGGCACGAGAAATGATGCGGCTGAAAACCTCTTTTTTGCAGTGATAACAGCGATCCACTGGATTTGCTCTTACCGCCGCCGAATCCAGAGGGTCGAATGAAAGGATTTCCAGCGATAAATTGAGTTCTTTGGCCGTTCGCAACGCATTTTCCCGCTCCAGTGCAGAAATAAATACCGTGTCGGCGAAAAGAGCGGTTATTTCCTTGCCAAGCCTCTCTCTGAGGTACCAGGCGATAAATGTGCTGTCTACTCCACCGGAGTATGCTACTCCGATTTTATCCATATTTTCGACAGAGCGCCCGATCTCCAGGCATTTACCGTCGAGTATTGCCGCATTCATTCAGTTCAAGCCTTTTTAGCCCCGGAAGAAGTTTGCGCATCCCTGGGTACCGAGGGCAGGAGTTTCTGGGGCTCTCCGATTAAAAAATCTCCCTTTTCAATCCATTCCTTCAGGACCGATGCTATTTCCTTTGCGCGAACATAGCTGGAAAGCGGCACGGTCGGGACTTCCACTCCATCGACCTGGATAGAGCCAGAGAGGAGTTCTTCGTAGTTCACCTCGCGAATAGGTGCAGATCGCGTGAAGCTGTAATCCTTTACCTGGGTGACTATATCGCGATTGGAAACCGAGGTAAAAACCGCCATTTCCTCATCGAGGATCGGGATGGGAATGCCAATCCCAACAGCAAGCGAGCAACCATATCCAAGCAAACTCGTGCCGATGAGCCATCTCGGACTCATTTCCTTGAGGTCGCCAACCACCATAAGGGTACCGGCTGGACTCCGCGGCACTCCGTTTTCCGTGCGAGGCGTCTCCGGTTTGTGCTGCGACCCGTGCCAGACGACAAATCCCTGGGCTCCGCCCAGGAAAATGCGGGTCCCGAGACCAATAGTGCGGTAGTACGGGTCATTTAGCAATGGACTCAACTGGCCGGCAGTCGAGTAGTTTGCATTTCCCAGTTGAGGTTTCAGGGTTCCCATGTATGTGTAGATAGTCTTCTTCGACAGGTTTACGGCACAATTATAGTTCTGATAAGCATTTCTGGGATTACACAGGACAGCATAGGGCAAATCTTTCAGTGTCAGGTCCATCTCGACATAGCGGTTCGGATAGCAGTCGGTGCCGTAAGCCTCTGCGCGCAGCCTTACTTTTTTGCCGCTCACCAGGTCATGAATTACATGCCCGCCGCCATAATCGAAGGTCCCGGGGTGAATCTTGTTAAGCGGATCGTCCTCAACAGGTTCGGTGGCGCCGAGGTATGTATCCACAGCGGCGAGCCCACCATAGGCTGGAACATCATTGAGCCACACCCTGGCAGCTTTTATGGGAGGATTGGTATGGCCGAAGTTAATGAAAACACCCGAAGAACACATTGGGGCGAAAGTACCCGTGGTTACCACATCAACTTCTTTGGCAGCCGCGTTTGGTCCTTTCTTTTTCACTATCCCGATCATCTCTTCGGCCGTAACGACTACAGCCTGGCCCTTGGCGATCTTTTCGTTAATTTCCCGGTAGGTTTTCTTAACCGATCCCATAGCTTGTCACCAGTCCATTTTGTTTAAATACAAAAAGCCTCATGCGAGGTAATCCGGAAGGCCTCATAATATCCATTATGGCTCGCCCCGGCAATCCATACTGTTATACTGGGAATTAGCCCGTCTTGATTAGGCTCAGTAGGCGGAAGGAAAGCGGTCGTCAAAGCAGGGTATCAGTTTGCGAAATTCCGCAAGGTCACGCGCGTTGAAATCCGCCGATATGTTTTCATCCCTTCTTCCGGCGCCGTTCAAAACTTCTCCCAAAGGTGATACCAATGCCGAGCCGCCACCCCAGACAATCTTTTCCCCAAACCCGCACCCGTTTGCAGCAACAACAAAAAGCTGATTCTCGACTGCTCTAGCCCTCAGCAGTACCAGCCAGTGTTTTATGCGTACGAGCGGCCAAAGCGCTGAAACACACAGGATCTCGGCACCTTCCAGGGCCATTTTGCGCGCAAGTTCCGGAAATCGCAAATCATAGCAGATCATCACCCCGATCTTGCCGACGCTCGTGTTGAATACCCCGGTTCTACTACCCCTGCCGAAGTTTTCGTGTTCGCGATGCAGCGAGAACAGATGCACCTTCCTGTAGGTCCCGGCGATTTTGCCATCCGCATCGATGACATAACTCGTGTTGTATACGATATCACCGTCGGCTTCCGGAAGGCTGCCGATGATCACCATTCCCTTTTCGCGAGCAATACTTCTGATATGCTCGACTACTTCAGGGGTCCGTTTGGCCATGGCGGGGAGCACCGGATAGGGAAAAGAGCAGGACCACATTTCCGGCAAAACGGCCAACCGGCAGTTCTTGCCCGCCAGTTCCGACAAGGCGCGTTCGACAGTCTTCAGGTTCGCGTCTATATCGGCGGCTTTGACTGAGAATTGGCAACAACCTGCTGTCATATCGAGCATGGACAATCGTCCTACTGCATTTTTGCGTTGACGGTACCCGAACCGGGCGAACCTGACAGGCCCTATCCACCGACCGAAAGATGATCATATATCATGAATTGATGCAAAGTTCTGGTGGAAAAAAATGTCACACCAGGGGACCAGGTTTGGAGTCCCGTTTCAAGCGTGGAAACTGAAATCGCGCCCCTGTTGCGACGCGAGCGCGATTTAGATGTTTGAGTACACATCTTGAGTTGATGTGACAGAATATCTGAGGCTAGGCGGCAACACGCTTTTCATGTGGAGAAGCTCCCGCCTGGATGTGCTTTTTCAACTGGTCCATCAGCATGGCCAGTTCCTTTTCGCGGTTGTCTTTTACCTTCTTCCAGATATCCTGACAGGGTTTGCAATCAGAGGAATCCTTCATGTATTTGTCTATTCTGTGGAGTGTCTGGGAGTCCTCAGCTATCATCGTAATTATGTCGTAGTTAGCATCATTCAGCATTTTATCGCTCCTTTAAAGTATGTTTGGCCGGCCCCTGGGCGGGCAGTCTTTATTTAATCAAATGTTTCAAAAGCTTATCTAAAAGATAAATCCTCAGGATGTCCCATTCACGCCATCGCCTGTCGGAGTTAAGCAGACTTTGAATCCGCGCTTGTATTTGCGTCTTGGGGATGTTGATAAAAAAATCCCCGCGCGCCTTAGACCGGCTGCCGCGGGGACTTTTTTGCTGAAAACCTGCTACACTACATATCCCAGACTTGACTTCTTATCCCAAATTAAATTTTTCTATTCTGACTCCTCTTTCTATTTACTTGGTGGAGGAAGTCGCCGGATTGCTCGAATTGGTCTTGGTATCGGCGTCCTTTGACTTCTCATGGTTATTTTTCAAAACCTTCGATGAATCGGAACTCACCGAACTTTTATGTGAATGCGAGGCCTTGTCGGAAGATGCTTTGGCATCCGATCTCATCCCACTTTCATTGTGAGTACCTTTTACATCAGCACCCGATTTAACGGCTGCACCTTTTTCATCTTTTGCTCCGGCTTCGGACTTACCCTGAACGGTACCCGTTTTGAGATCCGCGCCGCTCTTCGCGGGAGTGTTCTCACTCCTTTTTTCCGTGCCTGTCATCCTGCTATCGGACCCGTGGTCCGCAGGCATTGACCTGGTTTCGCTTTTCACTTCGCCTCCAGGTTTTGCGGGCACACCCGTTTCACTCTTGCCGGTGGAACCCGGCAAAGGGGCCTTCTCATCGGCCTTTGGCTGAACTGTCGCCTGTGGACTTAAAGGCTCCTGGGGTTTGGTCTGTTGCGCGAAAGCCGGGGAAAGTCCTACTGCCATCGCGATAGCTCCTATTCCGATTATCGTCCTTATCTTTTTCATCATTTTCTCCTGATATACTTCTTTGTACTGGTTGTCTCCGAGTTGTATTTGGCTCTTACACCCCATCCTTTACGCGGTGCTGCTAAGGAGTCCTTTACATTTCCGCCTCCTCTCCCGTTTCTCTTCTCCGGGAGCAACTGCTGGAGATTAGCTCCGGATATGCAGTCCGGAGTGAATCGGCCTGAGTCACTTACCCGTGCCTTTCAACCGAGTCGATCTGATATAAGGCATAAGGCGTGCCAGCCGCGCTCAATAACGGGAAAATATTTTAGCCGCCCGGTGACGCTTGTCTGACAACAATTCGTGACCACCGACGTAGTTAGACAGGCTTTTTTGCGAAGGACTAAATTACCGGAAATACAAAAATTTTCTCACTTTCATACCTGAATCGCAAAAAATGTATCACCTTTGTTGAAGTGTGGCGGGCAACTGGTCCGGAGGGCAAGAAAAAAGCCACAAAGCCTTTGTTCCAGGGTGATTGTTTGATATTATGCGCTCGCTTTCAATTCCTGAAAGGCGACAGTTGAATGAAGCGGGAGAAATGCCTGGCGACAGGCCGTGGAGCCTTCCCCGCGGTGGTGAGAGCACCCGTTTTAAACTGACTTCCTACACAGAGTTCCAGGAAATCCATGATATACCGCTCGGTGGGCAATCGCTGCGCAGTACATTTGGACTCGCTAAAGCTGCCGATGTCTGAAGAAAAGGCATTGGAAGCGCTTCGTTTGAAGGGATTCAGGTTACTAGATGTCGATATGGTCGACCTTGCGAGACAAAGCCTGGGCAAGTGTAAATTCGTTCGCGGCGCAAAGATGTCCGTGGCACCACAGATAGTTGACTGCGCCAGCTTCACAAAATGGCTTTACGCCCAGTGCGGGATCTGGATGCCGCGGCGTTCGGTCCAGCAGCGCGATTATGGCGATGAGGTCAAGTCGGGCGAAGAAATAGCCATGGACCTGGTTTTTACCACGGGAATAAAGAACTACTACCGGGAAGACATTCCCAATGGGGTCGGGCACGTCGGAATCGTTACGAATCCCGGCACTGTTATTCATGCCGCCAGTGAAACCCTTGGAGTCGTCGAAAGCCCAATGGAAAGTTTTATAATCGATATAAAGTTCCGCGGTATACGCAGGTATATTCCTACCGGCTCCAAGATCCACACTTTTGAGATTCCTCCCGGATTCGATATAGAGACATCGGACGACATAAGGTGGCTCATTGTCCCGACGCGTTGATGGAAGCCGACGATCAGGTACCGGCCGCGCGGTTTTCTTATTGCTCTTGATAGTCCCATTTGCATATCTTATAAGAACCATGCAGCATAAATTCCTTCACCTCTTACAGGCCTGCTCTTATGTAGCGGCTGGCCGCCGCAAACGAGGTCGATATGATAGTGCCGGTAGTTATGTCAGGCGGCGTGGGATCAAGACTCTGGCCACTTTCCAGGGAGCACTTCCCAAAACAGCTTTTGCCGCTTACCGGCGGAGAATATTCCCTGTTCCAGGAAACCCTGATCCGGATTTCTGGCATTTCCGAAATGGGTCCCTCAATCGTTGTCTGCAACGAAAACCATCGGTTCATGATCGCCGCTCAGATTCAGGCGATAAACATGAAACACGAGACCATCATCCTCGAGCCTGTCGGGCGAAATACCTGTCCTGCTATCGCAGTCGCTGCCCTCGATGCAGCTAAAAGCGAAAGCGATCCGGTCTTGCTCGTAATGCCGGCCGATCATCTTATCAAGGATTCACAACTTTTCGCATCTGCTGTCGTGACTGGAAAAAAAATAGCCGAGGCAGGCAAAATTATTACCTTCGGCATTGTTCCCAATCGTCCCGAGACCGGCTACGGGTATATCAAAAAAGGTGAAAGCATCAGCACTGGCCAAAGCGATGGCCGCAGCGCTTTTCTTGTAAGCGAATTCTCCGAAAAGCCAGATCTCGATAGGGCACGATCATACCTTGAATCAGGGAATTACTTTTGGAACAGCGGAATGTTCATGTTCAAACCTTCAGTCTTCCTTCGGGAACTTGAACAGTTCGCCCCTTCAATACTCGATTCCTGCCGCAAATCTTATGAAATGGCCAGGCGAGATCTGGATTTTATCCGTCTGGATGAAAAATCGTTTAATTCGTGCCCTGCCAATTCGATCGATTACGCTGTATTGGAAAAGACCTCCCTTGCAGTGGTGATTCCGCTGGAAATCGGCTGGAGTGACATTGGAAGCTGGCTCTCACTGCACGATGTCTGCTCAAAAGACGAATGCCGCAATTCCATCAGTGGAGATGTAATCGCCGAAGACGTCCGCAACTGCTACATCCACTCGGAAAACAGGCTGGTCGCCGCCCTGGGCGTGGAAAACCAGATAATTATTGAAACCAAGGATGCCGTCCTTGTCTCCTCTATCGAGAGGTCGCAGGACGTCAAGCTGATAGTCAACAGGCTAAAGGAAGAAAACCGCGAGGAAGCCCTGACCCACCTTCGAGCCTACCGCCCCTGGGGTTCTTTTGAAAATATAGATGCAGGGCAGCGCTTCAAGGTAAAGAGAATTACCGTAAATCCCGGCTCGACACTTTCGCTCCAGATGCACTACCACCGCGCCGAGCACTGGATCGTTGTCAAAGGTACGGCAAAAATCATAAAAGGCGACGAGGTTTTCCTGCTAAACGAGGACCAAAGTACCTACATCCCGCATGGAACAAACCACCGCTTGGAAAACCCCGGAAAAATCCCGCTCGAACTCATCGAGGTGCAAACCGGAAGCTATCTTGGCGAAGACGATATCTGCAGGTTCGACGATCAATACGGCCGGTCGGAGGAATAAGCCGAGCCTCGGTATCTGCTCGTTTACTCTTGCAGGCTTCGCTTGAGCGCAGAGCGCAATACTACGCCATTGCATCGAAGGAAGCAGAACCCAATCTTCATGACGAACCCTTCACTCCCGTAAATGATAAAAAGGGTAGCCCGGATTCATATCCCATAGCCGTCAACTTACCGTGAATAAATGTTAAGAGATTCGATGTAATCCAGCTCTGGTTGTGGCACGCTCTTCCGACCGTGCTACCCGCGCAGACCGAAGGTCCCCACTTGGTTCCGAAATAATTGGAGAGCTTCGGTCGAGGCCATGACGCGGTCAGGGGACCACGCCATACCCCCTTGTTGTGGCATGGTCTCCCTAGGCTGTTGCCTAAATCCCGAATGGAAAATAATAGGCCGAAATTGAAGGAAAACTCCC
>DBMI01000003.1 GCA_002298165.1 Desulfarculales bacterium UBA702
ATCTTCCAGGCTCTTTCCCATTTTTTGAGCTGCTTTTCACGGGTAATGGCAGATTCAGCAGTTTCGTGCGGTTCGAAATAAACGAGCATTTTAACGCCGTATTGTTGGTGAATCCTTCAACCACATCATCTTGGTGACGCCATACCCTTTGCACCAGATTGGATGTTACACCGACGTATATCGTACCGTTACGCCTGCTTGCCATAATGTAGACAAAGAACTGTTTCGTCACACTTGGCCAGCCTTCCTGGATTCCCGCCTTCGCGGGAATGACGTTATTGACCATTCCGCCTTCGGGTGCAATATCCCGGTACGCGTTTCCCGGAAGACCCAAATTCTGCAGCCCTGATTCGTGGTGCAAATTACCTCGCTCTTATAGAATCGCTTATCTGTTTCTTGATCTCTGCAGGGGAGCCTGTTGCCACGATTTGCCCCTTCTCCAGCCATATTATTCTGTCCGCATACATACCAGCCTTGTCGAGACTTGATTCAGCGCATAGGATGTCTTTGCCTTCCGCCTTTATTTTCGTCACGATTTCGGAGATCTTGATCATCATTGACCTTGCGAGGCCTTCCAGCACTTCGTCAAATAACAGGACATTCGGAGAAGTAGCGATAGCCCTGGCAATACTGACCAGTTTCTGCTGCCCTCCACTCAGCAGCTTGCTCTTCCTGTTGTAGAGCGAAGCCAGTTCCGGCAGCAGTTCATCAATATTCATCTCTTTTCTTCCGGAGGCTTTGACGCCAATCTTTGCGACTTCTATATTTTCTCTGACAGTCATCTCCTTAAAGAGCTTCCTGTCCTCGGGAACATAGCCGATTCCACTCTCCAGCCGCTTATGGAGTGGTATGGGTATTACATCTTTCCCATCCAGCAATATTTGACCGGAATCCACATGGACAATCCCCGCAACAGCTCTGAGCACGGTGGATTTGCCGGCGCCGTTCCGACCGCAAAGGCAGACGACTTCACCCGAAACCTTCATGGAAAGTTCCCTGACAGCTTTTTCAGTCCCGTAGAAAACCGTTAGATCCTTTATTTCAAGCAATTAGAATCCTTTCCCAACAAGGATTTCAATGACCTTTTCCTGGCTGAACACGTGATCCGGGGTTCCTCTGGCTATGAACTCCCCATCGCACATTACAATTGTCTCTTTTGACAGTTCCTTTACGAGATGAAGATCATGTTCCACGATTATGGCAGCGAGATTATTCGCCTCTATTTGATTCATCAAAAGATCCATGATCTTGTACTTTTCTTCCTCCCCTACACCGCTTGTTGGTTCATCGACCAACAATATCTTTGGTTTCATTGCAAAGCACATTGCAATGTCGATGACCTTTTTATAGCCGTGTCCCAAATTCCTGACGAAGGCATCCCTTACGCCGGTAAGATCGAACAGCTCAATCAATGCGCCGGTTCTTTCATTTATCTCATTCTCGTCTTCGATGTCTTTGAAAAGAGAATAATGCTTTCCGGCGGAAGAAAAGCAGGCAGTTCTAACATTATCGAAGACGGTCATGTCATCGAATACGTGTTCCAGTTGGAAAGTCTTGACGATGCCTCGCTTAGCCCTTTGATCGGGTGGGACTCCGGTGATTTTTTCGCCCAGGAGCCTGATTTCTCCCCGGTCCGGCCTTATCAATCCCGTGAGCAGGTTCAATAAAGTAGTCTTGCCGGCTCCATTGGCGCCTACCAGCGTGAGCACTTGTCCCTGGGCAATCTCCAGAGAAATGTCATTAACGGGTTTCACTTCTCCGTAATATTTTCTCAGCTTGTCCGCCGTAATCAGGAGCGGCTTTTGTTCGTTATTTGACATGCTAATGGGTGCTTTCCTGCGGTTTTGTTTATTTACATCTGATTTTGCTGAAAAGGGTCTGTACAATTCCGGTGACCCCTTTCTCGCCCACGGTTACGACAATGATCGCTATCGTTAATCCGATGATTATTTCCCAGAGGTTTGCAAACCAGGTGGATATGAAAAATTCCAGGTTTATGAAACCAAAGGCCCCGACAACCGGACCCGCAAAGGAAGTGACTCCTCCGATTATTGCCGATTGAACGAAATTGGCCCCGTATCCCCACTCAAATACCGATGGACTCACATAATTATAGGAAAATGCAAGAAGAACTCCGGTGATTCCGGCATTTGCTCCCGCGATGGTGAATGCCAGCCGCTGCATTCTTTTCACTGGAATGCCGATCGATTCGGCTTTTTCGAGGTCTCCGGCAATCGCCCTTAGCTGGAGGGAAAACGATGAATTCAGGACGCGCAGCATCAGCACGATAATGCCAACCGAGACAATAAGGCAGAAGTAATAAAGGCCCATGTCACTCAGCGGTACCGTAAACAGGCTCGGGTTTTTTATGTGCGAGATGCCGTCACTGCCGCCCGTTATTGTTCTGGCTTTGTAGACGAGCGACCAGAAAACCATTGTGACGGCTATACCCATTACGGCAAAGTAAAACCCCGTCCTTTTCATAATGAATATTCCCAGCACGTAGGCGACAACTATGCTGACGACCAGGGCTAATGGGAGCAATATCATTAGTTCATTGGTGACGGAGTACTTTCCTGCCATAAACGCGGTAATGTAGCTGCCCAGGCCGATAAAGATCGATTGGCCGAAATGAACCTGGCGCAAAAGGCTGTAAAGAATATAGACTCCAAATACTGACGGGATCCATAACAGGCCTTTTTGCAGCAAGGTTCGTTGATAACCACTGATGAAAAAGGGGAGTACCACAACTATTGCCGTGAAAATCAGCGTTGTTATCCAGGTCCTTCTGCCTACTGAGGGGACGGTCATGCTGAGTGCAGTATTCATCGCTTGGCTTTGCTCTTGATTGTTTAGTGTTTGAATTCCTTGCCCCATATTCCGTATGGCCTAACCACAAGTACCGCGGATGCAATAATGAACGGGATAGCCAGTTCGAATAACGGCATCTCGACTGCTGTGATTACTCTGGCGATACCAATTATGAAAGCGGTCAATACCGCCCCCCCGATGCTGCCGACCCCGCCTACTATTATGGTCAAGGCCGCCAGGAGAAGAGCATTCCCCTCGATACCGTATGAAGCTCCGGCTATTGGAGCGTATAGTCCCCCGGCAATGGCCGCCAACATCCCGGAAATCGCGAAAGTGATAGCGGTAACGATGTTTTGGTTGACACCACACACCTGGGCCATGGTCCTGTCGCCATCGAGCGAAGTTGCACGAAACCGCAGCCCCCAGGCAGTCCTGAATAGGAAGTATGCCAGCGCAAGCATCAGTATCAGTGAGAACCCAAACATGAAAAAGTAGTAGTTGGGGACTATGTTTCCTAGCACCTCGCTTATCCCCATTTTTAAAAATGGAGCCGAGTAGGTCACCGGAGTGGTCCCCCATTGGATTTTGATTATTCCGCTGAAGACCATCAGTAGTGAGGAAGTGGCTATCATCCGGTGCACGTCGGTTTTCAGGAAGCGTTCGAATGTGGCGTATACCACTATGGATATTGCTGCTCCGAGCAGCCCTACCGCCAGTAATATGGCGATGAAAGATAGGAGTGAGAAATTCTGGCCCAGAAAATATGTGCCTACTGAGACAGTTACGTATGCTCCTACCAGGTATATCCCGGCGAATGTGAGTGAGACTCGGCCGGAGATATAGAGGATAAAATTCAGGGAAAACGACAGCATAATGATATAGGATACCATTGGCAGGGCATTGAATATGTATGACAGGAATGTGCTTAGCATCTGTTGACTTTCGAAGATATGACCGACTGGTGGTGTACCTTCCGGGACTACATTGATAATTGTCTGTGCCATTGCGCCGGCACAGACAATTATCACCTGATTACAGCTATTTCTGCACTTTATCCAACGTGTCGATGAACTGCTCGACAGTCATCCACGGCGGCACGATTCTAAGGTAATCGGGCACCAGGATAAGATCCTTCATTACCCAGGTCTCTTTTTCTTTGTGAAGCCTGCCGACAGCCATGCCGGGAGCGGTAGACTGGTGATTGATCATGGACGATATCCCGTCTGGACCTACAACCGACAGTCCGTCCAGGGTTTTTGCGACCATTTCGAAAGTAGGATATTGACCGGTCAGGTCATAGGCTTTCTCATAGGCTTTCTTGAGGTAAAGAAGGCCGGTCAGCATGTGGATGTCCATGCCGTAGGTGGGTAAAACACCTGTTTTCTCAACGATCATGGGCGTGAACTTGCTGTTTGGATACCCCAGTATATATGGGGGGAAGGTACCATTTCCAGCCCTGGTTTCAGCCAGAACGCCTTCTCTGGCCATCTCTCCCTTGGCGGTCCCGCTGAACACATCGAAAACCAGGGGCACTGCCTTGAATAATCCCATTGCCTCTGCCTGGTTGTGCCAAGCTACACCATCCGAGCCCCAGGAATACCCCACATAGACATCCGGCTTGTTCTGCATGACATTGGTGATGTAGGCAGCGAAGTTGGGACCGGCCTCCCCGAACGGGTGGAAGAAAGTGTATACAAATTTCACGTCGGGTTTAAACTTGCCCATGATTTCCTGGAAACGCTTAACGACGTCGTGGCCCCATTCATAATCAGGGGCGCCGATGGCAATCGTTTTTACATCAGGCTTATCTTTCAGCACTGCCGTCACATGCGCAATGGACTGCATTACGTCATCCGGCCCTATTCTGTAGACATATTTTGCATTGGGGATAACTTTTGTGAAAAGGGCCATCGTGGTTGATTCGAGCAGAAGTGTCGGAATCTTCCATTGAGCTTCTACCTTGGGAGCTACGGCCAGGCCGCTGCTGGAGGAGAGGCAGCCCAGGATTGCCTCTACCTTGTCATCCTCGGTAAGTTTTCCAAACAGTTCGACGGCCGTTTGAGCATTTTTTTCGTCATATATAATTGGTTTTACCTGGCGTCCCAATATGCCGCCTTCGTACTTATTAATATATTCGGCGGCAAGTTCGGCGTTTATTCCAGCGTTAGGCGAGAGGGTGGCGGCAACCCCCGACAGTGGAACCACAAAACCAATTTTGATGGGATCTGTGGGAATCTTTGCTTTCTGGTCGGCCGCGCCGGCAACCATTGCTCCCATCATGAACACCGCGACCGTTAGACACACAATGAATGACCCGGCTCTTTTGACTAGCATCAATGTAGCCTCCTTCCATAAATTACCGATGAAGAGAATTCCGCTCCACTTCCCAGTTCAGCACCCCGCGGATTCCCGATACCAGTGCGACCGTGCCAGACTGCTTACGCCATGAGCCCGGATCAACTTAATATCGACTATTTCGGGAACGCCGCACTGGACCCCCAATAGACTGACTGAATTTTGCGAATTGCATTATGAAGGCGCGAATTGCAAATTCTCCGGGCGTCGGCCGTTAAATCACCCTGCCGCTCCCCTAAAACCGAACTCACGCGTGAAATTGCTCTATCTTAGAATGATCCAATCATAGAATGTTTGGATGAGTTGTCAACTTCAAAATAGTGCGGTTCGCCTGTTTCGGAATAGTTTTCTCGTGTAGTACCGAATCGCAAATCTGGGGAGGGAAGTATTGCCTGACTCAGTTTGCCTCATGCTCTTGGAAGCGCTGAGTTTACCTGGAAGGTAGTTGAATAGAAAGGAGGCATGTCTCGGGACGGAGCCTTCGATCCTGGAAGTTATGGCGCGAGATTCCGGTCCACGTTGCAAAGCGTCTAAAGGGGAGAGGATTAGCAGACCCTTAAATAACTCGTCTAAAAACATTTTATTCAGTTATCTCTGAACGGACGTCGGTTTAATATTTAGAGCGGATTTTCACACACCCGACCTTTTTGGCCGGGTGGTGCGGGGGCACAGGTATGCGTTTCCCGTGGCAATCGGGATTCAGTTTAATGGTTCGAGAGGAGTAGCAAAGACATTAATAGATGTGGTGAGAAAGAGAGGGTAAATTACAGGCTCTTATACGGCCCTGCTCTGCATCATCTCCTCTATTCTCATCTTGATAGAGTCGATTCTCTGCTCTGTAAAGGAAGCCCTGAAATCATTGCTGCTCTCATAGAAATGGTAGGTCCCCGTGGACAAATCCCGCCGGATCATACCAATGACGGATAAATTGTCCTTAACCACAATCTTGCGATAGGGAAACTGAGGGTCATGTTCGTAAATCATCTTGTTATCACCTCACCATTTTTAAGAAGTTGATTTGGACGAAATTTGAATCATACTATAAGGTCAGTGCGGGGGAAATAACAGGGGGATTTTATGGAGTATGAATCAGGTACTCAGCATACCTAACGGCAACTATATCGAAGTAATTTCAACCCTTAAAGAACTCGTCTAAAGATATTTTATTCATTTCTCCCTGAACGGACGTAGGTTTAATATTCATGCGGATTTTCACACCCCCGGCCTTTTTGGCCGGGTGGTGCGGGGACGCAGGTATGCCGCGTTTCCCAAGCAATCGGGATTCAGTTTAATGGTTCGCGAAGAGTAGCAGGGAAATTAATAAATAGTTAGAAAAAGAAGGGTAAATTGCAGGCTCTTATACTGCCCTGCTCTGCATCATCTCCTCTATTCTCATCTTAATAGAGTCGATTCTCTGCTCTGTAAAGGAAGCCCTGAAATCGTTGCTGCTCTCATAGAAATGGTAGGTTCCCGTGGACAAGTCCCGCCGGATCATACCAATGACGGATAAGTTGTCCTTAACCACAATCTTGCGATAGGGAAACTGAGGGTCATGTTCGTAAATCATCTTGGATCACCTCACCATTTTAGGTAATTGTTGGACGGAACTTGAATCGTAATATGAGGCCGATGCGGGGGAAATAACAGGGGGATTTTATGGAGTATGAATCAGGTACTCAGCATACCTAACGGCAACTATATCTAAGCAATTTCAACCACTAGCCCGCAGCCTCCAGATTTTAGACATTGAGTACTTGATGCATTTTTTTCAGACTGCAGGGGAGCAGGGCCGCCAAGGTATCCGTGACCTTGCCAGTGGCGGTTTTAGCGCAGGTCCAGGATTATGATCCTGAGCCGGTCAAGTCCTCGGTACACCTTCATTTTGGCCGCGGCCGGAGAGATGGCAAGGATTTCTCCGTTGTCGAAACCAGGACCATGCCCGATCATAAAGGCTGCCGGAAAATTTGCCTCTCACCGCGAACTCTGTCTCGGCTTCACAAAGAATGTTAGCCCGCGCTACTCATGAGCCCTGCTGAAAAACATCTTGAATGTGGCATCATGTGTCATGAGGATCGATTTTTCGGTATCCCGACTGGCTGAAAGGTCCTTGTCATCAGTCCGAATGGTTTTCTTTGCATTATCACCTCATGAATTTGTGCCAGATCGCCCGATTTTGGGCGCACCTGTAGTGCTCGCTTCTTCTAGTTTCATGGTGAGCAGAGTTGGTGTGAGAGGCCTTTATGCGTCAACATCGGAGCGGCATTTGCCGGATGTTTTGGAGCGCGGTGGCAAACAGGCGTTGATAGGGATAGGACTAGGCATGGTAAAGAGGATGCGCCCGGCGCTCTGGACCACCTGGCCAGCGATTTTGAGCAGTTTGAGCTTGAGGGTATCGACCGAGGCGCTCGCCAACTCGGTCCCGCGAGGCTGCGGCGCAGGTGCCACAGGGCGTGCAGCAGCAGCCGAAATTGATTGGCCTTAGATCGTGTGCAGCTCAGCCGGTCAGCTTTGAGATGAACTTTGAGTTCCTTGATCCTGTTTTCGGCATCACCACGGCCGGTGTAGATGCCGTCATAAATCCCTGCGGCTGATTCGACGATGTTGGTCACAGTATTAAGGGCAAAAAATCTTTTGCCCCTACAATGACAACACCTTTGGGCAGCCTTTCTACTTTGGCAATAACCCGACGGGATTTCTGCCAGGATCCGGCTCGGTGGTAAAAACTGGTAAAGAGTCTTTCAGAAAATCAGGATATGTATATTATCCGACAACTCTCTTCCTGTCAGATTTCCTTCTAAGTCCGAATCCGACAAGCCCGGCCAACCCTGACGCAAGAAGCAGCAGAGTAGAGGGTTCCGGTACGGGTGCTGCTTCACCACGGATGGTGTCATTTCCGCAGGATAAAGTGAGGTGAAAAATATTATCCCTGGAGGTAATCAGGTTATCCAGTTCTTCCAATCCGCTGAGTTGCAGAAAAAAGTGCGTGTCATTGGTTTTTGTACTGTCATACGAGCCGTTTGGATTAAGCCAGTTCCAGCCGGAGAATGGTGAGTCCGTAACCTCGCCGGTGGTATAGCTGAAGCTCCCTCGTGACGTTCCGCCGCTTTTGTATTCGTAGGGATTGGACTGTGAAACGTCTGAAACCGAAGAGCCGCTTACGTTCGGTCCAAAGATAGTGCCGGTTCCCGAGGAGCCCAGGTTGGCAGATGAGCGCGAAAATTGGAAAGCATATGAGGGAACATATCCAGAAGTGCCGAAATGCCCAAGGAACAAATCTCCAGTAGGGTATGTATGGCCATTAAAATAAATTCCGGTAAAATTTGCCCCTCCTATAATAGTAAGCTTATGGGTGCCTTGATTATAGTACATGCCTTCGAGGTCCCACATCTGCCCGATGTAGGTTCCCGTTTCAGTCTCGTTATCCTCCCCGCCCTGACCCATCGGTTGAGAGCCGGTATAATAAGTCGAATTCGCTATGCGGTCTCCTGTGGTTATATTTGTCCCCACACCCAGGGAACTGAAGCTCAAAGGCGAGGCAAAGGCATTCCCAGCTATAAACATCGTGATGAAAAGAAATAAAAAGATTCTAAATTTCATCTGGCACTCTCCTAAGAATTTCTCCAGCCCTTCGTTATAGGGGCACAAAAAGTTCCATAAACAGGGACCATAACGTCCTCAGGCTAATCCGTGCAGGTCGGCAAGACAAGGGGGATTTGGATAGGGAGGAATGCGGTAGAAGTGCTACCCTTGTATGCTTGTTTTATAAATAAAAACAGATGAGTACGAGAATAAAAAGTCCATGCGCAATTAGTAACTGACTGGGATTTGCAGACGAATCTTCTGACTATCCTCTGGTGGAGATTCCACGATTGAGGCGGACTTTAATTAGCCATCAACTCCTTGATTATCGTTGAAAAACTCAATCTGCTCCTGCTTTCCGGAATTTTGGAATATTGCAATCGCCCAGCGATGGTCCGGGACGTTGCACATTCCGGCTTGTCATTTTACTCTAAATTATGTGGCAGGTGCCCGGTTCGCCATTTTTTTGGCAGGTTGTGATGCCGATTTCGAGTTCTTGTCGGAATTTTTTACACCTCTTTTCAGGCGAGATTCTCCGGACCGAGTGGATGATTGAGGGGGATCAACTCCGCTTGTCAGTTCTGGAATCGCACTCCCCATTACCTCTTCACCGTTTTACGTTCCTTCCCACGTCTGGTTTTTGAATAGCTTTGAAGAGGCAACTAGGGCAATTCGTCCAGAATGATGTCGGATTTACTTACAAAGTGGCCAGAGAAGCATAACTTAACATTTTTGAGTTTAGCCCGTTAAAATAAGCGGTTAAGCGGCCTTGGCGTGCAGTGCACGCAAATTGCATGTTACACAAACGCGGTCAAAACTCGCGCGGGTTGCATTTTGGCGACTGATGATACCGGGCAATTTGAGCTGAATAGGACAATGCATGTATCCCGAGCAGAGAAAACATAAAAGGTTCAACAGCAAGGGTGAAGCATTCGCTGCTTTCATTAAGCCCAATCAGTCCATAATCGTAGGCAGGATTGCGGATATCAGTCTGGGAGGCCTGGGGATCGTTTACCTGGCAATCGATGAAGTCGGTGAGGGAACCCCCGAGATAGAGGTATTCGGCCTGGATTCTGTTCACCTGAGCAGAATGAAATCAACGGTGGTCTATGATACCTACCTGCCGGAACAATCCAGCGATTTTCTTGCCGTGCGGCGTTGCGGGGTGCGATTTGAAGAGCTTGACCGCGATTTGGAATATGAGTTGCAGGGCTATATAGAGAAGCATTGCCTTGATTCACATAAAAAAGAAGAATCAGTTGTTGTTGATAATCCTGTTCCCCCAAGCACTACAGAATAGGCCGGGTTTTTTTTCGGGACAGGATTGTCAGTATTAATCAGTTCCAAAAAAGTGCCAACTTCTGCATCTAGTTTAGGAGGTAAGTAGTCAGTCTCGTTGCTTGCATTTCCTTGGCTGTGCTATGCGCTTTTTCCATTTCTGGCCGAACTGTATCTGGCTGATAATAAACTGCATTTCAGGATATTGGGTGGCTTTTGTACCCAATTTCTCCCCTCCAAATTCCCCCTTTACTTCCATAGCTCAACCCTTTAGAACTCCATAATCAAAAATTCCTCAATGTTTCCCTTTCCTATGACGATCTATCCTCTGATGCCATGTAATAGAGTTGGCGGAGCTGCATGTTGCTTTAGCCTCTATAAATCCAAAGAAGTGAAAGAAGTATAGGTTTAAATATTGAGCGGCAAAAAGATTTTCCTGTTTTTGCTGGTGTTGCACTCGTTTATCTCTCCATGTCATGCTTATCGAGCTCGCGTAATGGAAGTATCCGAGGGCGATCTGCTAACTGTTACCGCTGAAAGCAAGAGCGAGAAAATTCGCTTGTATGGCATCTCTTGCCCTGTTAAAGGGCAGGTTTTCCATGAAAAGGCTCGATTTTTGTCCAGCTTCCTTTCATCTCAGAAAAATGCTGAGGTTACCAATGTTTTTAGGGATGCCAATGGTGTAGTGAACGCTCTGGTGAAGGTAGACGGGGCGAATGATCACCTGAACCAGCAGTTGATTGCGTACGGAATGGCGTGGGTAAATCCCTCGGTGTGCAACATAACTCAATGCCTGGAGTGGCGTGAGCTGGAGAATCTGGCAAAAAAGAACCGCATAGGTCTATGGTCTGACTTGCTTCCGGTTCCACCATGGGAATGGAAAACACAGGAAAGACTGGAAATATTGAAAAGAAATGCAGAAGCGAACAAAAAAAAGTAGCCATCCCGCTATTTCGATTTTGTGGAGATGGTCCAAAAGGCTGTTTATATCAGCCCTTCTGGTGGCAATCTTTTCGCCCCAGTCCCATGCCTTCTTCGGCAAAGTTATCGAAGTCCCCGAAGGTGATCTGGTTGTTGTTTCAGCAAATGGAGTCGAGCAGAGAATTCGACTCTATGGAGTCGCCACTCCGGTGAAAGGGCAATCTTTTCATGAGAAGGCCCGCATTTTGACCGGTTGTCTTTCACTGAAAAGGAATGTGGAAGTCACAAATATCTATAGGGATGCCGAGGGCGTCATGAACGCTCTTATCAGAATCGATGGAAGCAAGGAAAACCTCAACCTGCAGCTCATTGCCTACGGGCTGGCCTGGGTTAAGACAAATGAGTGCAGTGCGAACATGTGTTCCGAATGGAAGGCCAGAGAAGTGCTCGCAAAATCCAATTTTGTCGGACTCTGGATCGATCCGGACCCGATCCCCCCGTGGGAATGGAAAAAGCAGAGCAGGAGTAAAATCAACCAGAGCCGACATTCAGGAACGAGGAATAGAGAAAAAGCGAATTTGGAAGATGAAGTAACCGATTCAGAGTGATTGCACTCAGATCATTCTCAGAGTTGAGTTAAATCAAGAAGCTCCTGGTCCATTCCCGAATTTTTAAACCGTAAGCAATTGCTCCCGGAAAGCCAACGAACAGGGCTCATGCATTTGAGGGAAAAAAGATGAAACCAGCTGCCGGTATTAGGAACCAAAGTGTTTCTTCTATTTCTCCGCGGCTCAACGAAAACGCCCAGCAGATGCACCCACTCGGTGAGGATCATTTTCATCAGGCGATTTCTCTTGAGAAAAAGCGGGCTGAGCGATCCGGCAATCCAGCGCTTCTGATGAGAATAGATTTTCGCAATTTTGACCCGGGCACCGAGAGGGATGCCGCGATGAGCCTGGCCGATTCCGTTCTCACGTCGGTTACCAGGGAAACGGATATAAGGGGTTGGTTCAAAAACGGCACTGTACTCGGAGTTGTGTTTACCGAGTTAGGTGATTGCGAGCTTGGTGAAGCTCAAGACAGGATTTACGAGAAAATCCATGGAGCACTGAACCAGGCTCTGGGCGAATCACGTTCGAGAATGCTCAGAATTACCTGTGAGTTTTTATCCCAGCGTTATTCCTGGGCAAGAAACAATGGAAAACTTCACCTGAATTCCATCTCAGCCCCGCCCGCCGACCCTGAAGCCGAGTGGGGGTTTGGCCAGGCGATTAGTTCCAATTTCAGGAAGATGTGGTTTCTTGTTTTCGCGGATGTGTGGCTTATTGGTTTGGGGAATTTTCTGGGCATCTGGTCCGTCGTTGAAAATGCCTCGGTTTCAGCCGAATCATCTTTAGCTGCCTTCGGCATCTCGATTCTGCTGTACCTGATCACCTTCTATATTTTAGATCTGTACAACCTGGAAAAAGTTTCCAAACCCAGGCAGATCGCAAGCCGAACCGCAATGGCTGCACTTTCGGTTGCACTAATGTGTGCAGTTGTTTTTCATTTCGTGCCTCAATGGCATTACAGCAACGCCGCCCTGCTTCTGCAAATGCTTCTGGCGTCGGCCTTCCTGATTGGGTGGAGAATGGCTTATTGCCGCTTGTTCCAGGTTGCTAAAGCCAAATTGCCGACCCTGGTCCTGGGAGGAGGAGAGGTTGGCAACACGGCAAAGGATCTTTTGAATTCACCGGTTTCCCCTTTCGAGTTCAAGGGCTTTCTTGACGATCGGGAGAATTTAAGAAATTTTGACGGAAACGGCACCTCCGGAAGGCTTGGATCGATAAGCAAGCTGTCTGAACTGATAGTGGATTTAGGAATTAAAGCGATTGTCGTTGCGCTGCCTCGAACCCATTACCATCGGATAACACGAAAGATCCTCGAAGTGCGCTTTTGCGGCATCGAAATCATTGATATGCCGACTCTGTATGAGCGGCTTGCAACCAGGCTGCCGGTGGAATACGTGGAAGATCAATGGCTTCTGTTCTCTGACGGCTTCAGCCTTATTTCCAAACAATACGTACAGAAGATAAAACGAATTCTGGATTTCGTTTTCTCCGGAATTCTCCTGATTGCGGTTCTGCCCATTATGGCTTTGACTGCGATTGCCATCCGCATCGATTCTTCCGGTCCGGTTTTTTACAAGCAGCAAAGAGTCGGAAAAAGAGGCAAAGTCTTTACTGTCTGTAAATTTCGCTCCATGTGCTGTGATGCTGAAAAACATGGGGCTAAGTGGGCACAGAAAAACGATTCCCGTGTTACGCGGGTGGGCAAATGGATTCGCCTGTTCCGAATCGATGAGCTTCCACAGATTTGGAATGTCTTCACCGGTGATATGAGCCTTGTAGGACCCAGGCCTGAAAGGCCTGAATTTGTCAGGGATCTCGAAGCGCAGATTCCTTATTACTGTGTCCGTCATACAGTAACTCCCGGGATTACGGGTTGGGCACAGATAAAGTATCAATACGGCGCTTCAGTAGATGATTCCCTGCGCAAGCTTGAGTACGACCTCTACTACATAAAGAATATGTCACTTCTATTCGATTTGAAGATCCTCCTCAGGACGGTTGGGGTGGTGCTGTTGGGCGAAGGAGCGAGATAGCGGGTTCGGTCCTGTTTGAGCAAAATCCTGACCGACAAACTCCATCTGGAGCGAATTTTTGAAATACTTCCTGCTGACAATTGATGTCGAAGACTGGTTCCAGGTTGAGAACTTTAAAAAATGCATATCAACTTCTTCCTGGGCATCCCTGGAGTCAAGGGTTGAACGGAACACCCATTTGATCCTGGACTTTCTGGATCTCGCCGGAAGCGCACCTTCAACAAGCCATCGGCCGAGCGGAAATTTGAGCGCCACTTTCTTTGTGCTCGGCTGGGTTGCGGAACGAATGCCGGGACTGGTAAAAGAGATCCAAGCGAGAGGACATGAAATTGCATCCCACGGCTACAACCATAAATTATGCAGTCATTGCTCGACCGTGGAATTGAGAAAAGACCTGAGTGAGAGCAAGCTGCTGCTCGAGGACATCCTGGGAACGGCAGTGCTGGGCTACAGAGCACCCAGCTTTTCAATGACCGAAGAAGCACTTGGAATTCTTGAAGAATGTGGATACCTATACGACTCGAGCTATAACTCCTTTGCGGCAAACGGCCGTTACGGCAAGGTCGAAACATTCCCTAGCGGAACCGGAATAGCGTGTAAAACTCTCCGTAAAGTATATGAACTTCCCATAAGCAACCTGCGAGCAGGCACGTACAATGTCCCGGCAGGCGGCGGGGCATACTTCAGGCTCATTCCGGTGAGACTCTTTACCAGGATGGTGAAATCAATTCTCAAAAAGCAGAACGCATACCTGTTTTACATGCACCCCTGGGAGGCTGACGCTGGCCAGCCGAGGGTAAGTGATGCTCCTGCCTTTCTGCGGTTCAGGCATTACACGAATATTTCAAAGACACTCTCAAAATTGTCCTTCTTATTGTCACATCTCGAGAATCTGTCGTTCCTTTCATGTAAGGAATACATCAGGCAATACAATGAACCCCAAAGCCTTACCCATATGCACGGAAATACAGGATATTCCGGCACTGGCTTCTAAATTCATGTTGAACAACAGGCATTGCTCTCTATCATGAATAAAACCCAAACTGCGGAAGTGCAAAGTCCCAACCAGGCTCCCGGAAACGCGTTGCCCCTGGTTGGCCTGTCAATTTGCGCCGTTCTCCTCGCGATTCTGTATTATCCGGTACTGGTACTTCTAGTTGATGACTGGATAAGGCTTCCTGATTTCTCACATGGTTTTCTCGTCCCCATCATCAGCATCTATCTGGTATGGGAAAAGAGAAAACAGCTGGCGCAACCGACTCACCCGGATAATCTCGGGCTGCTCATCCTGGTATTCGGGCTCGTGTTGCTCCTTTTCGGAAGGCTTGCAGCCGAAATCTTCACGCAGCGTTTCTCGATGCTGATTGTGATCGCCGGAATAGTTCTCTTCCTCCTCGGAAGAAAACACTTAAAGACGGTTGCTTTCCCGCTCTTGCTTCTTGTCTTGATGATCCCCCTACCATCCATACTGCTTCAGAAGATCACAGGCCCGATGCAGTTTTTTGCATCCAGTTGTGCCGCAGGTACCCTTGAAATCCTGGGAATCCCGGTCCTTCGAGAGGGCAATATAATCCACCTTTCAAATACATCCCTGGAAGTGGCCGAGGCTTGCAGCGGGATACGATCCATGATCTCGCTTTTCACCCTTGGTGTTCTGTTCGCCTACTTTACGAAAAGTGTTGCATGGCAAAGAGTTCTGATGGTCTTAGCCTGTCTTCCAATAACCATCTTTGTTAATGCTTTTCGCGTGTCATTAACCGGCGTTCTGGCTCATTATTTCGGGCCGGCGGCGGCAGGAGGATTTTTCCATGAGTTCTCCGGCTATGTTCTTTTCCTATTAGCCGGAGCACTTTTCTACGCGGTACACTTGCTGCTTTCCAAACTGGCGCCCAGCCAAAAATAGAAGGCATCCGGGATTCTTCCATGAGCAGACTCATTGTAACCGTTTCGATTCTGATCCTGGCAATTGTTGCCGGTAATTTGCCGTCATCTCCGGAGCCGGTATTAAGCCGTTCTTCTCTGAAGGAATTCCCGTCCAGGATTGGAGATTGGGTACTCCTCAAAGAGCAGCAAATCGATGAGAAATCAATGGCTGTCCTCAAAGTGGACGACTACATAGTTCGTACCTATTCAAACAGCAGTGGTGAGACCATTTCTTTGTATATCGGGTATTTCAATTCACAAAAGGAAGGCAAGACAAACCATTCTCCACGGCAATGCCTGCCAGGTGCCGGTTGGTCCCCGATTGAGACAACATCGGTCATGCTGGATTTAGCCCCCGGCAAAACGGGACAGATTCCCGCAAACAGATATCTTATGCAAAAAGGGGACGAAAAGGAGATCTTTTTGTTCTGGTATCACGGCAGGGGGAGACAGATTGCAGATGAGTACATGACAAAGGCATATCTCATATGGGACTCGATATCACGGAACCGCACCGATGGGGCCCTGATTCGCGTTAATGCAAGGGCGTCATCGAACCCTGATGAAGCTGTAAGGAAGCAGGTAGAATTCATTCGCTCTTTCTACCCCATTCTTTCAAAGTATATCCCGGAGTAGTGCATGACCCACTTTGACCGTATTAGAGCCGAACTGGGAGCCAATCCCAGAAAGTGGCTCGTAACAGGTGTTGCCGGGTTTATAGGATCCAATCTCCTTGAGGCATTGCTGGAGTTGAACCAGTTCGTGGTCGGTATGGATAATTTTTCGACAGGTTATCGTCACAATCTTCATGATGTGCGCGAAATGGTAGGAGAAGAAAAGTGGAGTAATTTCGTTTTCCACGAAGGCGATATCAGGAACATCGACGATTGCAGGAAAGCATGCCGCGGAGCCGATTACGTGCTGCACCAGGCGGCGCTTGGCAGTGTCCCTAGATCCATAGACGACCCGGTTGCCACAAACGCATCGAATGTTGACGGATTCCTCAACATGCTCGTGGCGGCAGGCGAAGCTAACGTAAAAAGATTTGTCTATGCAAGCTCTTCGGCGGTCTACGGCGACAGCCCGCATTTGCCCAAAGTCGAGGACCGGATAGGCAACTCCCTCTCTCCGTACGCCACATCCAAGTTGATAAACGAACTCTACGCAGATGTTTTCGCGCGAGTCTACGAATGCAAGTGGGTAGGGCTAAGGTACTTTAATGTGTTTGGAAAACGTCAGGACCCGAAGGGTGCGTATGCCGCGGTGATCCCGCGTTGGATTGATTCGCTCCTGAATTTCCATAAACCGGTCATTAACGGGGATGGTGAGACAAGCCGCGATTTTTGCTACATAAAGGATGTGGTACAGGCCAATATCCTCGCAGCCCTTTCCGATAGCGGGGATTCAGCTAATAAGGCCTACAATGTGGCGGTTGGAGATCGAACTACACTCAATGAATTAATGGGATTGATTAAAGCCTCTCTTGTGCGTCACATTCCGGAAGTCGCAGCCATTGATCCCGAGTATGGTCCGTTTCGAAAAGGCGACGTGCGCCACTCCCTTGCAGATATCAGCAGAGCCAGGGATCTTCTCGGCTATTCTCCCAAGTACAATGTTGGTGGAGGAATCGAGGAGTCAATCGACTGGTATATTGCCGATTCCAGGTCCAGACAAAAGGCCAAATTAGCAACTTCGGTTTAATGATCCCCCAAGAGCTTATCTGCTTCGCTCCTGGATGGCTAATTACTTCATTGACATCAAGCCCTTAAAACAATATTCAAGAAAAGTAATACTGGATGGATTCGGCATACTTAGCTCTGACCTTCTGAAGGCGGAAAAATGAAAAACATTATCTCCTGCGTAATTACAGCATTTACCCTGGTTTTCCTGATTTCATGCCATCGCGGCCCTGTAGTACTAAATCCCACACCTGTCGGAGCACCTGGTACCCAGGTAATCCAAACCGATGAGGAATACAGAATAAATATCGGAGACAAGCTCGACATTAAATTCTTTTATAATCCGGAGCTTAACGAGCAAACGGAGGTGAGACCCGATGGCCGGATTTCGCTGCAGTTAGTACAGGAAATCTTCGTTGCCGGGCGCACGCCTGGCGAACTGACCAAGGAACTAAAGGAAAAGTACGCCTCCGACTTGGCCAAGCCCGAAGTGACGGTGATGGTTCGCTCTTTCAATGCCCATAAAATTTACGTTGACGGTGAAGTCAATAAGCCCGGCGTGATCGGACTGGTCGGATCGATGACCGTCTTACAGGCCATAGCGCAGGCCTCAGGACTCAAAGAAACAGCCAGGCCCGACGAAGTCGTGATAGTTCGTAAAGGGCCGGATACCAAGCCAATGGCAATACCTGTCAATCTCGAAGTTGTCATCAGCGGTATGGACATGAAACAGGACATCAACCTTGCCCCGTATGATCTTGTTTATGTACCGAAATCCAACATTGCCATGACAAATAAGTGGGTTGACGAATACATACGGAAAACCATCACAGCAGTACCTTCGGAATTTGCAATATGGTATTCGCTGACGACCAAATAACCTTTTTTACAAATTAGAGTCATTTCCGCCAAATCAGGACGAGCCATGGAAGAATACCCCGTAATTCAGTATAACCAGCATGGATCAGGTTCCGGACCTCTGGCTCCTTTTCGCCAGGGACCCACATCACCTATTCTTGAAGGTGGAATCCAGCACAATTTTCGTGATCACCTGGCGATCATCTTCAAACACAAGTACAAGATACTGATTTCCTTTATCATCGCGACCTTCCTAGCTCCTGCTGCCTACTATGTTGTGCCGCGGTTTCGCCCCGCGGTTTTTGAAGCCAAGGCAGTATTAATGTTGAAATCCGGCAGGGAATATAACGATCCTGAACTTGGTACCAAGAAGACACCGATTTCTTTCGGACGCGGAGAGATCTTTACCTCGGAGATGATGATTCTCAGGGGAAGGGATTTGAAACAGCGGATCATCACCACTGTCGGTCTCGACAAGATATATCCCGATATTGTGGCAAATCCGCCGAGGAATTTATCTCAGTTGGAAGCGGCAATAATCGGCTTCGACAAAGATCTAAGTATAAAAGAGATTCGAAACTCAAACTTCATCGAAGTCTCCTTTTTGAATAAGGACCCTGATATTGCCGCCAGAGTGGTCAACCTTCTACTTGACTATTATGTGGAAAAACGGCGTGAGATACTGAGCGACCCCAAGTCTATATTTTTCCTGGAAAAGAAGTTGGCGGAGTACCGCCAGAAGCTAAGGGAATCAGAGGAAAAGCTCGAAACTTTTAGACGCAGCTACGGCTTCTATTCATTTGAGAAGCAGATGGACTTCCTCCAGAAGAAACGGCTCCAAATCGAGGAATCAATTGCTGAAGACCAGTCTGAGATCCAGGAACTGCGGCAGACGGTTGCAACTCTTTCCAACCGGCTTAAAGTAGCCCCCGAACTGGGAAACTTTTCGTCCCTTGGTGAAAACTCCCCTGAAAACGAAGAACTAAGGGCAATGCGGGTACGGCTCTTTGCCCTTCAGCAAGGTGAATTGGAACTTCTCGGCAAATACACGGAGACCAACTTCCATGTGGTAAACGTGCGCAGAGAAATTCAGGCCATGCAGGAGCTCATAAGGAAGACGGAAGCAGCACCCCGAAAGAACAGGCAACTTGCAGCAGGTACTGGAAGTCTCATACAGCAGACCATGGAGCAAGAGAAGAAAACAGCGGAAAACAACCTGAAGACCGCCGAGGAAAAGGTCGAAGCCAGTAGGCAGGAAATGAAAAACCTGGAAAAGCAGATAGTGGATCTGGGTTCTCAGGAAAAGAGGCTCAAGGAGCTTCACAGGGAACAGGAACATAACGAGCAATATTATAAGGTTTACGCCAGCAAAGTTGAAGAGCTGCGAATCTCGGAAGATATCAATCGCCAGGAGATGCCCAGCATAACCGTGCTACAGCCCGCCATACCGCCGGCCAAGGCAAATAACGAGAACTTCCACATCCTCATTTACTTCGCTATTGCCGGGTTGCTGGGCTTGGCGGCCGGCATCGGTATTGCCTATCTGCTCGAATTTATGTCGCAGGGACTCAGGACTCCCGAAGGAGTGGAGGCCCGACTGGGCTTCCCTGTGCTGGCTTCTATTCCATGCATAAAGTGATTTAGTGGCTACGGTCGGCTTGCACCAAATCCGTAAAAAGATGACCCCAAGTAATGTACACTGAATTTTACCACCTTAAAAAATGTCCTTTCCACATTACTCCCGACCCCGAGTTTCTCTTTCTAAGCCCGAGTCATAAGCAGGCACTTGCTTCCATCATCTATGGAGTCGAAGAGAGAAAGGGATTCATCGCCATTGTAGGCGAGGTCGGAGTCGGAAAGACAACTATTCTTCGGTCCTACCTGGAGTCGGTAGACAAGGACCGGATGAAGATAATCTATACCTTTAACCCCAATCTTTCCTTTGAGGGTGTTCTCAAGCTGATTTCGCGTGAACTGGGCGTTGAAAATCCCGCAACCGATACATTCGAAATGGTCGATGCTTTGCACCATAAACTTATCGAAGAGTATCGGGAGGGGCGAAACGTGGTCTTCATCATCGATGAAGCCCAAAACATGCCCGTTGAGACGCTGGAAAATCTTCGGATGCTCTCCAATCTCGAGACATCTAAAGACAAGCTGATGCAAATCGTTCTTATAGGGCAGCCGGAACTCGAACGCGTTCTAAACCAATACGAATTGCGCCAGTTGAAGCAGCGCATCGCCATCTACTCAACTATATCGCCTTTAACCGAGGCCGAGAGCTTCGAGTATATTAAATTCAGACTCATACAGGCATCCAGTGTCAAAGTGCCTGTTTTTACCAAGGGGGCCGCTCAGGAAATTGTCAGGCAGGCAAAAGGAATACCCCGCTCGATTAACATTATTGCCGATAACGCGCTCATAACCGGCTTTGGCGCTCAGCGAAAACCCGTTACCACAAAAATAGTCAGAGAAGTTGTCAGCGATCTAAAGCCAAGGTCAAAGCCAAGGCTCAGATGGGGATTCGCCGTTTTCGGAGCCGTTGTGCTGATATTTTTGACGGCATTCCTGGCTTTGTCCCAAAATATGCTCGACGGTTTTTTTACTGCTGCCAAAGTTCAGATTCTGAAAAGTGAAAGGCAGACGGAACCAAATCGGCATCCACTGGCCGGCACTGCAAAACCCAGCTTGGATTCGCAGGTTAAGAAACCGGGAAATATGGATCGGGAAGGGCAGGGGAGCCTGATGGCGAAATCCGATCGCCAGGAGTCTGCTTTCTCTCCTGCTGCAGAGGCAGCACCGGAAAGGCTGGTCGTGGCGACCGGGAAAACCGAAAAAACAGGGGTCACGGAAGATCCCGTACCGGCCTCGGACAGCAGCAAAGTAATCGATTCTACCGGTTTTTCCGACCAATCAAATAGCCAGTCAACTGTAAATATGCCTGGATCAATGACTGATGCCGGAGAAGATGTGTTGCCCCTCGATGTTTCCGAGCAATCGGCCGGTTCCCCGCAGGAGCATCAACCGGTCAGCTATCAGTCCAATTCAGCCGCTACGGTGCCACATCCCGTCGAGCGAGCCATTCCCCGGGACAGACAGCCTACAGAAATTCGCACGGCGAAAAAAGGTGACAGCCTGATACGAATCACTGCCGAGTATTATGGCATTAGTGTTGACGAAGTGTGTCGAAGAGGACTGATCGATTCCGTTATTCCGCTCAATACTCATCTCCGCGATATCAATAAGATTGGAGTCGGGGAAAGAATATTCCTTCCCTCCTCCAGGGTACCGGTAAAGAAAGATAAAGCGAGCTGAACCCAGCCGCCGCACTTTACTTTATAACATTTCACCCCTATAGTCGGTCTATTACAACGTAGCAGGGAGGCTACCATGAGTAAGATTTACGAAGCGCTCGAGCAGGCCTATCGCGCAAAGGCAGGTTCCGACAAAATGGTAACCGTGCCGCACATGCGGAAGATCTTCTCCGAACTCCCGCAGGCAAGCATAGAAAAGGAAATGTTGTGCTTGTACAAAAATATCGATTCTCTGCTCTGTAATTTCGATAAGCGGATCATTCAATTCATCGGATCTCGTGAAGGCGAGGGAACTTCCACGATCGTTCGTGAGTTCGCTAAAATGTCGGCCTCAACTATCGGCAAATCCGTGCTTCTGCTCGATGCCGACCGGATGCAGCCCAGCCATCATTTGCATTTCAATTTTGAAACGCCACATGGATGGCAGGAATCGATCATGAACAAGGATCTGGCAGAGAATACATTCCACCAGATCGACAAATCGCTGCTCTATGTCGGGCGCTCATCCAACAGCGCGTCCTACACTCCGGAAATTTTCGATTCACCGAAATTCCAGACATTCCAGGAAATGGTCTGGGAACGCTTTGACCTGATACTTGTCGATTCTCCTCCGCTCAACAGCTCTCCCGATGGACTCGCCATCGCTCCCAGAACAACTGGAATCGTCCTGGTTGTCGAGGCCGAGAGTACGGGATGGAGAGTGATCCAGGGGACGATAAACAAGATAAAGCAGGTCGGAGGAAACATTCTCGGAGTGGTTCTCAACAAACGACGCTATCATATCCCTGAGTTCATATACCGCCGGCTTTAATAAGGGCGCCATTCCAAGGGAACACCATCTCAGAGACGAAAACTTCCTGCTACACGGAGATTACGACCCTATAGGGACTTGTGAATTCTTTCCTTCTCCAGTGATTTTCCTGCCCGGGCTTGTACCTGCGCCGCCCACGCCTACTCACTCAAAAGACTTGATTAGTCTGCAAGCTTAAGAGGCGGCGGGGATTCTCTCTCCCCGGCGGCAGGCAACGTGTGCCCTAAACTCAATCCTCATGCAAACAGTCAGGTAGCAAACTACCACCAGATGAGAATAACCGGGATGCCAGGCAAAGGACAAATCTGGGACGAATTCGTTAGATCCGACTCCCGTGCAAGCCTATATCAGCTTCACTCATGGCACCAGGTTATCAGCGGTAAATATGGACACGATTGTTATTGCCTGGTCGCCATCAATGAGGGAGCGCAGCACAGAATCTGCCACCTCTCCGATTTGAGCGGGAAAAGCGGGCAGGAAGCGCGCATCGCCGGCATTCTGCCGCTTGTACATCTTAAAAGCTTTTTGTTCGGAAACGATCTAATTTCCATACCGTTTTTCGATATGGGAGGGATTCTTGCAGATGACGAGCGCACGGAAAAAGTGCTTCTGCAGGAGGCTGTCCGGCTTGGGCAAAAACTCAAAGCATCCAGCATTCAGCTCAGGCAGACCACCCAGCTTCTAACACTGCCTCAGCCCACGCCCACTAACTCGAATACTTGCACCAACAGCACTATCCCGGACCTCGGCTGCGTCGTCCAGACACGAATTAACAAGGCTCGAATGATTCTCGACCTGCCTGAGTCCGCTGACGCCCTGATGTCGTCATTCAAGTCCAAACTGCGCAGTCAGATAAGAAAACCTTCGAAGGAAGGACTTGTTGCGAAAATTGGCGGAATCGAATTCCTGGATGATTTCTACGAAGTTTTCGCAATTAATATGCGAGACCTTGGGTCGCCGGTCCATTCAAAATCATTTATCGCGGGTGTTATCGAACAGTTTTCGACCCAGTCGCGCATTTGCATCGTATACGGGCAAGGGCGCCCTCTGGCCTGCAGCATCATAATAGGTTTCAAAAACATGCTGCATAACCCCTGGGCCTCATCACTGAGGGAGTACAGCAAATTAAGCCCTAATATGCTTCTCTACTGGACCATGCTCCAGTACGCCTGCGAGAGCGGCTACAGCCATTTTGATTTCGGCCGCTCATCGGTTGATGAAAGTACCTATAAATTCAAGGAACAATGGGGCGCAAAACCGCAAAGTCTCTTTTGGTATTATGTTTGTTGGGGGGGGAAGCCTCTGGACACCGACGCATCCGAAAAATCCAAATTTGGTCTGGCCGTGCGAGTGTGGCAGAAGATCCCCGTCTTCATAACAAAACTTGTCGGGCCACCCGTTCGCAAACACATAGGTCTGTAACTCTGCGGGCTAAAAGGGTCTATCGAGTCTTGCCCATTGTCTTGAGAAGTAACTGTTTTGTTGCAGGCGATCTAAATCACAGGATTTTTGGATGATCACGCTTCTGATATCTGTTGCATTATTTAGTGCATTCCTGCTTCTGTATATCTACGTAGGATATCCAGCTCTTCTATGCATACTTTGGCGACTAAAGCCCGCTCCGCAGATCCGCAAGGATAGAATTCGCCCATCGGTGACCCTCATCATCTCGTGCTATAACGAAGAAATGGTAATAAGGGAAAAACTAATAAATAGTCTGAAGCTCGATTATCCTCAAAACAAGCTGGAAATTATCGTGGTCTCGGATGCGTCGACTGATTCGACTGACAGCATAGCGATGGAATTTGGCGACAGGGGAGTAAGGCTGATCCGGCAGGAAGAGCGAAAGGGAAAAACTGCGGGCCTCAACTTGGCTGTAGCAAAAGCATCCGGCGAGGTCCTTATTTTTTCCGACGCCAATTCTTTTTATCAGCCGGAATCTATAATCAAATTAGTCGAAAATTTCGCTGACGAGCACGTAGGCTATGTAGTCGGCGATGCTAAGTATATCGATTCCAGCAAAAATGTTGCATCCAGAAGTGAAAGCAGCTATTGGCGGTACGAAGGCTTTATCAAGAGGATGGAGACCAGAGTTGGATCGGTGGTCGGGGGGGATGGCGCAATTTATGCCGTTCGCAAGGGTCTATATGAAGATCTTCTGCCTACGGATATCAATGACTTCGTCAACCCACTTCAAGTCATCATCAAGGGATTTAGAGGTGTCTACGAACCCGGAGCTATTTGTCGGGAGGAGACTTCAGGGAGTTTTGAGAAGGAATTCGGGCGAAAGGTCAGAATAGTAAATAGGGCCTTCAGCGGATTGTTGCGTTTGAAGGCAGTTCTGAATCCTTTTCGGACCGGTATTTTCAGTCTCGAAATTTTTTCTCACAAACTTTTGCGCTGGCTGGCCCCTCTTGCTTTGATCTCTTTTTTCGCCTCTTCGGTGGCACTTGCTTTGTGGTATGAATCTTTATGCTTTCAGATCCTTACCCTACTAACTCTGGTTTTCTGCTTCCTGGCTTATATCGGTTATCTTCTTTCATCCCGTGAAGATGCTTCCCCTCTTTTCTACCTCCCTTTTTACTTTATCGCTGTAAATATAGCGTCACTGCTAGGCACAACCATGAGCCTGAAAGGCCAGATCCAGGTGACGTGGGATCATCCTCGAACAGCCGGGAAAGAAAAAACTGGAATGGCACAGCACCATCATCTAATGCACATAACTGCATTCATGTTGCTATTGTTGTTCCTCGAGACTGTGGAGAAGACCATCCGGGACTCTCTTTTTCTTGAGAAAGGGCTTTTCTGGGCATCACTAATCATGATTGTGTATGGATATATTGGATATCCGCTCGTTATGCACTTTTGGTCCAAGAGATTTCCGAAACCAGTGGATACGGATGACATCCTGCCTGATGTTTCTCTTCTCATTTGCGCATACAACGAAGAAGATGTCATAGAAGACAAGATAATCAATAGTCTCGCCCTTAATTATCCTGTCGATAAGCTTAGAATAATCATCGCATCTGATGGCTCTACCGACAGGACGAGCGAGATAGTCAGGAAGTTCGCCGATGAACAATTGATATTTTTCGATTATCCTAATCGAAGAGGTAAAATGGGCGTGCTACTTGATACCTTGCAGCACGTTTCTTCAGAGATAACAGTATTCTCGGATGCCAACACGATGATTGAGAAAGACGCAATCAGAAATTTGGTCAGAAACTATAATGATCCTTCTGTGGGAGCGGTAACTACCGATGTAATACTGCACAATGAAGAGGCAGCTTTTGGTCAATCTGAGTCTCTCTACTATGTTTATGAGAGATGGCTCCAGGAAAAGGAATCATCGATAGGTTCGGTTATCGGCGCTGACGGAGGAATGTACTCAATCCGAACCGCACTGTTCGTGCCACCATCGCCTAACATCATCCTTGATGACTTTGTCATCTCCATGAACATCGCTGGGCAAGGTTATCGTATAGTTTATGATAAATTGGCGATCGGGCATGAAAAGAATACGACATCATTAAAGGCAGAGTTTTTGCGAAAATCCCGTGTCGTCGCAGGTGCGATTCAGTCTATTACTCAAAACGAGGGGGTTCCTCCTCTTAATCAAAAGCAGCTTTTTTTCTGCTACATGTCTCATAAGCTGCTTCGCTGGCTTATTCCTGTACTACTGACTGGAATTTTCATATCGAGTGGCATCTTATTTGCCGTAGATGCGGGTATTCTCTACAAGATAGCATTCGTAGGGCAGATAATCTTCTATATGCTGGCCGGAATCGGTGTTCTTTATGATGACTGCAAAACTACCTTGGTAAACCTTCCATTTTACTTTTGCCTGGCTAACAGTGCGGCTTTCTATGGCCTATACAAAGGTTTATTTAATAAACAATCAGTCAAATGGCAGGTATTCAGATCATCCGAAAAATCCAGCTCACCTTAAACTATCGAGGTCGCTTAATGGTTGATGTTTCCATCATCATACCTGCAAAGAACGAAGAGGCTTTTATCGGCCAATGTCTCGAATCGGTGCTTAATAATTCCTACCCCGGGGACGGGTATGAAATTCTTGTTGTTGATAATGGGTCCACCGACGACACCAGGGAGATATCGCGGAAGATGGGAGCCATCGTCTATGAGAAGCCCGACTTATCAATTTCGGCACTGAGGAACTTCGGTGCAAAAATGGCTAAGGGAAGGATTCTTGCCTTTCTTGATGCCGATTGCACTGTTGCTGAAGACTGGCTTTGCCGGGCAGAAGAGTACTTTAAAAAGGATGAAATAGTCTGTTTCGGTGCTCCTCCAGGTATCCCCGATAACCCGACATGGGTTCAGAAGACGTGGTTTCTAGTTAGAGGGGCTCATGAGAGAAAGGTAACTAGCTGGCTCGAAACCGCTAACATGCTTATCAAACGCGAGGCTTTTCTGGCGGTAGGTGGGTTCAACGAGCATTTGACCACATGCGAGGACGTCGATATTTCCTATCGTCTATTAAAATCGGGGAAGATAGTCTCTGATCCTTCTATCAAGACAATCCACCATCGTGAACCTGGAACCTTGAGAGACTTCTTCAATAAGGAACGCTGGAGGGGCAGAAGCAATTACAATGGCCTTCTCCATCACGGTCTAAAACTGCAGGAACTCCCGAGTCTTCTGCTACCGATTTATTTTGGGCTTATTCCTTTTTTGGTCCTGATTTTCACGTTGGTATCAGGGAGCCCGAATTATCTTCCCTTTCTCATTGTATGGCAGATACCGATAGTCGCCGGGACACTTTTGAAAACCAGAAGGCAAGCCTGCCACATCACGACCTTGATGCTATTCGTACTGCTCAATGTCTATTATGCGGCGAGATTGTCCTCGATGCTCCAGGTAAAGTAAGACTTACCCGACATAAGTAGGCGAGAAAGTTTTAATTGCATGTGCGGAATAGCCGGAGCGACTCGAAATCTCCTCGGTGCCAATCCTGAGAAGACCCTCGGCCGTATGAACGTGGAAGTGAATCATAGAGGCCCCGACATGAATGGGGTCTTCTGGGATTCGCATATGGGGCTATGCCATACCCGTTTATCTATCATAGACCTCTCCCCGGATGGCAAACAGCCAATGAGTACCGTAGACTCCAGATATACGATCACTTTTAATGGAGAGATATACAATTTTCTGGAACTCCGGGAAGAGCTGATATCAGAAGGCTACCAGTTTCGCACGAAAACCGATACCGAAGTGCTTCTCTATTTATACGATCATTATGGGCCGGCATCTGTTGACAAGATCCGTGGGATGTTTGCCTACGCAATATGGGATTCGCGGGAGAAGAAGCTCTTTGCGGCAAGGGATCGCATAGGCAAGAAGCCGCTTCATTATTTCTTTTGTAACGGAGAGTTTGCTTTTGCTTCCGAAATAAAGTCTCTCCTGCAGTTGGAAGGCATTCCCAGGGAAATCGATCGCACTGCAATAATTGACTACATGAAGTATCTTTTCATACCGCACCCAAAGACGATCTATAGAAGCATTCAAAAGCTTGAGCCAGGATACTTCCTGCTCTACCAGGATGGGCGTCTGGAAATCCGCAAATACTGGGACGTGGATTTTTCAGATTGTTCTCAGAGCAACACGGAGGGGCTATCGTACGAGTTGCTTCGGGAATTAGAGGGCGCGGTGGGTTGCCGCCTGATTTCTGATGTGCCTCTGGGAGCATTTCTTAGCGGCGGCGTGGATTCCTCGGGCGTGGTGGCTTTGATGGCCAAGGCCTCCAATGGTCCGGTCACAACTTGTTCTATTGGCTTTGGCGATAAGGAGCACGACGAAGCGGTATTTGCGAAAAGATTTGCCGCCGAAATTGGCACAAATCATCATGATTACTATGTCGACAACGAGCCTGCCAATATATTGAAAAAACTCGTCTGGCACTTCGATGAGCCCTTTGCGGATTCCTCAATGGTGCCAACGTATTATGTATCCAATCTGGCGAGGCGCAGCGTCACTGTGGCTCTGACAGGCGATGGAGGTGATGAGAGCTTTGCCGGCTATGATAAATACGTTCTGGACGGGTACGAAAATCTTGCAAGAAGACTCGCCCCCCACAATTTACTCAGCGCCATCGAAAGGGCCACAAATGGATTTTATACCGGCACTCTCAAAAGGTTGAACTCTCTATCAAGGAGTGCCGGGCTTCCTCCAGCAAGCGCTTTCTATGAAACCAATACATTTGTATCGGATCGGCAGCTCCAAGCCTTAATGTCTGATGAATTATCAAAGACATCTGCCGCATATGATCCCAGCTGTCACATAAAACGATATTTCGCAAGTTCGAATGGACCAGACCACCTGTCAAACCTGCTCTATACGGATCTTAAGCTTTACTTGCCCGGCGATATCCTGGTCAAGGTAGACAGGATGAGCATGGCCAATTCCCTGGAGGTAAGATCTCCTCTGTTGGATCACAAAGTTATAGAACTTGCCGCGCGAATTCCTTCCAGCGCGAAGCTCCGTGGGCGAGAGAAGAAGTTCATATTAAAACGGGCGTTAGCAAAGGTGCTTCCATCCGACGTATTGAAAAGGCCGAAGCACGGGTTCACGGTACCACTTGACCGTTGGTTCAGGGACGAGCTTCGTGAAATGAATGAAAGCACCGTTTTTGGCAGCAAGAATATGCCGGAGTTCTTCCGTATGGAATCGATGAGGTCATTGTGGAATCAGCATCTGGCCGGAAAAGCCAATCATGGAACAATTCTATGGTCCCTTCTGGTTTTTGCTCTTTGGCTGGATCTTTATTCTAACTGATTTCCAGACTGCATAGCAGCCGGGTTCGATAAAGGCAGGCGGCTACCAATATGGGACTGATGAAGAAGAGATGATTTGCCCAAATCTCAGAGCTGATATACAGCGGTTCGGCAATGACCGTCCCAATATCAGAACACTCGTCCGAGGACTGGCTTCCCAAGGTTTTCAGGCTATTCTGGTATACAGGTTCTTTCACTGGCTTGGTGCATACAACATCCCATCTCAGCCTTTTAGATTCGTGTTTGAACGGCTAATCGAGATTTTCACCGGAATTTCCATTCCCGCGGAATGCAAGATTGGAAAAGGTCTTCGCATCCACCACTTTGGAGGCATTATTCTCCACCCATCAACAGTAATCGGAAATAACTGTACTCTATACCACCAGGTAACGATCGGAGACCGCGGCGGGCGCGGTGGATCCGCAATTATCGGCGACAACGTTCTTATTGGAGCAGGTGCGAAAATCATCGGAGAGATCAATATCGGCAACAATTGTAGAATAGGTGCGAACGCTGTCATCAATAAAGACGTTCCAGATGATTCCGTTGCTTACGGGAATCCATGTATCATCGCCCCGACTAAATCTAAAGAATATAACAAAACCGGAGTCTCCGAATGAACCCGGTTCGAGTTATGGACCTGCGCGGCACTTACAAAGGAGGAGGCGGACCTGACAAGACCATTCTCAACTCAGCCGCTCAGCATGATCCCACAAAGGTGGATGTACATGTGACTTACCTCCGGCAGCCTAATGATAAAGAGTTCCAGATACCGACAATGGCCGCCGAGCGCGGAATCAACTATACCGACCTGGTGGATCGTGGACTGCTGGATCTGAAATGCCTGTGGGGCCTGAAGCAGCTGTACCGCGAACACAATATCCAGGTAATCCACACACATGACGACAAGACCCTGCTATGCGGCTGGCTGTTAAAAATGATAGTCCCGGGAGGGCGGCTACTGCACACCTGTCACAGCCATGCGGAATACAGCCGGGAAGATTTTCCCTCACTGATTTCCTATTTAAAATTTCGCCTTCGAAAGCGGTTTGTACTCTTTTTAATGGATCGTCACGATAAACCGATTCTCACCGTTAGCGAGAATACACGGCAGCGGTTGATCCGTGGCGGATTAGATGCGGGTGCTGTACGCGTACTTCACAATGGCATAGATACGATTGCCTGGAGCATGGTAAATGCCCGCCCCGTGCTGCGCGATGAGTTAAAGATGCTGCCGGGCGAGCTTTTGGTGGGCACAGTTGCGCGCATCACTTATGACAAGGACCTCCCCACCTTCTATGAAGTGGCCCGGAGGGTGATGCAACGGTTTCCAAACATACGGTTTGTCATCGTAGGCGACGGCTACGGTGACGAACTTTCGCAGGCGCGCGCCGAAGTCGAGCGACTGGGGCTTGGTGGCCTTATTCACTTTACCGGCCATCGAAATGACCTTAAGGACATTTACACTTCCCTGGACCTGTTCCTCATGACTTCGCGCACTGAAGGTATGCCCAATACTGCGTTAGAAGCTATGGCCATGGGATTGCCGGTTGTCTCCACGAGCGTCGGCGGAGTTCCGGAACTCGTCGCTGATGATTTGACTGGTTTTCTGCGTCCATGCGGGGACGCTGCAGGACTTGCTGAGGCGGTGTGCAGGCTCTTGGCTGACGAAAATCTTCGGGGGAGTTTTGCGGAGGCCGCCAGGCGGCGCATTGAAGATCGGTTTGACTTCACTGCCCGTGTTCGTGCAATGGAATCCATCTATTTTGAATTTGCCGGAGCAATTGATTCGGCGTCATATGCCCGCCCCGGGACAGAGATCGTCGGAAATTGAAAAACCCAAAATCAATCTACTGCAATAATCCTTCTCCTTTCGCTCGGCTCGGAGAGCCTGTAAGATTAGGGGTCCCCTTCGCGCGCAGTTCTGTGAATGATGCGACACTCCTAACTTTGCATAATTCGAGTGGGGAGATCCTGCCGCTACAGACATTACCGCTCGCGCGTTGGAACGATGGCAGTATAAAGTGGCTGCTGTGCGATTTTCTTGCCGACCTGCCTTCTTCAGGTGAGGCAGTGTTTACATTGCAGCATGAGAACTCCTCTCTCGGTGCCAATAATCCTTTTTGCATTGAAAAGAAAACCGGGTGTTGGCAAATCGACACTGGAAAAGCACTCTTCGAAATCGACGCACAAATTTTACGGCCTTTTCTCTCTGTGCACTCTGCCGGTACTGCAGTTGCAGAGGCGGCCGAAATGCGCCTTGCGGATGTCGATGGACAGGCTTGGACGCCGAAGATCGACCGGATGGTGCTGGAAGCAGGCGGACCGGTGCGTGCCACCTTGTTTTTCTCTGGCAGGTTCCAATCAGGTAAAAGAGAGTTGCTGCGATTCGAGGCACGACTGCATCTATTTGCCGGCAGCGCCCGCGCTGCCTTTAAACTGCGCCTGCATAACGCTAGGGCGGCACTCCATCCCGGCAACCTCTGGGATTTGGGAGATCCCGGCTCGGTGATGCTGCGTGAATGGAATTTAGACCTTTCTGCAAAGCCTCGGCACAACCCCAAATTAAGGCTGCGGACCAACCCGGAGGAGGCATGGTGGGAGCCAAGCTCCGCAACGAGTGCTCGATTGTATCAAGAGTCGAGCGGGGGGCAGTGCTGGGATAGTCCGGTTCATCGCAATCGCCATGGGCATGTGCCCATGGCGTTTCGGGGTTGGAGGTTGAGTTCCGGTGGCCGGATTATGGCGGATGGTCTGAGGGCCGAGCCTTTGCTGTGGTATGGTGGCGCTGAGTGTCAGGGCATCAGCGTGTCGGTGGATAATTTCTGGCAACGCTTCCCAAAAGCTGCAGAGTTAAGCCCGCAAAGATTAAGTATAAGTCTTCTTCCACCCGAATTTCCCGGGGGGCATGAACTTCAGGGCGGTGAGCAAATCACTGAGACACTTCGTTTTGACTTCGCGGCACCTGCAGAGTGTCATCCGTGGGGTTACCCAACTTTGGATGCCCGTTGCGATCCGGAGGTATACAGTGCCTCGGGTGTTTTTCCAGATGGCCTTTGGCCTCCCTCAGAGCCCAGATATGTTGCTCTGACAAATACTGCATTGGGCGAAAACACCGGTTTTTTTGCCAAGCGCGAGAAGATAGATGAATATGGATGGCGCAACTTCGGGGAACTCTATGCCGATCATGAATCTGCATTGAATAAGGATGGCAGGTCCTTTGTCTCTCACTATAATAATCAATACGACCCGCTTCTCTCGTTTTACCGTCTATACCTTGCCGGCTGCGATGCTCGTTGGGGCGAACTTGCCAGAAACCTTGCGGCCCATCTAGCCGACATAGATATAAATCACACTGATGAAGACCGCGAGGAGTATTGCCATGGGCCTTTCTGGCATACAGACCACTACCTCGATGCCGGTCTTTCGACCCACCGTATGGCTTCCAGGGAACACCTCGCTCACAAAAACCCCGCTTTGTGCGGTGGCGGGCCCGGAGCGGAACACTGCTACTCATCCGGGTTGACCGTTCACTATTTCCTAACAGGGGATCCTAGAAGCCGTGAGCTGGTTCTTGGATTGGCCGACTGGTGCTGGCGGTCTTTGAATGGGCCCCAGACATTAGGTGCAGCAGCGCTTCGCACCATCAAGCGATTCGGTCAATGGAGGCGCCTGCAAGGAACTGACACGATTTGGGCTCTATTTCCGTTCACCCGAGGTACTGGCAATTGTCTGAATGCAACTCTCGATGCGCTCGAAATCACCAACGATCGCCTCTTTCTTTCTCGCGCCGCGGAACTCATCAAGGGCACTGTTCATCCACAGGATCTCCCGCAGAGACGGGATCTGCTCAATGCTGAGGCTTGCTGGTCATACACTGTCTTCCTGTCGGCGCTTTGTCGATTCCTCCATATCAAGCATGAATGGGCTGAGTTGGACAATGATTACTATTATGCGCGAGAAAGCCTGCTGACTTATGCTCGCTGGATGGCTGAAAACGAATACCCCTATCTGGAAAAACCGGAGATTCTGGAATATCCAAATGAGACCTGGGCAGGACAAGACCTTCGAAAAGGTCTGATATTTTTTCACGCCGCCAAATATGCCGACGAAAAAACGCAACTTCAATTTAATGGGCGGGCACGCTTTTTCCTGGAAACAGGTTTCGATGAGTTGTTGCAATGCGACACGCATCACTTCACTCGACCACTGGCGTTAACCCTCCAAAATGGTTGGGTGATCGAAGCTATGGGTTCCCTGCAAACCACTCTTTCTGAATTCGATTCGGTTGCAGTTTCCAACGGCCTGCCAGTTCCGCGGGTAACCTTTGCTGAAGTTATCCGGCGCAGCGCGATAGACCTGCTAAGGGTGCTTCCCCAAAGCGGCCCAATGCGCGAATGGCGTTGGCTGCGAGCCAGATTGGGAATTGACTGAGAGTCATTTTGGGAAACATCAATATTAATGGCGCGCAGCCAAGTAGGATCATGCATATCGTTTTGCGCATGGAGCCTGGCGGGTTGGAAACCTTGGTCATGCAATTGTGCCTTAAAATGCAAGACTCTCTTTTTGTCCCCGAGGTGCTCTGCCTTCAACAGGCCGATGCCCAATTCCATGCCCCTCTTGATGCTGCGGGCATTCCAGTTCGTGTGATGCGCAAACGCCATCGTTTTGATTTCAGTTATTTTTTTCGTGTTGCCAGACTATTGCGGAAGCGCCGGATCGATATAATTCACGCTCATAGCGGCTGCTTTTTTTATTCCGCCATTTTTGCCCTGCTGGCCGGCGTCAGTCGATTCATTTTCACTGCCCATGGTCTGCCCATTCTTAATGGGGTGAAGGATCGAGTCGAAGATAATCTGGCGGCACTCACTTGCGACCGCATTGTGGCCGTATCCGAGGAGATCAACTCCGTTCTGCGAAGTCGTATGCCTTTTGCCCGGCAACGGATTACGACTCTAATCAACGGCATTGATACCGAACGGTTTCGCCCGTTTTCAAACTTACAAGCACGTTCTGCCGTTATCGCACGCTATGGATTGCCCGAAGATGCAAGGTGGATCGGAAGCGTCGGGAGGCTCGACCCTGTCAAGAACTATCCTATGCTGCTGCGCGTTTTCGCCAGGCTGGCCCCTGCAGATCCACTACTACGATTAATGCTGGTTGGCGATGGTACAGAGCGCTGCAATCTTGAGACCATGACCCGGGATTTGGGCATTGCCGAAAGAGTCGATTTTCTCGGGATGCAGTATCATGTGGAGGAACTGTTGCCTCTGTTAGATGCTTTTGTGCTGACCTCAGTTACGGAAGGTACATCTATTTCGCTGTTAGAGGCGCAAGCATGCGGTGTTCCGGCAATAGTGACAAACGTGGGTGGGAATGGATTCATAATCCGATCTGGCGAGAATGGTTTCCTTTGTGAGGTTAACGACGACACAGCCATGTCAGAGGCACTGTGCCGATTGAGGAACGAACCGGGACTGGCTGGACGGATGCGATTGGAGGCTTGCCGACGTGTTCTGGAAGACCTGAATCTGGATGCCATGGTGCAAAAGTATAATGAGTTTTACCAATCGCCGTTTAGATTAGTATCGGTTGAGAGTGAGGTAAAAAAAAGATTATGTTCAATAGCTTGCATCTGAATACGAGTCTCAAACAATGAGAGTTGACGTAAGGTGCTAAAGAACAACCTCCGCCACCTGTTCACGCATTCTTTCATCTATTCACTCGGGTGGGCCGCAAGCGTATTGGCCGGGATAGTTTTGCTCCCCGTCTACTCCAGGTACCTGTCTCGGGCCGACTATGGTGCCATTGACCTGATCCAGCAATCGAACGGAGTGTTAAAAATAATTTTCATGTCAGGGCTCAATATTGCCGTGACTAAATTTTTCCACGACGCCAAAGATGATCAAGGCCGGTCGACCGCTATGTCCGGGAGTAACATTGTCGTCACATTTCTGGGGTTGTGTTCGGCTCTGCTGTGTTTTGGGTTTAATAGAGAATTGGCCGACTACGTTTTGGGTGGACCGGAGTATGTGCCAGTTATCAATGTAGGAGCCGCAACCCTATTTTTCGATATCACGTATATGGGGCTCTGCACTCAATATTACGTTGCTCAAGAATCGCTGATGTTCGTCAAGCTTAACCTGGTAAAGCTTATCACTGGTATAATCGCTAATCTGCTGTTTGTGGTCTGGAATGAAATGGGAGCAGTTGGCATGTTGTATGGGAACCTGGTGTCGTTTATCCCAGTAACGATAATTGCAGCATCTCGATGTTACAGGCTGTATGGATTTAGTATTGATGCCCATTTACTGAAAAAGATGTTCCGTTATGGCGCACCTATGGTCCCGGCCACTCTATTGGCTGCAATTATGCACAATGCGGACAGATTTTTCCTGCGCGCCTTCGGCTCACTTGACCAGGTTGGATTGCTCACCATGGGAATCAATTTCCCAAGCATGCTTAATGCGGTCTTATTGACTTCATTCAATTCTATCTGGGCGAGCGCTGTAATGTTCCAATTGGATAAACAGTCAGATGCAGATTACCAGGCGCGCAGAATCGCTACTTATTTTATGACGGCCTATTGCTGCCTGCAAACTGTCTTGGGGGTTTACTCGACAACGATTATGTATATCCTGGTTGACGCCAAGTTTTACCCTTCCCATTCCGTCATTCCAATAGTATGTATGGGGTATTGCTTTCACGCGATTTATACTTTCCTGACCGTATCGGCATTCACACGGGGCAAAACCCACCTGATGATTTATGCTTACGCCTTTCCTGTGGCTATCAAAGCATTGTTAAGTCTTTTTTTCGTGCAACGGTTCGGGTACTTGGCCTCCGCCTGGATTATATGTGCTACATACGCAACCTTCACCGCATCATGCTTCGTTCTGTTCAGGCAAACCGTTCCTGACCGGATCGAGCATAATAGGCTGGCCATTCTGTTTATTAGCTGTTCATGTGTATTGCTGATTTCATCCTACCTGCCGATAAAAGGTCTTTTCATACGCGCAGCTATACAGAGCACACTACTCCTTTGCCTGGCGGTGTTTTTGTGGCAAGGCCCTTACCTGACCGATGAAGAGAGAAGTTATTTCAGAGTAGAAATGAACCAAGTGTTTGCCCGCATGGGAACCTTATTCGCGAAATGACGTTATAGATAGTATCCTGCATCGAAAATGAGCTGCACGTGAAATTGCTGACGCTCAAGTCGTTATTACAAGCGAATCAATCTGCCTCTGAGATAAATCGTTTGGAAAGGCATTTATGGATTGTCCGATTTGCGGTTCCTCCGAAAGTTTGTTTATAGGCTCTGCTGAAAAACTCTTGTTGAGTTCATGCATTTACAGGTGCAATAATTGCCAATTCTTCTTCACTGATATTATGGAAGAAGAGGTTCTAAATAAATACTATTCTAGCAAAGAAGGTTTGTTGACTCGATATGACGACTCCTTCTATATCCGAACAGCAAAGGACCAGTACAGGTGGATACAATCCAATAGCGCACTGGACAAGGTGAAGTCCATCTTTGAAATCGGATGCGGAAGGGGCTATCTACTGTCTGAGTTTCGCAAGAATATGGATAAAAGCCTTAAAATCATGGGAATTGAACCTGATCTGGCCGCCGCAAACTTCGGAAGTAAAAATCTCAATCTACACATCGAACAGGGAATGCTCGAGACTTTCAGACCGGAAATAAAATACGATTTGGTAATACTTTCCCATGTCTTGGAACATGTGCTAGATCCGGTAAAGTTCTTGAATAACGTCTTAAGTAATTATCTCTCTCCGGGTGGTGTCTTATTCATCGAGGTTCCATCAAGTTTAACCGAGATCCCATTAATTAAACTGTGGGACGGTACGAGTAGATACTATCTTGGTATGAGTGCTGCTGAACATACTCTGGTGTTCAGTAAGGAGTCATTCCTGAAGCTGTGCCAGATGACCAATTGTCGGATTCAGATAATTGAGGATTGCTCGTCGCACTACATAAGGTCTCTGTCGTCCGTGCAATCCATTATATATAAATCCGCGGTAACTTTGGAAAAAGGCTCGAACTCAGCCAAACTTCTGATTTCGGCCTGCTTCTCTGCACTAAAAAACGCCCTGATGAGAGAAGTGCTTCTCTTGGTGTATTCAAGATCGACTTTACTCAAAAATAGCGGGCTGCGGATTTTGGTTCAAAGTATCCAATGATATTGTAATCAGAATAGTCAGAATTGCCTTAAAATGCGAATCCACTCACCTTAGGTGGCTTACTTTTTCAGAAAGCTGAGACCTAGTCATAATGAATGAAATTAGAATGGCCATTATTCGTCCACTGGGCCTCCCTATTTCCAATCACTTCTACAATAGCCAGGAAATCGGGCTGGCGCGGGGCCTTTCTCTTTTGGGCATCGACGTTGATGTTTTTGTGGCGGGCAACAGTTCTGAAGTCTCCACACGTGTCGTCAGTTCCTTAGGGCATGGCAGAGTGCGACTTATCGAGGTGCCCTTTTTTAAAATTCCCGCAATCGACCATGCTCTATACCCAAAACTTGCCAAACTCTTGAAAACCGGTAATTACAATTTTATCCAGGTAAACGAAGAGAACGAACTGACATCTTTTTACGTTGCTAGGTTAGCACGCCTGCAAGGTATTCCGGTCGTTGTTTACCAGGGAATGTACGAACCCCTTTCAGGCCGGCTTAGGGCTGCTTTTCAGAAGTGCTATGATAGGCTATTACTACCGTCTTTTCGGCGGTATGTCACCGTTGCGCTGGCCAAGACCTCCCGCGCACGGCAGCATTTGGAGAGAAAGGGATTTACCCGGACGCGTGTTGTTCCGGTAGGCCTTGACCCCTTGCCTTTCGCCGAAAGGATTGACCGCGATTGGCGACTCGATCTCGACATCCCAGGGAATAGTCCAATTTTGTTGTATGTGGGCATTTTCGAAAAGCGGCGAAATGTTGATTTTATGGTTAACTTGGCTAAAGCTTTGTCGGATCAGGAAGTTGCCTTGGTGATGGCCGGCACTGGGCCTGAACATGCGAGGATTGCTGACCGGATAAAGAAGGAAGCTATCCGGAATGTCAAGTTAACTGGGCCTGTAGCGCAAAAAAGCCTTCCGAGTCTTTATGAACAGAGCAGTCTTTTTCTCTTGCCCAGCAATTATGAGATTTACGGTATGGTCGTGCTGGAGGCAATGTATTTTGGGCTACCGGTCATATCAACCAGAACGGCAGGGCCTGAAGAGATCATCGGACATGAGGAAGATGGATTTTTGATTGGAAAATTGGATGCGGGGGAGTGGTGCAACGTAATTCGCAGACTTCTGAACCACCGACAAAGTCTGGCGCGGATGAGCTTGGCTGCTAAAGGGAAGATTCGTGGCCAGCTTCTTTGGGAGAAGGTGGCCCGCAATTATGCAGATTTCATAATAGCGCCAATTTTGTAGTCAATATTTCTGGCCTATCGATAAAAACATGAATGTAATTGAAATTACGATTGAGGATCTCTCTAATTTTTTCGAACCTCTCCCCCCCGATTTTTTATTGCGAGACCATGCACCGAAATGCTGTATTTACCACTAGTCGCCGCAAAAAAGACATTAGAGATGGCGATGTGGCGCGTTAATTGCATTCATGACGATCATTGCTTGCCTGAAGTTGCTGAGCTTCCTGTGCATCAAGACAAAGGGGGTGCCTTTGAGTAGACTCCAACGAGAAAAGCGATTCCACGATAAGACGTTCGCTGACGATCTTCGTCAAGCGACCGCTAAGTACTATGAAGTGGCTCAAAGCAGTCGAACCGCCTACACAAACCTGTTGAAAGGCTATGGGTCAGGTCAGAGAGCTTTAGAGTATGGGTGTGGACCAGGGAGTTCAGCGTTTTTGCTTGCACAACGGGGAGTCGAAGTTACTGGTATAGACATTTCTGATGCTGCAATTGAGCGTGCTAGAGAATTCGAGAGCCAAAAAAAACTTGGGGTACACTTCCAATTAATGAATGCAGAAGAGTTGGCATTTGGAGATGGATCTTTCGATCTGGTTTGTGGAAGCGGGATTCTGCATCACCTGCATTTGAAAAGAGCATTATCTGAGTTGGCCAGAGTCCTCAGCCCTGGGGGGAAGGGAATCTTTTTGGAGCCACTTGGGCACAATCTGTTAATCGACCTTTATCGGAGAGCCACGCCCCACTTACGCACCAAGGATGAACATCCCTTATTAGTATCTGATTTGAAGATGATTAGCAGCTATTTCCCGAATCTGGAAGTCAGGTATTTTCATTTACTCTCACTGGGGGCTGTACTCTTCCGAAATACATTCGCATTTTCCTCTGTCCTCTCAGTTTTGGACAGAATTGACCAGTTAATGTTCAAGGCATCGTCATTCATGTGCAAAAATGCATGGGCTGCACTAATAGTCATGAGTGCAAACTGAGGAATAATGATGGTATTTTCAATAATTATACCTGCGAAAAATGAGGGAGAAAATGTTGTACTATGCTTGGAGTCTCTGAGAAACCTCAACTATGCATCGACAGAGTATGAAATCCTTTTGATAGACAATGGCTCTACCGACGATACAGTATCATTAGCAAAAGCATTGGGCGCCAATGTCTATGTCCAGCCGGACCTCACTCTATCAGGTTTAAGGAATTATGGCGCAACCAAAGCTCAAGGAAGTATTTTATGTTTCCTTGATGCAGATTGCATTGTAGATGTAGACTGGTTACAGAATGCTGCCAATGCAATGGAAGATCAAAGAGTCGGATGTACTGGTTCGACCCCTTATGGGTTACCAAATAGCTCATGGGTTGAATCAGTATGGTCCAGCTTCAGAACGAGGAGAAGGACTCCTTGCAGGGCTACTTGGATCAACTCCTCGAATTTATTCGTGAGAAAGAAGCTCTTCGAACGTGTTGGTGGTTTTGATGAACAGTTAGTAACTTGTGAGGATGTTGACATAAGTTTGCGGTTAAGTACAATCTGCACTGTACTTTTTGATCCTTCCATAAAAGCCTGTCATCTCCGAGAGCCTAAATCTGTCATCGAATTTTTCAGGAAAGAGCTATGGCGTGGGAAGGGAAATCTGAGAGGAGCCATTAGCCATGGATTTGTTCTTAACGAGATGAAGAGTCTCATGGTTCCCCTCTATTACTTGTTCCTGAATGCCGTAATCATGTTTATGATCTTGTTTCAACAGATGAGCCTATCAACATTCAAGATAGCGGTACTTGGCTATGTGTTTCCTGTCATAGTATTCTCTATATGGGCTGCCAAAGTAACATGCAAATGGAGCTATATACCTGGCTTTTGCATTTTATTCCTGGCTTATGCGAATGCCAGGGCATGTGCTTTATTGCACCTCTGACAGACAAGCATGTATGGAAGAGTGAGTAGTGCTTTTCCAGATTGAAGGATCAAACATGAAAACGAGATACTACAGTATAGCAGCAAACGTCAGGGATTTCATTATGGTATTAGCACTAGCCGTGATCCCTGTGTTAACACCGACTTTCGCAATAGCTTACCCGACGCTGTACTTCTCGGATATTGACTCAGGCCCGAAAACCGGAAACACTGATGGGGCCGGTGGTTTGGCTCAATCTCAGCATGGGGCAATCGTTACGATATGGGGGCATAATCTTGGGTCATCCCAAGGTACCTCCAAGGTATATGTTGGTGGTTTGGAAGCTGCTAATGTGTACTACTGGAAAGATGCTGATGGCCAGTTGCCTGGAGGTCCATCCGATTTAAAGACGTACCATAAAATGCAGGAAATCGCTTTTTCCATACCTGCTGCCGCCACCGATGGGCTGAATACAATCAAGGTGATTGTAGGCGGAGTGGAGTCCAATACAATTCCTTTCACCGTTCGGGCAGGCAATATATATTTTGTTGCTTCCAGTGGCAACGATTCCACAGGAAAAGGGACGTATGTATCTCCGTGGTTGACTTTGGAGAATGTATTCGCGGGTGGTAATGGCAAAATTGCCGCTGGCGACATTGTGTACTCGGTAGGAGTAGGTACGACCAAATCACTACAGGTCGGTCAGACGTCGGTTTTAGTCGGAACTTCTGCGAACCCAATATCCCTTATCGCTTATCCTAACTCTGCTGTTGCTATCTCCAATACGAATGCTCCTTTGAATGTAACAGCTGTAAGGAACTATAATCATTATCCATCTACTCCATACCTTAGTTCTTACATTAATTTCTCAAAGCTCTCTGTAACTACAGTACAGAGTGGCTTTTCCGGCTTTCAGGGGATGAGAGTTGTAGGATGTGAAGGTACGGGACCAACCTATACCACAGGGGGAGGCTCGGGATTTATTGGCGGTGGGGTAGCAAACGGCTCCTCTCTCCACTTATCTGATGGAAAGATGTACGGCCTGTATATACACAACTATGGAGCTGTCGGCAACACCGACACAATGCAACACCTATTCTACATTTCTAACAGAAGTGGAAGCCCAATACCTGGATATGAAATAGCATGGGGCCATTTTACAGATAATCCCATTTACCAGGGGCTGCATGTTTATGATCAGGGTGTATGTGGTGATTGGTCAACACCAATCAGACTGCATCACAACGTAATAGTAAATCAACGTGGAAATGCTATTAACATAAATACCGGTTGTACTCCTGTGTTAACGATGGCCCAAATTGAAATTCATGATAACATCATTGTGATTGATCCGAGCCATTCAACTTCCGTTGCTGCCATACGATATGATGCAGATGGAACAAGAGCCAAAATATACAATAATACCGTGTATGGTTACAATTCTACTAATACATTCGGCCATGGTACTATTGAATTTGTAAATAACCTTATAGTTGATCGCAAAGCGATAGCTTTCTTTGACAATGCACCATCTAGCCAGAGCAATAATTTATTTCATAGCATTAGCGCCACACCTCCTCCGGCACCTTCCTGGGCTATTGGAGCAATTATGGCCGACCCCTTATTTAGCAATCCCTCACAGGGTGATTTTTGGTTAAAGCCCGGCAGCCCAGCGTTAGATATGGGATCAGAAATTGTTATCCCCACGGCTCCTATCGATTTCTTCGGCTACCCCCGTCAAAAGAGCAGCGTAAGTATTGGTTCTATGAAAAGCAAGCCAAACGATGTAACTGGGGTAAGGATCATTACAGATAATCCCTCTTCACCATAGGTGGCCCATCGATAAAACTGGTCGCCTGGCCCTGTATGCTTCGCTTGCAGGATCAGCACCTTAGGTCCTTTTTTTTCGAATAGAATTCTGAGCAACAATGGAGAGGGAATTACGGTTAGCATACGTACAGGCTCTTCTATACTCAGCGTCATAAATAATTGCGAGTTAAGTGCTTCGGTGATACTCTACCGGCACTATGAAGAGAATCCATATTGCCGATGCTGAAATGGTGGTTTTGGCCCTGCAAGATGAGATTCGCCGTTCCGATGAACCGCGTTATGACCACCGGCTCCATGGTGTGCTGATGGTCGCGCAGGGAATGAGTTGCACTGAAGTGGCCAGGCTCTTGGGTGATGCTCCGAGGACAGTTGCATACTGGATGCAAAGATTCGAAGAGGAAGGACTTGCCGGCTTGGCTGAGGGGGACAGGCCCGGAAGACCTCGCAGACTCAACCCAGAACAACTGAACCCTATTGACGCAGCGCTCCGTAAAAGCCCAGATGATTTCGGACTTGGCGCCAATCTCTGGGATGGCAAGACGCTTGCCGAATTCATTTCCAGGGAGTGGGAAATCGCCTTGGGAGTCCGACAATGTCAGCGATTGCTCAAACATCTTGGCTTCCGCATGCGCAAACCTCGACCTAAAATTGCTGGAGCTGATCCCGAAGCCCAACGGGAATATAAAAAAACTGAAAGACTTCGCCCGGGACAAGATGGTTGATCTTTGGTCCATAGATGGGGTGCGATTCCAATTAGATGGTTCGCGGTGCCGCATGTGGGTCCCTCGTGAATTAAAAGAACCCGTCTTTTATCATCACCCAACCCGGAAAGGCATCTGTTACTTTGGAGCAGTACGTCTGCGGGACGGCAAGTTTATGTTTCACCGTGCCGAGAAGTTCAACGCCGAGAGCTTCTTTCTTTTTGTCAGAGACCTCCGGACCGTGAGCAGTCATTCTGGCAGGAGAGTGGAGATTATTCTCGATAATGCAAAGTACCATCACGCCAAACTCCATGAGGGGTGGCGGAATAAGAGTTCGAATCGGTTTGCGTTGAATTTTTCTCCCACCTTATAGCCCTGAGTTGAATCCAGTGGAGCGAGTTTGGAAGCTGGTACGCCGTCTTGCAACTCACAACAAGTATTTTTCAGACCTCAAGGAGATTGCAGCAGCCGTCGAGCGCCGATTTTCAGAGTGGAGTGCCGGCAGCGATGTTTTACGCCGTCTTTGCGCAATTATTTAAGACGCTGAGTATATAACCCTCATTAGAACAAAACATTTTTTGGGGAAAAGTCGAGATCAGGATGAGAGTCGCCTTTCTAATTGCATGCTATGTAATCATAACGCTGCTGTCAATTTTGAATCCTATGACGGCGGTATTGTACTACACAGGCATTTCAATTATCAGACCCGAAATGCTCACCTGGGGGGGCACTGCCATTAAGCACCTTTTCCCAATATCAATGGCGACCATCATTTTCTCAACATACTCCAGGGGGCGCTTCAGCTTAACGAGGGTGTTTGATTTTCAGTTCGCGTCCTTTATGCTTTTCATAATCACCCTCATTGTATCTACCTATGTTTCCAGTTACGAGAACATTGATTCAGGAAAGTACAACAAGATTCTTCTTCTCATTTTCGCAATGTGCGTACTATTAAAAATGAACCTGATTGAAATGAATCTCATCCGCAAATACTATAAGTATACCGTTGCCTTTCTGGCATTTATCGGCTTATGGGGAGCCCAGCAGTGGCTTCATGGGAATCCTGATATGGAAGGACTTTTTGGCTCGTTCGTGAAGGACCGCTGTGGGATTTGCGCTATCTTTATCCTGTATTATCCGGTTGCACTGTTTTTCGCCATTAAGAGCAGGTCGTTTACGGAAAGGCTATTCGGAATAGCTGCATCTCTCCTTTTCCTAGCAGACATCGTATTTACAAATTCCAGAGCGGGGTTTATCGGTATGAGCCTGTCTGCTTTATTCCTAATGCGGTTTGTGAAAAGGAAGTTTGCCCTTTTGATCTGCCTGGTCCCAGCCTTGCTAATCGTGTTGACCATACTGCCGGAAAAGTACATCCAACGCGTCAACATGCTTACTGACAAGCATATTGCCGATACCGAAAACCCGTTGGATGGATCCGCCGCCGGCCGGCTCGTGGTATGGCAAGGCGGCCTGAGAGTATTCATGCAGAACCCGCTGATCGGCGTGGGGACAATGAATTCTCCTGAAGCCATTTGGTTGATGGGCGATGAGTTCTCAGGCAAAATAGACCCGGAATTATGGAAATATCTCTTTGCTAGCCCCGAGCTTAGATTAGCGATTCACAATACGTTTATTGAGGTTTTTGCCGAAGGGGGCATTATCGGCGCACTCGGATTTTACCTCTTCATACTCACCTCAATGATCAGGGGCATGGAGGTGTCTCGCTACCGGGGAGGGAATGAGGAGCTTGGTGAAATAGTAATTCTGTACAGGTGTGTTAAAGCCGGCCTGCTGGGCTATTGTGTGGCTGCCTTCTTTGCGAACATGCGATATGTTGACTTTTTTTACTGGCAGTTGATCATTTTGCCAGTTATAGCAGCACAAGGTCTTAAAATGGCCGGGCAGGTGCCTGCATCTGATCCCAAAAAAACAATTCCACATTTAGCTCCACTATCTCCGCCTTTAAAGGGTGCCGATGCAACCTGTAGGTGAATCACAGTTGGGCACAATCGACGGAATAAATCTACTGCGCGGTATTGCAATAATAGGCGTGCTTCTGATCCACACGACCGGTCCAATACTCAGTTCGGTGCCAGACGGGCAGAGCCCGCATCTTCTTGTTTTGGTTCTCAACCAACTTTCGAGGTTCTCTGTTCCGGCGTTTCTATTTATATCCGGCTATTTATACGGCAGGAAGTACTTTGCCGCTCCCCTGGATGTGAAGAAGTTCCTAACAAGCCGGATTCATAACATCCTTATCCCTTATCTGGTCTGGTCTGCAATCTACATATTAATGAGAATCTTAATCAACAAGGGTGAAGTCAATGCTATTTCTCCCCTCAATGTCGCTCAAATGCTGCTTCGTGGCGCAGCTAGCGGCCATCTGTACTTTATACCACTGATATTTCAGTTTTACCTGCTATTTCCCATACTAATCAATTTCGTCAGGAGAAACAGTCACAATATGGGATTCATAGTTGCGTCTGTTTCTGTTCTGGGATTTATTCTTGTGGCACTCAACAGCTACTTGCCATTACAAATACTTAGCTGTGTCGGTCTTGAATATACTAACTACCTACTATTATGGTGGCTACCATATGCCTTCTTAGGAATATATATTGGTTCTAAAGAAGTCTCGTTGGCTGTAAACTGCAATTACCTGATGATCTTCGCTCTGACGACTGTTGCCGCCTTGCTCATGATAGTAGAGTGCATTTACTTTGCTCACTCTTCCGGAATTCAATCGTCGACATGGTTCATCGAGAGACATGCCCTGAATTCGGTGTTCTACATGACTTTCCTTAGACCTACTGCTTTCCTCTACGGCATGTTAGCCGTTGTCCTCATGTATCGAATATGCGAACGCTGTGACTGCGGGCAGCAACCTGCCAAGCTCCTGCGAAAAATTGGTGTTTGTTCAAGTGGAATCTACTTTGCTCACCCTCTTGTAATGACATTCCTCAGCTTCTTTATGAAAAAAGCAGGATTTAATGTTTACTCGGATTTAAACACCAATTTGATTTATTTCTTGCTTTTGCTATTAATTTCTTATTGCGCGGTAGCTGGCACTCGGGGTCTGGGTATTGCAACTCTTGTTTGGGGTCCGCACCGACAATCTGCTTAGATGCTTTGTAAAATATCATTTTTCTGCTAGCAACATCATATGTGCTTGCTTATTTCGTCTATTTCAATCTACTGAGTTTAACCGGGCGAAGTCCCGGTTCAAAGGTCTGCCGATACCACCCAAAGTTTAGGACGAGCATTGATCAGTACTTCAAATTACGAGACATTAAAGCTCCACATTGAAAATCCGTCTATCGTCAATTTCTTCATGATGCTGGCTTTCTTGTCCTTATCCTTATTATTCTTGCGTAGGAGAGGAGACGATTCTCTTTTTCTCGATGTTGCCCAGACTGACCAGCTAAAGGGTATTGCAATCGTACTGGTTATAATAGGGCATCTCTGGTATCATGTATCAGAATCCAAGGCTGTACCAATCCTTGGCGACTACGCAGTGACCGCATTTCTCATCATCTCCGGTTTCGGTATGACAATCTCTTACACGCGGAAGAAACTGAATAACTTTTTTGTATTAAGATTTAAACGGGTCGTGCTGCCTTATTGGGTGGTAAGCATTCTGTGGCTGTGTATGGATTGGCATATACTCGGAAAAAGTTATTCAGTCGAGCAAATAATCATGACATTTCTGGGGTTAAACTTTCATCCAACATTATCCCGTATTGATTATGTCAGATGGTTTATTACTCTATTGTTAATTTGGTATTCACTTTTTTACATTTCCCATTCTTTTACGAAGCAAAGACGAGCGATATCACTATTATGCTTCCTCGGGGTGGTAATGGCTGTTTTAAAAATTAAGCATCTTTTCCCCCTTGGCTTTGCTCACCAGATATTGGGCTTCCCGATTGGCTGTGTGATAGGGTATTACATTGTGCCGCTTCGCAGATTTATCTCTGAAACGAATACCCTTCGGCTTTTGAGTCTTGTCGTTCCTGCTTTTGTTGCTATAGAGTACTGTCACGTTTTTGTCACTGGTAGCGGTGGTGGTCTGTTGCTCGGCCTGATCGACATCCTGGTTACTACAGCAGCTCCTTATTTTCTATTTGCATTACTCGTTCTCTTGTTAAATGTGTTTAACAAGGTTCAAAGCAGATTCCTCAGTGCGTGTGGTGTTCTTTCCTATGAGCTCTATTTACTACATTGTCCGCTGTTAGTAAAGTATAACGTGGTGTTTCCACATTTCGATACATTTGCAGTTGCGTTCACACTATACATATGCATTGTTATCGTTCTGTCCTGCGTGCTCAAGTATTTACTAAAGGGTATGAATAAACTCGCATAAGCTACTACCGAAAAGTCATTGGGTATGTTTCGGACTCTCACAGGAAAACTTATTCTGGTATATTTCATTCTCCTCCACTTGGCATTGGGTATTGTGATTCTAAAATCCACCTTGTTCTCCCACACGTTGAGCTATGTATATTCTCTCTTTTCAGCACATGACCGGCGTAACGTCTACACTGATTCAATGGAATTTCAGTTACGTGTCGATTGTAATGTTCCAGACGGATCGGCCCTGTTCTTTGGCGATAGCATAATAAAAGGGATGGCTGTTGCCGCCGTTTTTAACCCTTCCGTAAACTTTGGTATTGGTGGTGATAGCAGTTACACACTACGTGCCCGAATAGTGCGGTATTCATCCATAAAGAAAGCCAGAGTGATCGTCATAGGTGTTGGACTTAACGACCTAATATCTTCATCCAGGAGCGATTCAACCATTGTCGAACTCGTATCAGACTCTTTGCATTCATTGCCGTGCTCCATCCCGAAGGTAGTAATCTCGATTTTGCCAGTTGATGAGGCATGCACCGGAAGGAAAGTAAATTCTCGAATTCGTGAGATTAATCGCATTTACGACCAGGTTCTCTGCCAATACCCAAATACTTACGTTGTTGATCTATCTCCTATGGTAGTTAATGATGTAGGAAATTTACGCAGCGAGCTCCATATTGGCGATGGTATCCACCTGAATAAAAAGGGCTATGAAATACTTATCGGTTATTTAAAAAGTGAACTAAATGTGATTGCAGGATCAGAATCAAATTCGCTCGAACTCAAATCAAACTGGCCGCCTTCAAGTAAAATTTCAATCCATCCTGCGTCTCGCGACACCTGGATGTCATCAGCAAGTGGTGAGGAAAACGGGAGCAATGGCGGTTCGGAGATGCTCAAGCTAAAAGGCCAGCAGGAGTACGGTCTCCTGGATATCGACACATCTCCTCTAAAAGGCTCGGTTGTCACCGGCGCTTTGATCCACCTACGTTCCGCTTCGCCGCGGAAAAATGAATCGATTGCACGATTGGGCGTATCTTCTATTTCCAGCGCATGGACGGAAGGAGCGTCGACCAATTACAAACCGACAAAGGGGAGTGCCTGTTTTTCACAGGCAGAGTATCAAATCCGCGATTGGGCCTATCCCGGAAGCACTGTTCTGGATGTCGTCTTAGGGCGGGGGAATACGATATGGAAATTTGCTGATTGCTCCCTGCCTGATTCCAACGGTTGGCAGGCCTGTGCGGTCGACCCAGACGTGGTTGCCGCAAGGGTGGCCGGCCTCAGCCATGGGTTTTTTCTCTACGATGAAGTAGGGCACACCTGGTCTCTCAAGAATGGTAAATTCGATTACGTCATTTTTCCGAACCGGTTCTGTTACAGCCGAGAGAGCCGCGGCAGCGCCCCATGGATGGAAATCTGGACGGAACTCGCCGATTCCATGCCCCCGGATGCAATTGACGCAATCCATGCAGATAGTTTCGAAATGCCTGCCGGCCAGGCGGTTGTCCGCTGGAAAACACCCCGGGATAACGGCGGAGGAAAGACCCTCGGTTTTAATGTAAGTTACCATAAAGGGGGAGAAGAGAGAGAGCTGCCCCGGTACCTCATACCGATGGCCGCCAGTCCGGGCGAAGAGGTCCCGATGCATTTGCAGGGGCTGCCTTTCGATCCGGGTGAATCCATCACTCTCACAATCAGGCCGGTTGACAGCGCCGGCAATATCGGCCCGGCTTTTACAGGTGTGGCAAAACTCTCATCCGGTCCACCCGCGATCTCCATTCCCGAAGCCGATATCGGGCCTTTTGAGCCATCATCCGCCCTGCCATCGGCGGGAGGCGTCAAGCTCGCTGTGGTCGACCTCCTGGATAAAATCGACCCGGTAACCGGCAAGATGATTCCGGCGCAAGCGGAAGGCTACAAGAGCGGAAACCATATCTACTCCGCCAAAGAGAAGAGAATCCGCCTTCAGTCCGCAAGAAATGAGACCGTGGCCTTTCAATTGAACCTGGAAGGTGCGGCTCCGGCTGTTAAGGTCCATTATGCATTTGGCGAGACTGGAAATCTTTGCCCCAGGGTTTTTCAATTTGCTTACGTAAATGCCTCCGATGAGACAAAAAGAGAAGCTTTTATGCTTCCCGATCCTCTGCTGGAATTATCATCTGCTTGCTCCATACCATCGGCCGCGGGTCTTGTCCGTGTCCCCAATCAGGCAAATGTCTCCTTGATCTGTGAGTTGTACGTGCCGCATGACGAACCGCCGGGAATAAAGCGGGGTGAGCTGACCGTTTCGGTTGGAGAGGAAACCGTCAAACTGGATGTTGATCTTACTATTTGGAACTTCACCTTGCCCGACAAACTTTCTTTTGTTCCGGAAATGAATGCCTACGGGACGGCATCACCTTACCAGGGATATGAATATTACCAGCTCGCCCACGAACACAGGGCTTGCCTCAACCGACTGCCCTACGGGTGGGATGGGATACCCTCTTTTGCACCGTCATGGAACGGGCAGGACTTCGACTGGCCTGAATGGGATCACAAGGTGGGGCCTCTGCTGGACGGATCGGCTTTTAAAGACCTGCCCCGCAGGAATGAGCCGGTTGATGTTCTTTATCTCCCTTTTAGCGAAAACTGGCCCATGCCCGTTTGGAAGCATTACACGCCTTCATACTGGGCGGATGAAGCCTTTAGTGAGGAATACAAACGCGGGCTTCAGAAGGCCTTTGCCTCCTTTGCCGCCCATTGCGCCCAGAAGCGATGGCCAGATACGGCCTTCCAGTTCTATCTGAACAACAAGGTCCAATACAGGCAGCAGTTTACGGACAGTTCAGCACCCTGGCTATTTGACGAACCTGTAAATACTCAGGATTTCTGGGCGCTCCGCTGGTTTGGGATTTTGTGGCACGAATCAGTTGATCCGGTCAAGGGGGATGCAAAGATGGAGTATCGGGCGGATATTTCGTATAGTCAGTTCGAACGAAATATTCTGTCCGGCATTACCGATATCGAATACCTCGGCGACAATAATGCCCAGAAAACCAGGATGAAACAGGATGAAAAAATCTATTATGGAAGGGCTGATTTCGCTGAGTACGGCAATACAAATTCCATTTCGTCATCCAATATGCAACCCCCACTCTGGTGCATCTCCGCCTGGGCGAAAGGGGCTGTTGGCGTTTTGCCGTGGCAGACAATTGGTACGGCAAAGAGCTGGACTAATGCTGAAAGGACAGCGCTTTTCTATCCTCATCCCGATGGGCCCAAACCTTCGGTCAGGCTCAAGGCTTTCACCAGGGGCCAGCAGGATGTCGAGTATTTAACTCTTTTGAGTACTATCCGTGGGAATTCACGGGCTTCCGTCGTGAACTGGCTTGGGACAGAAATCGATCTGGGGAGTCTGGCCGGTATATCCTCCGGGGCAATTAGCGGCGCCGGGCCGGATCCGGCGAAACTGTGGTCGCTACGCTACAGGATTGGCAAGGAACTCTCCAGGGAAGCGCCGGCCTACAGGCGCTCGCTCATAGACCGAAAACCGGTGCAATTGAATACGGTAAAATTGCCGCGGATAGGCTATGTTCCCGTATCTCCCCAATTTGAGCGGCTACAGCCGGATGTGTCACTCGATAACTGAGTTACAATCCGCCGGCGTACATAGCAGTTGGAGACCTTCGGTCGAGACTATGGAGCGGTCGGGAGACCGCTCCATAACGAGAAACTACGGCGCGGTCGGGAAACCGCTCCATAACGAGAAACTACGGCGCGGTCGGGAAACCGCGCCATAACGGAGTGAGGGAGACCGCGCCATAACGAAGTTGATGGAGATTGGAAATCCGCAGTTTTTAAACTGTGGTATTGAACCGCCACCCCGAACCCGGCAACGCGCCACTCGGCAATTGGCAACGCGCCACTCGGCAATTGGCAACTCGCAACTCGCAACTCGCAACGCGCAACCCTGCACCCGGCCACCCGGCAACCGGCACCCGAGAACCACCCGGCAACGCGCCACTCGGCACCAGGCAACCCGCTACCCGGCAACCGGCAATCGGCAGCGAACCCGGCAACACGCAACCCGGCAACCCACAACCGGCAACGGCAGCCGCTGTCAGCGGTTAGACTTCAAAGCTTTCTCGAAGGCATGATCCCTCTCGCTGGTAAGATGCCTTTTTTCAAATGGCACCTCTGGTTCATAGTCTGTAAGACTTGCCGTCGGCAAATGGAAGTTTCTGGATAGGCTCATTAACTTCCCGCCATTACTGCATTTGCATGCACAGGCGCAGCATTTCTTAACCGGGATATCAAAACATCCCACTATTTGGTTCAGGTTGGAAACGAAAACAACTTTACTGCTCTGTAGGCTTTCCGCGGGTTCTTCCTTGTTGATTTTCGAGTTTTTCATTCTTTTTTTCTCCTGTATTTTGGCTGAAGTACCGATACCGGACCTAAGTTGAGCGCTAAAATGGGTTAATATACGGGTGGTTTTTCAGGTACGGAAAAAATCCTCAACTCAGACTCTCGCCTCGTGTTTGCGGGCAATAAACCTTCACAGCGGAAAAAGCTGAGCATGCGGAGAGTTGAGTTGGACCTGTATGATCCAAGCTTAGGAAATCCATAAATCTGAAAATTGCCTGTTCTTTTACTTCTCACTACTCTGATTTCCCCTTAATCGATGGTGTGAACAGATACTTAAAAAAAGGAGTTCTGTAATGGTTAATTCTCGGCGCTTTTCATTATTGGTGCTGATTCTGGTCGGAATGGCAATTGCCGGCTGTGCCTGGTCTCCGGAGGCAAAAAAGGCTCGTGCCACCAGCAATGGTGACAGGTATTTCGGCGAGGCCAAATATAAGGAGGCAATAATTGAGTATAAAAACGTCCTGCAGATAGACGGCAAAAACGCACATGCCTTCGAGCACCTGGGCTATTCTCATTATCTGTTGGGCGAAATGCAGCAATCCTTCCGGTATTTGTCCAAAGCCAAAGAACTCGCCCCCGAAAACGTCCAGGTCCGCCTCAAGCTCGGTACGATTTACCTTATGGGGCGCAAGGCCGATGAAGCCAGAGGAGAGGCGGAATTTGTCCTGGAGAAGGAGCCTAAAAATCTCGACGGTCTGCTCCTTTTTGCCGGAGCGGCAAACACGAAGGAGGAAGTCGAGAATGCGCTCCAGCGCCTCGTGGGAGCGCTTCCCGATTTTGCCGAAAAAGCTAAGTTCCAGTTGGCGCTTGGAGTCCTTTACGCCCGCAAGGGCGATGCAACAGGAGCGGAGCAGGCCTTCAAAGAGGCGGTTTCAAAAGAGCCGAAATCGGCGGAAGCTCATACCGCCCTCGGAAACCTCTACCTTGCCAAACGCGATGCCGAACAGGCCGAAGAAGAATTCAAGACTGCGGCCGAGCTGGCTTCCATTGGATCTCAGGAACAGATCAAACTTGCCGATTTCTACCTTCTAATCGGCAAATCCGATCAGGCAAAAACTGTTTTGCAGGAAACAGTATCCAAGGCCCCCGAGTTTTTGCCGGCTTGGCACCGCATAGCCCAAATTGCTTTTACCGAGCGAAACTACGATGAAGCCATAAAGGCCCTTGATCCGGTTTTCAAAAAGAACCAGGCCGATCCGGAGGGCAAATTCCTTCGAGGTCGCATTTCCCTGGCTCAGGGCAAAAACGCTGAGGCGGTCCAGGATTTCCAGGGAATCCTTAAACTGAATCCATCGGCCGTGCAGGCCAGAATTCAACTGGCATCGGCATATGCTCAGAGCGGGGATGTCCTCAAAGCCAAAGGCGAGCTGAAAGAAGCTCTGACTGTCGATCCGAACTCCTCCGAAGCGGGGCTTGCCCTGGCTGAGCTGGAAATAAGAACAAGAGGTTTTCAACAAGCAATCGATCAGTTGAAAAAAATAGTAGATAGGCAGCCTAGATTGCCTATAGCTCATGTCCTGCTTGGAACCGCTTATTTTGGAAATGGAGAATTCGACAATGCGGCAAACGCTTTCAGAGGGGCTATGGCGTTGGCACCCAAAGACCCCAGAGGTCCATTTCTGCTGGGCCAGGTCCTTGAAGCGAGCGGCAAGACCACCGAAGCAAAGAAACAGTACGAAGCTGCGGTTGTGCTTGGCCCTGCTTATTTGGAGCCACTGGCCAGGCTGGCCGCTCATGATATATACGAGAAAAAGCCCGGCCATGCGATTGAAAGAATAAAACTTCAAATTTCGCTGGTTCCTGAAAGTGCGGCTCTCTACTCTTTACTTGGGAAGACCCAATTGGCCATAGGAGAAAAGGAACAGGCTGAAGTCTCTCTCAATAAAGCAATTGAAATGGAACCGCGTCTGTCGGATGCATACACTGTTCTTGGACGGATCTACGCCGAATCGGGCAAGGACGACCAAGCCTTGGGCAAACTGGAAGATGCCATCCAGAAAAACCCGAAAGAGGCGTCGGCGCTAATGCTCTCTGGGATCATCCATCAGAAAAAAGGAAATTTGGCAAAAGCCAGGGAGGCATACGAGAAGGTGGTCGCCCTGAACCCGCAATTCACCCCCGCTGCCAATAATCTGGCCTATATGTATGCGGCCTATGGAGGAGACCTGGATAAGGCATTTCAATTGGCGCTAAAAGCCCATGAGGCAGCCCCCGAAGATTCCGGTATTTCCGATACCCTGGGCTGGATACTCTATAAACGCGGTGAATACCAGTGGGCACTCGGGCTTTTGAAGGAAGCCTCGGCGAAGGTTCAGGATAACCCCGAGATGCTGTTTCATCTCGGTATGGTACAACACAAACTAAAGGAAAATGAATCGGCGAAGCTCAATCTCACCAAGGCCATTGGGTCGGGTGCTGATTTTCCTGGTATTGAAGACGGAAAGCTGGCACTCAAGGAACTACAGTAGCTTTTACTAAGATCCCGCCGGAAAATCATATGAACTACAACATCCTTCTAGCTGTTGCCGGGGCTCTTTTGAGCTTCGGCATCGCTTTTTTTGCTCTTTTCCTGAGTAGCCGCTCTTTTGCCTACAGGGCTCTCGGGCTGGGGATGCTTCTGTTCGGAATCGAGCAAGTGATTCTGGATATCAGCTTTAATGCAACGTCTCCCAGCAACGTGGTCTTCTGGCATCAGGTCAGGTATATGGCCGGGGCTCTTGTGCCCGGAACATGGATGCTTTTCAGCCTGAGCTTCGGTCGGGTGAATTATGGAGAATTCGTCAAAAGATGGAAATGGGCCGTTATTGCTTCCTTTGCGGTGCCGCTTGTCCTGACAACCGCTTTCAGAAATTTCCTGTTTGTCAGCGCGACAGTCATCAATGAACGATCTGAATGGCTGCTCGATCTTGGAACTTCAGGATATTGCTACCATATTGTCGTGCTGATCGGCGCCGCCCTGGTTTTAATGAACCTGGAAAAGACGCTCAGGGCCTTTACGGGCAGCATGCGGTGGCAGATTAAATTCATAGTTATCGGTCTGTTCGGTGTTTTCGCCTCGCGCATATATGTCGGCAGCCAGGCAATCCTCTATTCTTCAATGAATACCACCCTGGAATCAATTAATGCCGGCACCCTCATTCTGGCCGATCTGCTGATAATCGTCTCGTTAGTCCGCTCCAGGATGTCAGATGTCGATATCTATATTTCACAGACGATTATCCACAATTCACTGGTTGTCCTAACCATAGGTATATATCTTGTTGGGATTGGGGTAGTCGCCGGCCTGATCAATTCGTTCAGCACCCATGGAGTCCCGCTCGATTTCTTTTTTATATTTTTTTCCCTGACCGCAATGGCGGCCTTTTTCGTATCGGGTAGGCTCCGCCATGGTTTCAGGAATTTCGTGATTCGCCACTTCAGGCTCCCACAGTATGATTACCAAAAGGAATGGTCGGAGTTTACCCGCAAGACTGCATCACTTGTAGATACAAGAGAATTATGTGCAATCGTTGCCAGGATGCTTTCCGATACGTTTGGTGCTCCGTCGGTTAACATATGGCTGGTCGATACCATCCAGCAGGACATCTCTCTGGGTGGCTCCACAGTTTTGTCGGCGGCTGAGGCGAAGTCGCTAAAACCGGCTCGTGAAGGGTTACGGGAGCTGATCAAGACGATGCGCAACTGCTCCGGGCCATTCGACCTCCAGGAGAGGCGATCCGAGGCCGAGGTCCTTCTTTCCGGAACTACTTTCAGGGATGCCCGCGTCCGCTACTGTACACCCCTTATCTATGGCGGAGAAATTGTCGGATTTATTACCCTGAGCGGCCGGATCGACGGGGTTCCTTTATCCGGAGAAGATTTCAGCCTTTTGAAGACAATCGCGGACCAGATTGCCGGCAGCATCCTGAGTATCAGGCTCTCCGAGCAATTGCGAACGGCAAAACAGATGGAAGCCTTCCAGACAGTGTCCACTTTTCTTGCGCACGATCTCAAGAACATAGCATCTACCCTATCAGTAACGCTGCAGAATATGCCCAAACATTTTGATAACCCGGAGTTCCGCGCCGATGCCGTGAAAATAATTTCCCGTAGTGTGGAGAAGATAAACACAATGTGCAGGCGCTTTTCAGTACTGAGGGAAAAGATCGAGTTGCAAAAGGCCGAGGCCGATCTGAATAATTTGGTATCCGATACGGTTGAGAGCCTGAAGAGCTGTTTGAAAGCACCCCTGCAGCAAGACCTTCAGCCAGTGCCAAGGTGTCTCCTCGATAAGTCCCAGATTCGCAAGGTCCTGACTAATCTTATTTTGAATGCCAATGACGCAGTGGGTGAAGAGGGTCTGCTGAATGTGGAAACAAGAATCGACAACGGTTGGATCATACTGTCAGTAGCCGATAATGGCTGCGGCATCTCCAGGGAATTCATGGAAAGCTCTCTCTTTCTTCCTTTTAAGACTACAAAAAATGAGGGCCTCGGGATCGGGCTTTTTCAGAGCAAGATGATCGTTGAGGCACATCAAGGCACTATCGAGGTGGAGAGCACGGAAGGCAAGGGAGCAATCTTTAGGGTAAAACTGCCGTTAAGCTAAGTTCGGAGTCTCAAAAGAAGCATGCTATAAAAAGCCCATTCGAAAATTCATATTTGGTTGATGCACACTCATCCCCTTCTGGCCAACTGGAGGGGATTTCATTTTAATGGATAACTGCCAAGGATCGATTGCCTGAATGAGTCATCACTCTCTTCGTCGGAAAAGTTTACATGGGGCAGTAAACATCACTATCTACGATAACCATTGGAATTTGTAGGGATTACCCAAAAGGGGGACTCCTTCGCAGTTTTCTGACTGTCGAGTTAATTTACAGTCATTAGGCCATTCAGGTACATCTTTGAGTTCTTCTGACGCATGAATTCGAAAATATTAGTTTGGAAATACGGGTGGTTACGAAGAGTCAACAATAACATCTTAGCCTTGGCATTGAGCTTGCAAAAGCCAACGAGAAAGTAGAAATTCTGCTTGGCCAGATCAAGAATGATTTCTCTGAGCTAAAAAAAACTAAATTTATATGGAGGAAAGTTTATGACAAGAGGAAAGACCTTAAGCATCTGTATAGCAGTTACTGCTGCCCTTTTAATGGCTTCATCGGCAGCGCTTGCTACTCCGATTAACCCGCTTAATTCAAGGCCGGTTCCTGTTACTATTCCATCTCCTGATGGCACGGGCAAAGATGTACAGACAATTCTCAATACAATTTATCCAGGGACTGCCCCCAATGCCGTGACTGGACAGGAGATTGCTGGAATGTGGGGGTCCGCTTCATCTTCTCATCCGACTATCAGCCCAATAATGGAAGTGGAATATGCTGGGAATGCTAATTCGAACATATTGGGTATATGGTCGGGCACCGACAGCACTCAAATCACAAAGGTTAACATATTTACTGGTGCTGCTCAAGCGGGAGATACTGCACAGTTGGTGTGGAATTCAAGTTTAAGCCTACTGGGGATTGTGGCAGGTGCTTTTAATACCCCAGGGTCGGTCAACACCGGATCTTTCGCAGGGATTAATCCATTTAGCTTTGGATGGTATCTGGTGCCGAACGGTAATACAAATAACATCTTTTACAGTGTTGACCAACTCAACCCAGCAGGTGCCGCGCAGATGCTTGCATACCACCAAACTGGTAGCAATGATTGGGTATTCTTTTTTGAAGATCTCCAGTTATCAGGAGCGGATAAGGATTACAATGACCTTGTTTTCCGGTGTGAATCGCTTGCGCCAGTTCCAGAACCCGGCACTCTGCTTCTCCTTGGGGCGGGCCTGGTGGGCCTGGCAGGTCTGAGATTGAGGAAAAGAGCCTAACTTATTATACACGCGCGCATTAAGTGCTCTCCATACAGGAAGGCGGAGTCAGTATTGACTCTGCCTTCCTCAATTTTGGTGGTGTGGCCGGCAGGGCGTACCTCCATTCACTCGCCGACAAAAGGTTTTACTGTCGGATTTCCTTACGTTTTTATGTCCATTGGTCCAACTGCCCGTAGTTTCAGGGATTTTAGGGATCGGCCGACCCTTGAAGAAAGATTCCTGTCGAAACATTTTACATTTTTCTCTCCTTGATAGCTGCAAGCCGTAAATAATCAAATAATAACAGCATCATATAAGAGTTCATCAGTTGGCATGAAAGGTGCTTGATTTTCTCGAATATCTGAGGACGGGTATCTTGTAGCGAACACCTCTGGCAGGGAGTCGGAATAGCGTAAACGACAAATCTGAGCAATGTAATTCCGAGAAAAGGTTGATATCTGTCTACCAACCTAGGCAACAGGATGTAAGAAAATGAAAAAATACCCTGCAAAACTGATTGTAGCTCTTATCCTTGTCTTGCTGACATCCCCAAGTGCTTTCGGGTTCAGCTATGATCTTAACTTTACCAATGTTCCTGGACTGCCCGACATTACTTACGCTGCTGTAACTGGAGCAGTGGATGGAACAAATAACCACCTTTTCCATTTCAGTGTGGGGCTTGCTCCGGATCTCAAAACAAGATTGAGCGGTGGAAACAATTTTGGGATGGATAAGTTTTTTTTCAATACAGACCTCCCGAGGTCCGGTCTAAAGTTTCAGGATTGGGACCCTGCTACATGGAGTGTTGTATACAATAAGAGTGCAGGAGGTTTTGGTAAATTCGATATTCTGCTTAAGGACCCCGGACAACGGATTTTGCAATTGTCTTTTGATGTCTTATACACTTCGGCAGTGACGGAAGCCGATTTCAACATTCTCTCAGATGATCCTGCCGGAAATGGCCATGGACGCTTTGCCGCTCATATTGGGGGGTTTGATTACGGGTGCACTTCGAGCACTTTTGTCAGGGACGGGGAACAACCAGTACCTGAACCATCCAGTATTCTATTAATCAGCGCCGGAATTGTAGCTCTGGGTATTTTTAGAAAGAGATCTAAAGAAGCCTAATTCTCATTTTTCAAGGATTTACCGTGGCAGGCCCAGCAATGGCGCCTGCTTTTTTACTTTATAGGGATTTTTCTTAGGTGGATCGTGAAGTCATTTCCAAGATGACCTCAAAGGACAATTCCAACCTGTCCAAAGGGCGGATCTATGATCGGGCGGTCAAGATTATGCGATCTAATGGAGCACTCGTTGAATGAGGAAATTGGTGTACGCAACCTGCTCCCAGGTGTGGTTATTCGCTGCCGTCGGGATCTCCTGCATTCAAGGGTCTAAAGTCTTATGCCCAGTATTGATGGTTATCTGCCTGTTGACTTTCTCTGCATCTCGAGCTGAATAGCCTGCATCGGAAATCCGCAAAATCTTTCCCCTCCCGCAACATGCTTTAATGGTACGAATGGCTATATCCACCGGTAAATTTCGAGATGCTTCTGAAAGCTTGCCATCGTAATCCAGTGAAGGATTCCTTCAATCCCCCTCCTCTTCGGTTGCCTGCACCATCCAGCTGTAGGATTTCTTTACAATTTTCGAGACCGAGAATTATGAAGGAATATCTATTGGTTGCGTATCTCTACTGGGTGTTGGGTTCAAGAAAGTGTAAAAAATCTTTACACATAAGGAGCGCCTCAGAAAGGCAATGGCGAGAAACATCCGTGAAATCAGCTAGGTACAAGGTGGTACAATAATTGCTCGCATGTGAGACCAAATGTAACCTGGTATCAACTGATCTGTGAAGGGGTGAGAAGGATGAAAACAAAGCTGAGGAGTTTAATCTTCTTATTAGCGGTCGGACTGGCCGCTATGTCCGGACAAGCGCAGGCGGGTCCAATCACGTTCATTCTTGACGGAACATTTCCACAAACCGGCCCAAATCCCCATGATACGTTTGTGCATGGTGGGCCGTATGGCTATATTTCCATTGCCGATAATATAGTCAACGGAAATAAGGTGGACGTCACTGTCTTTTTGAATACAGGCCAAAAGGTTAATGTTGTCAGCCTGAATTACCTCACAAACCTGCTGAGCAATACTGGGTGGTCGGTAAGTGGTGGTAATGGCATTAGCGTGGGCATAAATAATGCCGGCTATGACGGCCATTTCGATGTTGCAGTGACAGATAGTGTTCCCAGTGATCCGTTCTCATTCACACTGGCTAAAAGCAATACAAACCTGGATCCCTTCATGTTCGTTACGGGCGGCGAAACACCGCTGGTTAATATTTTTGCCGCGATAAATGCCGGTACCGGCACAGGCGACAATGCTCGCACGTTCTATGGTTCTGACCAGGTAGTCCCCGAACCCGCAACGCTTCTTCTGCTGGGCTTTGGTCTGGCCGGATTGGCGGTCGTCAGGAGAAAAATGTAATTTTGAGCAAGCTTTCGGTTTTGAGAAAAGGCAGGGCGTTCCGCGCTGCCTTTTTTTGCCGTGGTGGCCCGGCAGGGTGAGTCCCGCCGTGGCGCATGACCGTCAGCTTAAGAGATTTGAATTCCAGCAAAGCCGGAATATCCCAAGCGTCATTCCCGATTGCTTCTGGCGAGAATCCGGCGTCTTTAGAATGCAAGGTGGGCACGCTGTTATGGCGTGGTCTCCACGGGCTGTTGCCTAAATAGTTTTTCGAAAAAGCTTAGCAAAATTGGATGGCACGAACC
>DBMI01000015.1 GCA_002298165.1 Desulfarculales bacterium UBA702
GGGAATGACGATGTTCGAAGCTGCGATTCCGATAGATCCTGCAGCAGGTTTGGGCAACAGCCCCTTTCCAGCCTGCCCGATAAGTGTAATAGCCGCTGAAGCACGCTGGCAAAAGCCTGCCCAAGAATCTTTCTACAGCCTGCACTATGTTCCTGGAACGACAACACCCGTTTAAAATGGTATTCACTTATAATCGAAATCGGTTCTGAGTTTTGCCTCAAAATAAGTAAAGCCCGCTTTTGGNNTTTTGGCGGGCTTTCAATACTACTCCAGGACTTCGTAAGGCCTTGAAGCATCTATGTTGTCCGCAGAACGAAGCCGAGTGGGCATCCGCTGCAAACGGACCGATTATTAACCCCAAAGGCACCGGGTTGTCAAATAGTTTTCATCACTTTTTTCTCAGGAATTTGAGTAATTGTTCGGCAAAAGCTTTATCATTATGAACCGGGATTGAGTCTTGGGTGTAGAACATTCTGCTGGGACCGGCCAATAGGGCTTCTATGACGCCATGAGCATAGTGCGTTCCAATTTTTCGTGGGCGCTGAAAAATCAAGGGCTTATAATAATTCGGGAAATACGGCAAGAACGGGAAATCGATTAATGGACGGCCCTGTATCCAGAAATGGCAAGAAGATCATCATAGGCGCCCTCATTTCTGTGCTGACGGTTGTAAATTACGGGGTACACCTGTCGAGCGGATTCCACTGGTTCGGACAATTTGATCTTCTTTTCCAGATACTCTACTTTTTCCCTGTCATGCTCGCCAGTCTCTGGTTTGCACTGGAAGGCGGGCTCTGGGTATGGGCGATTACTTCCGTAACGCTTATCCCGCATCAGATAATTCATTGGGAGGGATCTCCCATAGCCGACCTCAACAGGCTTCTCCTGATTGTAGCTTACCTTGTGATGGCCTTCGTCTTGGGAAATGCCGTTCTAACGCAACGCAGGGAACACGAGCTGGCAAAAAAATCGGAGACTCTCGCTGAAATAGGCAAATCGATATCTTCAATAGCCCATGAGATGAAAACTCCTCTTATCGCCATTTGCGGATTCACCAGGATGGTCAGGAAGAATATCCCGGAAGGGAGCCCCGAAGCCGAAAAGCTCGACATTGTCATGACCGAGGCGCTAAGAATGGAAAGCCTGTTAAAGGGCGTGCTGGACTTTGCCCGTCCGCTTGAAGTAAAGAGAGAATGGTCCAGGATCGAGCAGATCATAAAGGAGTGCCTCGCGGTCACCGGCTACATTGCAGAACAGCACGGCATCGTACTGGAAACGCGGATCGAGCCCGATCTGCCACCTGTTCTGCTTGACGGAATGCGGATAAAGGAAATTCTCATTAATCTCATAACGAATGCAATTCAGGCTTCCCCCGCCGGCAGAAATGTAACAATCGGCTGCTTGCGGGAACTCGAACAAATCACCTTGGAGATAGCAGATTCCGGGTGCGGAATTCCCCATGAAAGGCGAAAAGAGATCTTCTCGCCATTTTTTTCCACCAAGAAGGAGGGCGTGGGTCTGGGGCTTCCAATAGTGAAAAAAATAGTCGATGCGCACGAGGGTAGTTTAACGATCTTGGACAATCCCGGAGGAGGCATTATTTTCAGGGTCCAGATCCCTTGCTGTGCTGATCAGCATGAAGTGTATAAAAACCAGGAGGGTAAGGCGTGGCGGAGGATTGCAAGGTAGAGGCGATCGAGAAATACCTTAAGGAGGAACTCGATTCGGTTACCATCGAGAGAAGCATCGACTCCGGGCGAAACGCGCTGGTCCTCAGAATAAAGAGCGGCAACAGGTTCGCTTCGGCGGTGATTACCAAGGAGTTCCTTGAAAAAAACATCGCAGATGAAATTCCGGGTATCCTGCGTGCCTACCTGCTTGCCGAGCACCTCAGGGAATGCGATTTCCCAATCGTGGTAACCAGGACGGGACTTACCGACTGAGCAGAACAGGAAATCGAATTTACCGGCTCAGACGCGGGGGTCCCTGCCGCTGGGTCTGTTTTTCAGGACCCGGCGGATTACCGCCATTGCCGGCGCACTCGGGCTCAGGCGAAATGACATGCAAACCAGCAAAGCCAGGCCGAAAATAAGAATCAGGTCATTTTCGAGCATATTTTCACCTTTGTCCCACCAGGAGATTGATTGCGAGCAGCCGCTCGCATCTGTCTTTACGGAAGATTAGAATTTTTCCCGCGCAAGTTTTACTTGGTTAATCGGCTTATTCCCCTACAATCATTAGACAATTCTCAGCCGGCCGGTTTAGGGTGGGCACAGCGCTGTAAAGACGCCGGCTCGGGTAGCACGGTCGTGACGGACTCCCCTCCACTGGCGGGAGGGNNATCTTTTTGTCACCCTCCCCTGGCCCCTCCCATCAAAGGGAGGGGAATTTGCATCGCAACTTGTTTGGGCAACAGCCCGGGAGACCGTGCCACAAACCGGAGTTCTATCAAACCTCTTTGAAGGCTATGGGATTCATCTCCAGGGGCTGAAGGCTTCAGATATGGACCTGGTATTAAATTCCCCAGCAGCCGCTCTTTTATGCGACACGGCGGATTCTTTATGTTAAGAAGCCGCTGATGTTGACTAACAGGCGTATCGCCAACGAAACCAGTGGGAAATATGATGACAAGGAACGAACGTAAAGCGTTGTTGGACCAGGTAGACATCTATCCGGTCACCTGTGAACGCCTCTCGAACGGCAGGTCCGACGTCGAGGTGCTCCAGGGCGTAATAGCAGGGGGCGCCAAAATAATTCAGCTCAGGGAAAAAGGTTTCAGTGAGAGGGATTTCTACCGTCTTGCCGAGAAATTCCGAGAGCTTACGGCAAGCGCCGGCATGCTGCTCATTATCAATGATCGGGTGGATGTGGCCCTTGCCGTAGGCGCCGACGGTGTCCACCTGGGCCAGGATGATTTTCCCGTGCCGGCTGCGAGGAAAATAGGGCCGGAGCTTCTAATAGGGGCATCTTCTCATGATCTCGAAGAGGCCCTTCGCGCCCAGGAGGAAGGGGCGGACTACGTAAACATCGGACCGATTTTCCCAACGGAGACCAAATCCGGCATCGAGCACTTCCTCGGCCCGGAAGCGATCTCCCGGATCGCTCCGAGGCTTAAAATCCCCTTTAGCGTCATGGGCGGGATAAAAAGGTCGAACATTGCTGAAGTGCTCTCAGCCGGAGCGCGGAAAATAGCAGTGGTAACGGCGATTACCCAGGCCCCCGACATAGCGGAAGCGGTAAGGTCCCTTCGGGCTGAAATTAGAGGACACAGTTAATTTCGCCTATCTGCAATTCCGTTTTATTACGGTCGATTATCCCGATTGACAGCATCCTTTTTATGCTGTAAGGCATGGCGGTCAAGCATATCAGCGAAGGCGGCCGCCGGCCCGCCAAAAAAATCTTCGGGTTCAACAAAAAGAAGGGGAGATTTATGCGGAAAATGGCCTTTTTTCCAGTGCTGATACTTATCTCGGCATTTGCTCTTGCGCTTCCTGCCTGGAGCGCCGACACGATCAAGATCGGTTTTAACATCCCGCTTACTGGAGATATCCCGAAAGTGGGCGAAGCATCGAAGTATGCCGCGGAAATCCGGCTGGCTGAGATCAATGGTGCCGGAGGCCTCAAGGTAGGCGATAAGGCTTACAATCTTGAATTTGTCTATGAAGACAACGAATCGAAAGCCGAATCCGCAACGGCCACTGCCCTCAAACTCATAATCCAAAACCAGGTGCTCGCCATAATAGGCCCTCAGTCGAGCAAACAGGCCATCCCGGCCGGCGAAATCTGCAACGCCAACAAAACTCCGATGATTTCCCCCTGGTCAACCAATCCTAAAACCACCGAGAACAGGCCCTACGTGTTCCGCGCTTGTTTTCTCGATCCATTCCAGGGGCCGGTTATCGCCAAGTTTGCATCCGAGGAGTTTGGCGCCAAAAAGGCAGCCGTACTCTATGACATCGCAAGCGACTACCCCAAAGGGCTTGCGGAATTTTTCAAAGAAGCCTTCGAAAAGGTAAACGGGCCAGGCTCCGTTGTAGCATTCGAAACCTTCACCACCAAAGACAAGGATTTCAGTGCACAACTCACCAAGATAACCAAGTCAGGGGCCGATGTTTTGTTCACCCCGCAATACTACGATGAAGTCCCTCTTATCGTTAAACAGGCCAGGGAACTTGGCTGGAAAGGGCCGATCCTTGGCAGCGACTCCTGGGGTTCGGCGGAACTAATGAACCTCTGCGGCGATGCCTGCAAGGGGCTGTTCTTCAGCACTCATTATGCGGCAGCAGGTGCCAAGGGAGCAACGAAGGAATTCATTGAAAAGTATCAGGCCAAGTACGGTTATGTCCCCGATGATGTTGCCGCACTCACCTGGGATGCAATAAACCTTCTTTGTCAGGCGATTCAGAATACCGGTGGGCTTTCGGGCAACATCGCCAAAGACCGCGATGCGGTAAAGGATAAGCTGACGGAAGTTAAAGATTTCGACGGCATCACCGGGAAAATGACCTTCAGCCCGGGCGGAAACCCGACCAAGTGCGCCGTTATAGTTAAGATCAGCGACAAGGGCGAATTCGAGTTTTTTAAGTCCGTTTGCCCGTGATCTGTAAAGAAATGCTCTATTTTCGGCTATAGGGTTCCAGGGCGGGAAGCGATTCCCGCCCTTCTTTATGAGGCGCTAATCGAACCAATGCTCTTTTCGGTTTGTTTTTCCGGCCGCATTTGTTAAACCCAGTTCCACCAGAGCAAGATTAATTCGGGGATAATCCATTGTTTTTAGAGAGTTTCCTACAAAATCTGCTGAATGCGCTCCAATGGGGAAGCTTTTATGCTTTAATCGCCCTGGGCTATACAATGGTCTACGGGGTGCTTCTCCTCATAAATTTCGCACATGGCGACATTTTCATGGTCGGCGCCTACATAGGCTTCTTCATTGCCACATTACTTCTCGGCCAATATGCCGGTTCTTCTCCATCGCTCTCGCCGGTATTGGTCTTCGCCATTACCGTGGTTGTAACGATGGTACTTACCTCCGGGGTAGGAGTGGCAATCGAGCGGATTGCCTACAGGCCCCTTCGCCGCAAAGGAGCTTCACGGCTCTACGTTGTGATAACAGCCCTTATGTGCGGGCTAATCCTCGAGAATGGCAATCTCGCTCTCCTTGGCGCAAGCCGTCGGAATTTCCCCGAAATGCTCTCGAAAACCGCTTACAACATAGGCGGAATCAACTTCACCAATGTAAAGATCATGGTGATTATGACGACCATTGCGGTTTTCATTCTTCTTGAGACAATTGTGCGGAAAACCAGACTAGGCATGGCAATGCGCGCCATTTCATACGACAGGATGGCCGTTCCCCTCATGGGAATACCGGTCGATACAGTCATTGTTTTTACCTTTATACTGGGATCGTCGATGGCGGCTCTGGCAGGGGTGCTCTTCGCAACCGCCTACCCGGTGCTCGAACCGTATATGGGCGCGCTTGTCGGCTGGAAGGCCTTTATTGCCGCCGTTCTAGGTGGTATCGGGGAAATACGCGGGGCCTTTGTCGGCGGTTTTCTGCTCGGGTTTATCGAGATTTTCGTCGCCGCTCTTTTTCCGTCAACGCTCCGGGACCTTATTGCATTCAGCATTCTCCTGGTATTCCTGAGCATAAAGCCAACCGGAATATTCGGGGTCTCCCGGGCAACAAAGATTTAGGCAATTTTCTATGCGCCGTAATATTCCCCTCCTGGGATACGTGATACTTTGCGCTCTGACAATAGTTCTGGCAAAGGCAGACATTCTCGATCTGTATGTGCAGATGATCCTGATGTTTATCGGCATAAGCATCATCCTGGCCACCTCGCTGAACCTCGTAAACGGCTACATGGGCGAGTTCTCGGTCGGACATGCCGGGTTTATGGCCGTCGGCGCATACATCACTTCGGTGCTCAACGTAATGCTGTTTACGAACAGCTCAATTTTCGGCCCACCGCTCCTCTCGCCTTCCTCGGCCATCATATTTTTTCCGCTCACCCTTCTTGCCGGTGGAATCGGAGCGGCCTTGGCCGGGCTGCTTGTTGCCATACCATCCTTTCGGACGCGCGGCGATTATCTTGCCATAATAACTCTGGCCGTAAACTACATCGTTAAAAGCTCGATCGAGAACATGCAGGTCATCGGGGGTGCCAGGGGCTTTTCGGGAATGAGCAGCGTTATCAATTCGATGAAGGAAGTGGTAGACCTGCCCTGGACATTGATCTGGATCCTTATAGCAACCGGCGCGACGGTCTGGATTCTGCAAAGATTCGTCAGTTCGATTTATGGCAAGGGCATAATCGCCCTCAGGGATGACGAGATCGCCGCGGAGATAATGAGCGTCAACACTCAGCGGATGAAGGTCGTAGCATTCATGCTCTCATCGGGCCTTGCCGGTATTGCCGGCGGGCTCTTTGCACACGTGCTCGGATATATAAACCCCGGCACCTTCACGATAATGAAATCAACCGAAGTTCTGGTAATGGTTTACCTCGGCGGCATGGGATCACTAAGCGGATCGGTGCTGAGCGCGATCGGCCTGACGATTGCTCTTGAAGCGTTCCGGCCGCTCCAGGTCTATAAATGGGTCATCGTGCCGCTCCTGCTGATCCTTCTCATGCTGTTCCGGCCTGAAGGCCTGATGGGTCAGCGCGAGCTTACCGATGTCTTCCCGAGGCTTCGCCGGTGGCTGGGGCTGAAACCCAAACTGAGCGAGTAGCAAAATGGCTATTTTAGAAATAAGCGAACTCACTCATTTTTTCGGTGGGCTTCGAGCTGTCTACGACCTCAACATGACTCTTGAGGGCGGCGAACTGATGGGCCTCATCGGTCCCAACGGTGCGGGCAAGACCACCGTGTTTAACCTTGTGAGCGGGTTTTACCGCCCGAGCGAGGGCGATGTGAAATTCTGCGGCAAAAGCATTGCCGGGCTAAGGCCTCACCAGGTTACCGCTCTCGGTATAGCTCGTACCTTCCAGAACATAAGGCTCTGGAACAGCCTGAGCGTTTTTGACAACCTTTGCGTCAGTCAGCACCACCAGCTTGGCTACGGTTTTTTGAAATCAGTGCTCAGGACCCGCAGTTTCCACAGCAGCGAGCGTAAGGTCAGGAAAACAGCCGAAGAGATAATCGACCTCCTGGGCATCCGGCATTATGCGCTCGAACTTCCGAAAAATCTTCCTTATGGGCTCCAGCGGCGTGTCGAGATCGGCCGGGCACTCTGCTTGCGCCCCAAGCTGCTTATGCTCGATGAACCGGCAGCCGGGATGAATCCGGGGGAAGTTGACCAGCTCATAAAGCTTATCCGCTGGATTCGAGACGAGTTCAAGCTCACGATCTGGCTGATCGAGCATCATATGCGGGTCGTCATGAATGTGTGTGATCGCATGAAAGTTATCGAATTTGGCGAGGAAATCGCTGAAGGAACGCCTTCCGAAATTCAACAGAACCGGCGGGTCATTCAGGCTTACCTGGGAGAAGAAGAACCAGTACATGCTCACGGTATGTGATCTTCACGTAAAGTACGGCAATATCGAGGCCCTGCACGGCATATCACTAAACGTGGAGGAGGGCGAAATAGTTGCGCTTCTCGGTGCCAACGGCGCCGGAAAGTCTACAACCCTCATGAGCATCATGCGCCTTGCGCCTCCCGAGGGACCCGTCGTCACCAAAGGAACCATTTCCTATAACGGTACTGACCTTCTTCCCATACAGGCTCACAACATCATCGCAAGGCAGGGTATAGGGCTTGTACCCGAAGGCAGGCACATTTTCGGAAACCTCACGGTTTTTGAAAACCTCAAGCTCGCCACATTCGCGCGAAGGGACAGGGAGCGCATTCAACAGGACTACGAGCGTGTCTTTTCGCTCTTCCCCCGCCTTGCGGACCGCAGGACCCAGAGGGGAGACCTGCTTAGCGGAGGCGAGCAGCAGATGCTCGCAATCGGACGCGCCTTCATGAGCGGCGTCAAATTCATCTTGCTGGATGAGCCATCCATGGGCCTCTCGCCTCTTCTGATGCTCGAACTTTTCAGGGTGCTCAAGAGCATAAACGAGAGCGGCACCACTATCTTGGTTGTGGAGCAGAACGCGCGTCTGGCTTTGCAATATGCCAATCGTGCTTATGTTCTCGAAGCTGGAAAAATAGTTCTCGAAGGCAAAGCCGAAGACTTGGCCACCAACCCCGAAATCCACAGGGCGTATCTGGGGTAGTGCGGGTTGCGGGGTGCTGGGTGCGGGTTGAGAGTGGAGGGTGGCGAACTACTCAGTTGTGGCCGGTCTCCCGACCGTGCCACCGGACCGATGTTCTCAGAGTAATTCATAATTAAAAACGGGAGACCTTCGGTCAGGCGCATGTCGCGGTCAGGAGACCGCGCCAGAACAGGAGCGCAACACGCAACGCGCAACCCGCAACCCGCAACGCGCAACATTTTTCTAAGGGGCTTATATGACCACTCTCAACGTTCTTGTTTGTGACGGACTGGATGAAGGCGGGCTGGAGCTGTTCAGGGCTGCGCCGGGCGTACGGGTGGATGTGCCCGAACAGCTTGGGGCCGCGGAGATCAGGAAAATCCTGCCCGAATACGACGCCATGATCGTTCGAAGCCGCACCAAGGTCACCGGGGACATGATCGAGAATGCTCCCAGGTTGAAGGTGATCGGCCGAGCGGGTACAGGCGTTGACAATATCGAGGTCGAGCCGGCGAGCGCACGTGGCATACTGGTCATGAACACACCGGGGGCAAATGCCATGGCCGCGGCCGAACACACAATCGCGATGATGTTGTCCCTGGCGCGCCATATCCCTCAGGCCACTCAATCCATGAGGCAGGGTCTCTGGGAGAAAAAGAAATTCATGGGCACCGAACTGTACCATCAAACTCTCGGTGTAATCGGCCTGGGCAAAATCGGCGCGATTGTGGCGGACCGGGCAATCGCGATGAAGATGGAAGTTCTCGCATTCGACCCCCACATTGTGCCCGAAATGGCCGCGGTAATCGGTGCTGAATACGTGCACCTCGATGAATTATTTGCGAGGTCGGATTTTATCACCCTGCACACACCGTTAAATGAAGAAACACGGCACATAATCGGCCGGGAATCACTGGCGAAAATCAAAAAAGGTGTGCGGATCATCAACTGCGCAAGGGGCGGGCTGATAGACGAGCAGGCGCTGCGCGAGGCCCTGGAGAACGGACATGTCGCGGGAGCAGCCCTTGACGTTTTCGAAAAAGAACCGCCCGCCGGGAACCCCCTGCTCGGGCTGAATAATGTCATTTTCACTCCTCACCTGGGGGCATCCAGTCTCCAGGCACAGGAGAGCGTTTCCCGAGCAATCGCTTCGCAGATTCTCGATTACCTGCAGCGCGGCTTAATTCGAAACGCCGTAAACTTCCCATCCATCTCCATGAAGGATTACGAAAGGGTCCGTCCCTATCTGATACTCGCCGAGCGCCTCGGCCATCTCCAGGGGCAGCTCTGCAGTCCGGTCAAGAAGCTCGAAATTACTTACAGCGGCCCCGATATGCAGGAAATACCCATCCAGCCCATGACTCAGACCGTAATAAAAGGTCTGCTCGACCCTGTCATGGCCGAAAAGGTAAACCTGATCAATGCCCCGCTTCTGCTCAAACAGCGGCAGATCGAACTTACTGCTTCAACCACTTCGGAATCGAAGGGTTACACCGGAGAAATAGCAGTCAAGGTGACCGGGAAAAAAGAGGCATATTCCGCGGCCGGGACGGTTATACAGGGACAGGTCAGGCTGGTGAGGCTAAATGATTACCGGCTTGAAGCCGAACTCGAAGGCATCAACCTCATCATCCAGAACCTAGACACTCCAGGAATGATTGGCTTTATCGGCACTACGCTTGGCAACTTCAATGTAAATATTGCCAATATGCACCTCAGCCGCACCCCCGAGCACGACAGCGCGGTTGCTATTGTGCGCCTGGATAATGAGGCCCCAAATGAGGCGATAGAGGTCCTGCGCGCTCACCCGGGCATTGTTTTCGTCAAGCAGGTTAAATTGTAGAAACCCGATAAGGATGGTTGGGTAGGCACAGCGCCTTAGTCGTGGCCGCGAGTGGTGTTTTACAAAAATGCGGGGCAGGCTTTCCAGCCTGCCTTGGGCATTAGCCCGAAAGACGAAGCGGCAGGCTGGAAAGCCTGCCCCACACTCTTGGCCTTTACAGATCCCATTTCGGCCATTTTCCCCGCCTTTTCATTTGTGATCCAGCCGCGTCATTTTTTTAAGCGCCTCCATGTCTTCCAGGGTAAAGTCGGACCGGCGGCAGGCAAAAAATGTATTATTGTGGTAGAGCGGCTCTGATTGAATATCGTATGAACTGAGGGCCGCCGCATCTTCCCACATGGCCGTTCCCGGAATGGGCGAATACTCGGCTATTCGAGGTCGGACCCCCGCTTTTTTTACTGCTGCGATCCCCTCGGCAACCTCTTCAGGGGTCTGGCCGGGGAGGCCGCATAGCAAATATACCCCGATCTCGTCCCTCTCAAAGCCGGCAGCCAGCAGATTTTCGACTCCACTGTAGAATAATTCCAGGTCCACTTTCCCGCCCCATTCGCGGTTTTTGGCATCGGCGGCCGTTTCAAGGCCGAGTCGGATCGTCCTGAATCCCGACGCCCGAAGCAGATTGCACCAGTCGCTGGAGAGCGAACGTATATGAAGTGCATTGGGGACATGGAATCGGACCTTCGGCCCTTCACGGGCAATACGTTCGAGCGCCGGTTTGAGGCCGCGCTCGGTATCGAGCAGCAGGGCGTCGTCATAGAAGGCGAAATCGGAGACACCTAAAAGCTCATGGACCCTTAGGATTTCGGAATATATCTTCTCGGCACCGAGCCGCTTTAACTCAGGCTGAAGCTTTGCCGACGCGCAGTATGGGCAGCGATAGGGACAACCCAACCCCGTTAGAATCGGAGCGTAATCCAGCTTTTGCGCCAACTCCAACGCCGGAGACGGAAACAGGCTGAAATCGGTCCACACAGATGCGTTTGAGAGACTAAATCCAGTATGTTGCGCGACCAGACCAGGCAGTTCCGGCAAAGTTCCCGTAAAAACCAGGTCGGCCCCGCTGTTCCGTTTTGCATGATCCGGGCAAAGTTTTGCGTATATCCCTCCCAGCCAGACCGGCACGCCGGGAAGTTCCTCGCGAATAAGCTCAAGCGACTCGCGCACGCCCGGATACCAGTAAGTCATGGAAGATGTAATCCAGACAAGGTCCGGTCTTTCCAATTCGTGAAGCTTTCTTCTGAAACTCTCGGGATGAATGCCGTGCCTGTAGTAAAACCGCCGTGAACCTGAATATGCCTCAGGCCTGCGGATGCTCATTCTCGGGTATTTGCCGGTTCCGAATTTTTTTGGTGCCCCTCGCAAAACATCAGAATGATCATTTGTGAAATCATCATGCCGGTCGAGGCAATCAATATATTCAACCCCGCAGCCGCCCTCCTTCAGAAGCGAAGCCAGGATGAACAGTCCCATCGGTTTTGCCCACAGGTCGTGTGCGGCAAAATCGGTAATCCAGGGATTAACCATCAATATCAGGGGCGCTTTGGCCATAATGATGCCTGCAAGATGGAGAAAAGCTTGCCAAACTCGAACGATCTCCTATATATCCCGGCTTGCGGCAGCGGGTCAAACGGGTTGCGCGTTGCGCGTTGCGCGTTGCGGGTTGCGCGTTGCGGGTTGCGCGTTGCGGGTTACGGGTTACGGGTTACGGGTTACGGGTTACGGGTTACGGGTTACGGGTGAGGATTGTGGCATAGTCTCCCGGCTTATGCCTAATACCAATTTGCGTTCATGCTACTCGAGAAGCTGTACGATCGTAGTCTAGCCCCTTAGTGGGCGTACGAAAAGTTGGACGGGCACATGACGCGTTCAGGAAGCGCGGCATAACGCGTTTCGCAATGCTTAACCGGCAACTTACAACCGGCAACTTACAACCGGCAACCCGCAACCCGCAACCGGCAACCCGCAACCCGCAACCCGCAACCTGCAACCGGCAACTAAAGGAGGTTTCCATGAGGGCAGTTATCCAGCGTGTTTCGGAGGCGAAGGTTACCGTGGGCGGTGAGGAAACCGCGCGGATCGAAAAAGGATTACTGGTCCTCCTCGGTGTGGGGGCTGGGGATACAGCGGAAGATGCGCGCTATCTGGCTGAAAAAACTGCATATCTCAGGATATTCCCCGATGAGTCAGATAGAATGAACCTCTCTGTCATGGATATCGGAGCGGAAATTATCGTTGTATCGCAGTTTACGCTCTACGGCGACTGCCGCAAGGGAAGGAGGCCCTCCTATGCTGGAGCGGCCCCGCCCGATGCCGCCGAAGAGCTTTACGAAACCTATGTTAGAGAGCTTCTTAAATTCGTTCCGAAGGTGGGCACGGGAAGATTCCAGGAAATGATGGAGGTTTATCTGGTAAACGATGGGCCGGTAACCCTGCTGCTGGACAGCGGAAAGAAGTTCTAGTTTGGCCGGGATGAATAATTTCGCGGTCGGTTCGAGCGCCGGCGAAAACCGGCAGCCCGATTACCCCTTTTCCTAGAGTACCCAAATCCTGTTTGTTTCCTCCCACTTGCCATCTTTACAAACCATGCACGTCGTAGGAAGACATATCATTTGATCGGGACCTATTTCTTGCCCCCCGATCCGGCACCTTTCGTTCTCCATACTCATCTTTTTCTCCAAATTCATTCTGCTCATTTTACTCGGATAATTGCAGGGAGCTGTCCTGCTTAACTAAGATAGTAATCATCCGCCGAATTCATGATATATTGCGTCGAGACAATGAAAAAATATATCTCCGAATTCTATGAAAAGATCTACCGGGCGAATGCGGGCATGAAGCATCCGGTTGCTACAGGGGAACGTCTCGCCGCGGATCTCGGCTACTCCAGGCGCGTGCTGGACTTAATTCCAGCCCAACTTTGGGACAATTTTCTCCCCTGCGGGAATCCTCTACCTTATCTAAAACCGGTCTCCGGCGACCTGATTTTAAACCTGGGCTGCGGGGCAGGAGTGGATTCGCTCGTTCTTATGCTGGAAAAACCCGCCGGAATAGAAATCGTTAACCTGGACATTGTTTTTCACGTACTCTCGATGGCGACGCGGGCATTACCTCTCGGTCCCGTGCCTAACTTCGTATGTGCTGATGCAGAGTCCCTGCCCTTTGTCCGCGGCTGCTTTAAATGGGTGATCCTAAACGGGGTGCTTAATCTTTTTTCGGATAAGTCGAGGTTGATCTCTGAGATTTCGCGGGTCGTCAATCCTGGGGGAATAGTTGCCGGGGCAGACCTTTGCAGAACGGCTCCCCTGCCGGATTATTTCAGGGATGAGCCGGATGCATGGGCATGGTGTATGAGCGGAGCACTTACCGAAGATGAGCTTACGGCCTCTTTTTCCTTAGCGGGGTTCGAGAAGAAGGCATTCAAACCGGAAAAGCTGGACGAATACTTTGACAGGGCGGTATTCGTTTTCGGGAAAAAGCGATGATGCCCACTGCAAATCCATGGAGCAGCAAGCATTAGATGACATATAAGCGCGCGGACTTAATGTGCAGGTTACCGTGAAATAAAAGGCGAGAAGGTGCAAAAATGGGTAGCCCGGATTTATATCCGGGTGCGGAGCACAAGAGGCCTCGCGGAGGCGCCGGAAATCGGTACGGCAATCGAGTGCAAAGTCTGCTTGAAACGGTCCGTTCGAATTGAAATCACTGCTATATCGCAGCCCTCTTGCGCTTCGCGCCCGGATATAAATCCGGGCTACCCGTTTGCGCGTGTGGCCGAAACCTTGTGAGGCGCGGGGGATCATTCCCTCGCTCTTTTTGAATCGGGTTGCAACCTCAGTCAACCCGCTCCGCAACCATCTCGATTGCCTTTGCCGGGCATTCCTCGGCGCAAATACCGCAACCTTTGCAGTAATCGTAGTCGATCTCCACGGGTATGGACCTCTTTACGATACCTTCCGGGCAGTACATCCAGCAGAGATGGCAGGCATGTTTTCCCGATTTGGACGGGATACATTTTTCCAGATCTATTTCCGGCCTTGATGAGCGCCAGTCTCCTGTCTTCCCCGCCTCGCTTTTGCAAAGTACCGAACGCGGGCAGGTAAACGGGTCGTCGTGAGCAGATTTCGAAGCCATCCGGCATTCCTCTACATTTCAGCTAATTCAGTCTTGATAATTGATACAATTTCAGGCGCACTGGGCACCGGAACCCGATACGATGGTTGCCTCGTAAGCATACCTGGCCCCGAGGACGTTTTTCTCGCCGGCTTCACCCTTGAAGTGATTTCTCAGCGCCTTCTCAATGCTCTCCATGCCGATAAGCCCCGTAGCCCTGGCAAATCCGCCAAGAACCGCCGTATTGAAAAGCACGGCCCCGGACACCATTAGCCCGGCCTCAGTTGCACACCGGGTCGCGTCAGTCGTCGCGATCCTTACGGGGGCGGCAAGTTTTATGGCTTCCGGAGGCTTTTTGGTGTTTATAATCACAAGCCCATCGGGTTCGATCCCGGCAACAACGTTTACCACCCGCAGGATGCTTTCATCCAGCACCACCACGATTGCCGGTTTCTGGACCAGCACGAAAGTTCTAATCGGTTCGCGTGCGAAACGGTTTGTCGCAATTACCGGCGCCCCTCGCCGTTCGGCACCGAAAAAAGGTGCGGCGGTAACGCCCTTGTAGCCGTCGTAAAAAGCTGCCTCGGCAGCAATTTCAGCGGCCGTTACGGCCCCCTGTCCACCACGGCCGTGCCATCTGACCTCGATGTATTTCCTGTCCATCTAAGCGGCATCCTCGAATGAAAATTGGGTGGGAAAAATCATCTCGTTCGTGAACTGCTCCCCGGCAATGACTAATAGCCTTTTAGCGGGTATCAGTCAATATTGCTATTGATCGAGGAATTTGAAGATTCGCCAATTCTGAATTCTCGAATTCTCGATAAAGATGTTGTTTGACAATTAATTTGCCGGACGATAAGATTTCTATCCGACAGCCGTTAGGGGTGCCTTGGGATGACCGGGCTGAGAAGAAACCCTTAAAACCTGATCTGGGCAATGCCAGCGTAGGGAAATGGCTTGTGAGAAAGAATCAGCTTTCTTCCAACCGTTTCCCCAACCGGGAAGCGGTTTTTTATTTGTTCGACGCATCTTTGAGACGAGAAGACAATTTACGACCCAAACGGTACTGGGGCGGAAGCTATGCAGCGATCAAATGAATTAATTACGATGTTCCTATTAGCTTTCTTATTGCTGAATTGTGCGATGTCTTATGCCGGTGATCCAGCTCCTGTGCCCCAATTAACTGAAAAGGAAACCAAAGCCGTAGATAGATTCATAAAGAGCCAGGAGCGGATCCGGAGCCAAAAATACGTGTCGCGGAATGCTCAGGAATACCGGGATTCTCGCCAGTATATTTCGGGAAAGCTTGATGGAAACAATGTCGTTGTAGTGCGTTACACACTTGAGGAAAGCAATACTTGGACCCTCTACATTGCTGTCTTTCGGAGGCCTTCCATGCAAGAGATTGCTTACGCTCGGGTGGGCGGCAAGGAGTACCGGGAAGTTGAACTGAGCGGAATCTCTAATGAGGGAATCGAACTCAAGGTCCTGTACTACTCTAATAGTGATGGTTTGTGCTGTCCGAGTGTGCCTGGTACATCTGTGTACTACATTGCAGAAAAATCTCTAATTGAGGGCAGGATGCGGGTGGATTGCACCCAATGGAAAGCTCCCGAAAGGCCATAGGTGCTATAAGCTGGACCCAGCTACCTAACGGTAAACCCACGGTCCAGCAATATGGGTCCTTGTTTTGAATCAATACAGTTGTCTTTGAGAAAGGTGTAAAATGAAAAAGGATAAGCCTCTGATAATCGCCGGCCGGGCATTTAGCTCGCGCCTTCTTATGGGGACCGGGAAGTTTTCCTCGCCGGATGCCATGATAAAATCGATCGAGGCTTCGGGTGCTGAAATCGTTACAGTGGCCCTCAGGCGAGTGGAGTTGGAAAACCCTCACGACAGCATTCTCAGCGCGATCGATACGAGCAAATACCTGCTCCTGCCAAATACTTCGGGTGCGAGGGACGCCGAGGAAGCCGTCCGACTGGCGAGGCTCGCGCGCGCCGCGGGCTGCGAACCCTGGATAAAGCTCGAGGTGACTCCCGATCCGCAGTACCTGCTCCCCGATCCGGTTGAAACCCTGAAAGCGGCTGAGATCCTCATTAAAGATGGTTTCATCGTCCTGCCCTACATAAATGCCGACCCGATCCTGGCCAAGAGGTTGGAAGAGATTGGGACGGCAACGGTTATGCCTCTAGGTTCCCATATCGGCTCGAACCGGGGCATCCGCACGCGTGATGCAATCCAGATCATAATCGAGAAGGCAACCGTCCCGGTTGTAGTTGACGCCGGACTGGGTGCCCCTTCGCATGCCGCGGAAGCACTCGAAATGGGGGCTGACGCCGTCCTTGTCAATACGGCAATAGCCGTGGCGGGCGATCCCGTTGCCATGGCCGACGCGTTCAGAAAGGGGGTCGAGGCTGGAAGAGAAGCATTTCTCGCCGGCATCGGCAGGACCCTCAAAACCGCCGAGGCATCGAGTCCCCTTACGGGATTTTTGAGGTAGAACCTATCTGGAAAAACCATTTGACGAGTATGGGGTTCATGCCCTGCGGGTGAAAATATGAGCTTTTACGAAGAACTGAAGCAAATCAGCTGGAGTGAAATCGAAAATGAAATCCGGACTCGTAGCGAGACGGATGTCGGTTCCGCTCTGAGATCTCCAACAATTGATTTCGATGCTTTTCTGAGCCTCCTCTCTCCTGCCGCCGAATCCAGACTCGAAGAAATGGCGCGGAGGGCGCACCTTTTGACCCAGCAGCGTTTCGGGAAGACAATTTCCCTGTTTGCGCCGCTATACCTGTCCAATGTGTGCATGAACAGGTGCGCCTATTGCGGGTTCAATGCCGGAAATCCTGTCAACCGGCTGACTCTCACTCCTGAACAGATCCGCGCAGAAGGCGAGTTTATTGCCAAAATGGGATTTCGTCACATATTGCTGGTATCAGGGGAAGCCCCGAAGGTTGTGCCTGTCGAATATTTTACCCGTGCCGCCGACCTGCTCAGGCCTTCCTTTCCTTCGATTTCGGTCGAAATTTATCCTATGAGCACCGATTCATACCGGGAACTCATAGCCCACGGCGTTGACGGTCTGACGGTGTTTCAGGAAACGTATAACGAGCAAATCTACCCCGAATTCCACCTTGGAGGTAAAAAGCGCGACTTCCGATGGAGGCTCGAAACCCCGGATCGCGGCGGAGAGGCGGGCTTCAGAAGACTGGGGCTCGGGGCACTCCTCGGCCTATGCGACTGGCGCGTCGAAGGCTTCTTCATGGGAATGCACAGCAGATACCTGATGCGAAAGTTCTGGAAATCCCAGGTCTCCATTTCCTTCCCGCGACTCAGGCCCGCAGCCGGTGCATTCCAGCCCCTGCACCCGGTCTCCGACCTTCATTTCGTGCAACTCCTGACCGCTCTCAGGCTTTTTCTGCCCGACGTCGGCTTTACCCTGTCTACTAGGGAAACATCCGATTTTCGCAACCACATGATCCCGCTCGGCGTCACCTCGATGAGCGCCGGATCTAAGACCGATCCCGGCGGATACACCCTGGCGGACAACGGAGAAAACGGCGGCGCGGAGGCCCAGTTCGAAGTTGCGGACCATCGAAGCCCCGAACTGGTTGCTCAGATTATCCGGGAAATGGGCTACGAGCCGGTCTGGAAGGATTGGGACGAGGCTTTTCTCGCCTGATGCCAGGCTGGACAAAGCGGGCGAACGTGATTTTGGACGAATAGTTGAACAAACGATTGATCGACTGGAATAGCCGATGGAAATAAAAATAAACGGTGAGGACCGCACGTACACGGGGCCCGCAAGCGTGGGTGAACTCCTGCGCCACATTGGCGTGAATCCCAAGACGGTTGCCGTCGAACGCAACCTCAGGATTATTTCACGAAATGAGATTGAAGCAGAACCGGTCGAGGCGGGCGATACCTTCGAGATTATACGCTTGGTTGGCGGGGGCTGATACCAGCGGATCCATCAGCCACGTTATTCGTAATCTCTTCTTCGAGGATAGCCGGAATGTAGGAGAACGCCCACAAGGGGCTAGACTACGATCTGGAAAACAAATTGGTTTAATTCTTGACTTTGGGTTTTGCCGCTGGTCAGGTTGAAGCACCAGCGAAGCCCGGCATTCGGGAACGTCTGCCGGGTTTCGCTAAATGGGGGGGCGCACCGTCAGAATCAGGCGTAAAGCCCTTTTATGTTGCGGTGCAGTTCCATTGTTTTTTCCATGCGGGCGCGGTCGCGGTCCACGGCGATTATTTCGAGTTCCCGGTGCAGCTCGGAAAGGCCCGGTGAGTCGTAGCTCTGGCCGGCCCGATGTGCCTGTATCAGCGTCCAGTAGATCTCGATCATCCGGCCGATCATTTCCGCTGAGTACTCCCTGCCCTGGACCTTGAGGGTGTGAATCCCTACGTCCATATAATCCCAGAGTTCCTTGCCGGAGATTACAAACGCAATGTTTGGGCGGGCTTTAATGCGGGAGTTGATATCCTCGATTTCACTTACGGGATGTGAGCGCTGCCGCAGCACCTTCGTTCTCTGCTCTTCGGTTAGAAGACATAGTCTGAAGCATGAGCCACTGCGATCCGGCGAGCCCTCGTACTCGACTATCTCGTTTCCGTCCTCGTCCCGGTGGGTAGTGACTATGTAGCTGTCACTGATAAGTTCATGGAAAACACAGTTTCCTACACCGCCAACACACCTGTTTCCGTGAACCAGGATCTCGGTAGCCAGTCCGAGCTTGTCAGCCGAGGCCTTGAACCGCGAGAGCTTTTCAACGCTGTCGACCTCCGTGCTGGCGACGATCTGGGTTGCGCCGTATTCCTTGTAGGTCAACATCTCTTCGGGTGTCTGGATGTTGCAACCCACGCTCGCGTGGATTACGAGTCCGGGGAAATTCTCCTTCACCAGCCGCATGATCCCCGGAGTTTTAACGATCACTCCCTCGGCCCCCCAGGAAGCGTACTTCCCGATCTTTGACAAGAGGACCATCCATTTTTCCGCGGGGATCTCCGCGTTCAGCGCGACCCTGATTTTCCCGTTCATGCGCCCGGCGATTTCGATCGCTTCCCTGATTTGGGAATCTTCGAGTTCCCAGGCACACTTGCGCCGGCTGAAGCCCTTTGAGCCGACATAAACCGCATCAGCCCCAGAGGCGAGTACCTTTTCCACCATTTCCAGGCTGCCGCCCGGTGCCAACAGTTCGTTCATCTTCCTCCCCCTGCGACTCGATCAGCAAGCGTCAAACGGCCACGGTATAAGATCAGGGGACCACGGCCCGGCTTTAATCGAATATCAAATCGAACTAGAGGTAAAACCGTCTAATTATACGGGCGTTTCGAATATTTTATCAACAAAAATCCAATACCACATTCAGCCCAAAAGTTTAAAAAACTTTTTCGAAGCCCTGAAATCGATACCGAATTCTGGTGAATTCTGCTGATGACAATTTTTCATCACGGCTGTATTTTGCATTGAACTATCAAGGACTTTCCGTACCGGGGGAAAAATGCCCTTGCCGAGCCCTTTCTCCACAATATCGGGATTTTTTAAACCGCTCGGATCTTCTCTGATCGACCTCTGCTTCCCAAGGATTTGCGCCGGGTGCGGAAAAATCAACGCACGGGCGGAGGGCTTCTGGTGCGCCGACTGCCTCGACCGAATTGCAGGCATAAATCCTCCCATTTGCCCAACTTGCGGAAGACCTTTCCAGGATGCTCCGGATTCTTCGGACCACCTTTGCGGCGAATGCCTGCACTCAGCATTTCATTTCAACAGCGCCCGGTCCGCCGTGGCACATTCCGGGATAGTCCGGGACAGAATCCATCAGTTCAAATTCGGAAGACGCCTGGAATGGGCACCGCCCCTTGTCGAACTCCTTCAAGCCACCTATGAAAAATGGGGCATCAATCCACCCGGCGTGGTCATCCCGGTTCCACTCCATCTGAAGCGTCTCAAAGAGCGAGGTTTCAACCAGTCAGCCCTTCTGGCAAAAGAGCTGGCCCGAAGGCTCGATTTGAAGGTTTCATACGAAATACTTGTCAGGAAGAAATGGACCGAGCCTCAGACCCGACTCAACCGCGCGCAAAGGCTGAAAAATGTTCGTGGCGCCTTCGATGCCCCCGGCCGGGAAAGCATCCGAAATATCAGCATATTACTAATCGACGACGTATTCACAACCGGAGAAACCCTCAGCGAATGCGCCCGAACGCTCAAAAAGAAAGGCTCGGCCGAGGTTCACGCATTAACGGTTACACGAGCACTGCCCGATTGATTTTGCACACGTAAATTAATCATTGGTGTATTCGAATCAAATTTTTGGCGGGGCAAACGTTCAGGATGGCATGACAAATTCGCGGCAGAGTGCTTGTGCGAATCTGCGGAGCAAATGGGCCGCGCGCAATGCGCCTTTCATCTATTCATTTTTTTATGCCGGTAGCAAGAGGAACTCGCGTTCAGAGGGCGTCAATTGCCCCGCCTTGGGTTGCATGACCGTTCCGGAATTTCTCAATTTGTCCTAAATCCCTAATTCCTGAATCCCTAAATCTATTTTCACCCATCCATTAGTACGCCCGCATCGGGAATCATCTCAAAGACCTCTTTCAGGTGAGCAAGTTCAAATATGGATTCAACCGTCCGGTTGGCACCGGCCAGGGTGAACCGGATGTCTGATCTGCGGGAAAGCTGGAGGCCCTCGACGAAAGTGGCTATTCCGGAGCTGTCGATATAGGGCACTTTCGAAAGGTCTATAACCAAATGCGACGGCGTTTTGTTCAAGATTTGAAGCAACGTGCTCCTGACCTGAGGCGAAGCGCTCATATCGAGGTCCCCTTCGAGTTCAAGCACGAAAACACCCGAATCTTTCTCAGCTACATTTATCTTCAATTTGCGAATTCTCCCGTTTTGTCCTGAATTTTACCAGTTTTAGAAGCATGCCGCCGTCGGCAAGTTTTTCATATTCAAGCTCGTCGACAGCCGATCGAATGAAGTGCAGGCCCAACCCACCCGGACGGACTTCATCGAGACTTCGAGCCTTGAAGGTAGCGGGATCTGATTTGGGACCGAAGTCCCTGATATTGATTTCAAGATATTGGCTGCTTGTAAAAAAGGTGATAATTATTCTTTGAGTACAGCATCCGAAGTATGCGTGGCGAATGATATTCGTGCACGCCTCGTCTATTCCCAGAACGAGTTTCGTGGATTCATCGGGGGAGAAGCCCGCTTTTGCGCTAATGTTCGCCACCACCGCCCGGAGAATTGAAAGCGAGTTCGGGTCGGATGGAATTTCGAGAACAACCGGGCCGTTCAGTTCCTCAGCAGCCACATCATCCCTCCTCGATTCCTATCACCACCATTGTTATATCATCGGCCGGGGGCCTATGCCCGGCAAATTCCTCGACTGACCTGATTACGCGCTCCTTTAGTGACTCAGCATCGGAGTCTCCGGCCCGGATGGCCCTTTCGAGCATCTCCCATCCGAAAAGCTTGTCAGAGGCGTCGCGGGATTCCACAAGGCCGTCGGTCGCAAGCAGAAGACAATCACCCGGATTTACCTGAATCTGAGAGGCCTTGAATTTATATCCCGGCACGACACCTGCCGGCGGACCGCCGCCGCCGATCTTTTCAAATTTCCCCGTTGCGCTGTTCCAGAGAATCGGCGGAAGATGCCCCGCATTGACGTAGGTCAACTCGTCTTGCCTGCTGTCAATTACGATGAACTGGAGTGCGGCGAACATACCCCTGCACCAGATCTGGTCGCAAATCTCGTCATTGATTCGGCTGATAAGCTTTTCGGGGTTCTTGATGCGAATTGCAAGCATACGGAAATCAGAGGTCAATCTTGCCATGAACAACGCCGATGCGACACCTTTCCCGGAGACGTCGCCGATAAGAACGCCCAGCCTGTCTCCGTCCAGCGGAATGAAATCGTAGAAATCTCCTCCGACTTCCCGGGCTGCCTGGTAATGAGCGCTGAACCTGAAGCCATCAAACACCGGCATCTCCCGCGGCAGAAAGCTGAGCTGCACGTTCGAAGCGAATGCCAGGTCCTTTTCGATCAGTTGCTTTTGCAGGATTTCCCGGTGAAGCCTTGCATTTTCGACTGCAAGGGCCGCATTAATGGAAAGAAGACTCAGGCTTTCAACATCTTCGAGTGTGAACCTTCCTCCATCGACCTTGTTTATGATCTGCGAGACACCTATGACCCTCTCTTTGTAAAGGAGAGGGGCACAAAGGATAGAGCGGGTGATGTATCCGGTCATCGCATCAAAAACAGGGTCGAACCGTGGATCGGCATAAGCGTCCTCGATCAGAACCGGCGTGCCGGTCTCGAAAACATGGCCGGCAATCCCCTGCCCTTTCTTAATGCTGATATCAACATCCAACTTATTCGCAACCGGCCCCTGCGCCACCTGGAAGACCAGTTCTCCGCTTTTTTCGTCAACCAGCATAAGGCTGCAGGATTCGGCCCGCAATATTGACCGGGCAGCCGTCATGATGTTTTCTAGAACTTCATCAAGCTCCAGGCTGGAATTGATAAGACTGGATATTCTGAAGCATTCCTTCAGGTTGTCCAGCCGCTCGCACAACCTCTTTAGCTTAAGCTCAATGGAGCGCCTGCCGGTATCCATAGGTCAACCCGATCGGGAGAAAGTGGAAGGGTTTTTCGGCCCGCTTCATATCTGGCCGGATTTTCCGATTATGCCGGTGCCGGTAATTTTCAACACAAGGCAATATGAAGGATGATATGAACGCCGTGTTAACGTGTCAAACAGGGAATTTCATGAGATTGCTGTCAGTTCCCGTTATTTACGACTCAATCGTTCACCTGACGTTTCCCGCTGCAGGCTCATTGCCGTCAATTCAAGAGATTTGATGTATCCAGCTCTGGTTGTAGCACGGTCTCCCCGGGCTTTTGCCCAAACCCGATGCATGGTCTATCGGGATCTCAGCTTCGAACATCGTCATTCCCGCAGCGTTTCTGGGCGGGAATCCAGCGGCTTTAAATCCCGAAATCATTGGTCTCGCGAAGCAAGACACTGGATTCCCGCCCAGAAACGCTGCGGGAATGACGTTCATCAGGTTCGTGCCATCCAATTTTGCTTAGCATTTTTGAAAAACTATTTAGGCAACAGCCCGTCCCGACCGTGCTACCCGCGCAGATCGAAGATCTCCACTTTGTTTCGAAAAAATTGGGGAACTTCGGTCGAGAGTATGACGCGGTCAGGACAGACTGTTGCCCAAACCAGTTGCGATGCTGATCCCCCTCCCTTTGATGGGAGGGGCCAGGGGAGGGTGACAAAAAGATCTTAGAAATTCAACCCCCTCCCCCAACCCCTCCCACCAGTGGAGGGGAGTTCTTCCTTCAATTTCGGCCCATTATTTTCCATTAGGGGTTTGAGCAACAGCCCGAGGAGACCACGTAATAACAATGAGTAAACAATTGTTCCGTTGACGGCGATGCGCTGCAGGCTGGAAAGCCTGCCCCACATACCCTGACCGACGGTTCCAAACAAGGTGAGAGGCATTGAGGCAAGAATGCGTTTATTCACTCTCATCTCAGCAGGTTGCAGTCCTAAGAAGGGTCGGTGGGATTTTTGGGAGCCTTCGCTTCCCGGTCTTGCTGCACTTCCCAGCCGCCCCCGAGTGCTTTGTAGAGAGCAACCAGGTTCGCGGAAACCTGCTGATCGCTTGATGCGAGCTGGTCCTGAGACAAGTACAAAGTTCGCTGGCTATCGAGGACTCTCAGAAAATCCACAAGGCCTTTCGCATAGAGTTCACTGGAAATCTCGTAGGCCCGTTCACTTGCGCGAACCGCGGCAGCCAAAGCCTCCCGCCTCGACAACTCCTTCGAGTAGGCAACCAGGGCGGATTCAACTTCCTGCAATGACGTCAGCACGGTCTTTTCATAATTCCCCAGAGCCTGTTCGGTCTTGGCGTTCTGGATCTCGATGTTGGCCCTTGTGGCACCAGCGTTGAAGATATTCCATTTGACTGTTGGACCGACGCTCCACAATGAACTTGAAGACATTGTTATATCGGCAAGGCTCATCGAGGCCTGTCCAAGGTTTCCGGTCAGACTGAGCCGAGGAAAAAGGTCTGCTGTCGCTACCCCGATACGGGCCGTCGCGGCGGCGAGTTGCCTTTCAGCACGCCTCACATCAGGTCTTCGGCGAAGAAGATCCGACGGGAGCCCAACCGGGACCTCGGGCGGAACGCCCGGAAGAGGTTCCGCCTTCGAAAGCTGTTCGACCATCACGTCCGGAACCGTCCCGAGAAGTGTTGCAAGCTGGTGCATGGATTGCCTTGCAGTGGTTTCTATCGATGGCACCTGTGATTCGGTTGCGGCAAGTTGAGCGCTAGCCTGAGCTACGTCGAGTTCACTGCTAAGGCCTGCCTGGAACCGCTCGCGCGTCAGTTCCAAAGTCTTGCGCTGCGCGTCGATGTTACGCAGAGCTATTTCGAGTCGAAGCTGCGAGCCGCGTACACTCATGTAGTTGACGGCAACCTCGGCCAGAAGTGATACGAGGGTATCGCGGTAGTTCTCTTCGAATGACGCCAAATCGGCTGTTGCGGCTTCGACCGACCGCCTGACCCGCCCGAAGATATCGATCTCCCAGCTCGCATCGAACTGGGCCTGGTAAAGATCAAGCCCGTTTATAAAAGTAGGAGTGTCACCGCCAGTACTATTCGCGGCTACCGCTGACGGAGTTGACCTTCCACTCGTCCGATAATACTGATAAAGTGCCGTTACATCGAGTGAGGGAAAAAGGCTCGAAGCCGTTACGGCCCGCTGCGCCCGAGCCTCGCGAACCCTCGCCGCGGCAACCTTGAGATCCTTGTTTGCTTTCGTCGCCTCCCCGATTAACGAGTCCAGAGTCGGATCGTTAAAGACACTCCACCAGTGAGTAATATCAGCCGGCGCACTGAAATTGACACCCTGTGCCTTGCCTTCGACCCATTTTTGAGGCAGCCACTCTTTTGGCTTAATATAATTGGGACCAACCATGCACCCCGAAGATACCAGACAGATAATCGCATAGAGCAGCGATGACCGAATCAGAGAGGACAAACTCATTATTAACTCCGCTTCTTCAATCTTTAAAAAACGAGCAAGTGTAAGGCCCAGGGGCGGGATTTGTCAATTTCTTCCTGGAACAGACAAGGACACCTGGCCATTCGGTGCACCACTCATCTTCTTTTTAGCCCTCCGTCGAGCACGGGTTTTGCATACTTTCCATGCGAACACCCTTCACGGAGGCAAAGCTCATGTCTGTACAGGTCGGAAATTCACATAAGTCGGCACCCGTCCTCAAAGGCGAAAACCTGAATGCAGGTAAGGCAAAATCCGGGCGCGGCCAGGATAAAGGTGTTTTTGACACCCTGCTTAACAGTATAAAGGGGAATTCCGGCAATTCAGGCAGTGCAAAAACCTCTACCGCCGCCCAGCACCACAGGCCGCCCTCTTCGATGATCACCAACCCCGAGTTTCACAAAGCGCGCTCCGGCAGTGTCAATTCGTCCCCCGCGCAGTTGACGCAGGCCATCAATAATATGGCGGTCTCGGCGCTTATATCTCTTAGAGCGATGTCATCCGGCCAGAACCGCATGAACAACATGTATTCCATTGGTTCAGGGATGTCGGGCCAAATTTCCCTGCCGGCTGCAAGCGCCGGCGGCAACACCGGTTCAAACCATTCGAATGGAATCGGACGGCTTGCGGCCAAGTTCGAATCGGGTGAAAACGGTCCGGATGTGATTGGTTATGATGCAGTTGGAGGGACTTCCTACGGCACATTCCAGATTTCTTCCAGGGCGGGAACGATGCGTGAATTTATAGACTACCTGTCTGAAAAGGCCCCTGATTTGGCGAAAAAACTTGCTGCCTCCGGCCCGGCTAATACAGGCAATCGTCGGGGGAGAATGCCCGAAGTCTGGAAGAAAATAACGCAGGAAGATCCCGCCAGATTCTCAAAGCTTCAGTACGATTTCATCGAACAGACCCATTACATGCCGGCGCTAAGGGAGATCGCGGATCGCACCGGGGTGGATATCGCACAGGCGCCGAAAGCATTAAAGGAAGTTCTCTGGAGCACTGCCGTTCAGCACGGACCCAGAGGGGCTACAAAGATCTTCGAAAAAGCCATCGGCAAATCCCAGGCAAAGAACGGGGGCATCCATGCCGCTCAGCTCATCAATTCTATCTACAACATGAGAGCTGGACAGTTCGGCTCATCTACCGCCGACATCAGAATGGCCGTCCACAATAGATTCAGGCAGGAAGGCAAAATCGCCCTTGCGATGCTTTCCGAACCCTATGCGCCTGACACCTCAAGGGTCTAACTTCCGACCTCCCGAAGCGGAAAAAATTGCGTGCACAGCCTGAAAAAAATTCCGCCTTCCAGCACATACCGGCTTAAAATCCCCAGACACACCGCTTTAATATATTGAAATAATTCACTTATTAGCAGTGCCACGTTGGCTGGCATCAACATTGCTCTCTTTCCCGCTGAGGTCAAAACTTTAACCTATTTGGGGAAAAATAATGCAATCAGGATCTGTAAACGCGGCACTGCTGCTCTCCTCTTATCTCGGAAACGAGCACGAAAAAATCGGGCACGGAATAGCAAGCTCGGACTTTGCCGGGGAACTTGGGAAGCTTCTACCCCATAAGACCGGGACTTCCGATATCGAGTCCGCCGAAAAAACAGATGCCAAGAATACTGATGCGGCCCAATCGATCGCCGCTGAACCGGACGATAAATCAGCTGCCGCGGACAGCTCGAAGAAAGAATCTATTGGCTCGGTAAAGAAGAAATCAGCATCCCAGGCCCCGGAACAGCGGCTTGAGCGATTAAAAAGCCAGACTAAAACCGGCAAGCAGGTTTTCATTACCAACCCGCTCATGTTGGAGTCAATCCTGGCCGAACTGCAATATCCCGCTGAGACAATCAAGGCATGCAAAAGCTTGCAAAACCAGGATGGATGGATCTCTCTCAAGGATTTGAAGGACCTCCTTTCAAATAAGGCGATGGCCACTGAAACCCTCGGCAAGGGACAGATTTCAATGGCGAGCGCCCAGGCGCTCATCTCATCGATCGTGCAGAAGGCGGAATCTTCCGGAACCAATAGTGGCAGGACTTTCGAGGGGCTAAAAGAAAGTATTGCCTCCGTGGTTGGGCAGGGGTCGCCAGGGGTTTTCAACATTGATGAATTCCGTGCCCTTATAGACCAGGTTTTGCAGAAGGCAAACAATGCGGAAGCCCGGAAGACCACAGCGGCGGCTGGAACTTCGGCCGAGGGGGCAGCGGCTTCGCAGGCAACGGAAATAGCACTGCAAGCATCGATAGCGCCAAAGCAGGGGCAGACCGAAAGTCTCGCATCCAGAGCCCTGCCATCTTTCGTGTCTGAAAAATCAGATGAAACGAAGCGGGGGAAAAAGCAGGAAGCGAACGCGGAGCTTACTTCAGAAACCACCTCGCCAAATGTTGCACCGGAGACTCTGTCGTTAAACAAAACCGCTACGGGTGTCGAGACTTTTGCAGCGTCACAGAGTGCTGCAGCCCAGAAATCAATTGCTCTGGATAAGAACCAGTCAGAGTCCGAAACTTCTTCCAGCGCAGTCTCGGAAAAAAGCGGGGGAAATGTCGAAACCGACATCTCCTCTGAGGCCGCGCAAGAAGAGCCGGTCACGAAACCCGAGTCGCCAGCCGCCACTTCGCAGGAGTCCGGGAAAATTGTGCAGCAAGGTGAAAACCGGCAAAATCTTACCGCCCTGGCTGAAGATTTTGGTGCAAAAATTATATCGATGAGTAACGATAAACAGGGAACACCAGCGACAGAGGCGGTAGCGCAAAATGACACCCGCAGCGCGGCCGCCGTCCAGGGGCAAAACATCGCTGCCCAGGCAAAGGAAGCAGTGAAGAATACCTATGATGGGATCTCGGTATCCGATGAGCAGGCCCGGACAGATGTATCGGAAACCGCGCCCGGCACCGGGCGAATAATCACCCAACAATCCGAGAATACCCAGGAGCAACCCTTCCCGGAATACAATTCAAAACGCTCGGAGGGCCTGGCCGGCGGCCTTCGCGAACAGACGAAAGCAACCGGGGCGACCGGGCAGTTCACTGAGACCATTCAGGCGGCAAACTCCGGCATAGCCGCCAAATCTGCCGATATGTATCGGGAGAGCGCAATAAATGACATGAACGCTTCCCGGGGAACCGGGACGTCCGGCGGAAACGATGCAGGCTCTCCACCGGCATCGGTTTTGAACAAGGCAGGCTTTCCGGATGCAGGAGCAGGCGGCGCTTCCTCCGGGGAGAGCGGCTCAACAGGTCAGGGCTGGCAGGGAGGGGAAACGGCCTCACAGGCTTCCGTGGCTCAAGGCGCTACCACAGCACGGAGCGTTGAGAATGGAATTTCCGTGCAAAGCCACGAATTGGCAGGTATAGCAAAGACTGTCGAAAAGCAGTTGAAGTTAAGCGATCCAGACGATGCGGCCCTATTCCAAAATGCTTCTTCTAACCAGGGTGCTGAAATCCGCATGGAAGTCCCCATTTCGCGGGAATCGTCCGGAAGCGCCCTAAACTACAATCAGCCTGGAGATATGGCCGAAACAATTGAAAATTGGCGGGCGCAATACCGAGTGGCTGGCGAGCAGCAGCTCACACTCGAACTGGAGCCGGGGCAGTTTGGCAAAGTCAGCATCAGGGTGGGTGCAAAGAAGGATGAAGTTTCCGCGGTGGTCGTAACGGAAAGTGAGTCAGCGAGACAGGCCATACTTCGTAATGCGCCGGAGCTGCGGCAAACCCTGGATGACCAGGGGCTCATGCTTGGGAAGTTCCAGGTTGATGTAAACGGTGAAAAGGCCGGAAGTGGAAATTCCGGCAGGCAGAAGCCGGAGGCGGGTACAAAGGCAGAGAAAGCAGGCAGAATCGATACACAGATAAGGCCTAAGCCGGCCTACATAAGGAGGGCAAGCGGTCTTTCGCAACTGAGCATTTTCGCCTGATTTATGGGTGAGGGAGAAACGAAAAGGGCGCCTTTTGGCTGTTAATACAAATAGTTAAAGCGAAAGCCCAAAGATTGGACTTCCGCTGCCCGGGCGGGCTCAAAGATAAATGGGGCTCGCCTCCTCAAGCAGTGCAGTAAAACTATCCTACTTCTTCTTTTTTGCAGGCTGATGTTTGGCCGGTTCGGTCCTCGCCGGTTCGGGCTCAGATTTTTTGGCTTGGGGCGCTTCAACCGGTGGAACTGCTGCCGCGACCGGCTTCTGGGCTTCCGGCTTTTCCTGCTTGAAGTTTTCCATGAGCCTTTTGAACTGCCGGGACTGCTCATGAATAAGGTCCTGCATCTGTCCCGTAAGCTCCTTGTGTTCCACCTTCTTTTCTTCAGCCAGCAACGTCCGAAGATGCTTTATCGTTTCCTTTTGTGAAGTGACCTGCTCCTTTAATTCTTCGTACTTTCGGATCAGGTCCAGGTGTTCGCCCCTGGGGACTCCGCCGATCATGGCCAGGTACGTGGAAATGGATTTTTGGAAATCTTCCTGGCTCTTCTTCATAACCTGCAGCAAGTCGATGCTGCCCTTGGTGAGTTGGTCAAACCCACAGGCTTTCTGAAAAAACGCGGTCATTTGGTCAAAACCGCTAAAACCCTGCCGCATCCAGATCGAAAAATCGTCCAAGCTTGTTCGGCTCCCTCCCTGCTTGAGGAAGAAGTTTTTCCAGAATTCGACGACATCCATTTCCATCGGTTATTCCTCCCGGTTTGCTGCAAGCTTTTGGCCAGGCAAGACATCAGTGTTGACCGGGTTAGTGGGACTCCAACCGGCCAAGACCGCCCGCGTGTGCGACTACGCACCTGGGCGGAAAAAGTTAGCACGGCGGTTGCCAGGTATTCCGACCAAAACATGGCCTTTGGGGAAAACGGGTTGGGTATTTCGAATCCCTGATGCCCCCGGTGCCGCTGGCTCGATCACTGATGGACAAAGGGGGAGCCTTTTCGAGCCGCTCCCAGGCAGATTCTTCTATCCGCCATAGGACCTGTTCCCGAAAGCCCTCCCCCGAACGATTCATGAGCGGCGCCACAGAAGACCGATCAGGACCCCTGCTGGCCGGCGAAGAAAGACTCTACCTTCGTGAAGCCTTCATCCACGGCCTTTTTGAACTCTCCACGACCCTTCTTGAGCGAATCGACCCAATCACTCAGGGCTTTCTTTCCTTCATTCGGGATCCAGGTGGCTTGTTCCATGAAAGCGCTGACCATCTTTTCGGTCTGTTCCTGCAGCAGAACCATTGCATTGAAGGTGTTGTCGAAGGTGGTCTTGTTGAAATCGATCATTTGCTTGGTGAACCTTAGCTGGTCCATGCTTGAAACCTCCTGATTTTGTGATTGTTGAACGGAAAGCCAAAGCGAATGGCCGAAATGACGAAAGATGAGCACTAATATAGTCGCACTAAAATGGAAGTCAAGGTGGTTTGTGCATTGCACAAATCATTTTTCTGGTTTAATTTTGCCCTCAGTCTTATAATTCCAATTGACCTTTCCGCACCGTGTCATAAATTCAGCCAAACATGGAGGACCCAAATGGCTCAAAAGGTTGTTCTCAAAAAATACGCGAACAGGCGGATCTACGATTCCGATAAAAGTGCATACATAACTCTCCAGCAGGTGTCGGAAATTATTAAGGAGGGACGCCAGGTCGAAGTCATCGATGCCCAGACCCAGGAGGACGTGACCTCATTTATTCTCACCCAGATAATCGTGGAGGAGGCTAAAAACAAAAAAGCACTTCTCCCCGTCCCGCTCCTGCACCTGGTCATTCAGTACGGAGACGGCGTATTGAGCGAGTTTTTTGAAAAATATCTCGAGATGACCATAAAGAACTACCTCGCCTACAAAATGGCCTTCGACGAACAGTTCAGAAAATGGCTCGAAATGGGAAGAGATTTTTCAACCCTGGCCCAGAGAACAGTTCCGGGCCTTGCGCAGTGGAAATCCTTCATGGACATGTTTTCATCCGTCGAGAAAAAGCCGGAATAGGATTCCGGGGGGTTCATTGATTAACAATTATTAATGTAGTCCTGATTTTAATGGATTGCAGGAGTTCAGAATATTGATGGCAGGTAATTGCCAAATGCTTGGCGTTTCAGGTTAAAAGCAGTTCCTCACGATCTTTTATCCTTAGGTTATCCGCAGTTTCTCATCTATACTCTAAAATAGGCTTTTTTCCTCAATTTTAGCCCGCCCCCTTGATTTCCTAGCACCCAGTTCTTTTATTTCGGGGCAGATGGCCCAAGATTTAAAAAATTCGCTATTCACTCCAATTCGCTTAGCGCAGCTTCGAGTCCCTTGAGCAACTTTCATCCGGGCCTTTTGTAACCTAAAAGCCGCGTGTTTCATCGGAACCTAAAAAAAGCGATTTGGATCATGAACAATTCTATTATTTTCTCGACCGGCAGTCATGTGCCGGAAAGAGTCGTGTTCAATGAAGAACTGACTCATTTTCCGGCTTCATCCCTCCCACTTATAGCCCAGAAGACAGGGGTCAAGTCCAGACGACATTCATCGGAGGACCAGTGCACTTCCGACCTGGCCCTGGAAGCAGCCCGTGCATGTCTGGCGAAAGTCGATTTTCCCGTGGAAAATGTCCAGGGAATCATCCTTTCAACCTCGTCTCCGGACCGGATCCAACCGGCAACGGCCACCCGCGTCCAGCACGAACTGGGCGCCCGCAATGCTTTTGCGCTCGATATTAATTCGGTGTGTTCCGGTGCGGTCTTTGGCATCAGCCTTGCCGATTCACTCATCAAGTGCGGCAAGTACGAAAACATCCTGTTTATAGCGGCAGAGATGTATTCGAAGATACTCAATAAAAATGACTTCAGCACCTATCCCTATTTCGGCGACGGTTCAGGGGCGGTGCTGCTAAAGGCAGGAGCCCCTGTTCGTGGCGTCATGCATTCGCGCCTCAATACGGATGGGAGCGGCAGGGACGCCATCTGCGTTCCGGGGGGCGGGACGATGATGCCCTTCGAGAAGATCGTCAATTCCCGGATGGCCTACTTCAGGATGACTGGCAAGACCGTATTCAACTTTGCGGTAGAGAAAGGAACTGAAACAATTCAGCAGATCACCAGCGAGGCCGGAGTCAATGTCGGGGATGTGGACCACTTCATCTGCCATCAGGCAAATATTAACATTCTCGATGAAATTGCGCGAAGAATCGGTTGCCCCCGGGAAAAATTCATAATGAACCTGGACCGCTACGGAAATACTGCGAGCGCGTCCGTTTTGATCGCTCTCGATGAAGCCATGGATGGCAAAAAGATTTGCGAAGGCGATCTTGTCGCCCTCGTTGCATTCGGCGGCGGATTGTCATGGGGAGGCAATCTGATACGCATATAGTCAAAAATCGTACCCTGTTAAAAGATCCAGGCATCAAGATTAAGCATCAAAGGAGATGACCCCATGAACGAAATTTTTGTCAGAATTCAGGACGGAATAGTAGAAATTTTACCCGCGGCGGCCGGCTTTCAACTCCAACCTGAAACATTCCTCAATGAGATCCCGGAATGGGATTCGATGACGGCGGTCAACTTTAAAATCTTCCTCGAAGAGGTCTTCGGCGTGAAGATTCCCGACGAACTGCTGGAAGGCGAATCCAGTCTACGTGACGTAATAGAATTTATCAGAAGGACTGACTAATGAACCCAATGAAAACGCCCGTAGATCCTTTCGGAGTTGCGAACTCATTTCAAAAGGCCACTGAATACTGGCTGATGAACGCTGCCGATTATTCGGGCATGCTGCTCGAACTGGCATCCAATCTCCAGGCCGTCGCCTCCGAAGAACTGGGCCCGCTGCTTGCCGACAGCAGCAAATGGGCAAAACCCGAGGAGGACTCCGAAACCGCACTTCTAAACCTCGTCAGGAGGCAGTCGAAGGTCCTTCAAAAGATTCATGCGGTCATGGGCGGGTGGGCGAAGGATTATATGGGCCGCGCCGAGGGTATTTCCGAAAAAGAGAAGCAATGCTCGGTCTTCTGGATGGGGCAACTGCTTAACTTCCTTTCGCCGGCCAATTACTTTTGGACCAATCCGTCAGCTGTCCAGAAGTTTATGCGCACTAAAGGCAGAAGCATAGTCGCAGGCTATGAAAACTGGCTCGACGATGCAAACCGCGGAGACATGGTAAAAATTGCCCACAGGGATGCTTTCAATGTAGGTGAGAATCTCGCCACCACTCCCGGGCAGGTAGTGTTCCGTAACCGCCTTATGGAGCTAATCCAGTATTCGCCGACAACCGAGACGACTTTCAATGTTCCGATCGTCTTTATCCAGCCGTGGGTGAACAAGTTCTACATTTTTGACCTGACCGAAGAAAAGAGCTTCGTCTCCTACCTGACAAACCAGGGTTTTACAGTTTTTATAACAAGCTGGAAGAACCCCACTCCGGAAATGCGCGACATCACTTTTGAAGACTACATGCTTCGCGGGGCACTCAAAGCTGTCGATGTCGCAAGGGAAATCTGCGGGGCCGAACAGGTACATGCCGCCGGGTACTGCATCGGGGGGACGGTTCTTTCATCGCTCATGGCATGGCTTAATCGTGACCCCAAACGAAACGGTTCATTTCCCATCCGCGATTTCACACTCTTTGCCTCCCTGGTCGATTACTCATCGCCGGGAGAGCTAGGCGTCTACGTCAATGAAGATTCGGTTGCGGCTATCGAGAAACTGGTCAAAAAGGTGGGATACCTCGACAAGAAGTACATCTCGGCGGGATTTCGCCTGCTTCGGCCTAACGATCTCATCTGGCGCTATCATGTCCACAACTATCTCCAGGGTGAGGAGCCGCCCAAGTCGGATTTTCTCTACTGGAACAGCGACTCGACCCGATTGCCGGCCGCAATGTGCACCTGGTTCCTAAAGGAGCTGTATCTGAATAACAAGCTCATCAGGGAGGACGAAATCGTGTTGGCAAACCGCCCGCTGAGCTTAAAGCAAATCAAACAGCCGGCCTACCTGGTCGGAGCCGATCTCGACCATATCTGCCCCTGGAGGGAGACTTTCAAGACGACTCAGTTGCTCGGCGGCCCAGTAAAGTTCACCATGGCCGGCGAAGGCCACATCACCGGAATCGTCAATCCGCCCTCACCGAGGTCGAAGCGCAAATTCTGGACCGGTGAAGTCAACGGAGAGGCAAACCCCGATGAATGGCTCGCCCGACAGACCGAACGCACTGGATCCTGGTGGACCGACTGGGTGGAATGGCTATCGAGGGACGGCTACAGGCGCGAGCCCCCACCCATGGGCAGCGACAAATACTGTCCGCTCGAAAAAGCCCCCGGAAGTTACGTGAAGGAGGAGTAGCGGTGCGGGTTGCGAGTTGCGGGAAAGTCAAAATTTCCCGCTTGGAATGTAAATTTGGGGCAGGCTTTCCAGCCTGCCTCCCTGCAATTGTATGCGCTTGGTGCTTTTGCGAATAACTTTATAGGCCTCATGGCCCTTTGGCCTGCGGCCGGGAGGAATAGCTGAGAATGTTGGAGATAAATAATTCAGTAGCGCTGATAACCGGCGGCAGCGGAGGAATAGGGCTGGCGCTTGCAAGGCATTGGGTCTCCAACGGAGGAAAAGTGGTCCTTGTGGATGTAGCTGAAGGACCGCTGGCTTCGGCGCAGGAAGAGCTCAAGGCAATGGGCGGCGAAGTCGCCACGTTCATAGCCGATGTCACAAAGGAAGATGATAGTGCCAAAATGGCCGATTTCGCAATCGAGCGCTTCGGTGCAATCAACCTTGTGGCCCCTTTTGCCGGCATAATCAGGGATGGACTACTGGTGGCGCCCGACTACCGGGGAAAAGTCGCTAAGAAAATGTCGCTCGATCAATTCCAATCGGTAATTAACATAAATCTTACAGGCGTCTTCCTGACTATTCGGGAATGCGCCGAACGCATGATAAACAACGGCTGCAGGGGCCTAATCTGCCTGGTTTCCTCGACCGGATCTCTCGGAACGGCGGGACAGATCAACTACGCTTCATCGAAGGCCGCCATGTCGGTGATACCCAAGGTTCTCACCGCGGAGTTCTTCCGACGTGGATTATCCACCAGGATCCGTTGCGTTGCCATTGCTCCGGGGTATGTCGGAACCCCGATGGTCAAGAGTATGAAACCCGAGGTACTGGAAAAAATTGTCGAACAGGTCCCGATCGGGCGCCTGATCGAACCGGAAGAAGTTGCATCCCTTGTTGGGGAACTCTACCGTAACGAGGCCCTGGCGGGAGATGTCTTTTTTATCCACGGCGGCCTTCGTCTCGGCTCAAAAGGTTAGATCGATTTTTTTGCAGGATATTGACCTGGCACTGTTCCATTTTTAACTTGCATGCAGTTATGCGGCAGGTTTCCAGCCTGCAAAAAAGCGCAAAGAAATCAAGTGGCAGCTTTCGGATTGCTAAACAGCATCAAATTTGAGCAGGCTTTCCGACCGCTGCTTCGGAGCATGTCCCCCGGTTCGCTCGCGATTTGAAATACAGTTGTGGGGCAGGTTCGAATCCTGCCGACACTTTGCGGCGTCGGCTTTCCGGCCCACCGGATCCAGCGTCTCCCGATGGCCAGGTCCTTCCACGCCGCGGAACCGGCCAAAAGCCTGTCCCACGATCCACATTCAATTTGCCGGGACCAAATCGGTTCCGGCAAATTATTCACGCCGGAGTTTTTGGCAAATGATCCGCACAGCTCATAGGAGGTCTCGAGATGGAACAGAACCAGGTTTTCAAACAAATGCTGCAACTCAATAAACTGGCTTTCGACAACATGTATAACTCCATAGTAATGTTCCAGGAACAGATGGAAAACATGGCCAGCATGGTCCAGGTTCCGTGGATTCCGGAAGACGGCAAGAAAGCCATGGGCGAGTGGATCAGGAACTATAAGAAAATGCGCGAAGACTTCAAAAGAGCAATGGACGAGGGCTACCAGAAAATGGAATCCTATATGGGCGCGGGGTTCCAGGAATCTGCTCGGCAAATGTAGCACCCCACTGCGCGGGATTTTTCCGCTTCCGATAGTTGCTCCAAAGCCGGGGTCCGGATTTAAGCATCTGAGTTGCTTAAATCCGGTCCCGGCTTTCACATTGTGCACATCTCACGTCCATTGCCTTGCTTCCTTTCAAAATCTGCCGGGTACCCGCACGGCTGCGGCCGATCCAATCCCTTGGATCCACACATCAATTGACAAATTCCAGCGCCTGTGCTACCCATTACAGGTTGAATCCGCATTCATCCGACGATACTCGGTCCGGCATCAACACCGGACTTTTTTATTCTGCACCGGCCTTTAAAGGGCGACTAGCTCAGTGGATAGAGCGTTGGTCTCCGGAACCAAAGGTCCCGGGTTCGATCCCCGGGTCGCCCTCCAGTGAATTCAATGGCTTTGATGGGCATTTCCATTGCTGGTACCCTAACGTCAACAGCGCCCCCAACAGTATCCCAACACATAATTTAAAACTCGTCTCCTTTTAGGGCTTTAATGCCCTTGCCAACATGCTGGCCCGCATTATTCATGAGATTCAATCCGGAAGGCTATTAAATCCCAGTAAGTACGATATGTTAGCCGGCTCTTTCGCCTTAACTTCGACCGACAGTGCGCTTTTATACACCAAATCGCCTCAAGCCCTGAGCGCCGAATCTTTGTTGCGCTTCATGGGCACGAACTGCGATTAGAGAAAAATGCGGGCTAGGTCGTAAATCTTCCATCCTCCTGGGCGGGACTTGTATCGCCTAACGGGACCCACACCCCGCCGGGTAACGCTGTTAGCGTAATCCGAGGAATTCTTTAAGCAGCCTGTCGCCTTCGCCAAGAGTCTGGAGAAGGAAAAACAGTAGGGCATAGGGCCAACAAAGGGGAAAACTCTTTGGGAACCACTTATATTATATTAGTGATATCGCAAGCTTGGGTAGAAAAAGAGGTGACCGGGAGTGAATGGTGATGATCTGCAGAAGCTACTGGAGAAACATAAGTTCTGGCTTGAGGGCAAGGAAGGCGGTGAGCAGCTCGACCTCACTGGGCAAGACCTTCGAGGGGTAATCCTGAAGGGTGCCAATCTAAGCAAGGCCGACCTCACCGGCAGCAATTTGTCGGAAAGCAACCTGGAGGATGCAACCCTGACAGACTCGAAGATGACCGGGGCCACCGTATCAAAAGCTACAGTATCCAGGGCAAAATTGGATAAAACCGATCTCAAGGAGGTCGATGCTCGTAATGCGGAATTGAGGCACGCCGATCTGCATGACGCCAATGTTGATGATGCCGACCTCCAAAAGGCAAACTTGAAAGCCGTTAAAGGCAACAGGGCTTCGTTGCGGAAAGCAAAACTTCGTGAAGCTCAGATGGAAGATGCGGGGTTTTTCCGGGCGGACCTCAGAAACGCTGATCTCCAAAAGGCACAAGGAGATGCTGCTGATTTTACTGATAGCAACCTGTCAGAAGCACAGGCGCGTGAGTGTCGATTTATGGCCGGGGATTTCATCCGTGCCAAAGTTAATGGGGCAGACTTCAGGGGGTGCGACCTACAGGCGACTATCTTCAGGGAAGCAGAGGCAGTCGGGGCTGACTTTTCCGAGGCCAACCTGAATTACGCTTCTTTCGAGAACGCCGACCTTAGGAATGCCAATTTCACAAACTGTGACCTGCGAAACGTCAATCTTTGTGGCGCAAACACAAATGGCGCAAAGTTCGAGGGGGCTAATATGGAAGGCATGACATGCGCCTAATTAAACCCAATTGCGCCAAGGAGATTTCCGGGCGAATTCATACCTCCTAAAGCCAATGACCTTCGATAAACTGGTTCAGAACCTGACCGTCTTCCACGTGTATTGGGAGGATGTATCCACCCTGCCTGATGTGGAGCCTCCGGAGAGTTGCAGGGGGGAACAGCAATACTCCCAGTAAGCCGGTTCCTCCTTACCCCTTGAATGCTGAGTTCCATGGAGGTTCAACCCTGAGGTTCATCATCCTACAGACCCTTCAATACGGGATTCCATTGTTTTACAGGCAACCTCACGATGAAAGTCGATCCTTTTCCCGGCTCACTCTCAACCCTGATGGTTCCCCCATGTCGCTCCGCAATCTTACGGCAGATGGCAAGGCCCATTCCGGTACCCTCGTACTGGCTGCGGCCATGCAGGCGCTGAAAGGGCTTGAAAATACTTTCAGCATATTGCGGCTCGAAGCCGATCCCGTTATCCTTCACGAAGATATCGCAAAACTTGTCCCCGTTGCATGTGGAATAGACCTCTATTCGAGGACTTTCCTGGCCCCTGAACTTGAGCGCATTCCCAATAAGGTTCTGGAAAAGCCGGAATATTTGGCCCTCATCCACTTCAATCTTCGGCATATCCCTTATTTCGATAATTGCGCGTGTCTCTTTGATCCTCCGTTCAAAGATATCGGCTGCTTCGCGGGCGATCTTACCTATATCGATCTTCCTGAAAGGCTCCGGTCGGGTTGCTACTCTTGAGAACTCCAGCAAGTCCCCCAGCAGTTGACGCATCCTTTCCGCCGAAGAAATGATCCGCTCCAGGTAATCTTGCCCTGTATCGTCTAACGACGTGGAACACCTTTGTTTTGTGAGGTCGCAGAAAGTCATTATCTTACGCAGGGGCTCCTGGAGGTCATGGGAAGCGACAAAGGCAAACTCCTGAAGCTCTGAATTTATAAGCTCCAATCGGCTCATATTGGCTTTCAAGGCTTCCTCGGCGATCTTGCGGTCCGTGATATCCCGGTTAATTTCAAGAAACCCGGTAGGATTTCCATTCACATCGTGCTTTAAAGCCCATCGGCTCTCAACTATTAATTTTCGCTGTTCGGAAGTGGTATGCTCCAACTCGCCTTGCCACCTGCCTTTATGCATTACTGCTTCCTTGATTTGGTCCAATGGCAAGGGGAACTTCGTATGCAAGAATGAGTTGGTTATCTTTCCGATGGCTTCATCTCTTGTAAACCCATATGTTTCGGTAGCTCCGTTGCTCCAAAAGACGATGGCATCATTCATATCCCGCACCAAAATAGCGTCATGGGCCAAGTCGAGAAGGGCGGCGTGGTCTCTCAGGATGCTGTTTGCTTCCTCCAACTCTGCTGTGCGCTCTCGTACACGCAACTCAAGCTCGTCGCGTGCCTTGCGCAATTCCGCTTCCAGTAACATTCGTTCGGTAACATCGGTGTTGGTTCCACACCACTGTATTACCTCCCCATCGGCGTTTTTCACCGGCTGTGCGCGGGTAAGAAACTGCCGGTATTTCCCGTCAGCCCCGCGCAATGGGAAAACCATCTCGAACGGTTTGCCGGTGGAAATTGATTCTCCCCAACGCTCAAGAACACCGGGTAAGGTGTGCGGATCATGGACACTTTGCCAGCCCCAGCCCTCCATCTGTTCGGGTGTAGTCCCCGTAAATGCGTACCATCTGCTGTTATACCAGTATATGTATCCGTCGGCCCTGGCTATCCAGGCAAGCTGCGGAATAGAGTTCGCCATAACACGGAAGCGTTCTTCACTCTGGCGAATGGCAATTCCTGCCGTCTCGCGCTCGGCGGCAATTTCAAGCTGTGCATCCGCTTCCTTAGCTCGCTCCAAAGCGCGGTACATTCGGTCCGCCGTGTAGGAAAGCAGTATGCAGGTAGCTACAAATATGAGCAGTATAAGCTGATCGGCAGGGGCGGAGACCCAGAGTCCGGGCGGATCAAGCCAGAAGTAAGCTGTCAGGAAAGCGGAAAGGCCGGTTGCCAGCAAGCCGGCCCGCATTCCTCCGTAAATCCCTGCGATCATAACGGCAGGATAGAACGTTACAAACGGAATTCGAACGCCGAGGGTGCCTATTGCTGCTCTCAAAGCACTGGCTGCGGCTACAATAAGCACGGCTGCAATGTAGGCCCGTATCGCGCTTTTTGTGAACATGCTTGCCCCTGGTATTGGAAAATGCATGAACTCGAATTTAATACATTATATTCCCCTCACAACAGGTAGACCGGCCTTGAATTCAGGCATTTCTTACAGGATCCCTGCGTATTTGCGAATCACATAGATAATATCCTCTTATTACGCTGAGTGGGAAGCCAATTGCTCACGGGCGCCTTGATCGGTCATCTTTGTTAATCGGGGGGTGCGGCTATTTTCAATTTCGAGTGCATTCACTAAGCTTCGACAGAAGAAAACGTTACCCAGCCCTTTCACGCCGGTTGATATACAGGGCACCAAAACAGATGTTTCATTTGTCGGGAGGCACTTTCACACAGGCCAAGATCGCCGGAAGCACGAACAGAGCAGAGATAAGAACGCAAATACTTCCAGCCCAGGCGACAAACCCCAAACTGAAAATTCCTCTGTGATTTGAAATCATCAGCATTCCGAAACCAATCGTTGTAGTCATTGCGGCAAGTATCACTCCTTTGCCGGTGCTGAAGGGCAATTTGCCGGGTGATATCCTGCCTTCCTGCCAGCGGGAGAGGATAATAACGCCGTACTCGACCCCGGCTCCAACTACAAGAGGCATGAAGATGCTGTTCGCCAGATTGAAATCGAATCCGGTTATTCCCATGATGCCAACCGTCCAGAGGACCCCGGCTAGGAGCGGAACGAGAGAGAGCAACATGAGCTTTACGCTGCGGAATGCATAAGTGTGAAGCAAAATGATGGCGATCAGCGCATAAATTGAGGCAGCTATGGAAGCCTTCTTGAAAGCAGAAGAAAATACAAAAAGCGAGACAGGATCCCCTACAGCATTGGGTGCAACCGATTGTACTTCCGTTATGAACCGCGCCAGGGCGTCTTCATCCCAGATAGAGTCTTTTGGGTAAATCCTTATCAGGAACTCGCCATTTTGCAAAAACTGATCCTTTATAGGAGGTGGGAGATCCTGTACCTGCATCGGCGGCGCGCCCGAACTTTCCTTCAGAAAACTCCATTTTTCGACAATGTCGTCGCGGAAAAGATCACGGTAGTCGGAAAGCCTCGAAGCAGCCTCAGGGGGAGACCGAAGAAGATTCACTATTTCGTCTATCTTCTGCCTTACTCTATTCATTTGTTCAACAACAGGTATTGAGGCTCCCCATCGGTCTGCCTGATCGGCCTGCATTTTGAATTGAATTCTTTTGAGGATGTCAACCATTTGGGCCGAGTACTGGGAATCGACGCCGGCGTCTATTTGAGTTTTCAGACTCGCATAGGCCGCACCTTCAGCCACCCTGTGCCCCGATTGATTGATGTCCGGTACTCTGGCCAGGATCGATCGCAGGATCGGCACTTTTGCTTCCTGGTCCTGCGGGAGAAGCGTAAAGACTGTTGAAATATCCAGGACGCTTTGCTGAGCAAGAAGTTTCTCGGAAAGGGTCTTTACATGTTCCGGTGAATCAGCCAGGGCGGCAACCGAGAGGACCGAATGCTCCGCGTTTTCGACCAGGATCTTTTCCCATTTAACCGCCTCTGCATTCTGGGACTGGAGCCTTAACGGATTCAGGTCAAAGTCAACCCTCAGCGCGCTTATTCCTCCCAGTATGCAGAGCAAGACGGCAGCGGCAATCACAGAGTAGACACCTTTTCTGCCAATCGAAAAAAGGTGACGATTTTCCGAGTCAGGCAGCGGTCTTTTGGCTGGCTTATCGGAAGCAAAATAGTGACAAAGGGAAGGCAGGACCGTCAAATCGGCAATAAGGGTAAAAAGAATCCCCATGCCGGTTATCATACCGAGTTCCATCAGGCCACGGAACCCTGTCAGAATAAAGGGCATAAATGAGAAGGCTGTGCTAAGGCCGGCTATGACGATTCCGGGACCTGACTTATCCATTACCTGTCTAATTGCCAGAGGGCGATTTCCCTTCGCGAGGTCCCTTTCCTCCTCGAATCTTGCGAACCAGTGAATCCCGTAATCAACCCCAAGGCCGCATAACAGGGGTGCAAAAACGATGGAAAGTATGTTTAAGTGCCCTATGAAAATAGCTGTCCATCCGAAAGTCCAGCATAAGCCGACCGCCAGTGATGCTGTCAGGATAAATGGATGGCGAAAACCGCGCAAAAAAGATATCAGCACGATTACTACACCCAGGAGCGACAGCCAGGTTGCGAGGGTCATATCCCTCATTGCCGTGTGCATTTCGTCATTGTTCAGGGCTTCCTGCCCGGTGACACCGGCATCGATATCGGGAAACGAGGTTGCCTTGAGATCCTGAATGTATTCTCGCAACTTGAGAAGAGATGTCTGAGTTTTACTTACCCCGTCCTTTATTTTGGCAGGCATTACGGCAGCTATAAGAAACTTCTTCTTCCCTTCCCAAATATATCCCTCTTTGCTGAGGTCCCATGCTCCGCCCTGGAAAAAGGAGGCCCAGGGCGAAATGAATTTCGAATTACCGGAAAGATTAACCGAAATTCCATCAAGGACTTTGATCAGGAAGTCCAGGTCCATCGGCTCGCTTTGCTTTTCCGATGCATCTTTAGGGCTATCGTCTTCAATGAATCCCGTAAAGAATTCGCTGACCATTCTGGAGGCCATTTCCCGATTAACAAGGCTAAAGAAATTGATAAGGTCGGGATTATCGGCCATGCTTTGGACTAAGCTGGAGTTCTGCTCGATCCTGTCTTTAATCTGGATTAGCTCATTCTTGCTCAGGTAATAAAGCACCCATTTTTTGAACTGTTCCGGATCGATCCTGTAGAAGACGTCCTGAAAGTGTTTCGGATCGTTTTTAACCCTCGCGACAAGCGCATCCACAAACTCTATAGCGCGCTCCTTGTCGACAGCTCGAACCACAACGGCAAATGTCTTCTTGCCGTGAAAATTGAACGAATCCAGCCTGTCCGACAGAGCTATGAGCGGGTGCTTTTGTGAGATAAGCTCAAGTTGGTCGGTCTGAACCTCCATCAGCATCGCTGCAGCGAATACAGAGGCGAAAGCGGTAGTGATGGAGATCCCCAAAACCAAACCTGGCCTTGGAAGAACCCATCCCAGCAATTTCTGCAAAAGGCCCGTAAAGGTCATTAATCTTACCCTGTTGAAGCGTTTCTCCAGAAAACAGGCGAGAAACAGTCAAATTATTCCAGGTAAAAGTGAGGAGGGCAGCTAAGGCCCTCCTTCCGGATTGGAACAAAAATTGTCTTAAACGGCTTCGGTCATCCCTGCCGCCGTTTCTTCTTCTTTAATAACTGTGGCAGGATCAAAATAGCAAATGGCAAAATCACCATCAACAATCCAGCCAGTTCGCCCCAGGAAGCTTGTATCATCATCTCCTCCATGGACCTGGCGAAAATTCACCCATTTTGGATGAGCCGCATATTGTGCCGATATGCGCAATGATTCCAGCACAATTGCATCGCCAGGAATAATGTCTTTTAAAGGTATTTAAAATCAGAGAACCAAAGATGAAAAATAGAGTGGAGGAGCACGCACTTTGATCGTGAAACCCGGCAACTTCGGAACCGGGAATCTTTCCTGATACACATCAATAGAGCGCCCTGGAAAATGCGGTATCGAAGGCTTTTTGCTTGGAACCGTTGCGGCGTGAACGGTTTGCGAAAGTTTCCATGCTGGGCGGATGGCCTTACTAAAAATTATAGAACCATGGTTTTGAATCGCTAAATTGGGTAAACCATTCGTCTTGTGTACGTGGATATAGTCGTAAGAGCCGAATTTATACGGGAAAAGAGCAAAGCAGGTTGTGGATAGGAGCAAAAAGATTACCGCACATACGGAGATGTGGCTTCTATGCTTTTTGATGCGGGCCTTTATAGCAGCCCTTTTATTGTGGAGGGTGATCACGGTTCCGCTCTCTTGCAATACACAATGGATATGCATCATGAGGCACTTCAATGAAAGTGCCTGAAATTATTCTAAAAAAATCAAGATAATAAGGTGCCTTTCGAATCTTTTTAGATAATAACATGATTACTAATCTGGGCCAATCCATTCCGGGCTGTTCCCCCTGAATGGTCCGTGAACCACCAGTGGAGGGGAGCGTTCCTTCAAATGCGCTGTCCTCTCTCAATTCGGGCAATACGTTGGCATGTAGTTACAATGCCGCCATGCGTTGTCGATAAGTAAATCAAACTGCTCTCTTTCCGGTACGGCATTTTCAAATCCCCAACCAGTTGCGAATCTTGGGCTATCAAGCCTTGCCAGACTTGCCTGTAGGCCGGAACGCCTTACCATGTGACTGATACAAATTTGCGACGATTTGTTGACCTCCAGGTGAGTTATTTTCTTCCAATCACGAACCGGAATTTCGAAATCGCGAGGCTTTAGGAAGGCTTGTTAATGGCCAAAACAGATATAGATGAATCGGAAAGCTCGATCCCGGACCTCTCGGATTCGCGGCAAAAACCGGCAAATGGCATGAACAAAGATCAGCAGGAGGACCATCTGCCTTCGTGGGGAAAAACCTTCTCCTATTTTCTAGCCTTGGGTTTCATCAATATAGGCGGCCCGGTCGCCCAGATCACAATGATGTTCAATCACATGGTCGAGCGGCAGGACTGGCTTAGCGGGGATCGTTTCACCAGGATAATGGCTTTTTGCCATATGCTTCCCGGTCCCGAAGCGCTGCAGTTGGCGATCTATGTAGGATTCCTTAAAAGGGGCGCTATCGGAGGGATTCTGGCAGGAGTAACTTTCATTATTCCGGGAGCCGCCTTAATGATCATGCTCAGCTATCTGTATGTGAAATACGGTGATCTGCCTCAAATAAATGATATTTTGATGATCCTGAAGCCTGCTGTTTTAGGCATTATAGCAGCCGGGATTATTAAGCTTGGTAAAGCGGCACTCAAAAATGTCTTTCTTGGCACAGTAGCCATCGGAGTGGTTCTTGCGACTATTTTTGCAGAGGTAAACTTCCTTCTGGTTCTCCTCCTGGCCGGCCTTGTTAACCTCGGATACAGCGAAATCAGGGCCGGAACTCATAGAGGACTGCCGCTGCTTGCATTTATCCCCCTGGCATGGGGCAGCATCAATGTGGGCGTCTGGTCAGGAGCAAATGCAACATGGGTTCAGATCGCCTGGCTCTTTTTGAAGACCGGATTATTTAGCTTTGGCGGCGCTTACGCATCGCTCATTTTCGTCCAGCACGGCGCGGTCGAGCAGTATCATTGGCTTACGGCCGGGCAGTTGCTCGATGGCGTTGCACTCAGCGTGGCAACACCGGGACCATTCATGCTCTTTACAACCTTTGCCGGGTATCTCGCGGCAGGAATTCCGGGAGCAATCATCGCCACCTTGTTCGTGTTCCTTCCATCGTTTGTGTTCGTTATGGCCGGAGCGCGCTATGTCGAACAGGTGCGCGGCAATCGTCACATTCAGGGGTTCCTGGAAGGGGCAAGCGCAGCGGTTGTAGGTGTTATTCTGGTTGTATCGCTTAAGCTCGTGCCTGATGCATTGGCGGGGGCGCACAGCTATTTAATTGTTATTCTGGCCTTCCTTGCTATAACCTGGCGCAAGATCGATGTCGCCGTGGTTGCAATTGCCGCCATGGTCATGGGGATTGGCTATGCTCTTATCCATTATCTCCAATCGTAATTCCGCTGGGTCGTAGTTTTCGGTCCTCGGCTCTTCATTTAGTGGCCGACGGAAATCCCTGCCCAATGCATACCACACCGCTGTGGCGCTCCAACACCGCTGCTCCCACCCCCTGAACTATCCACCCCCGATTGACGCACCACCTGTGTTCTGATAGGTAATTAGGGCTTTATTATTGCATTGATCCGCGTCGCTCCAAGTTTGGAACACAGCGGACACCCTTTGCACTTCGTTGCAGGTTCACGCTTTGGAGTTAAACGGGAAATTCATGAAAAAGATGCTCTTTGCGGCTGCGACGGTACTGATGGTCGCACTTATATCGGTTTTGCTCATGGAGGTGGTGCTCAGGGTTGTCGGCTACAGCCCTTTATTCATAAATCCGCTCAATGCTTTTCATACAGGCGACAAACATCTTGGCTGGATTGGAGTAGCCTCTTTTACGGGCGTACATCACAAGAAGGAATTCGACGCAGTAGTTTCTTTCAATGAGAAGGGTTTTCGGAAAATGGAATCCCGCGTAAAACCTGATTCTGATGCCCGAGGCGTTATGTTCTTGGGGGATTCATTTACATGGGGTTTCGGAGTATCACAGGGCGAGGTTTTCACCGATCATCTCCAGGATATGCTGGGTACCAGGTTCAGAGTCGTTAATCTGGGAGTGAGCGGATATGGTACGGTGCAGGAACGAATTCTTCTGGAACAACAATTGCCGATCGAAAAACCGGCCATTGTTGGGGTGATGCTTTTTTCCAATGATTTCGTAGATAATGTGGAGGGAAACAACCGGGAGCGGCCTTATTGTTCAGTTGAAGGTAACCGGGTCGTACTCAAAAACTATCCCGTCGCAAATCAGATAGGCGGCCTCACCAGCAAATTGATCAGATACTCCTATGCCGTATCATTTGGTGCATTCTGGTGGGATAACCTCAGGCTGCTGATAAAGAATTATCTGCCCGGCGGCGTGGCGATAGCCTATGGCGATGAACCCGATGGTTTGAAACCCGACATGATCAAGGTGATGGAACACACTTTGGGCGAGATGAAAAATCTTTGCGACTCAAAAGGAACTCGATTATTCGTTTTTTATGTGCCGCTCGCGGGAGAACTTGAGGCGCCGCTGGAGGCCCACATCTCCACTGTGAAAAAGATCTGCGCAAAATTAGACATCGATCTTCTGATACCTCTCGAATACCTGAAAAGAGCAAACGATGAAGCCGGACCAAAAGGCAAGCCTCTCTACTATAAGGAGGACGCACATTGGACCGCGGAAGGTCATCGGCTTGTGGCCGTTTATATCGGCGACTATATACGCTCACTTGGTTTGAGATAGTTTTTTCCGTGTCGGAGGCAAGAAGGCCATGGATCATTGTTGATTTCCATATTTAAATAGTCTAGATCATCTTGGCCTTGCAAATCCAGGCAGGGGATGCAGACCCGATTCAAATAACGTCGAGATTCTTTACAGTATCTACTAACCGCTTGGATAACCGCTCCAGACTAGATTTATTTGAATATGCCTGTGTGGCATCTGTCGAGATACTTTACAGATCCTCTAATAATACGCTCCCGATTTCTCCCGCTTCACCTCATATCATATTGATATCACACCATGTTTGTGCAGTGGCACGAGGGTTGCTTGTTTTTTTTCGGGCGGCACGTCATAGCTGACGGAGGAATGAGTGGATTTGTCACCACGAAAAAGTCTCTATCTCCATTGCAGGGCGGAGAGAAGACTAATCTAAAGATACTTGGAAGGACAACGAAAGGGAGGAATACCGTGAAAACGCGCAAGATGATGTTCGTGTTTATAGGAATTGCTGTGGCTCTAATGTATGGCAGTGTGGCGCAGGCGACGATTTCAGGAAGCCTCTGGCATGTTTCCGAGCTGACTGCGAACAATGCCGTCCCTGGTAATGTGCCTGTCGGCCCTGCAGACGTCACCTTCTCGGTCAATTCAATCAACTTTTCCTCGTTCAGCACGGACTACAGCGTCCAGTCATTTCTGAACAGCAGTGGTGCGTTCAATATCACGCCGAATAATGGTACGATTCTGGGCTCGCTGTTGGATTTTAATGGCGTGGGCACCCTCATGTCCTTTACCGGCATGGTTACGGTCGTAAATGGACAGTCTTTTACCGTGGCGCATGATGATGGTTTGACCCTGATCATCGGTGGTACTAACCTTGGGTTCAATCCTGGGCCGACAGCTCCCACCACATCGACACTAACCTATACAGGATTATCAGGTAACTTGCCGTTTCAATTGGTATATGGCGAGTGCTGCGGCGCTCCGGCCGTCCTGCAGGTAGACCTTCCGTTCAAAGACACCGTTCCCGAACCCGGCACGCTGCTCCTGCTCGGCTCCGGCCTGGTTGGTCTTGTTGCGTTAAAGAGGAAGCTGAATTAGTAATTTAAGTGTTTCTCAAGCAGCCACAACGAAGGCAGGGTCTTTGACTCTGCCTTTTTTGCGGCCCCAAACAAAGCCATCTCCGATAAAAAATCCACAGCTATGCCATCTTTCGAAAAACAGGCAAGGGCTATTCAGATCATAATGGGGCTGCTTTTTCTCCTGGCAGGCCTTGCAAAGGTATGGGAACCGGTTCTTTTCTACTGGGAAGTCCTGCCCCACACCCAGATCTTATTTGGGCTTGGGAAAGCCGTCTGGCCGCTTCCCGCACGACTGGCCCTCCTGTTGGGGCCGTTTGAATGCGGACTTGGACTGGCCTTGATACTCGACTGGCGGCCAGCCTTGGTTTTCCCCTTGAGCGCTTTTTTGACGGCCTTTTTTCTGGGGTTCATGGTTAATGTATGGCGCCTCGGGACGGGAGATGATTGCGGTTGCTTCGGGTTGCTGGTCGAGAGAAGTCCGGGTGAGGCCGCAGCGGAGGATGCCTTGATGTTGGGACTCCTCCTTTTTGCCTGGTGGGGCAGATGGCGGACGCAGGTTCCTCTAAGGCGAGCGACCGGCTGGCTGGTTTTGGGAGGCGTTCTCCTACCCTTGGCCATCGGAGGGATAAGATTATTCCCGGCAATTGATCGCATGGACGAATCAGACTTGCGGGTTGGATTCCGGATGAGCGGATTGAGACTTAAAGGAGCGGATATTGATCTTACGAAGGGTGAACATCTTGTTGAGATTTTCAGCCCGATCTGTATGCGGTGTGAGGGGATGGTCCCATTGCTGAACAAAGGGAAGGAAAACCCCGGGCTTCCTCCGGTCATCGGCCTTACTGATTATGCGCAGGATTCCGCTGAGTTGGCGGCATTCAAGTATATAACGCACCCAAACTACCCCATAGCCACCATATCCAGGGCGGATTTCCTGCGGCACACCTGGCGTCATGCCTACCCTCGCCTGGCATACGTGCATGATGGGACAATTATGCATATATGGGAATCAGATGATCACCCATCATTGAGGGAGATTGAAGATTCGATCAGAAATCTGGAATGACACCACATTCGGGAGTGCTTCCAAATACTTGCTTCAGCGTCAATATGTTTTTCAGGGGATAAAAAGGTGATTTTTCCCGCCTCGTGTCTTCCTTCCTGCAATGAATCCTAATCATCAGCAACTCCCCAGAAGTGCCTGAAAATCCTTGATCAGCGATCCGGTTTATTGAGAAACTATATTGTTATTCACGAATACCTGTCCGACACCCTGCGCCCTTCTGTTGCCTTTTCAGCAAACATGAGCGACGTAATCTCCGCAATGCAATATTGATCTTCGCCAATTCGCATGCTAGTGTGCCGCAATCAGAATCCAGGGGTGCTTATGCAGGAATTTATAAAAGTGATGAAGGCTCTGTCGGACCCGAACAGGGTCAAGATGCTCAAGCTGCTGCAGAGTGGTCAGATGTGCGTATGCGAGTTGCGGGCGGCGCTTGGAATTGCGCAACCTACCGCTTCCAATCATTTGAAAGTGCTTGAAGATGCCGGGTTTGTCGGATCCAGCAAAGATGGGCCGTGGGTGAACTATTATCCGGCGGACGGCAAAAGCAGTCCCTATGCGGCCCTGCTCCTTGGGGCAATGAAGCACTGGCTGGAAAATTCGCCTGAGATTGTAGCCGTTATGGAAAAGCTGCCTCAGATAGACCGCCAAATCGTATGCAGGCAGAGCAGGCCCATAAACCGGAATGGAAATGACAGTCCGGCGAAGCTAAGGAGAAACAATGGCTGAATCCGTCTCTAAACGATTGTCTTTTCTGGATAGGTATCTAACACTCTGGATTTTCCTTGGGATGCTCCTCGGGGTACTCGGCGGATATGCCTGGCCCGGCGTCAAGGACGTAATAAATTTCTTCCAGGTCGGGACAACCAATATCCCCATAGCAATAGGGCTGATATTGATGATGTACCCGCCTCTGGCGAAGGTCAAATACGAGCAGTTGGGGCAGGTTTTTCGGAATTACAAGGTGCTGGCCCTTTCGCTCGTGCAGAACTGGGTGATCGGTCCGATTCTCATGTTCGCCCTGGCCGTCCTGATCCTGCCCGGATATCCCGAATACATGGTTGGATTGATTTTAATCGGCCTTGCCCGGTGCATCGCGATGGTCATCGTGTGGAACGATCTGGCAGCGGGAGACCGGGAGTATTGCGCGGGACTGGTTGCATTCAATTCGATATTCCAGGTGCTCTTCTTTTCTGTTTATGCCTACCTTTTCATCACTCTTGCGCCACGGTTGCTCGGAATGACCGGGATGGTGGTGGATATATCGATGCGCCAGATCGCCGAAAGTGTCTTTATCTACCTTGGGGTGCCCTTTATAGGCGGGATGATATCGAGGTTTGTGGGCCTCAAGCTCAAGGGGCGGCAGTGGTATGAAGAAAAGTTCATCCCGAAAATCAGCCCGATTACACTCATCGCGCTGCTGTTTACGATAGTTGTGATGTTCTCCCTCAAGGGCGAGTTCATCGTCCAGCTTCCGCTGGACGTGCTGAGAATTGCTGTACCGCTTTGCATCTACTTCGTAATAATGTTTTTCGTCTCTTTCTACCTTTCCCTCAGGGTCGGAGCGACATACGAGCAATCGGCAACATTGAGCTTCACTGCGGCCTCTAATAATTTCGAACTCGCCATCGCCGTGGCTGTTGCGGTCTTTGGTATAAACTCAGGCCAGGCCTTCGCTGCGGTAATTGGTCCTCTGGTTGAGGTGCCGGTGCTGATTAGCCTTGTGAACGTGGCAGTATGGTTTAAAAAGAAATACTTTCCTTACTCGACCACTACTCCATCGGGGGTTTGCCACGTATCCTGCAAGCCTTGAATCGCCTGAGCAGGAACTGAAACCCGCCTCCTTCAATAAGGTGGGGCGGGTTTCAGAAACCGATTTACTGGAAATATTTTTCTAGAACCTGCTCGGCGACTTTGCGGGCTTCCAGGTTAATTCGATCCTCAGGCACCTCATCTACTCCGAAAACGCCAGGATCGTACTGGAAGAACCTGCCGGTCAGTATCGTATGCGGTTCAAGGCCCGGAACTGCACCTTTGGCGATCCGCGTTGCGCAGGCCATTCCACATCCTTCGAGAATAAAAACCCTCTTTGCTTTCGTCACCAGTTGCTTCATCCCACCTGATTTTTCGAGCAGTCCACCGTGGCAGATACGGACCGCCTTATCGGGAACCAGCCGATGAGCAATAAGATTTGCCGCTCTCCTTGCCGTTTCGCCCTTGAGGCACATCCCTTCACAGCACAGGACCGCATCTTTGGGCGGATTGGACAGGTGTTTTTGCGCATACTGAAGCCCTGCCGAGCAACTCTCTTCCGCCTGCTTTACCTCTATTGTTTTAGCCATAAATAATCCCTCCGTTGTTCCGGCCTTTGCGGCCAAAAATAACCGAAATCATTCAGGGTTTTTCCGGTCGGGTTTTTCGGTTTTGTCTTCCTTCTGATCAGAGGAACAGCACTTCGACATCATCTCAGACATGCTCTGCCCGGAAAGGCAGCATGATTTGCCTTTGCTCTGCATCGTTGCGCGCATCATCTCCTGCATTCCAGGAAAGCAGTCGCAAAACATCTTGCCCCCGTTCTTTTCCTGATTCGACATTGGAATCACCTCCCTCTTGTTTGCTGTAACAGGGGCCGCTTTGAACAGCCCGTGCACCGTATTTGTCTCAAAGACGAAACCAGGGATGCCAAGGTTACAGCTGGTGGGAAATAAGAAGAATATGCGGGGCAGGATGGGCCGGTCTTGGAATCCGGGGAAAACCTGAACTACTGCTTTCCGCGATCGACCGGTTCGCAGACAAGCACGTTTCTTTCATCGACTTCGAAGGTGCATTGTTGTTTGAAAAGTTCCTTTAATTTCTTTCTGCCGCGGTGGAGCCTCACCTTTATGTTTTCGACAGTCGTACCAAGCACCTCGGCTATTTCCCGATGGCTGAGTTCAGCAACATCGAATAACGTAATAACGCTTTGATAAGGCTCGGGAAGAAGCCTTACGACTCCTTGAACACAGAGGCTCATTTCATGCTGCTCGAGCTTTTTCTGGACTATTGATTCCCTGAATGCATCTTTGGCATTTTCGATACCGCATTCATTCAACGAAATCTTTTTCAGGCTTCGAAAATGGTCCAAGCAAAGATTTCTGGCAATGCTGAATATCCATGGAACCAACTTGGATGTATCTTTCAGGGCATCCAAGTTACTTCGGACCCGAATGAAAGTCTCCTGGGTTAGATCGTCCGCCGTCCATTCATCCCTGATCAGGGCAAGAATGAATTTTCTTACTCTTCCGTAATTTTGGTCATATATCTCAAAAAACTCCATTGCGAATTCCACCTCTTTACCGGCAGCAGGGATGATCCGCTTCGCCTTTTGCCTGGTCCGAATCTCCATTCCTCCGGGTTATGTCCCTGATACTGTTGATCATGGCGATTCCCGCGCCTGTTTTAACTTTGCACGCAAGTTCCACGGCTTTCTCGATCTCCTCGATCGGTACACCGGCAGCAGATAATTTTTTGAAGTAATACTCGAAGCATGGAATACAATTAGCAGCAGTCGCCGCGCCCAAACAAACAAGCAGTTCGATCTTCTCGTCCATTGTAGCTGCTCCCTCTGTGCCAAAGTAAAAATTCGACCTCTTCTGACAACAACAAGACGGAAAACGTAATGTCAAGGTTACGGCAAAAATTCCGCAAATAAAAGGCGAGAAAACATAAAGAGGGCTAGCCCGTGGGAGATTGAACGGCGGGTCGAAAGACCGCCCAACTTAGATCAGGTTTAGCTTTGCCAGAAACTCCTGGTAAGCATTGTCCTTCGGCCTGCTGATGGCATCCGAGAATGCCTTCTCTATTAAAAGCGACATCTGTGTGGTGCTGCGGTAGCGCTTGGTGGGGTTCGATTCCAGGCACTGCATGATCATGTCGTTTATCACCGAGGGTATTTCCGCCCTCCAGACCCGTGGAGGCGAGGGATACTGCTCACAGTGCTGGATTTCGTATTCCTCGTATGAAGATGCCTTGAAGGCCGGCACGCCGGTAAGCATCTCATAGAAGAGGGCTCCGAAAAGGTAAATGTCGGTGAAAAAAGGGGGCCTTTTTCGTGCAAGATAGGGCCTGAACTGCTCCGGCGCCCTATAGGGGAGATAGTGGAGGGGAAGCTTAGCGGCACTGGTTTGTTCTGGGGCGGCAAGTTCGAGTATCTTCCAGAGCCCTCCGTTTGTGACTTTGGCGCAAGCCTTATCGGTTCCGAGGAAAACTCTCGAGGGGCGCAAATCGAGATGGAAATTGTGCCCCGGCTTACCATCCAATCCCATGTGTAGATGAAGGTCTCCGAGAGCTTCGAGCACCTGGTGAGCAATTCGTATGGCCAGGGGGATGGGCATTAACTCGCCTTTTGCCAGAATATCGCAAAGCGAGAGCGGAAAGTATTCACGGACCAGGAAGAAATGGCCCTCCGAGTGTGCCAGGTCGTAAATCCTGGTCAAGCTCGACGAGTTTACCGCCTGCTCACGAACCCAGCCGGCCAGGGTCTGGGCGGAAAGGTGCTCGCCAAATAGGCCGGTAAGAATCTGACCGGCTAATTTTTTCCCGCTGCCCTGCTGCTCGAGTTCAACGATCAGCGAACTCGACCCAACATGCAGCAGGTTTTGAACTCGATATTGATGCGATGCCCTGCCCGGTCGATCGTCCTCGGGTGGAACCCATGATTCGACAATCTTGCCGATGATCAGGTCCACCGAATACCCGTCAAGAGCGGAAATCGAGGAAGTGACAATCTCGGGCCCGGGGCTCTCTTGCTCCGCGCCGGCGGTGCCGCCGTTTCTGGCGTTTATCACCGACTCGTTTGCCGCCTTTTTCTGGGTCTGCGAGCACTTGTTTATTTTGAGCAGGACCTGTTTTCGATATTCCTCCGGGATCTTTTGATCCGAATAGACCATGTTGTAGAATCGAATGGCCTCGCCCCAGTTGTCCATGTTTGAGGCGCAGTCTCCGCAATACTCAAGGGATTTTAATTTTTCGTAGCCACTATCGGCCGCGGCGCCAAATTCATTTATAGCCTCTTCCCAGAACTGGCCGTCCATCAAAGCGATTCCATACTTGAAATGCTGCGAAGGCTCACCCAGGACTCTTTGCTGCTCCTGGGAACGGCACGCCCCACCAGTCAATCCCATCGGTTCGGATTTAACCATCAGGCGCAGCTTTTCCTTTTGGATGTCGGAAAGTCCGCACTCCTCGATATCGGCCAAAATCCGGCCCAAAAGGTCGCCAATTGCATCCTCGTCAAGCCCCTGGTCCTTATAGATCCTGGCTTCCGACACACGGTCGACGAAGGTTTGAAAAAGCTCATCAGAGGACATACGCAGTGTCTCACGAGAGTTAAAGCAGAGTGTACAAAATCGTGGAACAGACTACTTTTTTGTACTGCTGAGCTGCAATTTTTTGTGAGCAGGCCTGAGAGGATCAGGTAATTCGGCCCCGAATCCCACAGGAATCGGAATGTGCCGTATTTTCGCGGCTTGCTCGCGGGCGACAAAATAGAAGATCATTTTTGCTCCCGCAATTGGATTCTCACATCAGGAGTTCTTTCCATGCTCGCAATTGAAAACCCGACCAACATCGAGCACCTCGGCGCAAGCACCGGAATCGGTACGCACCGTGCCTGCCGCGGCACTGCACGAGCAGGGTTCAATGTTCAATTCGGCCTGAGTCTGGAAATCGATCTTTTCAGAATCGGAAAGAATCAGGCCGTAGCTCCTGCCGTCACTTACGAATATGGCCAACCTAGGTTCCGCTGGAGTCTCGACGGACTGAAAAACATCAGGCCCGATCAGGTCGAATTCGATGTTTTTCAGATCCTTTCCTGACATCCCGAGCAGCCTTCCGGTAACCCCGGTGCGAATGCTCCGGAATAACTGCTTCACATCGGCCAGAGTGCCATATCCGCGTTCAATGACTTCATGGGCCTTTTTGCTGGAGATCTGCCGGTATTTAACCAGGTTTGATGCCGGAATGCCGTAGAGCCTTCCGGAATAGCGGAAAATCCATAGATCGTTGAGTTCGGGCGGCTCGGGTACCGGCTGTAAATGGCTGATCTCGCCACCCGGTTCCACGGACTCTTCCACCTGTTCTGTTGCCGAAGCTTCACTTGCAGCGGAAACTCTCTCCAGGTTCTCCACAAGCTCAGCCGTCCTCATCCACTCATCACCCTGCTCCTGAAGTCCGGCCAAGGTACTTTCGACTACCGATCTGATATTTTCCAGCCTGGAGGCAACAGGCGCGAGGCCCCCGGTTTTCCCCAGAGCGGATTCTATCTGACGAATACGCGCCAGTTGCTTTCCAATATCCCCGGCAGCTTCTATTAGTTGGCGGCTGGACGATTCCATCCAGTTCTTCAGTTCCAGAAGCGACCATCTGTCCGGAATTTTCCGATAAACGTTCACAGGCACAGAAGGTTCAGGCTGGATCGCCGGTGCATCCATGCTAACCGCAACCTGGCCTGATCGAGCTTCGGCTGTCGCGTTCTGACCGCCCGGGGCTGCCTTGTGATGCATCTGCCGAAAACGGCGGATAATGGCATTGATTCGCTCCTTTTCCTGCGGCCCCGGAGGGGTTTCGGAAAGAAGCAAATGGGCCAGAAGACCCTGCGAATCGCGTATCAACTCTACTATCAGGTTGTTAGCCGATTCGGGGTTCGCTCCAAGGCGCGTCAGCACCGCTTTTAGGATCTTGTAAATGGTTGCCGCACCCTGGGTAACGGCAAATGACTCGATATCCTGCAATGCATATTCGAGCCTTCGAATGTTATCCGACGAAAACTCCCAATCCAGGCTCAAATAGGACGCGTTGAATTCCTCAACAAGCTTCGGAAGCTCTGTCTTGGAAGGATATTTCGCTTTAAAACCTGTCGGAGCGCCCGACGGGTATTGTTCGTAAGCCTTTGCCTCAGGCAGTTCGGGCTTGCCGGTATTCTCGAAAGATGGCTCCACCTGCGTGAATTGCGCCTGGGCTGTAACTTCCTCCGAAACTTCGGCCATTGACAGGGAAGGCATTTCCAATTCGGGCACAACAGGCTCGGCCTGCTCGGCGCGTTTAGGCCCGGCGGCAGGAATAAAAAGGCTGTCGATCTCTTTATCGATTTCTATCTGAAGGTTGTCCAAGTCGAAGGAGGCTTCGGCTGAGGGCTGCCCGGCAGCTAACGCTGGAAGCGGCTCCGCGGGCTCCAATAGCTGCTCTTTTGGGGCCGGTACAAACACGTTTTCAACTTCCCCGCCGATTTCCATTTCGGGGGCTGCTTCGACCCCATTTCCCTCACCTTGCTCAGCGGAAACCGGCGTTGCTTTTGCGGCAGGCACGAACAGGCTGTCTATTTCCTTGTCGACTTCAAGCCCCAGCAAATCAAGGTCCACTTCCATTTCGTCGTCTTTGTCCTGCTTATCAGTCATCGACTTCCTCTTTGTCTGTTCTTAACCGGCACGCGAACGACGGACTTATCGGCTTTTAGCCGCCAGCTCTCCACCAACGCGTTGAATTACGCTCTTTATGGTGCGCTTGCTGACTTCGCGCAGGGTTTCATAAACACCTTCGCCGCTCACTGCACTGGCTTCGAACCAGGGCACCTTCAGAGTCATATTCAGGTCGCTCTGGAGTTCTTCTACATCCAGGAGCGGAATATTGGATTTTATGAGGTCGCGTTTATTGTATTGCAGCACCAGCGGGACTTGTTCGATATCCAGCCCCTCCGCCTTAAGATTTTGTGCGAGGTTTTCCAGGCTTTCCACATTTTTTTGTTTCTGCACCTTAAGTGAATCACCGACGAATACCACCCCGTCAACTCCCCGCAGCACAAGCTTTCGCGTAGTATTGTACATAACCTGCCCGGGGACGGTGTAGAGCTGGATGCGGATGGTCATGTTGAGGACCCTGCCGATGCTCAGCGGCAGAAAGTCAAAGAAAAGGGTCCGGTCGCCCTTGGTATCTATAGTCACCATCTTTCCGCAGACCTGCTTCGACATCGATTCGTGAATGTAGAGCAAGTTGGTGGTCTTTCCGCCGCGGCCCGGGCCGTAGTAGACGATCTTGGCCTGAATCTCGTTTTTACTCAAATCTATAAAGGCCACTAAGCGATCCCTTCGGTTTCCCCTTGAATTATATTGATTAACTGCTGGATTGCACCCACCAGTTTAAGCCTGATGAGGCCCAGAGACACATTGTCGTTAAAAAGCGTAATTACCAGGTAATCCTTCCCCAGTCTGCTGAAGTGAATGTTGCGCTTGCCCCCCTTGTGGAACATCAGGGTGAAGTCGTCCTCACCGATCAGTTTGGCTATTTCGGCCGTGGCGGCGAAATTAGCTGCCGAAAGTGCCGCCAGCGAAAAGATGTCGTCCATCTCTAGAGTGCCGCAGCGCAGAATCATATTTCCGGAGAGGTCTGCAATGACAACGAGTTCGGCTCCCGAATCAAGAAGCTCGTCGGATACGATTTCTTCGAGTTTCTCGAGTTCGCTTCTAGTCAATATCAAGCTCATTCGCTCAGTTCCCCGTTTCTATCAAAATTCAAAAATGGCGGATATGCAAGAATCATGCACTTACGATTACCGCCACCGGCCGGTACCGCTTATTACAAACTAAGTCTCTCCATTTCACCGTGGAGAGGATGGCCGCGGTCCAGCTCAACCAACTTCAGGGGAGCTATGAAAACCTCCTCCCGTACCGCTACGGAACACATGATATCTTCGCCGTCGCTTGGATCGAACACATCGGTAATCTGGACCTTATCCATCGGGCTGAGGGTTTTGCACTCTTCCCGCAGAAATGTTACCAGGGATTCCGATGCTGTTGCCTCTACCGGCACGTGCTCTCTGATTTTCCGTAAAAAGTCCGAAAATTTTCCATCGTATTTCTGTTCGTCTCTGAGGCGAACTGCCTGGAGTAGGAGGTGCTCGACGGGTTTTTCGATTGAAGCATTAACGCCGGGCGCACATGGTCTGGTGGTAAATCTGCCGTTTTCCCAACACAGAATCTTTAGCAGGGCCTCCTCGCCTTCGAAGCTGCCCATGATCGCGTGAAGGACCCGGCCGTTTCCAATGTAGATGTTCCCCTTCTCAGTACCCGAGCCGACCTCTATCTCCAGATCGGAGCGCGAGAGGCATCCGAGCTGAATCAGGTCGGAGAGCTTAATGGAGGTCATAGTCCCCTGGAAATCAGTAAGGGCATCCACTTCTTCATAGGGCCTGTCCGGCACACGGTCGAGAATAGTTTCGGTCAGGTCGGCACCTTCGAGGTTTACCAGTTTGAGATTTGCATTAGTGAGGCGTGCCCTGCGCAGATTGCTCCCTTCGAGATTCGCCCCTTCGAGGTCCGCCCCATCGAGGTCGGCTTCCTCGAGGTCCGCCCGCACCAAAGATGCCCCCACCAGCGAAATCCCCCGCATGTTGGCACCGCGAAGCCGGGTGATGTTGAAGTTCGCAACATTTGCCTTCACATTCATCAGGACAGCCTCATCCAGGTTTGCCCCGATAAGGTTTGCGGAATGAAGATCGGCCTTTTCGAGGTTTGCCCGAAAAAGGTTGGAGCGCCGCAGGTTTGCATTAGAAAGATCCGTATGGCGCAAGTCTGCCTCGACCAGCCAACCGGCATGCGAAAGATCCATTGACGATAGATTCAGGCCCCTCAGATAGGCAGGACCCCTTCCCGCTATCAGGGCCATTAAAAGCTGATCTCGTTTGATCTCTGACATAAGCTGGACACCCTCTGTTCCATTCAGGACCTCACACAGGCAAAAAATGCGAGATCCCCAGCTACTTGAAATCCTGCTAATTTTTCACCGCCCTAGTCGGTAGCCTTCCCAAGATAATGCCGACTTTGGGATAACTTTTAAATCTTAACGGAATAATCGGCATTATCCAGATGAATTATAAAGTTAATTACCGGTTGCGAGTGCCCGCCCCCTTTTTAAGAACAATCTGGATACAAAAATGAAATTGGGAAGCTAATTTCGTTCTTGGTTTTTATACGAACAGGCAGATACCGAAATTAAGTAATCGAGGCCGGAAGGAGCTGTTGCCCGGGCAAATTGCTATACGAATTCCATTCCTTGACAAGGGAGGGCCAGGTGAGGGGAGTTTACCGTCAATTCAGCCAATTCATTTTACATTCGGGATTTGGGCGCCTTAGGCCATCTCGCATCTTATTTTACCTGCATTAATGTTTGAGGAATATGTACTATTCTGAATCGATCAGCATCTTGGCTATTCGCTCCGCCGTGCCCATTCCCATCGTCCATCCAAGGGTCCCATGACCGGTATTAAACCATAGGTTCCTGTATTTCTTGCTTCGCCCGACATAGGGAACGTTTGAAGGGGTAGCCGGGCGAAGACCTGTCCATGGATTGAGGTTACCCATAATCGAATCGTGATCGAGTTTCATCCCTGAGAATACGCCCGGGAAAAGCTCGACAGATCTTTCGACCAGCGGCTTTATGCGATTGAATGGCAAGTAGCTGTTCCATCCCGACAACTCAGCCGTCCCGGCGATGCGAAGATGGCTTTCGAGATTGCTGAATACTAGTTTATTCTCGTCATCTGTCAGAGAAACCTTTGGGGCGTAGCGTTCATTTGACTCGTCGAGCGGCACGCTGATGCTGTAGCCTTTTGCTGGATAGATGTTGAGGAATATTCCCAGCCTTTTTGCCAGAAGCGGTGAATAGGACCCCATACACAATATAAAATCTCCCGCCCGGCGGGCATTTTTCGACCCATCCTTTTCGGTGACCCAAATTTCACGTACATCGCCTGCGGACGCAAGGATGTCATCTACCTGTGTATTGTAGTAAAAGCGGACGCCGTATTTTGCCTCGCATACCCAAGCAAGCGCCTGGGTAAAAATTCGAGCATTTCCCGACTCGTCATCTTCGGTATAGGTCCCGCCGATGATATCCTTGTTGCGCGCAAGCGCTGGCTCGATCAGATCGATATCCTCCTTCGAAACCCGCCGGCGCGTGCAACCAATGCGGGTCATCAGCTCAGAGACCCTGCACGCATCCTCATACTCTTTTGCATCCCTGTAGAAATGAAGAATGCCAAGGGATTTGTGCTGATAGCTGATACCCTCGAGTTTGCGAACTTCGCGATAAAGCTCCCGCGAGCGAAGGGCAATATCTACGATCCTCATCGTATTTCTGTCGGCAGCCGACCTTCGGCACTCCCACAGCCATTTTCCAAGCCAGGTCCACTGCCTCCAGTCCAACCGGGGAGTAAAGTAAAGGGGACTTTCTACTTGAAACAGCCACTTTAATACCTGCATCGGCGCACCGGGATGTGCCCAAGGTTCGGCGTGAGACACCGATATCTGGCCTCCATTGGCGTAGGTGGTCTCAAGGGCGGCATCGGCACGGCGATCTATCACGCAAACGCTTTTTCCCGCTCTTGCCAGAAAGTACGCGGTGGTAACGCCCGTTATCCCGGCACCAAGGACAATGACATCGCACATGATCCACCCCCACCTGCCGTAAGAAACTTTATAGTTAATGATCCCGAGAGTAATAAAACTATCTATTCACTGCTCCATCAGCATTTAGCTTCTCATTATTATAAATATCCCCATAAATGGTGTCGACGCCGGCAGGTGGTTTCTCCCTGCAACCGGCAACCGGCAATAATCCCCCAGTTTCTCGACTCCGAATCCCAAAAATCAAACGACTTCCAAGAATCTCTGTATTAGAGGTTCCACTTTCCGCAATCCGTAAAGCTCCCGGATCCACTAAGTATTTCGGCCTACTTGTCCCCCTATTTTCTGCCCACTCCCCCTACTGCCTATCACATCCGACATAATTGAGCGTGTTTTGAAATGGGGTGCTTTTTCTCTGCTTTTACTCGGAAGGCCCCATATCATTTTGGGTATTTCATTGATAATTTCAGGACCAGAGATTGTTCTGCTGTTTCCTCGTCTCAAATTTTGAACGGAGGGCACGCAAATGAACTGCACCAGAAATATACTCGGTTGGATGATAACGATGACGATCTGGACTTTTGGAGCCGTCATACTCTGGGTAATCTGGCAATATCAGAAGACGATGGCCGATCCGGCCGCTTCCTTCATTGAATTTACCATCATGTTCGTCTCGACTTTCTACATCCTCGCGCTGGTTCCCATTAAGGATATTGTTGATCGAGTCAGCACCGGTTCTTGCGAATTGCCCGATCCAATTCTCGAATCCTGAAAGCCTCATCTCATCCCAATCGGGCCGGATGGTACGAGCGCCATCCGGCCCTCTTTTTTTTCCGTCTCCATCTCAAAAAACTCATCCCAGCATACTGCGAAGCTCTCGGGCTAATCTTATCCTTTAATTTTAAGTATATGTGCCTCAACGGGCTGTACTGCTTAACAGTTAAAAGGAGAGTATATGAAAAGACTTCCCCAAATAGTGGTTCTGTTGTTCGCATTAACTCTCATCCTGGGGCAACCCCTGGCTATGGCTGCTCAGTCGGCAAAGGGAATGGTTGACGACAGCACGATAACCACCGAGGTAAAGGCCAAAATGGCGAAGGATACCCGTCTGGGAACTCTAACCGGCATAGAAGTCAACACAACCAACGGTGTAGTGACTCTTGCCGGAAAGGTTAAGGACAAATCCGAGAAGAAGCAGGCTACAAAGGTCGCCAAGAGCATCAAAGGCGTAAAAAGCGTCAAGAACGAACTCCAAGTCGTCAAGTGACGCCCGGTTCCACGCTTTGAAAAAGGGGGGCGGGATCAACCTGTTGGGATTTCGCCTCTTCTTTCCACCGCAAACCGGCAATGTCCCTCATACGCCCTATTTTTGCGCTTTCATATTTCTATCAATGGACTTACATTCTGCTGTTGATGATCCTTGCCAACCGGTTAGGCCGGAGTTCTCAATTCGTGCATGTACTTCACAAGACTCAGGGGGAGGCTGATCTGCGAAAAAGCGGAATTTTACTCCATTTGACCTCACTGCCATCCGATTTCGGCATAGGCGATCTGGGTCGCGGGGCATACCTGTTTGCGGACTTTTTGGCTGATGCGGGGCAGAGCGTGTGGCAAATGCTGCCATTCAGCCCCTCATCTTCGGCATGCGGGAATTCTCCATACTGCAGTTACTCGGCATTTGCCGGAAATCCGCTCCTCGTGGGTATAGACCTGCTGGAGCAGGAAGGATACATCTCTCAGGCAGACCTGGGCAGCCTTCCTTCCTTCGATCTGCAAAGGGCCGATTACAACCTGGCTGCGCAGTTCAAGTACAAGGTGATGGCATTAGCCTTTGAAAAATTCCGCGAAATGCCCGATCACGAATGCCGATTTGAAGATTTTCTGCACGACAATGCCTTCTGGCTCGACGATTATGCCCTTTTCACAGCCCTCAAAGAGCATTTCGGCGGGGCTGCATGGAACGAGTGGCCAGCAGGCCTGCGCGACAGGGAAGAAGGTGCGCTTGAGAGATGGGGCCACGAGCTTTCCGACAGAATTTCACGAGAAAAGTTCTACCAATTTCTCTTCTTTCGGCAGTGGTCGGAACTGAAGGCCTACTGCAATCAGAAGAAAATCCAGATAATCGGCGATCTTCCGATTTATGTGAGTTATGACAGCTCAGATGTTTGGTCCAATCCGCAGTTCTTTAAGCTGGACGATTCGAAAAGGCCGATGGCCGTTTCGGGGGTCCCACCGGATTATTTCAGTGAAACCGGCCAGTTATGGGGCAATCCTGTCTATTCATGGGATACAATAAAGAAGGATGGCTTCTCGTGGTGGATCAGTCGAATGGAGCACAACTTAAAACATTTCGATATGGTGCGCCTCGACCACTTCAGGGGTTTTGTATCGTACTGGGAAGTGCCGGCATCTGAGAAAACCGCGATTAACGGCACATGGGTGGAAGTCCCGGTATTTGATTTTTTCGATATGCTCCTTAAGCGCTTCCCTTCACTGCCGATCATCGCGGAGGACCTTGGAATCATCACCGCGGACGTAAAGGAAGTAATGGAGAAATATGGATTCCCCGGGATGAAAATTCTCCATTTCGCATTTGGGGGCGAGTTGGCGACAAATCCCTATGTTCCCCATAACCACGTCCGAAACTGCCTGATTTACACAGGCACTCACGACAACAACACCAGCCGCGGCTGGTTCGAACACGATCTCTCCGAGCAGGAGAAGGAAAACGTTATAAGCTACCTGGGGCGTGAGTTAAACGGCGGCAACATCGCCGCGGAGCTGATCAGATTTGCGATGATGTCGGTTGCGGATACGGCTATCATTCCAATGCAGGATCACCTCGACCTGGGCACTGAAGCCCGCATGAATACACCATCAACGACCTTCGGCAACTGGGAATGGCGAGTAACGACCGACCAGTTAACCGCCGAACTGGCAAAAGAGATACTCGATATGACAAAGCTCTACGGACGAGCTTGAGGCTGCTTCAAGGGCCACCATATCAGGGTGGGTTCAATAAAAAAAACCCCTCGGCCCAAGAAGGTCCGAGGGGTTTTTATATGGGGGATGAGGCGGCGGCGTCCTACT
>DBMI01000075.1:0-490 GCA_002298165.1 Desulfarculales bacterium UBA702
ACCTGAGCGCACCCGACCTGCTGTTGGGGATGGAGAGTGATCCAGCGATCCGCAATGTAGTCGGCCTTGTTCAGAAGTTCCCGGACTTGGCGGTAAAAGGTGTGAAGCTGCGGGCTTTCGGACAAAATATCATCCGGATGCTCGGAGCAAAATCCGTTCACCCGCCCTGGGCCGTTCCGGGCGGCGTGCGCGAAGGGCTGACGTTAGAGCAGCTGGCGGTCATTAAAAACGGCCTGCCGGATGCTTTTGACACAGCAGAGGTCGCCCTCGACCTGCTCAAGGACAACTACGAGAGCTTCAAGGAAGAGGCAAAGCATTACGGCGATTTCCCAAGCTACTACATCGGCCTGGTTACCCCCGATGGCGGTCTGGAACACTACGACGGCCTTCTAAGGGTAATGGACTCCGAGGGCCGGGTACTTGAGCCTGGGATTCCGACAGACGATTGGCGCAAGATCATTGCCGAGGCCGTCGAGCCTTGGAGCTACAT
>DBMI01000075.1:579-4028 GCA_002298165.1 Desulfarculales bacterium UBA702
TCGGACATGGGAAGCCCGTTTCCAGCAGCTTCCATGCTCATTACGCACGCCTCATCGAGCTCCTGTTCTCGCTGGAAAGAATCCAGGAAATCATTGACGATCCGCAGATCCATGATGCCCATCATCTGCGAAGCGTCGGCGGACCAAACGAGCCCATGGGCGTTGGCATCATGGAGGCCCCGCGCGGCACTCTAATCCACGAGTACCACGTAGACGATAACGGCATAATGACAAAGGCCAATCTCCTTGTCGCCACGGGCAACAACAACCAGGCGATAAANNCCGAAGCCTACATGAACGGCAAGCCCCAGATAACCGAGGGCTTGATGAACCGCGTCGAGCACGGAATCCGGCTCTATGATCCATGTCTGAGCTGTGCTACGCACGCAGTTGGTCAGATGCCGCTCCATATCCAGCTATTCGGCCACGACGGCGAATTGGTGCAGGAGAAGGTAAGGGATTAAAGCCAATCAAGAAAGTGAAGGGCGGGCTGAAAGGCCCGCCCCACATTTCTTGACTGAATCTGTAGAGAATTCTTGAAAAAAGGCGCGTAAGAACCTAAGTTATTCTGGGTCCCGGATCGGATTTCGGGGCAATCGCCGGCAATCATCGGTGATTTCTAATTGCAGACGCATAATGTTGCTTTTTCGCCAATTCAAAATCGTGCTGGAGTTCGCCCGGGCCGCATAGCGGGCGCCTACCCCGGAAAGGGTAGCTGCCATGGATGGGAAAGGCTCTAAAGATTATCGCGTTCTGGCCGGTCCTCAGCCGAGTCGCGAATGATATTGCTGATTGCATACGGAAACAGCCTGCGCCGAGACGACGGGGCTGGTTTCATTCTGGCTGAAAAGCTCGAGCAGCTTTTCCTGCAGGCTGGCCAATCCGTTGTTCGATTAGAGGTCCATCAACTCACCCCTGAACTTTCCCTCGATATCTCAAAGGAAAACATCTCAGCCGTCATCTTCCTTGATACCCGTGCGGTTACGGAGTCCGGCGATGATTTGCTGATCCGTGTTGAAAAAGTTGCACCCGCTGAGATTGGTTCTCCAAGCATGGGCCACCATCTCGATGTCTCGCTCCTTTTAGCCTACACTGCATATCTTTTCAAAACCCCTCCGCCATCCTGGCTTGTAACTGTACCGGGAGTCGATTTCAACCATGGCGAAGGCCTCAGCCAGGTTACAACCAGGGCCATTGAAAATCCCCCGGCGGAACTCGATGAGTTGATCGATCGAATAAAAAAAATGCACCTTTAACCCCATCGGCAAGGCTCCACATAGCTCCAACCGCCATTTTCCTACCTTTGTTCCTAAGTCGGCCGGCTACAGCTTTGCGAATTATCAGGAATCGTGGTACTAAAACTTAAAACTAAAAACAGATGGGAATTGTGGCAGGTCCGCTCCGGCGGATGCGGGAAGAGCTGCGCTCCCTGCCGGGAGTTTCAGGATCACTCCGCTATGCAAAGGTGCATCAGGAAAGCCGTAAGAGATGTTTGGGCATACCTGAAGTTAGACTCATTGATACCAGCCGCTAAAAAGTAAATGGAAACGCATTGTCGGATGAAACTGGATGGCGAGGCGAGCAGCCTGTCTGCCAATCCCTGGACGCGCTCAAATAAAGGGTCATTGAAAGCAAGCTATGGGTGTGATTAAAGATTCCGTCCTTTTTATATATTGGGGACCGTTCAGACAGTTGGTCCAGAGAATGCCTTCGCAGTTTGTCTATCCAACCGGAAAGCTGCTCGGTGCCTTTGCATATCTGTGTTTCAGGGGAAAACGTAAGGCTCTTGAAGAGGAAGTACGATTCATCTTCGGCTCGGATATGGAGAAAAAGCGGCAAAAGAAAATTGTACAGAAAGCTTTTGAGGCAGAGGCTCGCAGGGAACTCGAGGTTTTGCTTTATCCCTTACTCAATCCATTGAACATCATGTTTTTCGCGGTCTGCGAGGGGCTGGAAAACCTGGATTCAGCTCTGTCCAGAGGCAATGGCGCCATGTTGCTGTTTGCTCACTTCGGAGCCAATCAAATGGTCATGCCCGCCATGGGACATAGGGGCTACAGGATGTGCCAGCTAAGCGCTCCCGCCACGGCATGGAAGGAGGTGCTTGCGGACAAAAAGCTCTCCGCCATGGAAGATTATGCCCTGCAGGTGCGCACCGAGCACGAACAGTCTCTGCCTGTGAGGCATATAAACATTTTTAAGTCTGTAAAGGAGGCGTTCCGCTGCCTGCAAAGAAACGAGTTGCTTGGTGTCGCGATTGACGGTGGTGGCGGAAAAGAGAGGATTTCGGTTAGGCTGCTCGGGCATGAAGCCCTTCTCTCCCCGGGGCCCTCGGATATCGTCAGGAGAACGGGGTGCGCCGTTTTACCCACGTTTGTCTTGAGAGATGGCTCGGGAAGAAATAGGGTCATTATAGAAACTCCGATCGAGATCCTCGCCGGGGAAGAAGCTGAGGAGACGAAGACTGGGATCACTCAGGCTTTTGCGTCAAGACTGGAAAGTTATATCAGGGCGAATCCGGAATACTACATCGGTTTCATGGCTCTGCGCAGTTCAATGTCGCAAAAGGGTGACGTACCCCTATTCAAAGAGACTGCGAACCCATGACGCTAAGATTGTGGTTTGGCCGCCTCCGATTTTAATTTACAAATCGGGTCGGCGTGTCTCCGGCGGCCTGTCTGGCCTTGATTGCCTCTTGACTCTACTTTTGCGGGGGATAGAATTCACTCTCCTGACCGTACAATCCAGTTCGCAGCCATTTGCGCCGGGGTTGCCGAGCACACGCCCCCCGGTCGAATGAAAAGAGATCCTTTCTCTTAACCGGAATTGTCCCGACCCATGAGGCTGGCCTTCATTAATCCGCCCTTTCTTAACCGCCATGGCAGGTATTCCAGGGAGCAGCGAAGCCCTGCAATTACCAAGAGCGGTACGTTTTATTACCCGATGTGGCTCTCCTATGCCGCGGGATACATGGAGGCCCACGGGCACGAAGTCCGGTTGCTGGATGCTCCGGCAAAAAAACTCCCGCCCGAAGAGGTGTCCGATCAAATCGGTCGATTCAAGCCCGATGTCATTATAGTCGCAACCAGCACCCCAAGCATCTACAACGATGTTTCGTTCGCCGCCTCGATAAAAGATCTCCTGCCCGATGTCTTTGTGGTCCTTGTCGGGGTGCATGTAACAGCACTCCCGGCCGAGACGCTGGACCTGGATGAATCGATAGATGCCGTGGTGATCGGCGAATACGAACCAGTGCTTTCAGAGCTTGCGCAAAGGATTGGACAAGGACGGGACCTGAGCGGCGTGCCCGGTCTCGCGTTCAGGCGGCGCGGCGATAATGCCGTGGTGGTAAACGATTCGAGGGTGCCGCTAAAAAATCTCGACTCCATACCCTGGGTAACCAGGAGCTACAGGAAGCACCTGGATTACCGCGATTATTTCTACTCGGG
>DBMI01000075.1:4043-12629 GCA_002298165.1 Desulfarculales bacterium UBA702
TCTTATCCCCAGACGGTTACGGGACGAGCCTGGCGCACGCGGTCCATAGAAGATGTTATCGACGAGATGGAATACGTCGTGCGCGATTTTTCTCCGCTTGGCGAAATTATGTTTGAAGATGACACATTTACCGCGAGCCGAGAGAGGACAATCCTTTTCTGTGAGGAAATCCTTAGGAGGGGCCTTGGAGTAAAGTGGTCGTGCAACGCCCGGGCCGATCTGGATGAGAAAACCCTGAGCCTTATGCGAAGGGCGGGATGCCGCTCGCTGCTTGTCGGTTTCGAGTCCGGTTCCCAGGTGCTTCTTGACAGAATGAAAAAAGGGACGAGCCTCGCCAGTTACAAACAGTTCATGGCCGACAGCAAGAAGGCCGGCCTGCTGGTAAACGGCGCTTTTCTCGTCGGTATGCCGGGCGAGACACAGGAAACAATGGAAAAGACTCTCGCCATGGCAAAATCCCTGAATCCCGATGTGGCGCAGTTCTTTCCCGTAATGGTATACCCCGGGACAGGGCTCTACGATCTCTATCGCGAAAGTGGGTACATATCTTCAAGTAATTTCAGGGACTACATTACTGAAGATGGCCTGCACAGGTGTATCGTAAATCTGCCTAATATTTCGGCCGCTGGGATGGTGGAATTTTGCGACCACTGCCGACGCGAATTTTACCTGCGGCCGAACTATGTCGGCTATAAGCTCGCTCAGCTTCTTTCCGACCCAGCGGAGGGAATCAGGACTCTGAAGGCCTTCAGGAAGTTTGCAAGGCACCTCCTTTTTGGGACCAGAATGCGATGACGGCTCAGCTTCCATCCGTTACTGTTATTGTCCCGGCATATAATGCCAGGGAAACCCTGCCGCGCTGTCTGGAGGCGCTGAGCAAGCAGACTTACCCGAAATCCCTGCTCCGGGTTATCGTGGTTGATGACGGGTCTACCGACGACACCAGGCATATCGCCGAGAAATTTGGAGTAAAGGTTCTGGCCCAGCCGAACAAAGGCCCCGCCGCGGCTCGAAATCTGGGAGCACGGGAAGCCACATCAGAGATAATACTTTTTACCGACTCCGATTGCGAACCGCTCCAAAACTGGATCGCCGAAATGGCCGCCCCTTTCTCCGACCCCCAGGTCGCCGGGACAAAGGGATTTTACCTCACAAACCAGGCCAGCCTTACCGCCCGGTTCGTCCAGGCTGAGTATGAAACGAAGTATAAGGGGCTGATGATTCGTGATTCCATAGACTTTATCGACACGCATGCAGCCGCTTACAGGCGAGATATCTTCCTGGAAAACGGAGGGTTCGACACATCGTATAAAGGAGCCACCGCGGAGGACGTCGAATTCTCATACAGGCTTTCCGCCAAGGGATTGAAAATGGTTCCCGCGCGCAATGCACGTGTGCTTCATCGCCACCCGGAAAGCATCCGGGACTATTTCAGGAAGAAATGCAGATATGCCTATTGGCGGGCCGTTACATGGCAGAAGCACCCGGAAAAGGCAATGGGAGATTCCTACACCCCAAACGCCCAAAAACTCGAGGTCATACTCTCGCCAATCCTGGTTTTCCTTTTGGCGGGCAGCTTTTTTTTGCCCACAGTTTTTTCCAGAGTGCTTCTAATGGCGGTAATCGTTTTTGTGCTAAATGAACGATCTTACCTTCGCCACGCAAAAAACGATTTCCGCCTCCTTGCCGCTGTTCCCCTGTTTACTTTTTTGAGAGGTTCGGCGGGTGCGCTGGGAGCTGGAACGCGAGTGATTGAGGTTTTACTATCCAGACCGCTTGGTTCCTTCAGGTTTTACAATTAGCATTAGATGAAAATGGTTCTTTGGAGATTGCGTTCCTTCCTGGTATATGTATAATGTGGGCCACTCAAGGGGGCTTGGTAAGCAAAAAGCCGGATTCCACCGTTCAGGTTCACTGAAGTACTCATCCGCAAAGTAATTTGGTATCGGAAATGCATAAACCCGCAATTAAGATTCGCGGCTCTGTTTATCCTGGGTCTGCGCCGGGAAAACGCGGCGCGTGGAGATCGCAGAACTCAATTTGAGGGTATCCATATGTTGGTGAGCTCTAGAAAGAGTTCCTATTTAAGGTACCTATTGTATGCGGTGGACAGTATCGCGGTAATTGTCTTTTTGTGGATTCTGCTCGCCGTTTATGGTGTAAACGTCCGGGACCACCTGGATTCCTATCTATATCTCACCGTGTTTACGCCCCTTTATTGCTTCACCGTATTTTGTACATTCAGCCTTTACAGGTCATGGTACGGATTGCGGCTCTACAGGGAGTTTATCCTTATAGCCAAAGTCTGGAGTACCACTGTAGCGGTGTTGCTGTTCTTATTTTTCGCCATGAAGATGTCTAGTGATTTCTCCAGGGTTGTCATTCTGATATGGTTTGCGTTTACGCCCCTCGTGATATTCATGCTGCACCTGATTGGCAGGCACGGCATGAGGCTCATCAGGCACAGCGGGATGCAGCCTGGCAGAGCTGTGATAGTGGGTGTAAACGACACAGCCAGGTCCATTATTTCGACTATAGAGACATCACCTTGGTCGATGATGCAGGTCATTGGATTTTTTGATGATAAGGTAAAGGATAGCGCTTTTTCAACCCCGGTAATCGGAAAGATCGACAGTCTTGCGGATTACCTTTCGAAAAATGAAGTAGATTACGTCTATATTGCCCTTCCGATGTCGGAGGAGCATAAAATACATCAGATCCTCTCAAGTTGCCGCTCACTTGGAGCTGAGCTTTTCCTTGTGCCCAGCCTTCAGTTTTTGCAGATGTATACTTCGGAAATCCAGCTTTACGGAGATATAATTTTCCTTAGCTTCACGCCGCGCTTTCACAGCAAGAGGCTTTTCGATTTTATATTTTCTCTGTTCACAATAATCTGTTTTCTGCCGTTCGGATTGATCATAGCCGTTCTGATAAAGCTAGAGGATGGTGGGCCTGTCTTCTACGGCCATCGGCGCATAGCTCTTGCCGGGAGGCCTTTCAAGTGCTGGAAATTCAGGACGATGGTGCGCAACGCCGACCAGAAGCTCTCGGAACTCCTGAGAAATGACAAGAATGCCCGGGAAGAATGGGAGAAGACCTACAAGCTTCAAAACGATCCCAGGGTAACGCGGATTGGAAGATTCCTGAGAAAAACCAGCCTGGATGAATTTCCACAGTTTTTCAATGTTCTCAAAGGAGACATGAGCATTGTGGGAGCCAGGCCGATAGTCGAAGATGAGCTTTGCAACTATTACAAAGACAATGCGGGCTCCTATTGCTCTATGAGGCCGGGCATCACCGGACTCTGGCAGACCGGCAACCGAAGCGATACCGTGAACTATGAGGAGAGAGTAAAACTCGACGTCTGGTATTTCTTGAATCACTCGGTCTGGATCGATTTGAAGATCATTCTCAAAACGGTCGTTTCCGTTCTGACCGGTAAAGGCGCATGTTGACGGCATAACGGCGAAATTATGATATTCCGTAAATTGATAATCCTCCTATAACTCGTCAGGGTTTTTTAGTCGCTTTTAGGTCAACGTGGAGCGAGCGGGTTTGACAGCCCTCTTTCGCTGTTTATGGCTTGGTTCGTAGGGGCTGTTGCCCAAACCCCCTGCATGATCTATCGGGCTCTCAGCTTCGAACATCATCAGGTTCGTGCCATCCAATNNGAAAAACTATTTGGGCAACAGGCCCCGTATTGCCATTTATCGTTCTCGCTCAATCCAACCTGTACTCGTATGGATGACCAAGATGGTCTCTGGGCAAAAGCCCGCCTCAGCTCTGTCCGCTTCAGCTCCGCGCCCCCTTGGTAAGTGGGGGCGTGCAGGCATTGCCGCCCTGCTGATTCTGGTTGTGCTTTTCGGCGCTGTGACCGTGCACCGTTCCGCTTTTCTCGATCACCGCCACACTGATGCCGATGTGTATTTCCGAGCGGCCTGGGCTTTACGGGCAGGCGAGAATCTCTATCAGGTTTCCGACACAAATGGATGGCATTACCACTATCCACCGCTCCTTGCTATCCTGCTCGCCCCTTTTGCCGATCCGCCAGGCGGAGCCGCTGCGGATGTTGACTTGCGGCTGCTGCCCTACCCCGTTTGCGTGGCGCTCTGGTACGCTGTCGGTGTGATTATCCTCGGATGGGCGCTTCACCTTCTCGCAAGCGCAATCGAGGCAGCCTTCATTAATCCCGCCCTGCAAAAGCCCCTCCCGTTCGAGCGACGCTGGTGGGAGCTGCGGTTGATACCGACTCTCGTGTGCATGGCGGCCATTGGCTACACCTTGGGAAGGGGGCAGGTTAATTCCATTCTTCTGCTCTCCATTTGTGGCATGTGCGCATCAATGCTGCGCGGCAGAGGCTTCAGGGCCGGTGCCTGGCTTGCATTAGGGAGCTGTATCAAACTCTATCTCGCGGGACTCATCCTCTATCCTCTTTTGCGGCGAAATAGGCGCTTTATTGCCGGGTTTAGCGCCGGAATGCTTGCGGGAATGATGCTGATACCTTCAATTGTGATTGGTCCTGCCAGAACGGCCCTGATTTACAGCGATCTTTATGAACTTCGTTTGAAAGGCATTCTAACCGGAGCACCCCACCCGGATATCTCAGGAGAACTCAATGTACTCGGGGGACAGTTCCCGAGTTACGGCGCGGCATTGTTCAAGGCCCTGAATCCTGACCAGGGCAAATGGCCCGGCAGCATTCCGTTCCTCTATTCAGCGTTCCAGCTTGCAGTAGGGGCCTCGCTGATAGGCCTTACGCTTCTGCTTATCAATAGGGTTCACAACAACCCCACTCCCAAGCAATCATCCGAACGCCCCGGAAGGCAATTGAGTGCACCACTGGTCGAGGTCCTTGGTCCCGGAGCAATCCTGCTTGCATTGATTCCGGCAATAGCAACCTGCAAGCCTCACTATTATGCTCTTGCCGCAGTGCCGGTTATGGGCCTTATAGCTTCGATCTGGGACAAACGCGGGGAAGCGGTTATCGGCAGGGGGTGGTGGGTAATCTTCGGGTCCTTTTTCGTTGTTAATTTTCTGTCCGAAATCACATGGATCGGGTTCCTGCATGCCGGTGTCCTAACGCCGCTCTCCTCCATCCTTTTATGGCTGGCATCAGTCCTTCAGCTTTACGGCCTCAAGCGAGACCTCCCGTAGCAACTCCCGTGGGCAATGTTGAGCGTAGATCCATCCAATGATATAGGACGAAACCCAACTCCGGCTGCTAAAAGGTTGGGCTTTTGCCACGTCCAACAGGCATTCGCAGCAGATTCCACTCACCGCTCAACTAAACCAGTTTTTTTCTGTTTACCCAAATTGTACGAATGCCAATTACGAAATAGATCGAAAAAAGAATCGCCATTTCCGCGGGAGGCTACAGTTTTTCCGGGTTGCACAGGTTCTTCTCGTTGGCTGCTGCCCGACCGCAATTTTTGCATACGTATTTCGCGTCTTTTACAAGCTTCTTATACTCTTCCAGGTTCGATTCTATATAGCCCATGTTCTGCAGATAGCACAGGTGCTCATCGTGTGCCGGATGGGGCATTTTCGGCTTTGACATTTTCTCCTCCTTGCTTTTCATTCGGGGAGGGGCTGTCCGAATCAACGACCGCTAAAAGCTAGCTTAAGCAGGCCGGCACATCCCCCTACACGAATTATAAGCATCCCTCACCAGGCTGAATCCCTTACGACCATGATTACTTTATTTATAGTACTTAGTACGGTCTTTAGGAATTTTGTGCAGGCGGCAGTTGGTTAAGAGTCAACAGGAGCGGAAACAATGCGCAACAAGGAAATTATCGTGCTGATAGCATTGGCAGTCCTGCTGGCAGGGTCTGGGGCGGGTTTTACCCAATCCGGGCCGGCCTCGAATATATGCTTGATTATTCCGGAAATGATGAAGAGCAATAATGGAAAGGCAGCTCAGGAAAAGACGGACCAGTATCAGCCTGAATCCTGCGTGGCCTCGAACATTGGAGTTCCCGGCAAGTACGGGCGGGGTATGACTTAGGCAAGCCCCGTGTGGAATCATGAATTGCCGAAAGGAAGAAAGCTGAACAGGGGTCCGGGGGAGGTGAATTCAAGATAGACGAAAAATTGTTAACCCTGGTCTTTACTCCCTATTATTTTATTGAGGTTGGCGATGAGGGTTTCCTGTGCCTTTGAGCATTTCTCGCAGGCTTCGAGGTGATCGAGGAAAGCAGTAATGTTCCACCCCTCGTAGGTCTTCATGCCAAGTTCAGCGGGATCGCGACCACAAAGCAGATTTAGCATTTTCCCGGCCTCCTTCTTAGTTTCGACTGGTATACAGCAAAATGTCGGCTGTAGGAATTAAAAAAGGAGAAATCCTTATCGGATAATGTTTTGCGACTGGGGTTACTTAAGATCGGGGATACTTGACGCAGAGGGGGCAATGCTTAACCTATTTCGTGAGATTTTAGATTAAAGTTCCATGAGATAGAGAATTTATACCGGAGGAAATCAGATGAGAATCANNGCCGGGTGTGCGGGAATGTCCAGAACCGAGCAGAACATACTGGGTGGCGGTGCCCTTGGCGCGGGCCTTGGCGCGGGAATCGGCGCTGCAACCGGTGGTAGTCCGGCGGCCGGTGCAGCCATAGGTGGTGCCGCGGGAGTTGTCGGCGGGGCCATTAAGGATTCATGGGAACGGGATAGAGAAAGAGACTATTACGATAGGGACAGGGGCTATTACCCACCTCCCTACTGATAATAGCTTTTACCCGACCATTGACGGGTTCCAAAGGCACGCCTTTGATCTCGTTGGTTCGGCATGCCCTGCGGTATCGGCCCAGTTGCCGGTATAATCCGGTAACCAGGCGGTCGATACGGGGGCATGCCGTGCTTTCCGATCCCTTATCTGACCCAGTGCTCGATAATAACCACTCCACGTTCCAGGCGTATTGGCAACACACAGCTGAAAGAATCTATCCACCGGCGAGCGGTTATTTCGCTCGTCCCCAGTTCCTCCGCGACCCTTGCGATGGAAATGCGTTTGTTCTCTTTTAGCAGCTTGTAGAGTATGACCGCATGGTCCCTCATCCTGCCCCTGTGCCCGACCTTGTACATGCTGTCTTCCTTCCTGCCCTTTTTGATCCTGTTAATCAGCCCCATCTCCGGCAAATTCCGGCGTGGAGGCATTTTCGTCCTGTCGCGGACAATCATTTTCATCGTTTTTTGTTAGGAGCCTTGCCAATTTTTCAATGTCGAAGGCAAACGGTCGCACTTCCAGGTCCCTCTTCCCCAATTTTTGCGAGATAAGGTTCAGGTCCGGCTCTACACGGAAATGGTCCTCTCGGAGCCTCTTTATGCCACAACGGGCAAGATCGGCGTCAGAGAGTCTTTTGAGAGCGCCCTTATCCAGGCGTTCCCTGGTCTCGATGCACTCGGAAAAGCCGAGTTTTTTCAGGGTGGCGGCAGCCGCCGCCTGTAATTCATCGGGAATCTCGATCCGTTCCGCTGTCCTGAATGCGATCCTGCCGTATTGGAACCGCCTGCTGCGCTTCTTTGCAAATTCACTTTTGTTGACAAGGCAGAAAAGCTGGACCGTCGACTCGATGGAAGTGCGCCTGGCGCCCAGTTCCGATATTGCTCCGGAGTACTCGCCCAGCAGGTCATAGAGCTTTCTTCCCAGGGCAGATGAGAGTTCGGATATCTCCAGGTCGAGCATTCCTATCTCTTCAAGTGCTCCTTCGATGTCGGCCCATTCCCTAACGCTCAACATTGTCCAGCCCCCACGCTCTTGTTGAGCTCCCATAGAATCTGGGGGCCAACATCGCGAAGTTCCGATCCGGCCCTCTTCTTCAACTCTTCAAGCAAAAACGCCATCGGAGCGAAATCCACCGACACCGTAAAGCCCTCTTTCCTCACCTCACCGGCCGTCCCCAGCCTCTTCCGCCGCTGCCGGTGATAGCAGGCGCAGCACAGCCCGTGTCCGATCAACTTCTTCTGCTTACCGCAATGCGAACATTTTGAATCTTTCTCCATTACCTCTTCTCCCCCACAGGAAAGTTGAACCAAATTGTTGCACCAATATCTTTGCAGCATTGACCATTTACTTGGATAAAATATTTGACATTGAAACCTATTTCATGTACTCTCAAATCACAATATTTTGCTTGAGGAGGCAAGATTGGAGCTGTTGACCGGAAATACCTCGGCAGGGCGGGCGCCAATAGCTGCTGCTATCTCCTCCATTATGCGCCTGCTTACCATCCGGCCGCTCACGACGAGCGATACGGAGTTTGCGGAAACCCCGAGTTTTTTCGCAATGGACCTCATGGAAATCCTTTTTTCCATTAGTGCGACCTTAATCTGCATTGCTGTCATTTTTTAGCCTCCTCATTCTAATTAGTTGGTTAGACGGCCCGGATGCTAGCACCATAAAAATGGTTAGTCAACCAAAAATTTGCTACAGGCTCAATTTTTTGGTCGGAGCTGAAATGCGTGTCTGACTGCGGTTTGCAGGTTTTTACACTCGCGGGCCCTTGCTTTTCATCAATTTTAATCGGGGAAAAAGGCCATGTTGACTGACAGGCTCAAAAAGACTATCCAGAATTCTGGTTTATCCTT
>DBMI01000095.1 GCA_002298165.1 Desulfarculales bacterium UBA702
CGGAGCGGAACCCATCACTTCAACCCTGGACGCGGACTGATATTAGGTGAGCCGAAATTCGTATGCGCGGCCGGCGAAGAAGACCGAAAACCTATATGAGATGGAATAATAGTGCAATGGAAAATGGAGGGGCATGGAAGAGCGGTAAGGAAGAGGAGAGCCTGGACAGGCGGATCGAGAAATGCGGCGGGTTTAGAAGATCTAGATCAGTCTTTTTTCTCGCCGAAAAGAAGTTCTTTCTCGGCCGGAGTGACACCGATCTCCGGTATTATCGAGGTGGGCTCCTGAGAGCAGACCCGGTTTCTTCCCAGGTTTTTGGCGTGGTACAAAAAGCCATCGGCCCTGCGAATAAACTCGCTCGTCGTCGACTCATCCCTGTGGTTGAAAATGGCTACCCCGAAGCTTGCCGAAAGTGTAACGGGTTTTTCGTTCAATATAGCCTGGCTGGAATTTATAATAACGCGAAGGCGCTCGGCAATATTGGATGCTTGCACAAGAGAAGTGCTGGGCAAAATAAGTGCGAATTCCTCGCCGCCGTACCTGCATGGAATGTCTATAATTCGGGTGCTCTCACGAAGCAGTCTGCCCACCCACGATAAGGCGGTATTGCCGGCTTCATGTCCGTAGACACCATTAACATTTTTGAAGTTGTCGAGATCGGCCATGATAAGGCTTGTCGGAAGCATCGTGCGCCGGGTTCTCTCCATTTCGGTTTCGAGAGCCCGTTGCAGATAACGGAAATTGAAAAGACCTGTCAGGTCGTCGATATAGGATAGGGCTTCCAGGCGGATGCACTGCTCGCGCAGTTGCGTCATTTCGGCCGAGACGGGGCAGTTGGATACGCCTGCGGGGCATTGGTTTTCAGGATTCTTGTTACTCAAGTGCTAATCCCCAGATTGAAACGAGAACGAAATTGAAGTAATTGCCGCTCTATATCTTACAACCGGTTCGGAATAATTCAAGAATTTATGTCAGGCTTTGTTGCCGCCCTGCATGAGTTCTGACCACCTGAGATGGAAAAGCAGGAATTTTAGCTGGACACTTGATCCAACTGTTTGGATGCGCTTGGGGGAGAATGTTGCCGGCCATGTCCTCGATCTGATCAAGGACATGGGACCTGCACGAGCCATCCGGAAAAATAAATTCAAGTACCTGACCAGGCTTAAGCGTTGACCTTGCTTCGATGAAAAAAGAGGCTGGCACAACGCTTTCCGGGAGCACCCTGACGATTCCGGCCAACGTATGAGTCCTGACATAATCGATTTCGCCTTCGGTATTTGCAGGCGCGGCGGGATCGTCGAACAGAAGACCTTTTGTGTAGGGACGGTGGCTCACCTTGAGAAGGTCCTCAAAAAGATGAAGGGAGCAATCAGTGGTCCCGGATTCTTTAAAGCAATTATCAATTGCCCTGCGGTAAGTCTGGGTGACGCTTGCCAGGTAGAGCGCTCCCTTCATCCGGCCCTCTATCTTGAATGAGCTGATCCCGAGTGCTGAAAGTTCTGCTATGTGCTCGACAAGGCAAAGGTCTTTCGAATTAAAGATAAAGGTGCCGCGATGATCCTCAACAACCGGAAAAAACTCACCAGGCCGTTTCTCCTCGACCAGCCTGTAAGACCAGCGGCAGGGTTGAGTGCAATAGCCGCTGTTGGCGCTTCTCCGGTTAAGGTAGGCACTGATGAGGCATCTTCCCGAGTAGGACATGCACATTGCCCCGTGGACGAAAACCTCGATTTCGATCTGCTCTCTATTGGCGGATTCCGCAATCTCGGCCAATTCGGAAAAGCTGAGCTCTCTGGCAAGGTTTATCCGACTTACCCCCTGGTCGCGCCAAAAAGTCATGCTCAAAGAATTGGTCGTATTAGCTTGTGTGCTAAGGTGGACAGGTATACGCGGAGCATGCCGCCGGGCCAGCAGTAATACGCCGGGGTCGGAAATAATAAGTGCGTCCACGGAAAGGTGTTGAAGGTATTCGAGGTAAGCCGGAAGTTCTTTCAGATCAGCCTGCCTGGCGAAGACGTTAACCGCGACATATATTTTTTTTCTGTGGATATGGGCGAAAAAGAGCGCTTCCGCAAGCTGTTCGGAACTTAGGTTATGAGTGAATCCGCGAAGGCTGAAATCTTTTCCCGCGCAATAGATCGCATCGGCACCATAGAGAAGGGCTATCCGGCACTTGTCCATGTTGCCCGCGGGAGCCAGGAGTTCGGGTTTAAACTGGTGATTCAGGCCGATTTGATCCACGTGTATATCCCCGGGCATATTTTACAGTCGGTAGTGTAGACGGATATTCGTGTCCACTACTATCCAAATCTTCACTAAGAGCTGACCGGTGGATTGTACCATTCTTTCAGATGTTGTGAAACGGGCTGGAGCATCGAAGCTATAAAAGGAAACGTCATGCCTTACATACAGGTCAATGGAATCAGTCTCTATTATGAGGAGGCCGGGCAAGGCCAACCTCTGCTCTTCATCAATGGCCTTGGTTTGAGCACGCGCTCCTGGGTAAACCAGGTAGAACATTTTTCACGTAAGTTCCGGGTGGTGACATTTGATCCCCGCGGTCATGGCAAATCTGATAAGCCCTCCGGCCCATACTCGATTGCGATGTTTGCTTCCGATACAGCCGGGTTGATCCGTACCCTCGATCTTTCCCCCAGCCACATTATCGGCCTGTCGATGGGTGGCATGACGGGTTTTCAACTGGCGGTAAGCTCACCCGAGCTGGTCAAGGCCATGGTGATAGTGAACAGCGGCCCCGAATTCATTCTTCGCACTCTTAAACAGAAACTGGAAATGGCAAAGAGGGAATTGATTGTTAGATTTCTTGGAATGCGAAAGATGGGGAGAATATTGAGCAGGCGATTATTCCCGAAGCCGGAACAAGAGGAATTGCGCGGCTTCATGGCGCGGCTTTGGGCGGAAAACGACCGGTATGCGTATCGTGAGTCGCTACGGGCGCTCAAGGGTTGGAGCGTCGTGGAAGGTCTCCGTGATATAAGGGTCCCCACCCTGATCGTGTCTGCTGACCAGGACTATACGCCGGTTGTTTACAAGCAATGGTATGCAGATCAAATTCCCGGAGCAGAGCTGACTATCATCTCCGATTCACGGCATGCCACACCGGTCGATCAGCCGTTGCGATTCAACCAGGCCGTCATGGAATTCCTGATGAAGCATTCCTGATAATATAGCAGCGATTACCGCGGGGACTTGCATCCCGTGGGACTCCGATTTGACAGGATACAGGCTGTCGGCCCTTGGCACGAGGGTCAGCTGTCGGTTTTATTGCCGGATATAGGGGGCCGGTTTGCTCCATGTGTTACAATATCTGCTGGATTATTTTATCCTGCATGCATGATAAACATATCGTGATTAATTGACAAATCCTGTAGGCGCATGTAGTTAACGGGACTTATCAGGGGGAGGCATTCGTTTGCCGCGCCAAATTCGAAATTGGAGCCCGTCAATAGAACCCGGGGACAATCTGCAATCCAGTGAATCGCATTCTGAGCAAAACCGGATCGCCTGGCTGAAACTCAAGCTGGTTACGGGGCTTGGAAACCGCTCGGTTCTTCATCTGCTCGAAAAATTCGGATCGCCTGAGAATATTCTTTGTGCGGGACTAAAAGATCTGAGGGCCGCTGGAGTGGTGCGACAGCCCGCATTGGAAGCACTTGCCGCAAAGCGATTTTTTCGCGATCCCGAGGCCCAATGGCTCAAACTTAAGGCACTGAACATCAGGCTGCTATGCCTGGGAGATGCCGATTATCCCTCTAATCTTGCGACGATTCCCGATCCGCCGGCGGTGGTTTTCGTATCCGGGAAAATTGAGCCGCGCGATCTTGTTTCCATAGCTGTCGTCGGCTCCCGGTTCGCATCGCCGGCCGGGATTTTGTTTACGCGGCGGCTGTGTTCGGACCTGGCCATGAGCGGTATCACTGTTGTGAGCGGCTTCGCGGTTGGTATCGACAGTGCCGCGCATCGTGGAGCTATAAGCGCTAAGGGACGAACGCTTGCGGTACTCGGGTGCGGACTGGACCACGATTATCCGTCAATAAATGCCGACCTGAAGCGGGAAATCCATGACTACGGCGCGCTCCTGACGGAGTTTGCGCTTGGAACACCACCGGCGCCCGGAAATTTTCCCGCCAGAAACCGCATTATTAGCGGGCTGTCGCTCGGAGTGGTGGTGGTCGAGGCTGCGGAAAGGAGCGGATCGCTTATTACCGCGCGTTTAGCCCTGGAACAGGGCAGGGAGGTTTTCGCAGTTCCGGGGGTGGCCCAAAGTTTGCGCAGCACCGGTTCGCACCGACTCTTGAAACAGGGGGCCAAGCTTGCCGAATGCGCGGAGGATATCATTGAAGAAATTCGGCCCCTTATCAGAACAGGTGTGAGGCCGCGCGAGAATCCTGACCCCGCGCCTGTCATTGCCCAGGAGGGAATTGCCTCGGGTGAGGAATCAATTCTCTTGAGAATTATGGACAAAATTCCGAAACACATAGACGAGATAGCAAACCACGCGGGTATGCCGGTCCACCGGGCGGCCGCCATGCTTTTGGCGCTGGAATTGAAGGGGCTTGTCTCGCAATTGCCGGGGAAGTATTTTATTTGTAACCGGCCCGGCCAATGAGTGAAATGAGGTAAAATTAACAGATGTCCAAGTCCTTATTGATAGTCGAATCTCCCACCAAGGCAAAAACTCTTGAACGCTACCTTGGAGGTGATTTCATAGTGAAGGCCTCTGTGGGACACATCAAGGACCTTCCGGGAAACAAGCTCGGCATAAAGCTCGAAGAGGGATTCAAACCCGAATACCAGGTGGTGCGGGGCAAACAAAAAATTATCGACGATCTCAGGAAAGCAGCGGCCAAAGCTGATGCCATATACCTTGGTCCTGACCCCGACAGGGAAGGCGAGGCCATTGCGTGGCACATTGCGGAAGAAATCGGGAGCAATAAGCCGCTTCACAGGGTCCTTTTCTATGAGCTTACACGTAAAGCCATAAAGGAGGCCCTTGCCAAGCCCAACGAGCTGAACCCCAAGCTCTACGAGGCTCAGCAGACACGGCGCATACTAGACCGCATGGTCGGATACATGATCTCTCCGCTGTTGTGGGAGAAAGTTAGAAGGGGCCTTAGCGCCGGCCGGGTACAGTCTGTCGCCCTCAGGCTCATATGCGAGCGCGAAAAAGATATTCACGATTTTCGCCAGGAAGAATACTGGACAATAGATGCCAGGGTAGCTCCCCATTCAGAGAAGGCGACGGAGCAGAAATCCTTTGTTGCACAGCTCATCCGGTGCAAAAAGAAAAAGTGTACGATAACATCCGGTGATGAAGCCCAGCGCCATCTCTCAGCGCTCAAGCCCCTTGACTGGATTGTAGGTAAAGTTGAGAAAAAAGAGCGGCAGAAAAGGCCTGCTCCTCCCTTCATCACAAGTACCCTGCAGCAGGATGCCGCGAGAAAATTCCATTTTTCCGCAAAGCAGACCATGAGTATCGCGCAGCGGCTCTACGAGGGAATCGAGGTTGGAAGTGAGGGCGCGGTTGGCCTTATTACCTACATGCGAACCGATTCTACCCGCCTTTCCGAGGATGCTGTCGAAGCGGCGCGTGATTTCATTGCAGGAAAATGGGGCAAGGACTTTTTGCCCGCAAAACCTGCCGTGTACAAGGCTAAAGAATCCGCACAGGGTGCGCACGAAGCCATCCGGCCAACTGATGTTTCACGCACGCCGGAGAGCCTGGCGAAGTTTTTACCCCGCGAGCAGCTAAATCTCTACACCCTTATCTGGAAGCGTTTTGTGGCCTGCCAGATGGCACCGGCCCTGCTCGATCAAACCACAATAGACGTAGTGGCAGGTGATTATGTCTTTAGGGCGAACGGGTCGGTCATTACTTTTCACGGCTTTCTCGCGCTCTACGAGGAAGGAAAAGACGAGCCGGAAGATGAAAAGGGAGATGTACGGCTCCCCGAAGTCTTTGAAGGCCAGTCGCTTGACCTCCTCGCGATCGACCCTAAACAGCACTTCACTCAGCCTCCACCAAGGTACAGCGAAGCCACGCTGATAAAGGAACTCGAAGATCTCGGAATTGGAAGGCCCAGCACTTACGCCACTATCGTCTCGACAATTATCGATCGTGAGTATGTCACCCGCGAAAAGCAGCGGCTGTCGCCCACCGAACTGGGTATGGTGATCGACAAGATCCTGGCGGGCTGTTTTCCTAATATCGTGGATGTGGATTTTACCGCAAACATGGAAAAGAGCCTTGATGGGATTGAAAAGGGCGCCAACTCCTATCTTGGGCTTTTAACAGATTTTTACGGCGATTTTTCGAAAACCCTCGAGGGTGCCCGAACGGGAATGCTGAATCTTCGGACTGCCGGATGGCCTACTTCCCTGAACTGTCCGCGCTGCAACGAGCCGCTCAAGATAAGGTTCAGCCGAAACGGACCATTCCTGGCCTGTAGCGGCTATCCCGGTTGCTCATACACATCCGATTACAAAAGGGACCAAACCGGCCAGATCCATGCTGTAGAAACAAAGGAGCATGTGACCGAGGAGGTTTGCGAAAAATGCGGCAAGCCAATGCTCCTGAAGCATGGCCGTTATGGAAATTTCCTCGCTTGCAGCGGATATCCAAAATGTAAGAGCACTCGTCCGGTCTCAAGCGGCATCAATTGTCCACGAGAGGGCTGCGGAGGTCATCTGGTTGAGCGCATGAGCCGGAGGGGTAAGTTTTACGGGTGCAGCAAATATCCGGAATGCAAGATGCTCTTTCAGGGTGAACCTGTTCGGGAAAGCTGTCCTGCATGCAATGCCCCGGTTCTTTTCAGGAGGAGCGCAAAATCCGGTCAGGGAACACTTTTCTGCATAAATCCGTCCTGCAAGTATAAGAAGAAAGAGGAACTCGAACAGGACCTGGCGAGCGGCGGGGAATAAGAAAATGGCCCTCGTTAACTCTGTCCCTTTTACGTTCCAGATCATGGCCTTTGTGATTGGATGCTGCTTTGGCAGCTTCTATAACGTGGTAATTCATCGCGTTCCCCGAGATGAATCGATTGTGAGTCCGGGATCGAGGTGCCCCGGCTGCGGAAACTCCATTTCTTTCTACGATAACATACCCATATTGAGTTTTTTGCTGTTGGGCGGCAGATGCCGGAACTGCGGGACTTCTATTTCCTTTCGATACCCGGCTGTCGAAATCTTGACCGGCTTTTTCGCATTTCTCCTGTTTCGCCGCTATGGATTGCATCCGCAGATACTTATCGAATTTGTTTTCCTTTCGCTGTTGCTGATAATTGCAATGATCGACCTCGACACCTTTCTGATCCCCGACGTGCTCTCACTCCCGGGGATCGTCCTGGGTTTTGCCTTTTCGTTTTTCACACCTCGCCTGACGTGGAGCGACTCGCTAATCGGCATACTCGCCGGTGGCGGCAGCTTATACCTGATTGCCACACTCTATTCGCTTCTGCGAAAAAAAGAGGGCATGGGTGGAGGTGACATCAAACTCCTTGGAATGATAGGCGCATTCATCGGCTGGCAGGGCGTGGTGTTTACGGTGTTCCTGGCATCAACAACGGGCATGATTTTTGCTCTCCCTATGATTGTGCGCGGCGGGAAAGGATTCGGCTCCGAAATACCTTTCGGCCCTTTTTTGTCCTTCGGCGCCGCCTGCTATATTTTTTGGGGACAAATCGCGTGGCACTGGTATGTCTCCCAGGTTCTCGGGCTATAGAAGATGTCCCGCAGGTGCTTTTTCATAGAAAGAATTCAGGCCGATGCGGAATTCGTAGATCTTTCAGCGGAGGCATCACACCACCTTGAAAAAGTCCTGCGGCTGGGGATCGGAGAAACGGTCGAGGTCCGTGATGGGGCGGGCAATGCCTGGAAGACTGAAATAGCGCTCAAAAGCAAGGGATGTGTTTCTTTAAGGATCGTCTCGCGGCTTGATTTATCATTTTTTGAGTCGCCGCTTAAAATTACTCTCGCCCTTGCGCTCGTTCGGACCGATATAATTGACATGGCCGTGCGGCAGGCAACGGAGATGGGCGTTTCGAAGATCGCCCTTTTCCCGGCTGCCCGGAGCCAATACTCCCTTGCCGGAGAGCGGGCCGGTAAGAAAGCGCTCAGGTGGTCGAAAATAGCGCGAGAAGCTCTTTGCCAATGCTGCAGAACCAGAGTCCCGGAAATTTCAATTTTTGAGGATCTGGACAGCTTGCTTGCGGCGCATTCAAACGGCGAGAGGCTGGAGAGTGGCGGAGCGGGCGAAAAGTCCGAAATCCTGAAAATTATCGCGCTCGAGGGCGAGCGCGAGCAGAGCATCGATATAGTAAAGAGGAAGCACCCATCCTGCAGGGAGGTCCTGGCGATTATCGGACCCGAAGGAGGGTGGGAGACCCCGGAAATTTTAAAGCTCATTGGCGCCGGTTTTCATCCGGTACGGTTCGGCCCAAGGATTTTGCGATTTGAAACGGCTGCTGTTGCAATGATTTCCTCGATACAACTTCTCTGGGGCGATTTCGGCGAGACCGGGCAAAAGGGGAGCGAAAAAAATGAAGTGCACGAAATGCGGTTTTGTTAGTTTCGATTACCTTTCCGAATGTAAGAAATGCGGAATGTCCCTCGCCGGAACGAGAGAAGCTCTCGGGCTGGCCGCTGCCAAACCGGCAATACCCTTTTTTCTTGCACCGCTTCTGAAAGATTACAAAGAACCGCTTACTCAGGCATCGCCCGCCCCCGAGACGATGGAAGACAACGCTCTTCCATCATTTGATTTTTCCGATGATTTCGATACCCATGCCGCAGATGAAGTGCCCGTGCAGACACAGAACGAGGGCGGTGATTCGGGATTGCTTGAAATCTCCGATGAGGAACTCGATTTTCTAATCCAATCAGGAATAGATGAAACAGGACAGGATCAGAAGGCAGCGGAAAAGCTTTCCGAACCCGTTAAGGATACCATGGCCGATACCGTGGCAGAAACTGTGAAATCAGCCGAAACCGAATCCGAGGAACTCCTCCTGGATTTCGATAATATCTCCCTCCCGGATTTTTCAAAACTCGACGAAGCCCCCGGCCAGAACACCTCGTCGCCGGTCGAATTACCGAAGGCTATCGAGCCTCCTCCGGCAGAAGACGAATCCCTTCAGATAGAGCTTTCGGAACAGGACCTCGAAATGCTTCTAACCGAACTGGAGGACCCAGGTTCGAAGAAAACCGATCCCAAAAACGGGAGCGGATCTGCAAAGCCGAATTGAGAGCCTGGAAATACCGCAAAAGAGTGTCGAAGATCGTAGGAATGGAGATCGCGGAGTTCGTTTCGAAATACGGGCTTGGCACTGAACTTTAACTAATGGGAATGCTGTTGGGAAAGATCAAAGAAATTGCCACTAACTTTCCCGCTAGTCGCACATCCTTTCTGATTGAGCCCTCAGTCTCGTAATGCGTGATAAATTCGGTTGACAATCCACCAGCGGTTACACTACTATCGCCTGCTTGTGGCGAGGTAGCTCAGTCGGTAGAGCAGTGGACTGAAAATCCTCGTGTCCTCAGTTCGATTCTGAGCCTCGCCACCAGAAATTCCGGGCACTTGGCGAAGACCTCGCTAGGTGCCTTTCTTTTTTTTGGAATTTTCCGATTTTGGGCAACTAATGGACAACTTTTGGAAAATTGTCCCAATTCAGCTGATAATATTCGGATTCAGAGCGTATGCTCTTTCTTCGTCATCGGGTGGGTCATGAATGTCACGAAAAATCAGCATTTTGTACCGGAATTCTATTTAAGGTCGTGGAATGTGCCTGGGAGAGAAGCAGTATTTTTGTATGATCTAGAAAATGAATCCTTTAGCACGCCCAACCCGTCCTCCACTTTAGTGCGGCGATACTACTATGAACACGATAGACAGAATCCCGATAATTGGCTCGAAAATATTTTAAATGAGATGGAAGATCGTGTGGCGCCGATTCTTAAGCGAATCAACGAAGTGTTACAACACTGTAATTTGAAGAAGGGGCAGCTCGAACGGGAACTGGGGGCCATTCTGAACCTGGATAACCAGCGTGTGCTGAAAGAATTTGCGGCGTACCAGTACCTCAGAATTCCGGGTGCTATCGAGCAAAAAGCATACGAACTTGCCCCAGCTGGTATCCCTGTGGATGTTCTCGAAGAGAAACTCAAACCAGCAAACTTCGTCTCGACAGGCTATGATTACATAAGAGATGGAATCTTTCAAAAATTGGGCATGCTTGCCTGTTACACGCTTGATTATGACTTACTAACCTCTGACTGGCCTTGCTTCGACTTTAAGGATTCCAAGGATGCTCCACATTTGGGCGAAGAGTTGGGGAGGTCCAAAGAGGTTTTTCTTATGTTTCCACTCATTCCCAAAATGCTATTGCTGCTATTTCCAAAAGTTGCCTTCCCTAGGTCCGAAACAATGAACAAAGTGGCTCTCAGTCGAATGACTCCGGGGCAAGCCCGAAATACCAATACCTTGATTATTCAACAGGCAAATCGATGGATCATATACAATAAAAAAGAGGATTTTATCTTCAAGGTTGCACGTAAGAGAAAGCGGGGAAGGGAAAACCGATGATGTTTGCCTCCCCGCACTCATCCCCCGTTGAAATTCACGACGGATTTAGGAAAGCGTTTGCCGCCGAAAGTTTTTTGGCGGCTGCGCCCCCTACCCCCGGTATGTGTTCCAATTTTGCTTTTGTGAACTGAGCGGAGGGTAGCGATTAGGTTTGACCGGAATCTATAGTGTCTCCAATGTTCGTGGGCAGTTGGGGGAGCGGCTGTATCGGAGACAGCGACTATTTCACTATTTACGGATGTTCAAATGCATGTCGGTTGAATTGAATTTGGCACGCCAGCGTACAGCAAAATACCCCTTTTTAAGAAATCGATGAGATCGATACGCTCTTTCTTGAAATCCTCATTTTACTAAATACTGAACTAAGCCATTTACTAAATACTGAACTAAGCCATGCAGGAAAACTATGCTCTGGTGGCCCGTTATGGCTAATAGCAGGGTGGCCGTGAAGTAATACAGTGCCTACTTTCAGGTCATAGTTCTCTTTTATCAAGCGCCATCTGGAAGAGCAATTTTGAAAGCCGCATAACGTTGGGCGCTTTGCCTGGCAATGTCGATGCTTTTTCATAGCTGATAATGAGCACAACCAAAGAGGGTTCGTTCATGAACTTGTCCTTTGACCACAAAGTAGCACTTGTCACCGGGGCGGGCTCAGGCATAGGGCTGGTTACCGCGAAAGCCTTTGCGGACGGTGGCGCATCGGTGGCGCTGGTGGACGCCAACGAGAATGCAATCCGTGCTGCCACCGAAGAGCTGGTCTCCGCCGGTCATAAGGCTCTTGCCGTCCGCTGTGATGTAGCTGACGAAGCTCAGGTGCCTGCCATGGTTGAGCAAACCATCTCCACTTTCGGCCGTCTGGATGCCGCATTCAACAACGCCGGTGTAATGAGTCCGGCAGTTGAAACGGCTGATGCCGACGGTGAAGATTATGACAGATTAATCTCAATCAATCTCCGCGGCGTCTGGAACTGCATGAAATATGGGCTGCGCCGAATGCGCATGCAAGAAAGCGGTGTCATCGTCAACTGCTCTTCGATGGCGGCCTTATCGGTATCCTGGGTCGAGCGATCTACCATGCATCCAAGCACGGTGTGATCGGGCTGACGAAGAGCGCTGCGCTAGAATATGCCTCCAAGGGCATCCGCATTAATGCGGTGTGCCCCGGCACAATTGGAACACCGATGGTTTCGGAAATGCTCTCAAAGGAACCGGAGGCCATGAAAGAAATTTTGAGGGATCAGCCGATAGGACGACTTGGGCGCCCGGAGGAGATCGCCGCTGCAGTTCTTTGGTTGTGCAGCGCAGGTGCCAGCTTCGTGATAGGTCACGCACTTGTTGTCGACGGCGGCTACACCGCAAGGTGAGGAAAAATCTGAAAGGAGATTAGGACATGCGAGTAGCTGTTCTCCATGCTCCGCGCGATATCCGTTTCGAGGAGCGCGATGCTCCCAGGATCATCAAACCAACCGATGCCATAATCAGAATCTCGGCCGCGTGTGTGTGCGGCTCCGACTTGTGGCCCTACCGCGGCATCCAGCCGATCACCGAGCCGACACCAATGGGCCATGAATATTGCGGGATTGTCGATGAGGTCGGCAGCTCAGTTTCTTCCATCAAGCCTGGCCAGTTCGTCATCGGTTCATTTTTCACCTCGGATAACACCTGCCCTACATGCCGGATAGGCTATCAGTCGTCCTGTCAGAATCGCGAACTTGTTGGCGGCGCGCAGGCCCCCTTCTTGCGCGTCCCGCTGGCGGATGGCACCCTGGTGGCAACCCCTGGGCTTCCATCTGAGGAGCTGATCCCGAACCTGCTTACGCTGTCCGACGTCATGGGCACCGGCTGGTTTGCCGCGGATGCAGCCAACGTAAAGCCGGGCAATACGGTCGTGGTCGTGGGTGACGGGGCAGTTGGGCTTCTCGGTGTGCTCTCGGCCAGGCAGATGGGGGCCGAGCGGATCATTGCCATGAGCCGACACGAGACGCGTCAAAAGCTAGCCCGGGAGTTCGGAGCAACCGATATAGTCACCGAGCGCGGCGAGGAGGGAGTGGACCGCATAAAGGAATTGACCAATGGGATCGGCGCCGATTCGGTGCTGGAGTGCGTCGGTACCCAGGAATCGATGATGCAGGCGATCCGTTCGACCCGTCCCGGCGGTTACGTTGGTTACGTAGGAGTGCCGCACGGGGTCGAGCTTAACGGCGAGGAACTTTTCTTCGCCCATGTCCACCTCCACGGCGGTCCTGCTCCGGTGCGGCGCTACCTGCCCGGACTTATCGAGCTGGTTTGGAACGGGAAGATCAGTCCCGGCAAAGTTTTCGACCTAATCCTGCCCCTCGACCAGGTGGCTGAGGGTTACCGAGCAATGGATGAGCGCCGCGCGATCAAGGCGCTGCTGCGCCCGTAACGCAGTAAGGAGGGAAAATGAACTAAGCAGCACTGCTAATATCGATTCTCGTGCTGATATCGCTAAGCGCTTTTGCGGTCCCGGCTATAGCAGGCAAATTGATGGATCGAATCGGTGTCTGGCACTACCTGGTTAGTGGAATTGCAACTCCCTCGGAGCGCAACATTGCTTCAATCTTTTTCACCTCGCTGGGAAATTCGATTCTTCCGGTCTCTACGAAGCGAATGAAGCATTTACGTGCACCGGCCGAATCACCCATGCGCTTATTGAGGATTGCTAAGTTGTACCAGGCGCCGGCTCGTTCCGGTGCAACGGAAACCGCTTTTTCCAGATAGGCGCGTGCCTGATCGAGGTCTCCTCGAATCATGCAAAAACTTCCCATATCTCCAAGACTCTCTACATGTTCGGGGTATATCGAAAGCGCATACTTCCAGTGGTAGCTCGCCTCATCCAACCGCCCCTTATCCTTCAGTGCGGAGCCTAAATTGTAATGGGACCTTACAGAATTAGGAGCAGCCTCGACTGCCGCTGAAAAAAGCTTTATCGGATCGCTCCACACTTGAGCATAGCTGAAGGACTTTAATCCAAGCACAAGGATTACGAGCCCGATCACGGCGTACCCGGCGCGAGGCGAGGGGACACGAAGAAGAGTAGAAAAAGCGAAGCCGGCTATCAAACAAAACCCTATGCTCGGCACGTACAATAATCGTTCACCAAATATCGTTCCAATAGGAAAAATGATGTTCGAAGCCGGCAGCAAAGCCAGGCAATACCAGGCAGCAGCGGCTGGCAAAATGAAAGCGATATTGCGAAGTCTCACCACCGAAAAAATAACGGCAGCAAGCACGACGCAACTTAGTATAGGTTGGAACTCAAAGGCGCTCTTGACGACGGGAATTGCGGAATAGGAGTAATCAGCTGAAAGGTTTACCGGCATCAAAAGAAGGAGGAATCCTTTCACGATGACCGTTATAGCTGTGAGTATCCGCAGATAAGATGCAGATAGCGCAGCAGGATTGTCAATGAAAGGCAGGGCTGTGACCGCGGGTCCGACAGCATTGCTCCTCATGACAAGGAAAAGAGAGAGTGCGAACAGGTACATCAGGTAGGCCGGGAGTGCGCGGCGCCGCAATAATTCTCTGAGATTATCCTTGAACCCGGGTTTGCCAAGCAGGTCGGAGACGAGCACCAACCCCAATCCGGTAACGCCGATTTCCTTGGAGAACATCGCGGCCAAATATGCTAGAGCAGGTAGAATGAACGCCCAGCCACCCCGTTTCATTGCCCGGCAGTGCAGCAGCACCATGGCCAGCAGGAAAAAAGCTGCTAGAAGATCGCTCCTCCCGGTTACATTTGCCACCGCTTCAACATGTATCGGATGAACGGCAAATATCAGGCCCGCAAAACCTGCGGCAATAACGGGCATCCCCCAGGTTAGCGCCAGAAGAAAGACTCCGACCGACACTGCTCCATGTATCAATATGTTGAAAGCATGATAACTCCAGGCATGGAGACCCGTTAGTGCATAATTGACAGCAAGGGTGAAGACCACAAGCGGGCGATAAAGAGTATTAGGCTGACCCGCTCCCGCCCAGTAACTGTTCGAAAACATCTCTTTGACCATGGATATAGAGCGTATGTGCGTATTTTCGACCACCGTAACTCTATCATCAAAGATAAACCCGAAACCAACCGTCGATGTGTAGACAACCACGGCAGCAAGGAAGATAGCGGCAGCCCATGTCCGCGAAACAGAAAACATAATTGTGTCCTCCGCCTTAGTTATGCTGATAGGCCGGCTGATAAGCTGCCCGATAAAGTGACTGCCAAGCTGGATTATAATCTGGATGAGTAGGAATTTGCTTCCTAATCGCGTATTGATAACAGGTGGTTTGGGTGCTGTCAAGGCGACGGTGCCTGGACTCATGAGAGTACAGGATTTGTCGGTGCGACTGTCGTCGGTCAACTTCGGTGGCAGCTTTCAGTACCTCTAAATATGAAATCGGAACCGCTCATCATTGATATTGACAAGCTGCGGACAGCAAATGTATTTACTGATCGATCAGTAAATAGGGGAATTATTATGGCAATCAAAAAAATGCACGGCCGGGATTCCGAGGCCACACAATGCGCCATACTGGATTCTGCTCAGCGTCTTTTTGCAAAGAAAGGCTTCGCCGGTACGTCGTTGAGGGAGATTTCCTCCGCCTCCGGAATTTCACAACCGCTTATCCATTATCATTTCGGGAGCAAAGAAGGCCTGTACACAGCGGTTAAGGAACGCCTGATTAAAGTGGGGCTGCGTTCGGTTGTGCCCACACCTGACGGACCACTGGATCCACCGCTTAGCCTTTCCGGGCTGGTTCGAACCGCTTACAACTACGTATCAGATAACGAAGACCTGATGAGACTGATTGCCTGGGCACACCTTGAGAGGGAAGGCACTGACTGGCCGGGCGAACAGGAGTTTACCCGCATTCTGGCTGAGTGCATCCAGCAGCATTTATGCAACGCAGCTTCGGACAAAAAGCTCGACTCATTCATAGCGGCCATCATGATTGAAGCGTTGATTATTTTCTGGGGCCAGAATCGCGATTACTATTCCGGTTTGTTCGAGGAACATCCGGCACAGATCACTGACCGTTTCCTCGATCACATTGACCATCTCTTCCTTTCGGAGACCAAGGAAAAGGGAAAGGGATGAAAGAATCCTTTCAAAGTTTATGTCTCCAAGCTCAGCACATAAGGGCACCTAAGCTGAGTTTTTAAAATACCAAGGCGGCTTGTGAACCGCATTAACCGGAAGCTTGTCGTCTTTGGAATCGGCAGACTCACACTCTCTAATGTACTCAGGAGTATACTTTAGTGGAGAGCCCAAACTGGTATTTGAAATATCCACTGGTAATTTTTTCATTGATCGCAATCGCTGGATGCGCAGTGGGTCCCAATTTTCATACACCTCCCGCTCCCGGTGTAAAGACATACACCGAAACTCCGATGCCTGCCGAAACGACATCCGCATCCGGCAATGGGGGGGAGAAACAGAGTTTCGTAGATGGTGAGAAAATACCCGAGCAGTGGTGGACTCTATTTCATTCGGAAGCGCTGGATCAACTGATCCGTCGTGCTCTTGCCGATAGTCCGACGTTGGCGGCAGCGGAAGCCGCCCTTCTCCAGGCCCGGGAAAATTTGAGCGCAAGGGCCGGCACGGTTATCTACCCGAGCGTGGATGCAAACTTCTCGGCAACGCGGCAAAGGGTTACAGGCGCTTCGAGCGGGCTCTCGGACGGTGTCGCCAGCACTTTCAGCCTTTTCAATGCTTCGGTGAACGTCTCATACACACTCGATATTTTCGGTGGGGGGAGGCGCGAGCTTGAAGCATTGCGCGCCAACGTGGATTATCAGCGCTTCCTGCTTGATGGAGCTCATCTCACTCTCACCTCCAACATCGTCACCGCCGCGATAAAAGAGGCCTCCCTGCGCGACAGGATTCGAGTTTATGACGAGATCGTGGCGTCACAAACAAAACAGCTTGAGATGGTGGAGCATCAGGCACTCATCGGCGGGGCATCACAGTCGGATGTCCTGGCCCAGCAGGCACTAGTGGCGCAGACCAGGGCGATCCTGCCGCCACTCGAAAGCGAACTGGCCAGAAATCGTCACCTGCTGGCTGTCTTGACTGCGCAATTTCCCGGAAACGCTGTACTTCCTGAATTCCGGATGGAAGAATTCGAACTTCCCCGGGAGCTGCCTGTAAGCCTTCCTTCTGCGCTGGTACGCAATCGCCCGGACATCCGCGCCGCGGAGGAATTGCTGCACGCGGCAAGCGCCAACGTCGGGGTTGCCACCGCAAACCTTTACCCGCAGATCACGCTCACCGCCGCCGCGGGATCGAACGCTATTCGGATCGAAGATCTCTTTTCGCCCGGCACATCCCTGTGGACTATAGGAACCGGCCTCCTGCAGCCAATCTTTCATGGCGGTGAGCTTACTGCCAAGCGCCGCGCCGCTGTCGCTGCGTACGAACAAGCCTTGGCACAATATCAAGAAACCGTACTCAAGGCGTTTCAGGATGTTGCTGACGTCCTTCGGGCCCTGGAAGCCGATGCACGGACTTTGCGCGCACAGGCCGAAGCCGAGGGGATTGCCCGTGAATCGCTCCGTCTGACTGAAAAGCAGTTCCAGTTCGGCGCAACCAGCTACCTGTCCCTTTTAAACGCACAGCGTCAGCATAATCTGGCACTTATCGCTCTGGTGCAGGCCAAATCCAATCGATTTGCGGATACTGCTGCGCTATTTCAGGCGCTTGGCGGAGGCTGGTGGGACGGAAAGGAAAACGAAATTAAACAGTGATTGGTGGATGCTAAGGCGTACACGCTTTGCGCATCACCAGAGGAGCTGATCTTTCAGGAGCAATAAATTATATGAAGAAGCGTATATTCATAACCTGTTTAGCCCTGGTTCTCGTTGCCGCCGTCCTTGCCGGAATCAAGATCATGCAGATCTGGGCGATGATCGAGCAGGGTAAGAAAATGGTCCCGCCAAGCGAAACCATTACCGCTGCCGTTGTGACTTCCGATTTGTGGCAGAGGGAGCTTAGCGCTATCGGCACACTTTCGGCCGTCCAGGGTGTCACCATTTCAGCCGAGCTAGCAGGCAAGGTCGCAAAAATAGCGTTTGTTCCGGGCCACTCGGTGAATAAAGGGGATTTGCTGATTTCGCAGGATACTTCCTCCGAAGAAGCCGATCTGCCCGGTGCCGAAGCCCAGGCGAAGATGGCAAAGGCGGACCTCGATCGTGCAGCGAAGATGATTAAGGAGAAGATCATTTCGCAGGCCGATTATGACAAAGCTTCTGCTGCTTACGACCAGGCGCTCTCAAGGGTGAAAAACATCCGTGTGACGATATCCAAAAAGAATATTCGCGCTCCTTTCAGCGGCCGCCTGGGTATCCGCCAGGTAAATTTGGGACAGATACTCAGGGAAGGCGATCCTATTGTCACTCTGCAGTCCCTTGATCCGACTTTTGTCGATTTCACCCTTCCCCAGCAACAGATGAACCAGTTGAATGTTGATCTGCGTGTGCGCGTGATTTGCGACGCTCTGCCCGGTGTAACTGTAGAAGGCCGTATCACCGCAATTAATCCTATTGTGGAAAGCGGGACCCGCAATGTCCAGATTCAGGCTACGGTATCCAACAAAGAGGAAAGACTCCGCCCCGGTATGTTTGTCAATGTAGCCATAGAATTGCCCAATAAGGAAAGTGTGCTGTTAATCCCCTCCACCGCAGTGCTCTATGCTCCTTACGGAGATTCGGTTTTTATTGTCGAGAGCAAGAAGGAGGGCGGTGGAGATGTGCTCCGACAGCAGTTCGTTCGGCTTGGAGATAAACGCGGCGATTTTGTCGTGGTATCGAACGGACTTAACGAGGGAGACAAGGTCGTAAGCACCGGTGTCTTCAAGCTGCGTAACGGACAGGCAGTGAAACTGGACAACAGGCTTGCCCCAAACTTTAAGCAGGCTCCCGCACCGGAGAACAACTAGACCATGAAGCTCACTGACCTTTTCATACGCCGTCCCGTGCTGGCCGTCGTGGTCAACCTGGTCATCGTAATAGCCGGACTTCAGGCGATCCGATACCTCAACGTCCAGCAGTACCCGAGAAGCGAAAATTCAGCTATCACCGTCACCACAACGTATACCGGGGCAAGCGCCGAACTGGTCGGCGGTTTCATCACCACTCCTCTCGAACGCGCTGTTGCGGCTGCCGACGGCATCGAGTACATGGAATCTCAGAGCACTCTTGGCCTCTCTACAATAAAGGTGCGGCTCAAGCTCAACTACGATTCCACCAAGGCACTGGCCGAGATCAGTTCGAAGGTGGATCAGGTGCGCCGCGACCTTCCTCCCGAGGCCGAGGTGCCCGTTCTTAGCATCGAAACTGCCGACAGCCAGTTTGCATCAGCTTATCTGAGCTTTGCCTCCGACGTCTTGCAGCAAAACGAAATTACCGATTACCTGGTGCGAGTCGTTCAACCCCGCCTCGCAACCGTTCAAGGGGTGCAGCGGGCCGAAATTTTGGGCGGTCGGACCTTTGCCATGCGCATTTGGCTACATCCCGATCAGATGGCGGCACTCAACATCAGCCCGACCCTTGTCCGCCAGGCGCTTGCCGCCAATAACTTTCTATCAGCCGTGGGCAGGAGCAAGGGTTCGTACATCCAGGTCAACTTGACCGCGGACACAAATCTGCGCAGTGTCGAGGATTTCAAACGCCTTGTTGTGTACCAGCAGAACGGAACAATTGTGCGGTTGGGTGATATTGCGGACATCGTACTGGGCGCGGAAGATTACGATGCCGAGGTCCGCTTCATCGGCCAGGTTGCGGTATTCATGGGGATTTGGCCGTTGCCGAGCGCTAACTCCCTCGACGTAATCAAGGGGATCCGGACCGAGATGGCGGCAATTGAACGTGACCTGCCAACCGGCCTCTCCGCACGTATTGCCTACGACGCAACCGACTATATCTCTAATTCGATCAGTGAAGTGCTACACACCCTTGGGGACACGCTGCTGATTGTCATGGTTGTCATTTTTCTCTTCCTGGGCTCCTTCCGATCTGTCCTGATCCCGGTAGTAGCCATACCGCTTTCCCTGATCGGAGCGGTCTTCCTGATGCAGGCATTCGGGTTTACGGTAAATATTCTCACCCTTCTGGCCATAGTTCTCTCTGTCGGCCTCGTGGTAGATGATGCCATTGTTGTGGTTGAAAATGTCGAACGCCACCTGGATGAAGGAAAATCGCCCCTCGAAGCCGCTCTGATTGGTGCGCGTGAGCTGGTCGGCCCCATCATTGCCATGACAATCACGCTTGCCGCTGTTTATCTACCTATTGGTTTGCAGGGCGGACTTACCGGTTCACTTTTCCGTGAGTTTGCTTTTACCCTGGCCGGCGCCGTTACAATCTCCGGGGTTGTCGCGCTGACGCTATCGCCGGTTATGTGCTCGAAGCTACTCAAGCATGAAATGCGGGAGCGTGGGTTTTCAGGAATAATATCCCGATCCTTCAACCGCCTTAAAGGCAGCTATGGCCGCCTGCTCTCATCCACGCTGTCGGCCCGGCCGGCTGTCTATGCCGTCTGGGTGGTTATCACCGTTCTCACGATTCCGATGTTCAGCATGTCCGCAAAGGAACTTGCCCCAACAGAGGACCAGGGGGTGATCTTCGGAATTCTCAACTCGTCCGCCAATTCGACTCTCGACCAGAACAGCCATTTCGCCGCTGCTGTAAACCAGGTCTTCCTCGGTATAGCGGAAACCGACTTCACCTTTCAGATAACCCTTCCAAACTCCGGATTCAGCGGAATGGTAGTAAAGCCGTGGGGTGAGCGCAAACGCAACATCTTCCAGATTTTGCCGGAAGTTCAGCATAAACTGGGGGAAATTCCAGGGGTCCAGATCTTCCCGGTAACGCCACCACCTCTACCCGGCGGGGGCGACTTCCCCGTCGAGATCGTAGTGGCATCGACTGCCCCAATCGACCAGATCCTTGGAATTGCAAACGATCTGCAGATGAAGGCCGCGAAGAGCGGGATGTTCGTTTTTCCGCCGCTAATCGACGTCAAAATCGACCAACCCCAGTCCGAGTTCATAATCGACAAGGACAAAGTGGCAGCCCTGGGGCTCAACCTGGGGCAGATCGGCGGTGATCTGGGCAGCATGGTGGGTGGGGGCTTTGTTAACCGCTTCGATATTTCGGGGCGCAGCTACAAGGTCATTCCCCAGATTCAGCGAATCAACCGCTTAAACCCCGACCAGTTGCAGGACATCTACGTAACCGGTCCCAATAACAAACTCATACAGCTCAGTACCATCGCGACCCAGCGCAACACGGTGGTGCCTCGCTCGATAAACCATTTTCAGCAACTCAATGCGGTCAAGCTGAGCGCGATACCGATGCGCCCCCTAGATGAGGCGCTTCGATTCTTTGAAAACGAGGCAGCCAGTTTACTTCCAACCGGATACGTCCTTGATTACACCGGTGAGTCCCGGCAGCTGAGAAAAGAAGGAAACAAGTTTCTCCCTGCATTCTCCCTGGCCGTTATCCTCATATTCCTTGTGCTTGCGGCCCAGTTCAACAGCTTCCGCGATCCTTTCGTAATCCTGGCGGGATCGGTGCCGCTGGCCTTGTTCGGGGCCCTTATATTCACATTCCTCAAGATGCCTGACCCGAACGTTCCTTTTATGACAAACGGTTGGACGACAGCACTTAACATCTATTCGCAGGTTGGACTGGTTACCCTGGTGGGGCTTGTATCAAAAAACGGCATCCTGATAGTCGAATTCGCCAACAAGCTCCAGATGGAGGGCCTTTCCAAATTCGAGGCGGCCCACCAGGCAGCCGTGACAAGGCTCAGACCTGTTCTTATGACCAGTGCGGCTACAATCGCCGGCCACTTCCCCCTGACCCTCGTCACGGGAGCAGGGGCAGCGGCCCGTAACTCCATAGGACTGGTGCTCGTGGGGGGCATGTTCATCGGGACCGTATTCACACTTTTCGTCATTCCGTCCATCTATGTGCTGATAGCGCGGGACCACAGTCATGAATCGCAAGTCGAAATGAAGTTGCATCAATGAGATAGCCGGAGTCGTCAGACAGCGCTTCGATATATGCCGCCCTTGTTCCTCGGGATCATCTCTGGGGTAATTGTAATATCAGTTGGGATTTTTGGCGTGCATTTGTAAGTACATGGCGAGGTCATTTCCAGATGGCTTGAAATGATTTCCATGGGATTACTTTGCGTAGCGCCTGGTCATTTTTGCGCAAAAATCTCCAAATTCCTCAAGGCCCTTCGGTGGACTGGTGTGGTGAGGCCGGATTCCACAGGAATCAGGGGTAAAGCAGAATGTGATTGTTACCTGGAATTCATCCAGTGCTTTCATCATGCGGTCAAACCATGCCTCAGCGTTTGGACGATGGCTGTCAGCCCAGCTTAGCCCCGTTCTGATATAGGTGACTCCCAGTTTCCGCATCCAGTTTACCGCACTTTCGAGGCGGTGGTCCTCGAAGTGGAACCACTGGCAGATGCCAATTTCCGGTGTGTACTCCGGAAAGATCGACAGTGCTTTTTTGGGCGTACCATCTTCACGCACGAGCCCCATATAAAAGTGTCGGTAATATGAGGATCCTTCGGCCTCGCGGTGGCGCGTCGTTGCCGGCCAGGCCTTAGGAAGATCAAACAGGCTGTACCAGTGGATCCGCTCCGAGCGGCCGATCAGAAGTTCGGCGGTGCACTTCAAGCCAAACTCCTGTACTTCTTCCGCGCCAAATGTCGATACGCCGACTTCCGATATCCAGATTGGCAGATCTGTCACTGCCTGTATTTGCTTTATCTTGTCAGGCCATTCGTGGATGGTCCAATGGTTCCAGTCGAGCGGGAAGCCATGAATGGCAACCCTGTCGAGCAGATCCAACACTCCTTTGCTGGTCATGTTGGCGATAAAATCGGGGTCGATCGGCGAAATGCCGCCAAGCACTCGCGGAAGACCGGGATTTTCAGCGGCAACTGCACTGGCGGCAAGTTTGGTCATCTCCGCGAACATGTGCCAGTCGGGGTCAATTTGGAAATCCCAGTGTGAATAATTGTTTGGCTCATTCCAGAACATTACTGCCTCGACCACAAAATTCCTCCCCTTGAGTAAGCTTGCCTATTTCATAGCGCCGGCCGGCAGGTTTTCTTTTGAAAACTCAGGTGCTTCGACCCTTCGGCATGCATAAACCTCTTCCTCGGGATTTGATATAATTTCGAACCCCGAACTTCTCAGAAGCGCTTCCACGCACGACTTGTTTGGTACCCACCAATTCGTGGGGTCACCTGAATACCGGTTCTCGATAAAGTACATCGAAGGAAAGCCCGGCTCATGGAATATCTCCTGCTCGGAAAAAGGATAGTCGTATGCGACTTGATCAATGCTACTACTTCCACGAAGCATTGACTGAAAGATAAGGATGTCTTTTGCCGCATATTCATGGATCAAATCGAGAGCAAGGAGAGGATGCCGAAGATGGTAGAAAAGCCCCATAAAGATGACAATGTCGAACCGTTCGCCCAATTCGGCCACCTCATAGACCGACATCTGGTTAAATTCGATCTCCATTCCGTGCACACGAGCGGCAAACCTGGCTTGTTCGAGGTATGCCGAGTCGTGATCTATGGCTATGACCCTGTCGGCTCCGCGTTTCTTCATCTCTATCGAATAGAACCCGGCATTGCAGCCGATATCGAGGACGGTCTTTCCCCTCAAGTCGGATGGCATCGCATGTGAGAACCGGGTCCACTTTATCGAGGGATAGTCACCAAGGAAGTGATCCGGAGCTGTTTGTATTCCGCAAAGGTTCATATTATGAAACCATGGGCCCAGCTCCGTTATTCTATTCTTTATCTGTTCGGTTGATAAGATGCATTCGTGCGGCTTGCCCATCATGCTCCTTCACAAACAAATAGCTTAGATTAAATATCAGGAAAGAGATCTATACATGATGAATAACGAAACTAGGAATTTAGAAACTTTTTAGAAATTAGGTGAAAATGGTATCTTTGCGCAGAATACTGTACTGATCGAGATTCTGGATGCATGAAGTTCCTACCGGTGGATAAGCCTGCAGGTTGAACGGAAATGGACCTGATTGGCTGATACGACCGACATTCTGGAGTCCATTTTTCGCCAATGGCGTAACCTTGCCTGGAAACCTGCTTCAGCTTTCGATGAGTCGCTATTGTCTGAATGATTAATTTTATAATGGACATGCATTCCATTGCCCTACAACTGAGCTTAAATCAGTTGTCCAGGCAATCCGCAATTTCGGTAAGAAGGAGAATGGCAAATGGCGCGTGCAGCCAGGGAAACCGAGTTCGCCCAGGTCACAACACGAAACATAACTGCTCTTCTGAAAAAGGCGAAGCAAGGAGGATAAGCAACGGGTTTGGCAGAACAAACTTGCCGATGCAATTACTGGATTTACGGGCAATATGAAATTCGTATACATCCACCTAGTGCTGTTTGGGACATGGATAATCATAAACCTCCCATGGGCTCCCGGCTTCATTAGATTTGATCCCTCTTTCGTGATACTTGCGATGTTTGCCTCGGTCGAAGCAATCTTTCTATCCACTTTCATCCTGATTACGCAGAACCGGATGACTGAAATCGCGGGTAAAAGGGCAGACCTGGATCTGCAGATCAGTTTGCTTGCGGAACATGAAATTACGCGTCTTGTATCACTGGTAATCAAGATTGCGGACAAAATGGGAATTGAAGAATCCCGGGATCCGGAATTGGAGGAACTTGAACGTGACGTTGCTCCCGAGGCGGTCCTGGACAAAATTGAAGAAACTAAATCAGAACTGGTGAGGGGCAAGGAAGTGGGCGATTAATGCTTGTAGTACCGGCGCTGGTCTAGTCAGGGCATGGAATAAGCTGATCCCTGTGCAATGCGGAAGTTGATGTTAAAATAAGTTCCGGGCAAAAATTTAATATTTCCGAGTGCCGAGTTTTCATATACATATTCATCGAGGCGTGCCTGCGGTGCGGGTTTTGACTGAATTGCGCCATCGCAGCATGGGGTCTTAAGACTATTCTGCCAGGAAATATTTAAGGGGAATTTTAAAATGCGAATCATAATCGGAGCTGATCACGGGGGATTTCAATTAAAGGCGGCAATCATCTCGTTTTTAAAAAATGAGGGCTTCGATGATATTGTTGACGTGGGCACTAACAGCGCTGATTCGGTGGATTACCCGGTCTATGGGCTCAAAGTGGCGCGTGCGGTCGCGGCCGGCGAGGCTGATCGTGGGATTCTGGTGTGTGGAAGCGGCATAGGAATGTGCATGAGTGCAAACAGGGTTCCCGGAGTTCGGGCCGCTGCAGCCTACGAACCTTTCGCAGCCAAGATGAGCCGGCGACATAACAACTGCAATATCCTATGTCTTGGTGAACGATTTACGGGCCGCGACCTCGCGCTCGAAATCGTATCCGTATGGCTGAAAGAAGAATTTGAAGGGGGTCGCCACTCGAAGAGAATCGAGCTTATTGATAAGTAGTTGTCGAGTTCGGTTGAGAGTTGCGGGTTTGGGCGCTAAACGGGGGTTTGCAGAAAGACAGAAGTTGCTATGTCCATGCTGATGGAAAGATAAACCCGGAACCTGCAGTACTTACTCGCAACCCGCAACCCGCAACCTGATCCGTCAACCCTTTTCCCTTGACATACGGTTAGTTGCCCCCATATATCAAAATTCCCCTAAGTTTTTTGAAAGAAGCGCCGCCGGCGAATTGCCGGATCTCTTTCGAATTTTTGTTTCCAAAGGAGTAAAAATGACATTCCAGGAACTGATACTCGCGCTTAACAAGTTCTGGGCCGACAAAGGCTGTCTTATCCAGCAGCCTTACGACCTGGAGGTTGGCGCAGGGACGTTCAATCCCGCTACTTTTCTCAGGGTGCTCGGCCCGGAGCCGTACAATGTTGCCTACGTAGAGCCTTCCCGGAGGCCGACCGACGGCCGCTATGGCGAAAACCCAAACCGGCTGCAGCACTATTACCAGTACCAGGTAATCTTGAAACCCTCTCCTGAAGACTCGCAAGGCCTTTATCTTGAAAGCATGAAGAGCTTCGGGATTGACCCTCTGGAGCACGACATCCGCTTCGTCGAAGACGATTGGGAATCTCCGACCCTTGGCGCATCTGGGCTGGGATGGGAGGTTTGGCTCGACGGAATGGAAATCACCCAGTTCACCTATTTCCAGCAGGTAGGGGGGATTTCGCTGCAACCGGTAAGCCTTGAACTCACCTACGGGCTCGAGCGAATTGCCATGTACCTCCAGGGCGTTAACAGCGTCTATGACCTAATCTGGAGCGGGGATGTGACTTATGGCGACGTACACCACAAGGGTGAGGTCGAGTGGTCGCACTACAATTTTGAAGAGGCGAATATCGATATGCTCCTCAACCTCTTCAATATGTACGAGGCAGAATCGATCCGCATGAACGAGCGTGGACTGGTCCTTCCAAGTTACGATTATACGCTTAAGTGTTCCCATGTATTCAATCTGCTGGATGCGCGCGGGGCGATTAGCGTTACTGAGAGGACAAACTACATCGCCAGGGTAAGAAACCTTGCGCGGCTGGTCGCTCACGCGTACTACGCACAACGCGAGCAGATGGGATTTCCCCTTCTTAATAAGTGGCGGGCATAGGAGCTGGCGGAGGATATAATGACTGAAGCGCTATTGATCGAAATAGGAACCGAAGAAATACCGGCAAGCTACATAATCCCTGCCCTAGAATCCATGTCGCTCCATATGACCCGGTTTCTCGACGAAAACAGGATCTCGCATGGAGAACCGGCGATAGCGGGTACCCCTCGCCGCTTGGTGCTGAACATTCCCGATGTGGCAACTTCACAGGAATGTGTAACGATCGAGGTGATCGGACCGCCGAAACAGGCCGGCTTCGACGCCAAGGGAAATCCTACCAGGGCGGCCGAAGGGTTTGCCAAGGGGCAGGGTGTTGCCGTCCAGGATCTAAAAATTAAGGAAACGGCCAAGGGCGAGTATCTTTGCGTTTACCGCGAGGAAACGGGCTCTTCCACTCGCGAGCTGACAGAGAAGATGCTGCCCGACTTTATAGCTCGTATCCCTTTCCCCAAATCGATGCACTGGGGGAGTTTCGTAGCCACTTTCGCCAGGCCCATACGTTGGATTGTGGCCCTTCTGGGAACGCAGGTCCTCGATTGCGAATACGCTGATGTACGAAGTTCGAATCAGTCAGGCGGGCACCGGTTTATGAGCCCGGAACCTTTCGAGGTAAAAGATTTCAATAGCCACCGCGAAAACCTCAGGCATCGCTTCGTAATCCTCGATCAGGCCGAGCGGAAAAAGCTGATCGCCGATGGAGCCGATTCCGCCGCAAAAGGGGTCGGGGGTAACATTTTGCTCGACGAGGACCTGCTCGATGAGGTCACCCAACTGGTCGAATTTCCGCAGCCGCTTGTCGGTCAATTCGAGGAAAAATACCTCGAATTGCCTCCTGAACTGCTTATTACGGTCATTAAGAAGCACCAGCGCTATTTTGCCATTAGCGGCCCAAATGGAGCACTGCTTCCATATTTTGTTACCATCTCCAATACTGTACCGAAGGACTTCGGCTTGGTTGCCGCCGGCAATGCGCGGGTGGTGAGGGCTCGGCTCGAAGATGCACGGTTTTACTACAGGGAAGACCAGAAAGTCCGGCTTGACCAGAGAGTAGAGCAACTAAAAGGGGTAGTTTTTCACTCGAAGATGGGGACGAGCCACGAGAAGGTCGAACGATTTAGCGAACTCGCCAAATGGCTTTCCGAAAGGATTTCACCCGAGAGTTCCGAGACCGTCCTTCGCGCATCCCATCTGTGCAAGGCCGACCTCGTAACCGGCGTCGTGGGTGAATTTCCCGAACTGCAGGGGATCATGGGCAAAACCTATGCCCTCTTGCAGGGTGAGCCCAAACGGGTTGCCGATGCCATCTACGAGCACTACCTTCCGAATCGCGCGGGCGGGCCGATTCCTGAAAGCGTTGCAGGCTCAATTGTAAGTATTGCCGATAAAATCGACACCATTGCCGCCTGTTTCGGGGTCGGGCTTATTCCGACGGGAACGGCCGATCCATTTGCGCTAAGGCGGCAGACGCTCGGAATCATCAGGATGCTGCTTGAACATCCTTTCCGGATTTCACTTGGCAGTCTTCTGGACAGGGCGCTTGAATTGCTTGCGCCAAAGCTGGTGCAGCCTGCGGCAAACGTCAAACAAGACGTTCTCGATTTCTTCCAGGGGCGCCTGCACAACTATCTGGTAAGCCAGGAAGGCTTTAGCGCGGACGTCGTCGAAGCTGCTCTGGCAATAGGTATTGACGATGTGGTCGATGCAGTGGAGCGTGTAAAGGCGCTTGCCGGATTCACAAAGCGGGCCGACTTCGGCTCACTTGCGACCGCCTTCAAACGAGTAGCAAACATAATAAAGGAACCCGAAACAGCGCCTGTCGATAAGGGACTTCTACAGGTTCCGGCCGAGCAGGAACTCTATAGTGCTTTACATACTACGGAATCGGCAGTAGAGGGGCTTTTCGCGAAATCCGACTATGCGGGCGCGCTCGAAACCATGGCTCAGCTAAAAGGGGCAGTCGATTCGTTTTTCGATTCAGTCCTGGTGATGGATAAGGATGAATCGATTCGCCGAAATCGCCTGGCGCTTCTTACTCGCATACAGCGGCTTTTTTCGCGAATAGGAGATTTCAGGAAAATACAAACGGCTTAACTGGCAAATAAGCCTGCAGGTAATTAATTTGGGCTGGAAGGCGCTGCGACGAACTGCATGCGCTTTCCGGCCCTTTCTATTATTTGCACTGAATTTATTTGCGGCAGTAGCCGGAATTGGGGGCGTCCTTGTCGCAATCCATTTAATTGTATTTTCAAGGAGAACCCTATGCTCGACAAACGTACCCTGCACATGAAAGTTCAGGAACAATGCGATTGTTTTGCCGATACCGACCCGCTAAGAGAGATGGCTGCCTTAAAGACAGAGACCGACCTGGAGGAAGGCGCCCTAAAGTGGCTTGCCCTTGCAGTCCTGCACGGAATTAACGACAACGCCAAGAAGATCTCTGTCTCCATGTCCGCGGATGGTGAAGTGCTTGTCACCGCCAAGTACCGTGAAACAGAACTTCCGTCGCCGGGTTCCTCGGTCGGAGGCAAGATATTCGATGTCGCAAAAGGGATAGCGCACATCGAGGGTGACAAGGGAAAAATGCCCATTGTTATCGGCATTCGGGACAGCAGCATTGAAGTAGAATTTAAACTCAAGCAAGACAAAGATGAGAATAAGGTAGTAATTGAGTTCCCGGAATAATCAGGAATTTCGAATGAAGAGCAATTTAGTAGCTCAGAGACGCGGGGGAACGATTCCCCCGCGCTCCGCCAGCCCTCCTTGACAAGCCCCGGCAATGCCGCAATAATGTTGCATAAACGAACAAGTTGCTTTTTGATGGGATTGGGACGTTCCCGGCAGGATTCTTTATTGTCCGGCATCCTGAAAGTCTGAAGTGATGGCGACGTACGTCCTCGGCTCAGTTGTGAAGACATACAGCACCCCTCATCTGGAAACCGTCGAAAACAAAACAGGCAATTCCAGGAGTCAACGAAACAGCATTTGAATGCTTCCTGTCCTAATTATCTCACTTGCGGGCTTCACCGCCTCGATCGGTCAGATTCTCGTCCTCAGGGAGTTGCTGGTTCTGTTTTACGGCAACGAACTTTCCACCGGAGTGGTCCTGGCTTGCTGGATGATCTGGACCGGCGCCGGGAGTCGGATTGCAGCGCAGTGGTCGAGAAAGAATTCGACGGGCCCAGGCATGCTGGCGGCGGGAATCGGGCTGCTTTCACTTAGCCTTCCGGTAACAATCCTATGGATCAGGGTGGTGCGTACCCTATGGGGCATACCGGCAGGAGAGCTTGTTTCACCTGGGGCAATGCTTGCGATAGCCTTAAGCTCTACGGCGATTTTTTGCTGTTTTTGCGGGGCATTGTTTGCACTCAGCTGGTCTTGCGCAGCATCAGGAGGCCGCGATGGCAGCGCCCCGATTGGAGTTTACCTGGCCGAGGCCGCCGGGGCGGGACTCGGAGGATTATTTTACTACTTTCTTCTCCTTCCGGCATTTACAGCTTTTGAGACAAGTATCTTCACGGGTATCCTCGTTTCGGTTGGCTCATCCATCGCGGTATTTCGCAATATGCCGAAACTTCGGGGCAACCGGGCCTTGATGTTTGCACTGGCTGCGGTGGTCCTGAATTGCGCCATGCTTCCGTTTTCAGGGCAAATCGATCTCTACGCGCGAAAACTTCAATGGGGTGGAGGCTTTCGGGAATCCGCCGATACACCCTTACACAACCTTGCACTCCTTGAACGATACAGTCAGTATTCGCTCTTTGCCAATGGGCTTTGGCTTTGTTCGATTCCCGATCCGCAAACCTCCGAGCCTGCCGCTCATCTGCCACTGCTCCAGCACCCCAACCCGCAAAGGGTACTTTTGATCGGAGATTTTTCGCCTGGACTCATTTCAGAAATTCTAAAACACCCCGGAATAAGTAGTCTCGACTGCGTGCAGCCCGACTCCGAAATTCTCAACTTTGCACGTCGAGTATTACCAACGCAAAGTCTCGAGTGTTTCGAGGACCCCCGGCTCCGTTTCCACCACCTTGATCCTAAACAGTTCATGGCTTCGACGGATACACGGTACAGCGTCATTATCATGGGAGCCGGCGAGCCGGTAAACGCGGAGATGAACAGGTTCTACACGGTCGAGTTCTTTTCTGAGGTGAGGGATTTGCTTGAAGACGGAGGTGTTTTTTCTTTCAGTATCCCGAGTGCACCTGACATTATCGGATTTAGGGAAGCGGCACTTTTGCGCTCGATGAAGAGAACACTTGATGAGGTCTTCGGCTCCGTTGTAGCAGTGCCTGGCGAGAGCGCGCGTTTCTTTGCCGGGCGCCCTGGATCCATTACAAAAGACTCCGAGGTGCTGATCGGCCGCCTTGGGATGCGTGGCCTCGATATCCAGTATCTTCGCGATTTTAATATCCTGGAGTTATTTAACCCATTTCGGATTTCGTATATGGAATCAGTTCTGGGCCAGGGTGGCGGAGTGAGGATCAACAAAGACTTCCATCCGGTCTGCTATCTTTTCGGGTTCAGTCTGTGGGGCGCCCAAATCCATCCAGCGTTTGGCCGATCATTTGAGTGGCTGTCCGACGAAGGGGCCGGCTGGATTCCAATCATCATTATTGCAGGGATTTTGGCGGCTGCACTTATTTTGCGTGCAAAATCGGCTGTCTCCGCAGCGGTCGCGCTTAATACTGCAATAAGCGGTGCGTCCCTAATCATCCTGGAAATCATATTAGTCCTTTCGTACCAGATCATAAGCGGAGCGATGTACCGCGAAATTGCGCTGGTTATTTCATTTTTCATGACAGGGCTGGTCATTGGGAGCGGCATCGTACGCAAGTTTACCCTGCATTCACACGATAAATTCCGGATTTTGCTAGGCGCACAGGCGGCAATAGCAGCATACGCAGTTGGGCTTATCGCCTGCATCGAGAATTTGAGGGGATTCTTAGCCCTGGATTCAGTTGGAGCCATATTCGCATTTTTGGCGCTGTTAGCGGGGATGTTGGGGGGTTTTCAATTCGCGGCCGCAGTCATCGCCACCGTCGATTCGGGGAATAAGTCCGAGGGCGCGAGTCTTTATGCGGCCGACCTGATGGGATCGGCTGGAGGTGCTTTCATCGCCTCGCTTTTCCTTCTGCCGGTCCTGGGAATTCAAAATACGCTGCTGGTTACCGCGCTCGCAGGAGTTGCCGCATCTTTTGGAATTCCCGGAAAACCGAGGACCGCCTAGTGCCCTATCTTCACATTTTATCTCTTACCCTAACTCATCAAAACAGACGTTGACTTGGGTTATTGTGGGTACATCCTTATGTGGCTGATTTACGCGAATGTATCAGCCCACCTTCCAAATGCCGGGAATGTCACGGCCGCACCCGGAGCACTTTCCGTTTTTCAGTGAAGCCTTCTTTACACTGTGCCCAATGCGTTCGATTACTGCCAGCCCGCATTTGGGACAATTGGTGTTTTCGGCCGGATGCCCGGGAACATTGCCAATGTAAGCAAATTGTAGGCCCTCTTGGCGGGCGGAATTCCATGCATCCTCAAGTGTCGATATCGGGGTAGGCTCAAGGCTTTTCAATTTGTAGAGCGGGTAGAACCTGGTGAAATGTACGGGAACATCTGGCCCGAGTTCTTTTGCAATCCATTTGCACATACCCCGTATGCCTCCGATATCATCATTCCTTCCGGTTACGATAAGGTTGACTATTTCAATATGGATGCCACGGCGCTTGAGGTGCTTTAATGTAGCGAGTACTGGATCGAGTCTGCCCCTGCTCATATCCCTGTAGTATTCATCCCTGAAGCCCTTCAGGTCGATGCAGGCCGCATCGAGGTAGTTGCAGAGGTCATCCAGCGGACCCGTATTTATGAAACCGTTGGAATGCATTACGTTCAGAATCCGCAGTGGCTTTGCAGCCTTGAAAATGTCGAGCATGTATTCCATGAAAATCGTAGGCTCGACATAAGTGCATGCAATTGAAGCACACTTGTACCGAGACGCTGCCTCGACCGCTTTCTCTGGTGGAAGATTGTAATTTAGTGTCTCTTCGGGCCTTGCCTGTGAGATCTCCCAGTTCTGACAGAATTTGCATTCGAAGTTGCACCCGGCTGTGGCCAGCGAAAAAGAGGTCGTAGACGGCAGTACATGGTAGAAGGGTTTTTTTTCGACTGGGTCGATGTGTACGGCGCAAGGATTGCCATAAACGAGGGAGTAGTACTTACCGTCGCGGTTTTCACGTACACGGCAGTGCCCGCGCTCTCCTCCGGCCACCTCGCATCCATTTGGGCAGAGGGTGCATCGGACCCGTCCCTGCGGCAGAGGCTCAAAATAGGGTGAAAGCTTGCTTCCCAAAAGCCCTTTGCTCATCTCCTGCGCATTTGTAAGCGAGGTGAGAGCGCCGCAGTTCAGAAGCTGAGATCCTAAGAATACGGCACACCGTCCGCAGCAGCCCAGAAAGGTGCGCCTCGAAATCCCGTTGCTTTCAGATCGCAATAAATTCATTTGAAATCTGCCTTTTATTGATCTATTGAGATTCATTATCCCAGAGACTCCATTCTAGAGATTCCGGAATCAAATGTCGATTAGGAATCGATGGCTCCACACGTGTCTCATGTTGGAAAAATGGCTTCGAAGAGTCGCTTTCAGGATTGCAGATTGGCTGCTTTAAAGTTCGGGGGGTTTGATGAGATTTTTGTTATTTTCACTGGTTTTACTTCTGATCTCCACCCCGGTTTTTGCCCAGGAAAGCTCCTCTCACTTCGATGTTCTGATCAGGAATGGGACTATCTACGACGGCTCCGGCGGCCCGGCTTTAAAGGCGGATTTGGGTATAAAAGGTGACCGGATTGCAGCGATTGGCGATCTCGCGGGGGCAGATGCCGCCACGGTCATAGATGCCGGTGGTCTTGCCGTTGCGCCGGGATTCATAAATATGCTGTCATGGTCCACGGCCTCTTTGCTGGTGGATGGACGATCCCAGAGTGAAATTCGCCAGGGTGTTACAACGGAGATCATGGGCGAGGGGGAGTCCATGGGGCCGCTTACCAATGAAATGAAAGAGAGGACACTCTCGCGCCAGGGCGATCTTAAATTTGACATTGGGTGGACAACTCTAGCCGAGTACCTCGATCATCTCGAAAAGCGTGGAGTATCGCCTAATGTGGCCTCTTTGATTGGATCCGGCACCATACGCGAAAATGTAATGGGGCTTAAAAATGGAAGACCGACCCCGGGTGAAATTGCTCGGATGTGCGATATTGTGCGCGCCGAAATGGAAGGTGGAGCGCTCGGGATAGGTTCAGCGCTTCTTTACACTCCGGATTCTTACAACAGCACCGATGATCTGATCAAAATGTGCAAAGTCGCGGCAGCGTACGGCGGAATATATATCGCCCACATGCGAAGCGAGGGGGAGAATCTGTTCGAATCAGTGACTGAAATGATTCGGATAAGCAGCGAAGCAGGTATTCATGCGGAGATTTACCACATGAAAGCCGGCGGTGCATCGAACTGGAACAAAATGGACCGGATGCTCGCTATGATTAACGCTGCGCGACGCCGCGGATTGAACATAACGGCCAATGTCTACTTATATAACGCAACCTCGAACAGGCTTAGCTCCAGAATACCCGCCTGGGCGCAGGAGGGAGGAGACGAGGCTCTGGTTAAGAGGCTAGAGGACCCTGTGGTGCGGAATAGAGTAGCTTCGGAGATGCGCGGCAGAGGCCGCTTTCCAAAAACTATTCTAATAGGGTTTGAATCGAAGCGGTTACGGCAGCTCACCGGAAAAACGCTCGAGGAAATCGCCCAAATGCACGGTAAGGATGAGGTGGAAACACTTCTGGACACAGTGGTCGAAGACAACGCCTTTACCAGGATCGTGAGTTTTACAATAAACGAGAAGAATATTGAAAAAGAGCTGAAACAGCCCTGGGTCTCGCTCGGTTCGGATGCCGCCTCAATTGCCTCCGAAGGCGTTTTCATAAAATCCCTGACCCACCCGCGAGCCTACGGCAACTTCGCAAGACTTTTCGGCAAATACGTGCGTGAGGAGAGGGTCATTTCCATGCCGGAGGCCGTACGCAGGGTGACGGGCCTTCCGGCATCAAATCTCGGCCTCGATCACCGGGGATTGATCCAGGAAGGCTACTTTGCGGATGTGGTTGTATTCGACCCTGAAAAGATTAGAGACGTGGCCACTTATGAAGACCCTCACCGCTACGCGACCGGAATTAACCACGTTTTTGTAAATGGAACCCAGGTAGTCAAGGATGGAGACCACACGGGAGCAAAACCCGGACGAGCCTTGAAGGGGCCGGGCTGGAATCCCCGGAGGGGAGTTGGATTATCTGCAATGGATTGACGGAAAGGACCTCCAGGACCACCAAAATACGAACCCTTGCTACAGATCCCAGAAACCTCAACGGCTCTGTACTAATGCCCACATTCAGCCTGTAAAATCAGGTGTCGGTCAATAATAGAAATCGACCGCAAGGATGCTCTCTGCTATGGCTCTTATTTTGACGACTACAGCCTTATGGGCGGGATGAACCTGATAGCGGTTCAGTTCGTCCATTCCGTCGAAGCTGGAGACGAGCGCCAAATCATATGAGCGCTCGGAATGTATGACGTCCCTTCCGAATACGAACTCCCTTATCTCCGGAATGGCTGACGGAAGTCCGCCGAGTTCCTTTTCCACTTCGGCTATTGCCGAATCGGGAGCATCCTTCTTGAATTTGAAAAATACAACGTGTTTGAGCATAAGTTCTCCTTCTATCGTGAAACAGGGTGGCGCAGGATAGTCTTGAGTTTTTCGGGAGCGGTCCTGCGCGGGTCGCTCATATATATCTCATGATGACGCCCTCGAAGCGAGCAGGCCTCATCTTCAATAAATTTATGCATGGCTGCTATTGTCGGTCCCTCATCGCAGTATGGGCCGATGTAAAGGGTTTGAACGCAAAGCCCTTCGTTGAGGACCTCTAGTCGTATGCGCTCCCAAAGGCCTTTTTTGCCCTTGGCGACAAGTGCCGACAGGGCGGTATTCAACATCTCCTCTTTTATGTGAGGCGGTTGAGCAATCATCAGAGTCCATCGCCAGATTTCCCTGTTATCGGGATCAAAACCCTCCATCCCCTCACACCACCATAAACCGTCCAGAGGAGCTACCGAATATTCCGGGCCGATCCCTGCCTTTTTCAGTGAGAATTTCAAAGTGTAAGCGGTCCCGTAGAGCGTCTCGATGGACTGCTGGAATTCCGGGGCGGTGTTCGGATCACCCGCGCCGTCCAGCATAAGGTAGGAAATGGCGGGGAGTTCCACGAAAGTAAATGACCCGCGCGAGGGATTATAGAGTTCTTTGAAATCCTTTTTGAAGTCCAGCTTTTTCACTGAGGCTTTCCCGAATGTGGAGTTCGACACTACGCTACACTACTCCAGCCGCATTCTCCACGATATGAGCTGCAATTGCCAGAGAAGATGTTGCGGCAGGGGAGGGCGCATTGAGGACGTGGACCATCCTTTCATCGCGCAGAATCACGAAATCGTCAAGAAGCCGTCCGTCGGGGCTGACGGCCTGCGCGCGAACGCCGGCACCCCCGGGAGCAAGATCATTCTCGCATACTTCGGGAATAAGTTCGCGCAGGCTTTTAGAAAATAACCTCCTGGAAAAGGAGCGTGACATTTCTGCCAGGCCGCTCTTCCAGTACCTCGCTGCCATGCGCCGGAAGCCTGGGTAGAAAAGTATCTCCGTTAGTTCGCCAAAGTTGATCCTGGTGCGGCTATATCCCTCGCGTGCAAATGCCAGGACGGCATTCGGGCCGGCTTCGATCCTCCGGTCGATCATCCTGGTGAAATGTACGCCCAAAAATGGAAAAGCGGGGTCAGGGACAGGATAGACAAGATTTTTCACCAGGTATCCGCGCTGTGGCTTTATCCGGTAATACTCTCCGCGAAAGGGAATGATTGCGCAAGGCGGGGCGAATCCGGCGCTGCGTGCAACGTGGTCGGAATAGAGGCCGGCGCAGTTTATGAGAGATCGGCTGAAAATGTCTCCCCCTGTTGTCGCAATCCGTAATCCGCCGGATTCCCTGGTGATTCGAAGGACTTTACGTCCCTTGAAGATCTTGCCCCCGGCTTTTTCAAATACATTGCCGTATGCTTTGGCAACGTCTGTATAATCAACGATCCCCGTAGATGAAACAAGCAGGCCGCGAACACATCTCACATAAGGTTCAAACTTGCGCACCTCGATTGAGTCCAGCATTCTAAGGCCTGGCACCTGGTTTGCCCTGCCGCGCCTGTATAGCTCATCAAGCGCTGGGAGTTGATCTTCATTGGCTGCGACGACGACTTTCCCACAGATTTCGTGGTCTACCTGATGATTGCGGCAAAAGGATACGAGTTCACGTGCTCCCGACACGCAGAGGCGCGCCTTGAGGGAGTTGGGCCTGTAGTATATTCCCGAATGTATGACGCCGCTGTTGTGGCCGGTTTGGTGAAGTGCAATGCGGTCCTCTTTTTCGATTACAACCGCATTGATGCCGGGATTTGCTTGAACGAGTTTCATCCCGGTTGCGAGTCCGATAATTCCGGCTCCGATTATTGCCGTATCAAAGGATGGTACTTTCATCCAGTCTCCTCATTCAAGCCTTTTGCGAAATCTGGCGGTGCTTAGCGTGATAATGGTTATGCCGAGTATGAGCAAAGCTGCCACCTGCGGCCAGAGCAAGCTGAATCCGATGCCTTTCAGAAAGATGCCCCTGATAATGACCAGGAAGTATCTCAATGGATTTATGTAGGTAAGGTATTGGAAAACCGGGGGCATGTTGTCGATGGGGAAGACGAATCCCGAGAGCAGCAGGGCCGGCATGTAGAAAAACATCGCCGCCATCATTGCCTGCTGCTGCGTCCGGGATATCGTTGAAATAAAAAGGCCGATTCCCAGCACCGAGAGCAGGTAGATTCCGGTGCACAGAAAGAGCAGGGGGAGAAAGCCTTTTATCGGCACATCGAACCAGAATACACCTGTTACAGTCACCAGCATCATATCGAAATAGCCGATTGCCGCAAAGGGAATGGTCTTCCCCAGTATCAATTCGAAAGGCTTGATGGGGGTCACCATGAGCTGTTCGATGGTTCCTGTTTCCCTCTCGCGCACAACGGCCATGCTGGTAAGCATGAGCCCGACAATCATGACAATCGATGCAATGACCCCCGGCAAATTATAGTTTCTGCTCTTAAGATCGGGGTTGTACCAGATCCTGGTCCGGGCATCGACGCCCGGCAGCCGCTCACGATTCACCAGGGCGACCTTTGATGCATCCAGTCCGAATCTGGCGGCTATTCGGGCTGCGTAGCTTACGGTTATCATCGCCGTGTTGGAATCGGTTCCGTCGGCGATGATCTGGATCGGTGATGGGAGACCCTTGAGCATTTCCTTTTCGAAGCCGCGATTTATTTGTACCGCACAGGAAACTTCACCGCGGTCTAGAAGATATCTTATACCTTCAGGAGATTCCGGGGTGTTTACTATCTCGAAATATCCGGAGGCTTCGAGGCTTCGCGCCAACTCCCTGCTCGACTGTGATTTATCGAGATCATAGAGCGCTGTCGGGACGTTTGTGACATCGGTTGTCACCACATACCCGAACATGAGAAGCTGGATCATCGGCGAGGCTATAATCATGAGCACCATGCGCTTGTCACGAAATACCTGGGCGAATTCCTTCACGATCATCTGATGTATTCGCTCGAACATCTCACATGATCCTTTTGGCCAGTTTGCGGTTGGCGATCATGAAGACGGCCACGGCATAAATTACCAGCAACAAGGCCTCGACGCCTATCATGGTAAGAGTACTGCCTTTGAGGAAAATGGATTTGACAATTGAGACGAAGTAGCGTGCGGGCACCGCATAGGTAAGCACCTGGAGCGGTTTGGGCATGTTCGAAATAGCGAACATGAAGCCGGAGAGAAGAAAAGCCGGCAGAAAAGTCCCGATCATTGCCATCTGTGCGGCAAGGACCTGAGATTTTGAGATAATTGAGATAAAAATTCCAAAGCTCAGGCTGCCAAATAAAAAAATGGAAGAAAGCGCTATCAGTAAAACAATGCTGCCGCGAAGAGCCACGTCGAACAGGAAAACGCTCATCCCTATAGCCACAAGCGTATCAATCAGACCTATTACGAAATAGGGGATGAGTTTTCCGAGGATCAGCTCGCTGGTTTTTACCGGGGTCGAAATTAGCTGTTCCATGGTTCCCCGCTCCCATTCCCTGGCAATGGTGAGTGAGGTAAGAAGGGCTACGATAACCGACATGATTACGGCAATCAGGCCAGGGACAATGAAGTTGCGGGATTTTAGTTCCGTGTTGTACCAAACGCGAATGCGCGCATCCACGAGCGGCACCGCGCGCACTCCTCGGAATTTAGCATTATATTCCTCGGTGATTGCCAGAATATAGCCCTGCGCAATTGTCGCCGTATTCGAATCGCTTCCGTCCAGGATTATCTGGATGGGTGAATCGATTCGCGCCTGAAGTTTTTTTGAAAAATCTCTCGGGATCCAAATCGCGGCAAAGGCGTTTCCCGAATCCAGGTTGCTGTCGATATCCAGATGATTGTCGAGATATGCCTCGACCGTGAAGTAGCCGCAATCGCGGAACCGTGAAATAAGTTCCCGGCTCTCGGAGCTTTTATCCTGATCGTAGACTACTGTGCGGATTTTATTTACATCAAGCGTTATGGCGTATCCAAAGATGACCAGCAGCATTACGGGCATGAGGAAAGCCATCAGCAGGCTGAAAGTATCGCGTCCTACCTGGATGAATTCCTTTTTGGTGATTGCTTTGACCCTCAAGATGCTCATGAATCAGCTTTCACGAAGATTCGATAAGTGCGACGAATACGTCTTCGAGTGACGGGAGGATCTTTTCGATCTTCCCCGCCCTGATGTTTGCGGCGGAAAGGATTCGTTCGATACGCGGAATCTCAGTTGCCGCATCATCCACTACCACGTGCAGGGCGCTTCCAAATATCGCCGATTCAAGTCCCTCTTTTTCGAGTGATTCGAGTGCCTCGACTGGACGGTCCACGGGAATTTCCAATACATCCTGCTTCATAAACCGGAGGCGAAGATCGGCGGGTGTGCCCTCGGCGACGATTTTACCCCGGTAAATCAGGGCGAGCCTTCCGCAATAATCGGCCTCGTCCATGTAGTGAGTAGTAACGAAGACTGTTGTACCCCGTCCGGCCATATCGTAGATGAGTTTCCAGAAATTGCGGCGGGACATCGGGTCTACCCCCGAGGTCGGCTCATCGAGGAACAGGATAGAAGGATCGTGCAGAACCGCGCAACCGAGGGCGAGGCGTTGCTTGAATCCCGTTGGAAGGTTTTTTGTAAGTTCTTCCTTCCTCTCGTGAAGGCCGGAGATCGAAAGTATAAAATCCTTGCGCTCGGCCCTCTTTTGCCTTGGGACGTTGTAGATACCACTGAAAAAATTGATATTTTCTTCTATCGTCAGGTCGTCGTAGAGCGAAAACCTTTGTGACATGTAGCCGATACTCTGCTTGATGCTCTCCGATTCGCTTAAAATGTCAAAGCCCGCGACGCTCCCTCCACCGGACGTGGGTTTGAGCAGCCCGCAAAGCATCCTTATGGTCGTCGATTTTCCGGCACCGTTTGGGCCGAGGAAGCCGAATATCTCTCCTTTTTCCACCCTTAAGCTGATGTTGTCCACGGCGACGAAGCTCCCAAAGGTGCGCCGCAGATCTCTTACCTGGACAGCTATATCGTTTTCAATCATGCCGCGCGACCCTGGATATAAAGACATCCTCTAGTGACGGAATTATTTCCCGGATCGAATCGATCCTTATTCCACGGGATTCGAGCGCGCCGGACACGGTTTGCAGCGAATCGGTTTTTCCCAGTCCCACGTGAATCCTGTCGCCATAGACGCTCAGTGCGGCAATTCCTTGGATTTCTTCCAAAATCCGGGCGGCGCGACGGATGTTGTCAGGCCGGATTTCTACCATCCTGATATCGAGTGAGCGCCGCAGCAGCGCCGGCTGATCTTCGAGAAGGATCCGCCCTGCGTGTATAAGGCCAATCCGGGTGCAACGCTCGGCTTCATCGAGATAGGCAGTGGAAAGAAATATAGTGATTTTCTCGCGCAGCAGGTCGTAGAGGATTTTCCAAAAATCCCTTCGCGAGACGGGGTCAACTCCGTTGGTTGGCTCATCGAGTAAAAGAACTTGAGGGGTATGGATCAGAGCACATGCAAGCCCGAGCTTCTGTTTCATTCCACCAGAGAGGTTTCCTGCAAGACGATCTTTAAATGGCGTGAGATTGCTGAATCCAAGGAGTCTATCGATTCTTGGCGGGCGCTCTTTGGTTGGAACTTCGAACAGGTCGGCATAAAAATGGATGTTTTCGATTACCGTCAGGTCCTCATACAACCCAAATCTCTGGGACATGTACCCGATCTTTTCCTTTACCCGTTCGGGTTCTTTTATGACCGAATGCCCCGCGACCAGGGCGTCTCCCGATGTGGGCAGCATCACCCCGGAAAGAATCCGCATAGTGGTTGTCTTTCCCGCCCCGTCCGGCCCTACCAGCCCATAGAGTTCGCCGCGCATTATTTCGAAGTCGAGTCCCGTCAGGGCGGTCGTTTTGCCAAACGTGCGCGTCAGGCTACGAGCTACAATTGCCGCCGGCTCATTCATCAACTACTATCCTGACGTCGGCCGGCATGCCAGGCTTAAGCTCACCTTTAGGATTTTTGACTTTGATTTTAACGGCAAAAACGAGCTTCACACGCTCTTCATGGGTCTGCACATTTCGAGGAGTAAACTCCGCTTCGGATGATATGAAGTTTACCACTCCATCGTAGAACTTGCCTGGAAAGGTGTCGGTGGAAACAAGGGCTTTTTGTCCTATCTTCACGAGCCCCAGTTTATCCTCTTTTACATAGACTCGTATCCATGGATTATCGAGGTCCCCCAAAATGAAGAGGGGGGCCCCGGGGGAAACCGTCTCACCAAGTTCGACGTCCTTTCTTAAAATGAGGCCCGAGATCGGGGCATAGAGCACGGCATCTCTCAGCCGTTCCTCAGCGGCGCCCAGTGCAGCCTTGGACTGTGCGACGCGATACTCGGCCGCCTTGATCTCTTCCTGCCGGACTCCCTCTTTCATCAAACTCAGCCGCTCGGCGGCTTCCTTCCTGCGGGCAACAGCGGACTGGTAGGCGCTAAGTGCCGCATCGTAGCGCGATGGCGGCATCACTCCCGACTTGCTGAGCGCTTCCATCCTTTGAAAATCCTTCTTCAATTTAACAAGCTCGGCATCGACCTGGCGAAGATTTGCCTCTGCCTGCTCGATTTCTTGCCTGCGATATCCCGCACGGCTCTCATCAAGTCTTTGAACGGCCTCATCGAGTGCCGCGCGGCTCTGCTTTACGATGTATTCGAGTTCGGCGCTATCCAGTGCAGCAAGGCGATCCCCCTGGCGAACCGTACTTCCCTCATCCACATCAAGGGCTGCCACCCTGCCCGACATCTTGAAACCGAGCCTGAGTTCGGTAACTTCCATATTGCCCGATAAAAACAGCCCCTTATCCTCTGTTTTCCTGCTGAAGTGAAGATATGCGGCGGCTGCCGATACGATTATCAATGGGACCAGGATAGGGAAAAGTTTCCTCACGAAAAACTCCGGCCTGCGCTGAATGAGTAAAGAAAAGACTGTGTCAGCCTTGGTTTGTCTTAGCTCTATACAACCGATTCAACTAAGCGTAAATGCCGAAAGTTGTTGAGATGGAACGAAAAGGGCCGTGGAGCGAGCTTCCACGGCCCTGCATGGTGAGATTTAATGTCTTTAGGGCAAATTTCGCGGCCGGGTATCGGTTCCTCTCCCGGGCGGTTATGGTGCGGTTACCTGTATAATAGCGGTTTTTCCAGTGCGGTGGTCCACAACCCCAAGACTTATCTTCTTGTGCGCCGGGACGGAGCCGAGAAGGGTCGCAAACTGCTCCAGGTTTTCAATGCGTTCGTCGCCGACCTGTAGAATGATATCTCCCGCCTCCAAGCGTGCTTTGGCAAAAGCACCACGCGGGTCAACACGGGCAACGATGACACCTTTGCCCTGGCTGAGGTGCGCCCGCTTGGCATCTTTTTCGTTGAGCGCCCTGACGGTTACTCCGAATCGATCTCTAATCGATTCGAGGAGGGCGCGCTCCTGCTCCTGATCGCTTCCAATGCTGATCGGGATCTCCATTGTTTTGCCGTCACGGATAACCGTAAGAGTGACTCTTTGTGAAATGGGGGCGGTAGCCACCTGGTTGCGGAAGTCTGCCGCATCCAGAATTTCTTTCCCCTCGTAACGGACTATTACATCACCCTTTCTTATGCCGGCCCGGTCAGCGGGACCGTCCCTGAACACATTGGCAACGAGCACCCCACGTGTGTTGGGCAAATTGAAGGAGTGGGCAAGCTCGGGTGTGATATCCTGGATCGTCAGGCCCAGCCAGCCTCGCTCGACTTTGCCCTTCGAGATTATTGCCTTCGCTACATGCAGGGCCATATTGCTTGGAATAGCGAAACCTATGCCCTCGAAGCCACCTGATTGCGAAACTATAGCCGCGTTCACCCCTATTACCTCTCCCGTGAGGTTCAGAAGGGGTCCGCCGCTGTTGCCCGGATTAATTGCAGCATCGGTCTGGAGGAAGTCCTGATAGCTGGAAGGATCGGCAATGCCGCGCCTGTGCATGGCACTGATAATCCCCTGCGTAACCGTCTGGTCGAGCCCCTGGGGATGGCCGATCGCAACAACCCACTGACCGATTTCCACCTTATCCGAATCCCCGAATTTGGCGAAAGGGAAGGACTGCCCATCTATTAACCGTATCACTCCCAGATCGGTCTTCGAATCGGTACCAATGACTTTTACCGAATCTCCCGAATAACGACGGCCATCCGAAAGAACAACGTTGATCTTGGTTGCTCCGCTGACAACGTGGCTATTAGTGAGTATAAATCCCTTCTCATCCATCAGTATTCCGCTACCCAAACCCTTTACTTCGCGCTCCATCGGTTTCTGATTCTTTGGAATGCTGAAGAAGTGCCTGAAAAGGGGATCGTCTGCAAACGGCAGAAGAGGGTTCAAAAACTGCTGTTTTTCGGTGACTTCCACGTGAACCACTGCTGGAATATTTCTCTTGGCGACATCCTGGATGGCAGTCACAAGATTCGTTTCTGCCCCGGCATGTCTTACCCCGGTTGCAAGAAAAAGTATGGCAGTTGCCGCAAATATCCTCAGCAGAGAACCTTGAAACCGGGATTGTCTTCTCACCTGAATCCTCCTTTTAGACACCTGCAACCCCGGGCTTCGGGCAAGTTTGCAGTATGGAACTTTTGCGGATCGGAGCTGTTAATAGATACTGGATGAAGGCACAACGTTATTCCGTACTATAATTATTTAGCCATACAGGTGCTACACCGGAGAGTTAAAATAGGACATCCTGAAGAAAAACAGGAAAAATCGCAGAGAGGGAAAAGATAAGCCGGGCAGGGCAGAGAATTTGAGAAAAATTATCGAAACCCAATTTGCATCCGGTGGGCGGTGATTATATTGGGCTGAGTCCACCAGGGGCGGGAACATCAGTGTAAATCCAGGTACCAACAGTCGCTTCATTATCTGAATTATTGAAAGGAGAACTGAAATGGCCGATCAAAGAACAGAACAGTGTATGTGTGAAAAATGCGGCAACGAAGCCGAGATGACTATTTCATGCACCATGGTAGATGTCCAGGCTGCATCGGGCAAGATCGAGCAGAAGAAAAAAGAGACCCGGACATGCAAGGTCTGCGGCAACGAAGCCGATATGATCATAGATTTTGATTAGTTCTTCAGGATCCGGAATCGTCGCGCGGATCAATGGTTCATCCGGATAAAGCAATTCTTTTATTCAACCCCTGGGCCGCCGCGCCCAAAAGGCAGGCGGCTCAACTTTTTTTGACATGGTTGCCGGCCTGCGTTCCGCATGGATTTATCCAACATGCCGCGGTACTCGATAAGGTTATTTTACGATACACCTTCACGGCGGCGGTTGACACGGCCCATGATTAGGGATATAATTTTAAATTACTGCCGCGGGGTGGAGCAGCCAGGTAGCTCGTCGGGCTCATAACCCGAAGGTCACAGGTTCAAATCCTGTCCCCGCTATCGTTAGTATTTCAATCCCTTAGGGGCCTTTTCTGGCCCCTTTTTCTTTCCAGGCAATTTCAATCCCCAACAACATCCCCAACAGACTTTTCAAAAACGGGTTTTACCAGCGGCATACAAGCGGAACAATGCATACGGTGAAATGTAGCATCCGGGTGTTCCTGACCGATCTGTCGCAAGAACATTCTTGCAGAAAAACCCCTCAAAATCCTTAACGAGTAAACCATCGTCTTGAAGAGAGATCGTCAAAAAAAGGCCGGTTTCGCAACTTATCAAACCACATTGCTTCAACTTCCAGCAACAATGAAGTAAAGGGGCAGGGGGTGGGTAGGGGCAACCGGTCTCGACTAATTCCGCAAAACCGAACCCATCTAGAAGTCGCCGCTATTTTTTTGAAATCGGGCTAACCTCAGATTTTAGGGTAATGCGAAACTGGCGCAAACTCACTAATAGAGAGCATTACAGGGCTCCCTAGCTGCTAAGAAATGAAACAAAAGGAGGTACAGGCAGTGGGCGCCAGTCAATGCGGAAATACTCCTAACAGCGTCCGTTTATCATCCCAGATGAGCTGCCATATAGTGTCAGATAATATATGCGCAGTAATACTATATGACCGTCCATATCCACTGACATTTATGTGAAACGATAAGGATTATCTCCACTGCAAAAATATTTTACACATTGCCGAACGGGCTAATGCATTTAAAATACATATATTTGGGTCAATAACATGCATTATTTAGATGCAATTGCGGTGTGCAAGGTGTCGGAAGAGTTTACAAACGCTCCTTGCTTAAGGTGCACCGGTTATTGACTATTCTCTAGAAATAGCTGCTGTATCAGATACTTACGCACTCAAGCTGGGCCTGGTATGGAAAATGCAAAAAATCATGCACAAGCGATTTTCCAACAAAAACTCATGGAGAGAATCATGAAAAAGTCTATTGTTCTATTTACGGCAGCTTTGGTAATGCTGATGGCCGGTGCCGTCAGTGCCGAGTCAGTCCTTACTTATACTGGCTGGATGACAGTCACGCCGGGTACAGCTCCCTATGATCCCAGCAATGTCGGTACATGGTTGAATGTCGGTGATATCAGTAGCGCCGGAGTTGGCTACGGGGGCGCGTATCCACTTCCAAATCCAATCCCCTCTGTCGCAGGCAGCACCTTAGATCATTACTGGGTGCAGAGCAAGAATGATATTCTCATCTATGAGATGAAGAAGGCCGTTTCTGCGGTTATAGGGTTTCCGGGAAACGATCATGGCCCGCTTCCTTATGAGAACATGGAATACATGATCTGGGGATCAAATGACAAGGTCAATTGGACTCCCGGAACACTGACTGCCATATACCATGACGGATGGGATTCAACCAACCCCAATAATGTGCAGGACTGGTACGCCACGCGGTGGGATTTCAATCAGACTTTCACGTATTTCGAGACTGTTGGCACAGTCGGTGTTGTTTACACTTCGCCGGGTAATTCATGGGATGGTGGTCATGAGCCGGAAATGGACGGTATTGCAGGAGCAGCGGTCCCCGAACCCTCAACCCTTCTGCTTCTCGGTGTCGGTCTTGCCGGGCTTGGCACATACAGGCTGAAGAAGCGAGCATAATACATGCGCCGGTGCGCCGGTGTCAGAAGAATTTACAATTTCATGGGCAGGGTCTATATGGCTCTGCCTTTTTTATTTCGTTTCTGAGAAATCAACCGATTACGGATATGAACGAGAATCGACACATTCATCCTGTGTGGTTTATGACGTATACATTAGATCAGATTAGTCGCCATTGTCTACTAGCGCATTGGTTATTTACGAAAAATGAAGTCGAAGCACGTTGTGTTTGGGCAGGGGTGCGTGACATTGGGATCAAAGCGAGGAAAGGCCTTGTGCTTGTTGTGTAAACTGTTGGCAATGAACATTGGAAAGGAAGCACCTTACCCCGTTGTCCCTTTTGTATTTATGATCCCGCTGAGCTACGACCATAGAAGCTGTAATATAGAGAAAATGGCCGATGAGGCTCGAAATTTCTGATTTGGTACTACTAGGGGTAGGATCAGGTCCAAAGGTGATTTTTATCACTAACGAAGTAGAATCCTAATGCCGAATACAATATTAAAGGCCCCCTAAAAGCTTGGTTTTCAGATCCAGTGACAAAGGTTCACATTTATAGTAGAATCCGGCTTCATGCAAACTGGGGTCGAAGTCCTTGCATTTTTTTGAATGACAAGAGCGCTGATATCAGGGCGCGTTCCATTCATGCCTTTTTGCGAAGGATTGTTCATGCGACACCTCATCTCATGGAAAAGTAACGTTTCCAGTCTTCTCATCTCCAGCCTCATTGTCGCAGCCCTTTTTTCCGCCCCCGCCTTTGGAGAATCCATAACCATCGGAGGAACCGGCTCTGCCCTTGGAACAATGCAGATAGTTGCCGGGGAATTCATGAAAGTGAACGAGGGCTCGACCGTGGATGTCCTTCCAAGTCTGGGGAGCGGAGGAGGCATTAAAGCCGTACTCGATGGGGCCATTGACATAGGCCTCAGCACCCGGGCGCTTGAAGACGAAGAACGCGCTCGCGGCGCCGTTGAAATCGAGTATGGGAGGTCACCCTTTGTATTTGCGGTTTCGCAGGACAACACGGTGACCGGTTTTAAAATAAACGAAATAGTTGACATCTACAGTGGCAAAACACTGACATGGCCCAATGGTATGTTGATCCGGCTGATCTTGCGCTCGGAAAGGGAAAAAGACACGGTCGTCATGAAGTCGATTTCCGCTGAAATGAAAGCAGCCGTAGAATCCGCGCTTTCTCGCAAGGGGATGATATTCACCACCACGGACCAGGAAACAGCAGACAGGATTATTGAAGTCCCCGGGGTAATGAGCACGGCAACACTGGCATTAATCATTTCGGAGAAGCGGCCGATACGGGCACTTGCGCTGGACGGTGTAAAGCCATCCATTGAGTCGCTGGGCGATGGGAGCTATCCACTGTATATAACTTTTAGAATTGTGACCAAAAAAGAACCTTCTCCACTGGCCCGGAGGTTTATCGATTTTGTGCATTCTGAAACCGGCCGGTCCATTCTACAAAAGAATGGCCATGTTGTTATGGGGAAACACTGAGCCATGCAGAAAACCACGGAGCAGGGCACTGCGATAATTGCCTGGATCTCATGGATCATTGCGTTGGTTGTGACATTGTCATTTCCATCGATATATTTTGCCATCTCCTATCAGTACCAGGTGGCTGCACTGGAAGCTGAAGTTGAAATTAATGCTCTAATTGTCACCAGGTTGATCAACGTTAACCCTAGCCTATGGCGTTATGAAGAGGTCAGGCTTGCCGACGTATTGGAGCGCCAACCCGAAAGGGGTGTCAAAGAACTTAGACGCATAGTGGATAAATCTGGAACGGTGGTGTTTACCGGCCGGGAAACTCTTGATTATCCCATTTTGACCAAGTCCGAACAACTTTTCGATGCCGGAAATGCAGTCGGGAGTATTTCGATAAGCCGCTCTCTTCGTCCTTTGCTCATCCAGACCGCAGCGGTTGGGTTGCTTGGCTTGATACTGGGTTTTGGAATCTTCTTTGGTATACGCATCTTTCCACTCAAGGCACTTCGCCGGGCTCTCGATTCTCTCCATAACGAAAAGGAGCACCTGTCAGTTACTCTGCAAAGTATCGGCGACGGCGTCATTACAACCGATGCGCAGGGCAGAGTAGTGCTCATGAATGGGCAGGCTGAGAAACTCACGGGCTATAAGCAAGGGGAAGCTTCGAACAGGCCTATTGCGGAGATTTTCAGAACCAGCATCGAGAGAACAGGCGCGCCCGGGGAAAACTGCGTTGAAAAGGCCCTGCTTATTGGAGAAAAAGTCGACAATCCGGAAGATACAGTTCTGGTGGCAAAAGGTGGCACGGAGAGGATCATATCGGAAAGCGCGTCCCCAATTCGCGACAAATTCAATCTGATAACAGGGGTAGTGCTCGCATTCAGGGATATAACGGAAAAAAATATAATGCAGGCGGAGCTGTTAAAAGCTCAGAAGATAGAATCTATTGGGGTGCTCGCCGGCAGCATAGCTCATGATTTTAACAATATTCTAACCGCAATCGTCGGCAACGTAACAATGGTCAAGGCATGGCTAAAGCCGAATGATAGAATTCATGACAGGTTGACCAAAGTTGAACAGAGTGCCATGCGTGCCGAAGGCCTTACCCGCCAGCTCTTGACCTTTTCCAAAGGGGGTATGCCACGGAAAAGCACGATCTCAATCGAGCGCTTGCTAAAAGATTCGATCAGCCTCATATTGCGGGAAACCAACATAAAGTGCGAGTACTACTTTCCCGACGACCTTTGGCCTGTTGAAGCCGACGAAACCCAGCTAAGCCAGGTAATTAACAATCTTGTAATCAATGCGCAGCAAGCGATGCCGGATGGCGGAAAGCTTTCCATTTCCTGCAGCAATATGGAGATCGGCGCTGACGAATTGCCGACACTCAATTCCGGCAGGTACGTAAAAATAGCCGTTCAAGACGAAGGAATAGGCATACCAAAGGCGAATATAAATAGGATCTTTGATCCATACTATTCCACAAAAGAGAGGGGCCTTGGACTTGGTCTTACCAGCAGCTACTCGATCTTGAAGAGGCATGGCGGCCACATCGACGTGAGTTCGGAGGTCGGAGCGGGAACAACTTTCAACCTCTACGTTCCGGCTGGAGAAGGACTGATAGTCGTGCAGAATGAGGAACAGGAGAATGCGTCTTGTGGAAAGGGACGAATCCTGATCATGGATGACGAAGAAATAATTCTGGATGTACTGGGGGCAATGCTGACGAGTCTTGGCTACGAGGTCGCGTGTGCCAAACATGGGGCCGAGGCCATAGAACTATATAAGATAGCACTTTCCGCGGGCTATCCCTTTCACGCGATAATAATGGATCTAACAATACCAGGCGGAATGGGCGGAAAAGATGCAGTAAAGAAACTGCTCGAAATTGATCCTGATGCCAAAGCTATCGTATCGAGCGGTTACTCTAACGATCCTATTATGGCCAACTACAAGAGCTATGGATTCAAGGGGGTTGTGGCCAAACCTTACAAAATCTCTGTGATGGGCAAGGTCCTGCACGATATAATTCAAGATAACTCCTAAACAAATCCTCGAATTAAAGTTCACTTATAACCCGACCCTAAACCCGCTGCATGATCTATCTGAATCAGCTTCGAATATCGTCATTCCCGTCAAGAAACGCTACGGGAATGACCTTCATTAGGTTCGTGCCATTCAATTTTACTCAGGATTTTTCAAAAAACCTATTTAGGCAACAGCCCGTCAACAGAGAACCGCTCTCGGGAGAAATGAGTTGACTAGATGCTTTTTCCCTTGTTACCGTTTACGAAATCAATTCTCGGCCACAATGTAACCTGGAGTAAAAAGTGCGTTTTTTTATTGCTCTTTTATTTGGTGTGTGTGTCCTGTTAGGCACGATCCTGCCGGCAATGGCGACGGGCGAAGCGGCGATGACCCTTCGAAAAGCCAATTCGCTTTGCGAATTTACACCGCCGCAAACATTCCTTAACGGGAATTTTGTTGCAGACGAAATGGACCCCAGTTTCATTTTCGGCAAGATTAGCGATTTCACAAAATCCTTGTCCTGCTCGACTTCATGGCTGATTGAAGAGCGTGAGAAAGCCAGGCTTGAGTCGCTCGGCAACCAGTCGGCCCCCGTCGAATATACCCTCTATCTTGAACAGGACTGCGCCGGAAAAGTTATGTATTACGTTTTCGTAGACAGGTCCCAGGCCAACAATTCCCAGTGGCTCGAGTGGCGAAGGCAATTCCATAAGAGCAAGGCCGAGCCTGAATTCGGCTCAGCAATGGAAAATCTTGAAAAAGCGTCCATGGCCGGTTTTCCCGTCAATGCCGAATTGCGATTCATCGAGGCTTCGGGTAATCTGGAATTGAAGAAACCGGAAGACACCCTGACAGGCGAACTGAAGTTAAAGCCCATATATGATTTGAAACAGGGAAAAGCCCTCCCGCGATAGAACCGACAAAAAGGCTCGACGCTATATGGTATGCGCGAACTGATCTGGTTCGCCGCACCGTGTGAATATCACGATTTATCAAGGAGTCAGTCAAATGTCAGAGAAGAAAGATGGTCTTACGCGCCGCGACTTCCTGAAAACTGTTGGTCTGGGCGGGTTGGCCGCAAGCGGTATGGACTCCGCCAGGGCGATCACGGCCGGCGCTCAAAGCGCGGACAGGACCGCCCCCATGCCTCGACGCAAGCTGGGCAGGACGGGCATCGAAATGTCGATTCTGACACTGGGCGGGATGTTCGACACGGTGAATAACCAGCTTTTAATCCGACAGGCTGTCAACTGGGGTGTTAACTGCTTCGATACTGCCGAAGCCTACGGCAACGGCCTGAGCGAGGAAGGTTTCGGCCGCTTTTTTGCTAAAAATCCCGATGCCCGCAAGGAGATCATCGTCATAACAAAGCTCAAGGCCTCAACGCCGGAACATCTGAGCGAGGGAATCGACAAATGCTTAAAACGCCTCAATACCGACTATGTGGACCTCTTCTTCATCCATGGTGTTGGCGACCTCAAGGAGATTGATTCGCCCATGCGCGACTGGGCGGCCCGGACTAAAGCATCCGGGAAAATAAAGTTTTTCGGGTATAGTTGTCATTCCAACATGGAAGAGTGCCTTCTGGCATCGGCCAAAGCCGATTGGGTGGATGTAGCCATGTTTGCCTATAATTTCCGGCTGATGCATACCCCGAAGATGAAAGATGCAGTGAATGCATGCGGGGATGCCGGCGTGGGGCTGATGGCCATGAAAACTCAGGGGGGCGGACCGGTAAAGGCCGAAAGCGAAGCCGAGGCCGCACTGATTGGCAAGCTCATGGAGCGCGGCTTTAATGATAAACAGGCAAAGCTCAAGGCGGTCTGGGAAAATCAAAAGATAGCGAGCATCTGTTCGCAGATGCCTAATCTCTACATCCTTTCCGCTAATGTTGCCGCGGCTAAAGACCTGACCAGGCTCAGCGGTTCGGAACTGCGGCATCTTGAAAACTTTGCAGGCCAGACCCGCACAAGCTATTGCGCGGGGTGTGGTAACATTTGTGCCGAGGCGGTCGGCGGAATTATTCCGGTCAATGATGTGCTCCGCTGCCTCATGTATTACCGAGAATACGGCGAAAAAGATCTCGCGCGGGAATTGTTCGCCTCATTTCCTGGTGAAGTTCGCGATCGCCTTTGCAATACGGACTACACTACTGCAGAGCGAGTCTGTCCTCAGGGCTTGAAAATCACGAGCCTCATGAAGGACGCTTCGCGGCTTCTGGGGTAGGACCGGAAGGTGCCGGAAAGGCTCAAAAATACGGGATCAATGTGGGTGGGCACAGCTTTATCGTCCCACCGTGTAGTTCCGGGCAGCAAAAAGGGCTGTTGCCCAAACTCATCCTTGAAATGGTCCGTCGTACAAATCTTGATGCCTTGAGAAGGTAAAACCATCAACCGGAGAGCCGGGTGCGCGAGATCCGCATGCCCGGTTGGGAGCGGGGGCGCTACGATCCAATGCGCTGTTCCTACCCCTATCGTTAATCAGGTTGTGCCATCCAATTTTGATTAGCAGTTTTGAAAAAGCTTTTTGAGCAAAAGCCCCCAAAATCTTGCCACCCTGCATCTCACGTTAGGGCAAGGTCTCCCCGGGCTGTTGCCCAAAGGAAAACACCCAAAGACCGCCGTTAGGCAAAAACATCATTATGGCGAAGCCGAACCCAGGTGCGTGGAATTACAGTAGATATTGCGCATCAATGTAGGGTGAGCACAGGGTTTTTGAGCCCACCAAATGCTGCTCGGAATTGAATGGTGGGCACAACAAAACCTGTGCCCACCCTACACTTTTTCCTGCTTCACAGGTATTTCCAACATCGTGGAAGGAAAGGAAATGCCTGGAAATCGAACGAAATTCCATTTGGGCAACAGCCTCTCCCGACCTTGTCGGCGGATGCAACCGAAGGTCGCCAACAGTTATCAGTCCCTCATTTGTTAAGCATCTCAAATCCTTGAACTACCCGAATCACTTTGAACAAATTTGTAACTTTTCCCGCTGAAGAATTTCGTTATGAATGCTATTTTAGCTTGGGGTTAGTCTAAAACGAACCCGGCGGATCTTCCTTTTCGGCCAAGGGTGGGGTTTTGTCCTTTCCAGCGCACAACCATTCAATTAGAGCTGCACCACGTAGCACAAGAATTGCACTTAATGGAGAAACAAAATTCAACTTATTTCGAAAGGGTACACAAAATGGAAAAACTTGAATTGCCCCTTGCGGCATGGCTTATCTTTGTTGGGTCCGCGCTTCTGGAGGTAGGAGGCGATGCTGTAGTGCGCAGGGGACTTGGCCGGTCCAGTTTTTTCATAATATTAGCCGGAGGGATAATGCTCGCTGCATACGGGCTGCTCGTAAACACAGTAAAATGGGATTTCTCGAAACTCCTGGGTGTCTATGTGGCCGTATTTGCATTGGTGAGTGTTATGTGTGGCCGGTTCGTGTTCGGGGAGAGTATACCGAATTCAACATGGGTCGGTTTGGCCATTATTATGGCGGGTGGCTTCGTCATTCAATTTGGCCACCTGGTTTGAAGGTATGATATCATTGATCCGAAGGCAGATTTTAAAATTCCGACCAAACCGGGAGCGATCCGAAGATGCCTGAAGCCGGAACGATTTTCGAGGAAAGATACAAGATAATTCTCCCGCTTGGACAGGGGGGATTCGGAGCCACCTATCTGGCGGAGGATCTTCAATCCAATCAGAAGGTCGTCATGAAGATGCCTCATATCTCTCAACTGGGAGACCCCGCGATCTACGAGCGCTTCAGGCGGGAGGTGGCGATCGGCAAGCTTTTGAACCACTCGGATGTGCCGGTTGCCCTGGCAATATCCGAGGGGAACCCGCCTTACCTTGTACTAAAATACGTCGAAGGCGTGTCGCTGGCAAATGTGCTGGTGGAGAAGGGGAAAATTGCCGTCCCCGAGGCTGTCAGGATGGTCGCAAATCTGCTTGACGCACTGCACTATTGCCATGAGAGAGGGGTTTATCACCGGGACGTAAAACCTGAGAATCTTGTACTGGCCCCGGATGGGCACCTGAAAATCCTGGATTTTGGAATTGCTCTTATGGAGGGCTCCCCCCGTGTGACCTGGCGAGGTTTTTCGGGGCTCATGGGTACTCCGGAATACATGGCCCCCGAGCAGATCAAGGGGGAGCGAGGCGCGGCGAAAAGTGACGTATATGCAGTCGGATGCCTGCTCTACAATCTGCTGAGCGGTTCTCCGCCGTACACGGGCGATAACCCGCTTACCGTAATGTATCAGCACATGACCAAGACGCCTGAGCCCCTCATTGGCAAAGTGGCGGATTTGCACCCGGGAATCTGGGCTGCGATCAGGAGGGCCCTACGAAGGCGAAAAGAAGAACGCTATGAAACGGCGGAGCAGATGGCAAATGATCTTCGTTTCCCCGAGAATGCGGACCTAAAGTGGATAGATGAACCCGACCCTCCAATGGCTGCCATCCTTCCAACCCAAAAAAACAACATGCTGATCTACGGCGGCGCGGTACTGTTTGCAGTTTTGCTCGCAATTATCGTTCTTTTGCTTCGAAGGTGATCAAATCGCACTTATGCCTGTCTCGCCAGTGCGAATTCGAATCGCATTGCCGATAGGATACGTAAATATTTTTCCGTCCCCGATCTCGCCGGTGCGGGAAATCTCGATTATTTTCTCAATAACCTCATCCAGCATACTGTCGGATACCACCATTTCGATCTTTGTTTTCGGCAGCAGGTTTATATTGAGTTCAGTATTCCAGTTATCTTTGGTATGACCCTTCTGCAATCCACACCCGATTGCTTCGGTTACCGTCATCCCCTTGATACCCAGTTGGCCGAGGCTCTCGAGTATCTCGGATATTTTGTTTGGCCTCAGAATACATTCAATTTTGGTCATTTTACACCGCCTCGCACTATTGTGGTATTTCGTTAATTTTAACCGTCAAGATTGTCATATTATCGTATCCGCCGCGCTTGTTTAGCTCGGCAACCAGTTCGGCAAGCTCCTTTTCGGTGTAACCTCGCTCCAGAAGAAATGACTTCAACTCCTCCGGCCTGGCATGCTCCAGGATTCCATCGGTAATCAGGCAGAAGAGATCGCCCTGCTTCGTGTAACCCGAATAGAAATCCGGTACAAGCAAGGGTCCTTCACCAACCGACTTCAAAAGAATGTTTTTGTTTGGATGAACACTCGCCTCTTCGGGCGATATTAGTCCAAGACGCATCATTTTGCCGACGAGGCTGTGGTCCTTGGTCAATTGGATCATATCGCCGTCTCGCAGCAGCATGATCTTTGAATCGCCGACGTGAGTGATGAAAAACCTGTTTTTCGTCAGAAGCAATGTTGAAAGGGTACACTTCATATTGTGCGTTGAGCGGTGTGTCATACCAAGATCGTAGACGTGCAGCGCCGCATTGCCAAACGCGCTCTTCAGTCTGTCGGGAATTTTTTTGGAAAGATCTCCGAAATAATATTCCTGGAGCAAGACATTGACTGCCTCAGCGCTGGCGACCTCGCCAGCCGAATTGCCGCCCACGCCGTCCGAGACGGCAAAAAGACTCCCAAGCTGATTCAATACATTGTCGTCCGGGAGGTAAAAACCGAAATAGTCCTCATTGTTGGAACGGACGCTCCCCTTGTCCGAGAGCGCGCATACCTGCAATGAGTCCGGTCTGTCTTTCGTTCCGGGGGCTGTGCCGGCCATTGAAATTGCCTCCAGCACGGAGGGGACCCCGTTTGAGGCCCCCCCGCACTAATGTTCGGATAGGAAAAATTTCAACTCAGTGGTCAGGAACCGGTTCGCCAATGATCTTACGGCCGGACTTGATGCTGTAGATCACATGGTATAACGAGCCAAGCACCACCCAAATTCCGGTACCCACCAGTGCCATAATAGCCGCGGTCTGTGTATCGCCTCCACCCATGACCCCAAGGTAGAGAACGGCAGCCAGCATTGCAAAATTAGCGATGCCGCCAAGGATGGGGACCACGATATGAGTTATGGGATTTCTCTGCGGGTGGCGAAGGAACGCTATCAATGCCACCAGATTTGTCATGCCGTAGAGAACGAAGGTGCCGACATTTGAGAGAAAGGTAACAGCTGTGAGATTCGTTACCGAGAGGACCCCGAAGCCGCCAATGATAGCCGAAACAACGATCATGGCCCAAACCGCAGTGTGGGGGGTAGCGTGCCTGGGATGCAAAAGCCCCAGAAAACTCGGGAGTTCCTTGTCCTTGGAGATTGCGTAGGTAACCCTCACCCCGGTGTTCATACAGGCAAGAGTCGTTCCGATAACGGCGATGGCGACCGTTATTGCCACGGTTATCATAAGAGCGAAGCCCATATTGCCGAGCAGCGCATCACCAATGCTTTTACACATGTCGCCTATCGGAGCACTGGATGCGGCGGCGGCGTCAATTCCGGTCACCACGGCATCTTTCGCGTCCTTTCCGGTATAGGCGGTATTAAGCCATGCATTGGCGCCAAAGTACTCGAAAACGTAGCAAATCAGACCCTGAACGACCAAAGAGATGATAACGCCGCGGGATACGTGCTTCGGGGACTTGGATTCGGCTGTAAGTGCCGTGGCCGATTCGAAGCCCACCAGGAGCAGTATCGCTATAGTTGCCTGGAACATAATGTTCGAGAAACTGTGAGGCATCACAACCGAGGACAGGTTTTCATGAACAAAGGTCACGCTCTCAGGGTTCTTGAATCGGTAGGCCAGGGCAAGAATCGTTATGAAAACAAGGGAAACGATCTGGATGACGTTGATCATGATCGAGAAAAGAGTAGAGCCATTGATGCCGCGATAAGCCACCAATCCCACAGCGATTGCGAAGCCAACTGCGACAAATACCTGAACGACAGGGGAGAGTTCCAACCCGAACTGACCTGCGATATAGGTTATAAGGGTGGCCATCATTGCCACCATAACCCCTGGGTAAACCCAGTAATAAAGATGGGAAAACCATCCGACTACAAACTTGGATATCCTTGCAAAGGAGGAGAACTTCTCCTCTTTTAGTATGGCCTGTTCGGTGAAATAGTAAGAGCTTCCGGTGCCTGCTTCGGGATAGAGTTCGGAGAGCTTGGAGTAGGAAATTGCGGTCAGGAATGCCAGGATGAGAGCCAAGCCAAGTCCGGCGAACATGTCCATTGCGGTAGTGGCACCGGCGAAATCGACCTGCGCCGCCTGCATCTGAAAAGTTAGCCATAAAAAAGCCCCCGGCGCAATCAGCGCCATTGCGTTCATTGTGACGCCGGTTAGTCCCAGTGTCTTTTTCATTTCTACCTGTGCCATAAGCCACCTTCCTTGTTGATTCGGAGTAAACATTTAGCCCCTTATTATTGGGCAAACGGGAAAAGATGATTCAGTCGACTTGGTTTGACTGGGAGCAATTAGCTTGCCAACCTTTTTTAGATTGGCCACTGGCAAGTATTTAATAGCAGGGGAAGGTATTTTATGGCATGAATTATCCCTTCCAGACGTCACAAAAATGTATCGTGATGAAAGGGGCAAACAAAAATGTACATTTCTGATCCGATGTCCCGCCCTAAATCAAGGACTGTACAGCAACTTCCATATTTGGCACTGACTGACGAGGGTTGTTTCCACCGCAAGCTTTGATCCGGGAAGGCTGCGGTGGCAGGTTCCTTCCGAAAAGACCTTCCTGGCAGGGCTTGGCACCTTGATCATTCATGTCCCTAGCATCAAGGGAAGAAAATGAAGACATCGGTTCCCTTGTCATGCATTTTCTTGCAAACGCATGCGCCGAACAGGGCCGGAAGGTTTCTCTCGACAGTCATGGATTGAAAACACTCTGTGGGATCCAGCGAAGAGAGCTGTCGGCGGCCCTCGAGCGGAACAGGTGGATCAGAACGAAGGCTGTAAAAGACCCGGGCAGTACGTCAGATGAAATACCTGGCCAAAAAGTTCGGACTGGAGGGCCGGGTCCGGCAGAATCGATCCAGAGCCCATACGAGCTGATTCTGATTCACCTGCCAGTTGAATTCGGTTTAAAAAATCTCCTTGAAAAACATCTGCATGTCAGCCCATGAGCGCATGTCGGCTGTCTTGTTATAGGAGAGGCCGGGTAAATTGCGCTTGTCCGCTCCCGGAACAGTGAAACTGTGCTCGGCGCCGCCGTTTATAATCAAACGCCAGTCCAGATTTGTCCTGTTCATCGCCTCGATATACTCCTTGATCTTGTCCGAGGTAGTCATGTGGTCGGCGGCCCCGTGCTCGATAAGGAATTTTACATTCACGCGCTCGGCTTGTTCGTCCGGGGGACTTACTAGCGAGCCGTGGAAGCTGACCACTCCTTTGACTGCGGCGCCTGAATAACCAAGTTGCTGGACCGTGGAGCCGCCAAAACAGTATCCTATTGCGGCTATCCGTGCCGCATCGACATTAGGGGCTTTCTTTAAAACCTCCAGGCCGGCCAAGGCCCGGTCGCGCCAGGTTTCGATATTGTTCATCACCTCTTTTGACCACTCGCCGGCCTCTTTCGGATGCTCTGTTACCCTGCCTTTACCGTACATGTCGGCTGCAAATGCAACGTATCCAAGCTGGGCCAGCATATCAGCCCGCTTTCTGATGTAATCGTCTAAGCCCCACCACTCATGAATTACCAGCACTCCGGGCCTTTTACCCTGGAAGGAATCATCATACGCCATGTATCCATTGAGTTCCACATCGCCATGACGATAAGGAACACTCTTAGATACAACCCTGGCTTCGACATGAGCAACCGTCAGAGCAAGGAATGCAATTGCCATCAATAGTGAACTCAGATTTTTCATCATTTTCCTCGGCATAATGTCCATGCGTTTTGTTAATTCCGTATCTACAAAGATAAATCAAACAGACTGAGAGTCACTAATGATCCTGTGAGACAAATACCGTAGCTTGACACATCCATGGCAAAAAGCACGCGGTAAATTATCCAGAGCACGCGCAGTTCCGAATTAGCTGATCCAGTAAGCTAGCTCAGGGCAATGGCTTTTTCGGGGCACATTTCCTGGCAGCAGAAGCAGGTGATACATGTATCGGCGTCAACAACCGGCACCCCCTCGGGACCCATCGAAAGTGCTGACATGGCGCAGTGATCGATGCAGGTGCCGCATTGAGTGCAAGTTGCCGTATCGGCTTTTGGCCTAAGAACGGTCCGGCTTGTCATCAGCGTCTGGATGGTCTCGTTGCTCGTAATAGCCTCCCCTCCCAATGGGGGAAGCTTGAAGCCGGGTATTTGTTTCAGTTCACCTATAATTTCGATTTTGCGAATATCGTATTCACCGAGTCCCAGTTCTTTGGCCCTGCGAAGAAACTTCAACAATTCAGGTTCACAGCCCATCATCTTCGCAATAACGGCGTCCAGGGCCACTGCGTTATCCGAGGCTAGTATGCGGCCGATCTGACGTAATTCAGGCGAAGCAGGGCCATTGCCTTCCATTCCAACGACTGCATCTACAATAAAAAGATCCGGAACCCGCAACCTGAAAACTTCCACAATCAGATCGTGAAAGCGCTCGGGACTCCCCGCCGCCTGATGCAGACGAGCTTTCTGCGCGCCGGGCAATATGCCGTAGCTGTTCTTTATCGCTCCCGTCATGACTGTTAGACCGTGTGTTTTAAATTTGGGAAGGCTTATAATTATGTCTGCTTCCATAACAGCCCTGGACGGACTTACCGATGGCATGTAATCGGGATTGAATTCCATCGTAACGGATTCCTCGCCTATATTTCGATAATAGCCCATGGCGGCATCCATCAGTCCAGTTCTTCGGAAGCTTTCCTCGTTCGCGCCGTAGTCAAACAGTCCTGGATTGTCACCGACAACGATCTCGGAGGGTCCGAGATCCTCCACCTTTTTGACAACTGCCCTCAAAACCGCCGGATTAGTGACGATTCCCTCCTCGGCCTGAGATGCCCTTAGCACGTTGGGTTTTATGAGGACCTTTTTCCCCGCTGCCTTAATAGGAAAAAGCTCAAAAACGCGCTCTACCGCATTCTTCACAGTTTCATAGTCTGCGGGTTCGATCAATACCTTGCACATCTCCATTACCTCCCGAGTTGATACTGGAATTCATTTCTTCAGCCCGCTTCAGCGCAGGCGAAAACAATTGAAGATCGAGGATGGAATCAGCCAATCGAAATTGACAAAAGTTGACGAAATTTCACGATAATGGTTAATTTGTGGCGAGCCGATTTTACCAAAAATTTGCACGGACTGCCCGTATTCTTCTGCCATGGGTCATCAGCAATGGTACTGGCCAAAAAAGTTGTGGCACACTAATTGCTCTCTTGATTTCCGGAGTCTTTCGTGGAATAAGCGTTATCACTCAATAGGCATTCGCGTCTAGAAATTTCTTTGCAAAAAGGAAACCCCTATGTTGAACCGGCAGGTGATGCGAACTCTGATTCTGGTTTTCCTGCTTAGTGCTTTTTTCAGCGTACTTTTTGGCTCTCAAAACGCCTCGGCTACTCAAGACGAAATCAATCAAATAAACAGTGTTATTTACAAACAGGGTGCTCAGTGGTGGGCAGGAGAAACCTCCCTCTCACGCCTCAGCCCCGATACCCGTAAAATGCGACTCGGCCTGGCCAAGCAGACAGCCGCCGCGGCCCAGGGAACGCAATCGCTCGAAGCCCCGTCATCGTCACTGTTGAGTGCGCCTTCCGGGAGCTTCAACTGGGTTAATTACGGTTATGTAACTCCTCCCAAAGAGCAGGGCAACTGCGGGGCATGCTGGGCATTTGCAACCGTCGGCGCGCTGGAATCCCAGATTGCGATGTCCAGCGGTTCGATCGTTGATTTGTCCGAGCAAGTGCTTGTCTCCTGCAACACAACAAATGAAGGTTGTAACGGCGGTTATCTCGACGTCGCCTCCAACTTTTTGAAAACCACCGGAACCCCGCTGGAAGAATGTTTTCCATATACGCAGACCAACAACAAGTGCGCGAACGCCGCTTGCCCCTATTGGAAAAGCGATGCCTACGAAGTTAGTGGCTGGCACTGGGTCAGTCCTGACACGAACTCATTGAAGAATGCCCTCTACACTTACGGGCCACTTATTGTTTCCATGGAGGTCTACAGCGACTTCTACCATTACACGAGCGGCATCTATTCATACGTTAGCGGCACGGACCAGGGCGGTCACGCCATATTGCTGGTGGGCTACGACGATTCAAAGCAGTGCTTTATAGTTAAGAACAGTTGGGGCGCCGATTGGGGAGAATCTGGTTACTTCAGGATAGCGTACAACCAGATTAATTCAGTGGTCGGATTCGCGCAGCAAACAATCGCCTACGAGGGCTATAAACATACCACGGCCCAATGCACCTATTCACTTTCAAGCACAAGCGGAGCGCTTGGTTCCGCCGGGGGTATAATTACTGTCAATGTCAGCGCCAATACCGGGTGCTGGTGGACTGCCGTCAGCACTACACCCTGGATAACCGTTTCGTCAGGGGCCAGCGGCAATGGCAGCGGACCCGTGACATTATCGGTCCCGCGATACACCGGCCCGACCAGGACAGGAACGGTAACGATTGCGGGCATTACTTACACGGTGACTCAGGGTGTGACGTCGATAACGCCTTATGTGGCCGTTGACCTCGGTTCGCAGGGAGTGTGGATGCTGCAGGGTGGTGCCTGGAATCAGGTGTCGGCATCCTCGCCAACGTATATGACCACATTCGGACAAAGAATCGTGGCAAGCTTTGCAGGAGACGGTATTTACCAGTATGACGGCTCAACCGTTACGAAGATTTCGTCCAACGGGAATATCCAAAAAATGATTGGGGCCGATAACATCTACGTGGATTCTGGTGGATTGTGGCAGTGGAACGGTTCATGGAGTTCGCTGTCGAATAGCGATCCAAAGAATATTGTAGGATACGCTTCGAATATCTATGTAGATTTCACGCCTTGGGGACTGTGGCAGTGGAACGGTACCACGTGGAAGCAAATCGATACGAAAGTGCCCATCTCCATGGTTGCCGCGGACACTGACCTATATGCAAACTACGGCAGCTGGGGAGTCTATAAATGGAACGGCAGTGTATGGAGTCAGATTTCAGCAACCAGCCCCACTAACATGGTTGCGGCAGGGTCACTCTTATACGTGGATTTCTCCCCATGGGGCCTTTGGCAATATGATGGGACTTCCTGGCAGCAGATCGATCACAACTCACCGATTTCCATGGTTGCCGCGGGCACGAACCTGTATGCAGCGTATTCCGGCTGGGGACTTGGGCTCTGGAACGGTTCCCGGTGGAGCCAGCTTACCACCTCAATACCAACAAACATGGCCGTATCGGGTTTGAACTTTTATGGATGTTTCGGTTCCACGGGGATCTGGCAATATAACGGCGCCTCCTGGTCACAACTATCCACTTCGGTTGGCGGAAGAATCGTAGCTACCGGCAACTGAGGGCCGATCAGGATGGACGGCGTTCTAACAGGGTTTTGAACAAGGATGAAGTACTTCAGCGTTCGAACAATAAGGGCGTCATTCCCGCGAAGGCGGGAATCCAGAGCCTTTAAGGATTGTTGAGCATAGGCTGGATTCCCGCCTTCGCGGGAATGACGAAATTTTGCTCTCATTCTGGAACTCAATTCCCACTAAGGAATACTTTTTCAACACCCTGCCTCGATGATGCAAGGCGGTGATAGCAGGACATACAATAAGAACTTAGCACAAAGTGTCCCAGGAATTTTTTATGAAAATAACCCTGATTTCACCATATCCCGACGTAACCTGCTTCGGAATTCGCACGCTCTCGGCGCATCTTAAGAGCCACGGACACGCAACCCAGCTCGTCTTTCTCCCGGACCCTTTCGGGGATAACATCCGCGAAGGTGTGCCAAGGTATGCCAACTCTTCGCTCGATGAGCTTGTCTCACTCTGCCAAAAGTCGGACCTGATCGGGCTAACCCTTATGACCAACTTCTTCGAGGGTGCCGTTCAGATAACGGAAAGAATCAAAGGCAGCCTCGATGCTCCAGTGATCTGGGGCGGCGTTCACCCGACCATAAGGCCTGAGGAATCGATCCGCCATGCCGATCTGGTATGCATCGGTGAAGCCGAAGACTCGCTCCTCGAACTCACCGATACAATGTCGCGCGGAGAGAATTATTTCGACATAAAGAATATTTGGGCAAAAAACGGCAGGGGAGTAGTTCGAAACAGCCTTAGTCCGCTTCCGGCGGACCTCAACCGCTACAGCTTCCCCGATTATTCGATGGAAGACCACCACGTTATGATCGAGGGCAAAATCGTCCCGCTCGATCACGACCTCATGAAGGGCTTCCTTCGCAGGGGCACGGTCGCCGATTACCTGGGCAGGACCGGGTATCAGACAATGACGAGCCGCGGCTGTCCCTACGCCTGCGCATACTGTATAAACGACACCGTAAATAAGATGTACGGCGGCCGGGGCAAGCTTCGCTGGAGAACGGTCGGGCACGTTATGGAAGAATTGGAATGGGTGCGCGAAAATATGCCCTATGTCGACTATATCTGGATTTCCGACGATGAATTCATGGCCAGGAAAGCCGATGACCTGGAGCTTTTCTGTAGCGAGTACAAGTCCAGGATAGGCCTTCCATTCTCCTGCCTCGTAAGCCCTTTATCGGTTACCGAAGAGAAAATGCGAATGCTTGTCGATGCCGGGCTGATTTACGTGCAGATGGGCGTCGAGAGCGGAAGCGTTCGAATGCAGGAGTTGTTCGGACGAAGGAACATGAACAATTCCAGGATGAAGAAGGCAATAGAGATAATAAACAAATTCAAGGACAACATGCATGCCCCCAGCTACGACTTCCTTGTGGACGTCCCCTGGGAAACGGTCCGGGATAAGGTTGACAGCCTCGAATTCATATCCGACATTCCCAAGCCGTTTCGAATTCAACCCTTTACGCTGATCCTCTATCCCGGCACCCGCCTGTATGAAATCGCCAAGGAAACCGGGATGATCGGCGATGAGATGAAGGAGATCTACAACAAAACCTACGTAATGCGCGAGCCAAACTACCTGAACCTGCTCCTGGTGCTCTCCCGGAATGGGAAATTCCCGTCGGCGCTGTTGAAATTCCTCATCAGTCCCCCTGTCCTGGCGGTATTTAACAGTAAACCCATGAAGCCAATATTCAAGGCCCTTTACCTCGGCATAAGGGCCCTGCGCCAGTTTCTGAAAAAATGATGAAGATCCTCCTCATACAATCGTTCATGGGAGGCGCTGAGCCTCCGATTTTCCCGATCGGCCTCGCCTGCCTCAAGTCTTCTCTTGCCGGTCACGACGTCAGGGTATTCGATACCAATATCTCACCCAGACCTTTTGACGAACTGGAATCGATGCTCGTGGACTTCGCGCCGGATGTGGTAGGTATCTCACTTCGCAATATAGATTCCACAAACAAGCGCACGGTTGTCTTCTATTATGACTTTCTGGGGCAGATACTCGATGTGGTAAAAGCCTGTTCCGGCGCGAGGCTGATAATCGGCGGATCGGGTTTTTCCGTTTTCGCGGCCGAGATTATGCAAAACGAGCCGAGGATCGACCTGGGCGTATATCTCGAGGGTGAATCCACTTTTCCCACGCTCATAGACAATCTGGACCACCCGGAAAAAGTTCCATCGGTTTATTTCCGAAAAGATGGCCAGGTTTTCTTTAGCGGCGCGATCCCGCAGAGCAGCCTCAATGGGTTTAAAATGCCCGACTGGAAGATTCTGCCCCTGTCGCACTACACGGACCGGGACGCGCTCGGGGTCGAAACCAAGCGAGGATGCGCACTCGGGTGCGTCTACTGCATCTACGGATTCTTGAACGGCAGACAGTACAGGCTCAAAGATCCGATGCTCGTGGTGGATGAAATAGAGCACCTGGTAAAAGAATGCGGGGCGCGCAGGTTCATGTTCCTGGACTCGGTATTCAATTTCCCAAGTGACCATGCCGAGGAAATCTGCCGAGAGATCATAAGGCGCGGGATCGATGTAAGATGGTCGGCATGGTTCAGTGAAGCCGCTATCTCGGAAGAGTTCCTGGATGTTGCCGCCCGCGCCGGTTGCGATACGGTAATGCTTTCTCCAGATGCCCTTTCCGATCCCGTTCTGAAGGCGCTCGGAAAGAATTTCAGCCGAAAAAGGGTAATGGAAGCATTTCGGGCCTTAAGGAAATCCAACCGCTTCGACGTGAGCTACAATTTTTTTAAGAACCCTCCGGGCCAGACATTGGGCAACTTCCTTTCGATCGCCTTTTTCTGCCTAAAAGCCAAATGGCAGATGGGGCGCAAGGTGCACTTCGAATTCAACTCGCTTAGAATCGAGCCCCACACCAGGCTACACGAAATAGCCCTCCGGGAAGGCGCTGTAGCTCCTGAAAAAAGCCTTCTCTACCCGGAGTATTACATAAACAGGAAAACATGGTTTATTGGCGCTCTTTTCGACATGCTGTTAGCCTTAAAAGGAAAATAGAAAAAAGATAAACGGCGGGGAATGTCTTCTGGAGACGGTCCGTCGGGGTTGAAAAATACTGCTGAATCGCCCTGGTGCCGGATATATGCATCCGGGCTACCCTCTCTACTGCTCAGGTATCTAATCCATGGGAATGATGAACAGGCTTCTCCCTTTTTTCGGTGATTTGTTTCTGGAAAGATTTACCGGCAAAAAGAGAGTAGCAACCATAGAAAATGAAATATGGATCCCCAACCGGTCGGGCCCGGCCCTTTACGCGCATATTCACCGCCCCTGCGATTCAATGGTAAATCCCGGTGTTGTTCTGGTGCCTGGTGCGCTCGACAGCGGCGCGAAATTTGACCTGGGCAGGGGCATCAAGGCTGCCGATGTGGCCTCGCTGGGATTTACGGTTATGCATTACGACCCGACCGGGCGCGGCAGGACGGGCGGCAGCGAGGATTATTGGGGGCCGGCGCATCAAAGGGAATTGGCAGAACTCGTGGAATTCTTCGAAGCCCTGCCCGAAGTGGAGAGCGGAAATATCGCTATTTTTTCGTTTTCAATAGGGATCTGCATTGCGGCGGGCGCACTTGCCCGGTTTGATCTTCCGTCCGTGAAGTATCTGTTTGACTGGGAGGGGCCGTCAAACAGGTTCAACATCACCCAGAATGATACCCATAAGCACCTCAAGGCATGGCCCTGCACCAATGTTGCCTTCTGGGGCGAGCGGGAACCGGTGCTTTCAATAGGTCGAATTCCCTGCGGCTATTTCAGGTATCAGGCGATGCGCGATCACGTGCAGGGTAAATTTAAAGGACATGCAATCGAACTGGTCAATCTGGCTGGGAGAGGAGAGGCGAGGTGGACGCGCATGAACGCGAATCCGTCCGGAACGATATTTCATGAGGCTCAAATCGATGAATACGACTGGGTGCCTGATTTCAGAAACCACAAGGGACAGGTGCTCAAATACCTTCTGGAGGCGGACCGGCAGGGAGGGTGAGGCCCCTTTTTGCAAGCCCCGGAGCCGTAAGGCCACGATTGCCTTTTGACTTAGCGGGTGATAATGTTCACGCTCCGAATTCTAGATATATGTGCGAAGTACGTTTGTTGGTTTGCGAAGGCAGATGCCGAATCCAACCGGTGTATCGCAGACCCGGGGTAGGTCGGCTGCCCGAAGTCTTTCTTATTTCACGATTCTTGATCAAGGATGGAATTGAGTGAATCCCGCTAAAGACAGGAGTTGGCTTTTAACAATACTCCGGATGAAAATGCCGATTATAATGTCAATATCTATTGCGGTTGCCGGAATCGTTGCAATCCTGACGCTTCTGTTCACACCAATATATTCAGCAACAACTGTCCTGGTGATAGATTCGGATCTCAACAAAATTCTGGGTGGAATGACAACGCCGCCACCTGCCATAAATAATGTCGATTACATTCGCTACGAATTTTTTGCTTCACACAGCGTTCAATTGATGAAATTGCCCCAAATCGCCAAGAAAGTTATTGAAGACGAGGGACTAAAGAACCGGTACGGTAACCCGCTGCACCCGGAATATTTGGTCCACCCAAACCTGGCGCGTCTGGTTTTTAATAATAATGGGCTTGGGGTGATGGTTGACTGGATAACCGATACCCAAACCTTTGCAATCACCGCTACAGCGAAGGACCCGGACCAGGCGGTGCGGTTGTCCCGAAAATATTCGGAGGTTTTCCTCGATGAAAATGCAAATCAATATGTCGGAGTTATCGAAAAGCTCCTAGATAGAACCAACATTCAGTGTGACGAAATCTTGGCGCAACTAGAGGGTTATGATCGGCAATTCAAGGAAATCAGGACTAAATACAAAACTGTCGAACCTGCCGATGATATAAAGCTTGTTGTTCAGAAAGTATACTCCGTAAAGGCGGTGCTGGATGGGGAGCAGCTCAAGGCAGCCAGATACCAGGCCGAAATGGACCATCTAAAGAAAGAGGAAAAGAACTTTGCCAAATTGAAGAAAATAGAGGAATCTTTCGCAGTCAATCCCAATATAGATAGTATCAAGACCGAGATAAGGCAGTTGGCCTCCACAATAGCTGCCTCGGGCATAGAATACACGCCTGACCATCCAGACTACAAACAGGCTACCAAAAAGTTGCAGACGGCGAAAGAGTCGCTCAAAAGCGAATCGCTCAGGAGACTTGCACAAGTAAGTGAAAGAGAACATCCGATGCTTGACAATATCACACAAAGCATCTTCAACCTGGCCTATGAAAATGTGAGCAGCGGAATCCAGATTCAGTTCTATACGGACCTGGTTTCGGCATATGAGGCGAGGGTGGTCGAACTTTCAAACGCCGGCTACCTTCTGCAGGACCTGAGTCTTCACAGGGACACTCTGGTGTCCACCCTTCAACAGGCCTTTAAAGACAAGTATAAGTTGGAAAGTGTTTTGAAAAAAAGGTTCCCGCTTTTCAGAGTAGTCTCATCGGCGGACATAAATCGCGACAACCTGGGTGAGTACAGGTTTTTTCCCAAACGCAAGCGGATCGTTCTTCTCAGCGCAATTGTAAGTGTGCTGGTGATTTTCTTTTTCATTATCGGCAGAGAACTTAAATCGAACCTGCTCTATTTCGGGTGGCAGCTCGAGTGCGAAAAAAAGGGAATCGGATGCACCGACGTTCCCCAGATGGAGGATATGGATCAGCGCAGCCGTAACGCGCTGGTTTGCTACAGGATTCAGGATCTGTGCACCGTTGTCAAAGATGCCCCTCTTTTGCGTATTACCAGCGGGTTCGCCGGTGAGGGAAGGGCTGCGATCGCTCTGGCGCTGGCCTGGTACTTTCAGAAAATCGGGTCCTCGTGCATCTTGGTGGATGGAGATGCGACAGGGCAATCCGTTTGCAAGGCACTTGGCGTAAAGGACTGTCTGGGGTTGATCGATGTGCAGGCTGGCCGCATTGCGCTCGAGGATGCGGTGGTTGAAAAAGCCCCCGGTATGGCTGTGCTCCCTCCTGGTCGCAAAGATGAGAAGGAACTGATAACCGGCGGTACTTCAGATCTTCGTGAGACAATAACCCGTCTAAATACCATCTTTACGCGCGTCATTTATTTGGAACCTCCGTACATGAGCGAGTACGAGGTCTCGGCGGACACCCTGCCGCCTCATGATGTAATAATGGTCGCGGAATCAGGCAGACATTCCCTGCTTGCTATCGACCAGGCAATTGCGATGCGCAGATTTAATTCCGGTGGGGCAAGTTTGAAATGGCTCGTGATCAACAGGACCCCTCTGGTCGTTGACCTGCTTTCACCTTGGGACGTGTTGAGATCGGCTGTTGGTCGCATCAGGCAATTGCGGTCGAGATTCTAAGGGCATATCCATGCAATCGGAAAGAACCCTCAGGGGCGGGGCTTACTCTCAGCCCATGTTGATCCCGGCGGCAATCCTGGCGGCCTTGCTCACTTCGGTATCACTGCTGATACTGGAACACTCAAATCATCTCCTCACAATTTTCTTTTCCGTCGTCTTCATTCTACTTCTGATCTTCTACTTTTACCCCCTTGCCGGAATATACACATGGACGCTACTTTTCCCCATCCAGAGCATATTTCTTGAAATCACCATTGGTTGGCGGAAACATAAGTTCTACGCATTCGAAGCGCTGGTTTTCCTGGTGCTGCCAGTACTATTGGTACAGGTCCTCTCCAGAAGACATTCCACCACCCTTAAACGATCACGCTCAATTAGCGTGGAATTCTCCTGGATATACCTTTTTTCGGTCGCCTTCATCGCTTGGGCCATACTTTGTTTTTCTCTTTCGAATCTCCCCGGCGAAGCGGTAATAAGTCTGGCCAAACTGATCAATAACTTTGTTTTTTGCGCATTGATAATTACTCACCTGGACCGGTATGAAAGATTTATAAAACTGATCATCTTTTTTTGTGTTTTCGCAGCATTCCTATCGGTGATCGTTTTCATCGCAAACCATTACGGACTCGATCTATCCTATAAGATCATTACTCCCGGCGCGGTCTCAGTGAATTTTTTTGCAAATTTCATCAACACCAGCGGCGTTTTCGATCCTAAGATGGTCGGGATGACCTTTTCATCAGGACTAAGCGGCAGGCATGAGTTAGGCATATTTCTTTCCTGCGCGACTGTCTTTTCGGCGCTTCTCATAAAAAAATTCAAGGCGCCTCATATCAGGGCCATTTTCGTCTTTTTTATCCTGCTCTATGCGAATGCCCAGTTTGTTTCGGTTTCAAAGGGATCGCTGTTGGGATTATTTGCTAGTTCGGTTTTTCTGTTTCTGATTATCCCGGAATTTAGAAGATATATTTTATTGCTAATGATCGCAATATTCGGACTCTGGTCGGCGGCGGCAGTAATCTCCGATCTGATAAAACCCGAATGGGTGAAGGATGCCGGCATCGCCACGTCCGTGGGAAATCTGGCCAATCAGAGCGCCCTAAGGCCCGGCACGGTCGCAAGCCGTTTCAAGTTGATGAGGGAGGCAATTGATGTTTTTCTCTCCTCCCGCGGAATGGGGGGAGGGCCGGACAGCCTGTTGTTCCTGAAGACTCAAGTGGTCCACGGCCATAATTTCCTGCTAACCTATGCAGCAGATTACGGGATACCGGGAGTCTTGTTTGCCGGTTCGATGGTGGTGTTGCTGGCGAGGCTGGGTTATAAGGAAATTGTGACGAAAGCCCGGATCGATAACCCTGTCTGGCTCCTGAGACTTACCATATTTGCAGCTTTGCTGATGACCCTTTTCGAGTATTCACTGGATGTAAATATATGGTACCCGCACGTATGGTTCATCGGGGCCCTTTTCCTGGCTTCCTTGCGAATCGAAGAACCTGAACCCGAAAGCGATTTGGCGGTGATATGAACCTGATGAAGTTTATTTCGCCGCTATGGGCGCCGATATTCCTCACCGGATTTCTCCTCCTTTTGTGCTGCTCATGCCAGATCAGCCCGAGGATCGTCCCCCGGGCTCAACCATCCCTGACCGGGGCCGGTTTCGATATCACTCCTCCGGGTTGCTCGGCTGTCAGACCGGACGTGGTGAGAATCGGCGAATATCTATACGTACATATCCTGAAATTGAGGCCCGGTCCGGGGAGTTTTGTACTCATCAAGCTAGACAAAAATCTGAGAACCATCTACGTGAGCGACATCTATTCAGGAAAGGCCACGCCAACCGATGCCCGCGTAGCCACTGACAACAACGATGATTTTTTCTATTCTTTTGAAACTGTCTATAAGGACCGGATCCCCGGTAATTTTCTAAATTTCGCAAGATACGATGTAAGCAGCGATTCGAGCCGCCCAATTTTGAAGGAATACCAGGAAGAGGTGGCAGTGAGCCATTTTGCTGTCCCGCCGGTCCTCCCTCCAGTCGGCACCGAACTCATGGATGATCCCGCCCCATTCTTTCACCGTGGCCGATATTGGATTTTAACAAAGACCTTTTCCAGCCCTCAAATGTATCTCAGATCGCTCGGAGAAGATCTTACCGTAAAGGAAAAACGCCGCCTTGATCTCCGATCCCTTGGCAAAGTTTTTTTCTCCCCAAGCGTCCTAATCTCGGTGGGTGACCAAGTTTTCCTCATAGCAGGCGTATCCAACGGTCCACAATTCGTCCGGGGGAACTTTGCAAGGATCATGGCCATCCCCCTGACCAGCGATTTAAATCTTACAGGAGAAGCTCCGGTTTCGCTGACCGGCGAGGGTGAATGGGCGTCCTATGTTTCATCCACCAAGTATAGGGACGGAAGGCTCTACGTATTATACAACCTGTTTACTGGACTGGGGAATTTACAGGCAGGAGGGCAGGAACATGTAGGAATGCTGAAAATATTTGAGCTTCCCTCTTTCGGATTGAAGAAAACATTTGTCATTAATCGCGGAATTATGCTGGACAACCGCATGTCCATGGAATTTCTGGATGACCATCTGTATGTGTTTTACAATGACGAGTCGCAAAGAATAAAGGGCAGGAAGTTTGACTCGATCGAGCTGCGGTAATACACCGGAATGTCGGCTTTTAAATTTTCGCTTTAAGGATCTGTTATGTACGTGCTCGGCATTTCCGCATTCTATCATGACTCGGCGGCGGCGCTCCTTAAAGACGGCCGAATAGTGGCGGCCGCGCAGGAGGAGCGTTTTACCCGCAAGAAACACGATGCGGACTTTCCAGCAAATGCGGTGCGATTTTGCCTCGACCTGGCCGGAATCGATGCAGGCGGGCTTGATTGCGTTGCTTTCTACGATAAGCCTCTGATAAAATTTACCCGAATCCTTGAGACCTACCTTGCTTTTCCCGGCAGGGGACTGAATTCTTTTGTGATGGCCATTCCCGCGTGGCTCAGGCAAAAGCTCTGGATTCCAGACCTGATACACAAACAAATAGACTTCGACGGCAAAATCATCTTCCCGGAGCACCACGAATCGCATGCGGCTTCCGCCTTCTTTCCTTCGCCCTTCGACCGGGCCGCCTTTCTCACCATAGACGGCGTTGGCGAATGGGCCACCTCCTCATATGGCGTCGGCCGTGAAGGCAGGGTGGAAATAATGGCGGAGCTGAAATTTCCTCACTCACTTGGCCTTCTGTACTCGGCATTCACCTATTTTACGGGCTTCAAGGTAAACTCGGGAGAATACAAGCTGATGGGGCTGGCCCCTTACGGGGAGCCCAAATATGTTCAGCAGATCATGGATGAGCTGATCGACCTCAAGGAAGATGGCTCCTTCAGCATGAACATGGACTATTTCAGTTATGCAACCGGTCTCACGATGACGGGACGAGCGTTTGAGCGCCTCTTCGACGGACCGGCGCGCAAGCCCGAGTCCATGCTCACCCAGCGGGAGATGGACCTGGCGCGGTCCGTTCAGGGGGTTACCGAGGAAATCGTTCTGCGTATGGCCCGCACGGTAAAGAAGGAAACCGGAGAGAGGAACCTTTGCCTGGCCGGGGGCGTTGCCCTCAACTGCGTTGCTAACGGCAAACTTCTTCGCGAGGGAATCTTCGATGACCTGTGGATTCAACCCGCGGCGGGAGATGCGGGAGGGGCTCTGGGTGCTGCATATATCGCTCACTGTCATTATCTCGGCTGCCCCCTTCCGGAAAAAACCGGTCGGGATATTCAGCGAGGTTCCTATCTCGGCCCCGAATATGGCGAAAGGGAAATCCGGGCTTTCCTGCGGGAGGCAGGCTCCCCCGCTCGGCGCCTCTCCGATGAGGATCTTTTCGAGACTGTTTCGGACCTGCTGGCCAGGGGCCTCGTCATCGGATGGTTTCAGGGCAGGATGGAATTTGGCCCCCGAGCGCTCGGAAACCGCAGCATAATAGGTGATCCCCGCTCCTCCGAGATGCAGAAGAAGATGAACCTGAAGATAAAATTTCGCGAAAGCTTCCGGCCATTTGCGCCATCGGTACAGGCGGAACGGGCATCCGAGTGGTTCGAAATCGACCGCGAAAGCCCCTACATGCTGCTCGTCGCCGATATCAGGAAGGAAAAGCGGCGCGAGATGACCGATGAAGAGAAAAAGCTCTGGGGGATCGAGAAGCTGAACGTCGTGCGCTCGGAGATACCCGCGGTAACCCACGTCGATTACTCGGCAAGGCTCCAGACGGTCAATCCTCTGGATAACCCCAGATATCACGCCTTACTTGAAAAATTCCGGGCACGCACCGGATGCCCCGTAATAGTAAATACCTCGTTTAATGTTCGCGGAGAGCCGATCGTCGAGTCACCCCGCGACGCATACAAGTGCTTTATGCGAACCGAGATGGACGTGCTCGTTCTGGAAAATTACGTCCTCTACAAGGGAGAGCAGCCGGAATTCCGCGATGACGTGGATTGGAGGAAAACCTATGAGCTGGATTAGCGATGTTCGATTTGAGCTGGCCCGGCTGGATGTTTCTCCCGGGAAGCTGCGCATCTTCGGAGTGGTAACCGGTACCATTTTTCTCGTGATTGCCTTCTGGCTCTTCTACCGAAAACTATTGCCTATACCGGCCCTAACGGTTGGCTCATTTGCGCTATTCCTCATAGCCACGGGTGCATCCGTTCCCATGTGGCTTCGCGGCATTTACAGGGTCTGGATGGGCCTTGCATTCGCTCTCGGATGGGTTATGTCGCGGGTGCTTCTGACTCTACTTTTCTTTCTGGTCTTGATGCCGATAGGATGGATAGCCCGGCTGGCCGGGGAAGATTTTCTTGACTTGCGCCGCTCGTCCGGAAAACAATCCTTCTGGGTAAAGCGCTCGGATACGAAGAACGATTACGAAAAGATGTTCTAACGGAGCTGAACAATGTCTAAAGCAAACATTTTGGTCGAATACCTGGGATTTTTGAAAGCCAGAAAGAAATGGTGGATTCTCCCGATCGGATTTTTCCTGATGGTTCTGGGACTGCTGATAGTGCTCACCGAGGGCAGCGCCATTGCCCCATTCATCTATGCTCTTTTCTAATATTTAACACGGGAGAACCGGCAGGGAATTGCGATGTCTTATAAAAGCATCTTGTTCACATTTGTGACAATCCTGTTGACGCTTGCGCTCCTCGAAGGAATGGTGAGGATCTGGGGGTACTCGGACAGATATATATATGATCCGATTTACACATCGGATGATAAATGCGACCCGCCCCTGGTCGTGCACAAGCCGAACCTGAAAAACGCCCTTGCGAGGGACAATACGATCATCAACACCGATGCGATGGGACTAAGGTCCCTGGTACCGGGAAGAGTTATCGGAGAAAAACGGCCAAATACGATCAGGATAGCGATTGCGGGAGATTCGGTGACATTTGGGCACGGGGTTCGCAATAACTCCGACGTCTACTCCAATGTGCTGGAAAATTTCCTGAATTCAGCGAGCGACGGGAAGACCACTTATGAGGTCTATAATTTCGGGGTATCGGCCTACAGCCTGGCGGAAATGACCGCCAGCCTCAGGTGCAGGATGCTCGATCTGAAGCCTGACATAGTGGTATGCGCATTCATAATGGACGATTTCGATCCCGGCCGGATGGTGACCGTCGATGAATACGGTTACACAAACGACCGCAGCCTCGGCGGAACCGCGGGAAGGTTTCCGGCCTTGAAAAGCTTTCTGAGGCATTTCCATCTTACATATCTCATCAGGGACGCTTTCTTTGCGCCAAAACAACCAGAAAGCGGTGCCTATGACGAGGCACTTGTTTCACAGTCCTACCCCTATCTGCAGGAATTCAGAAAGATTGCTTCGGAAAAAGACATCAAATATTTCTTCATCGTTTTGCCAACCTACGGCTCGGAATCATCATCGAAAGTGATCGAGAAATTGGGGCGTGACGGCTTCAATTTCCTGGACCTTTCAACCCTCTGGACGGAGTACAATTTCGAGACTTTCAGGGCGGATAAACATGATGCCCATCCCTCGGCCGCCGTCCACAAGCAGATAGCCGAGAGGGCCGGCTGGTATATCAAAATCAAATTCGGCTTGTAAATTATCCGAGATCAGGAAGTGATACCTTCAGGGAGGGCACCCGGGCAGACAGCTTCTCGAATGCCTACCTAAACCCGAGGCAGCATGCAAAGAAAGGGGCTTGAGGCTTGCAAAACAAGCGTGGCAGGCTTTTTGGCCTGCCACGACAGCCTTTGACAATAAAAACCGGCAGGCGGACCTGAAGCTATCGCTTGCGCCGAGCTTCGATGATTTTTGGCAACCTGCTCCACGGAGAGGATCATGGCCGCTTTTCCACACAGTTTATTATTAAAAGGGGTGGGTATTGTCTTACTGATTTTCCTGCTCGCCGCCCCTGTCGGAATCGGCTGCGCGGAAGCGGCAGGTCGCGATGGAAATACCTCTTCGGTGGTCATTGAGAACGGAGTGCCTAAACTTGCTATAAACGGCAAGGTCGTAAACAACATGTTCGGTATCGAGGTTTTCAGCGCCGGTGTAAACGCGGAGAAGCCCGAATTTACCGCCGAGATGAAAAAGGCAATCGACAGGACGGCAGCGCTGAATATTCCTATATTCAGTTTTGAAATACTCTGGAACGACTACGATCATTCGAAAACGGTCCCACTAAACGCCGACGAAGCAGCGAGCAGATTCAATACGGCCAACCTCGACGCCATTCTGGATTACGCAGCCCAGCGCGGTGTCTACGTAATGCTTGAACTTTTGAAACATCAGCACTGGGCTCTTCCGAGTTGGTGGAAGTCTTATAAATCGAACGGTTCAGGGTACCAGATGCTGGCGCCCTCCTCCCCCGCGGCCGAAATCTACAACCGTGAACAGACCCCGGTGGCTTCTTTCCAAAGCCCTGACCACCATGAACTGCTCGAAGCTCTCCTCAAAAAGCTCGTATTGCGATATCGCAACCATCCGGCGGTTTTCGGGTACGGCATCAATATGGGCCCGACCGGCGAAAACGGCTATATTCCCAACTATATCGACATGTTTTTAAATAAAGCCATGCCCAAAATCGATCTGCGGTCGATCATGGGCGATTACTCTCCGCTGGCCGTGAAGAATTTTGCTGCTTTTCTAAAGCGCAAATACCCGTCGATAGGCGACCTGAACCGAAAATGGAACGCCGACTACAGGTCGTTCGAGGAGGTCACCCCTCCAAGCCCCAAAATGACGTCTGCCTGGGAAACCTTCTCTTTCAACGGTGATGACAGACCATCAATGAAAGACTGGCAGGCATTTCGACACGAGGCAATCGTCGAGGAATGGAAGTTCCTGTCCGGAGTTGTCCGCGGACTGGACCCGAACAAAGTCATAATGGGAAAAACGAACTGGAACCCTCTGGCCGCTCAGACGGGGACCGAGTTCATGCAGGTCTCGTCAGTCGAGGTGAATTCACAGAAATTGATCGATATGGACAAGATGGATGCGTGCCTCCAAATCCGCGATTACATGCCGGAGAACGCGCACACCTCGTCCTATTCAAAACTGGACTACGTTCAATTCAGCAGGTTCAGTAAAAAATATGGAACCATCCGGATATTCAACCTGGATAACTCAGTGAAAAAAGCCGGCGGCGTCATGGACATGTCGATAGCTCTTACCGCAAGGGATGCGCTCAAAAGGGAGGGTTGCTACTTCTGGTTCCCGGTGCTTCTCGAAAGCGACAAGTTCCCGAAGCCGGACTGGTCATGGCAGGAGATCGAGGCCCTGGTTAAAAGAAGCAGTCCCGACGAGTTGAAAGGGGCCAAGATCGAAGAGCCTCCCGTCAAGTTTTATTTCGATCCGGAAAACCTAATGGCGCATTATTACGACTCCCTGCCCGGCCTCAAGACCAGCGGATTGGCATTTGCCCTGTCAAAGGCGATCTACGACAGCGACCCGCAGCCGGTCGGGTTTGTCAGCTCCGCTGATTTATCGGCCGCCCCACCCGATGCGAAGACAAAACTGCTGGTTATAGCCAATCAGCGCATTATTCCTCCCACAATCACGGCTAATCTCAAGGCTTACGTTGAATCAGGAGGGACTCTGCTCCTGCTCGGTTCGAACGGTATTTTTGACTCGGATGGCCGAAAGGATGCGTCCGCACTTCGCAAGCTCGTCCCGCTAATCAGCGAAAAACAGTTGCAGGGCCTTTACGATTGGGGAGCGACAAACAGGATCAAAATACCCTTTTTTGTCATCTCGAAGGGCGGCGGCAAATCTCTTGAACTGGATATATCGAGAGACCCGGGCGAAAACTTCGAACTTCTCACGGGATCTTTGCCCAAGAGCTTGGATCTTCCCAGGAAAGGGCGGCTGATATTTGTTTCAGTTGATGGAAGACCCACTTTGAAAGATATGAGCGGCAACACCTCGCAGCCCCAGGAAAGGCTGCCCCCCATGCAGGCCCCGAATGCCGGCAGGATGAATCTGCCGCCCGCTCCGCCCGAAAACAGGGATCCTTCGGCGCAATATCGCGGGGAGCAACCCCCGCCGACCCAGTATGAGGATTATCCTTCGCCGCCGAATTTTCCGGATGGAACACCTGTCCCGCCTCGGCGCGGCGATCAGTCTCCGCGGAGGCGCAATTTCATAAAGGACTGGGACAGAAACGGCAATGGAGTTGTGACACAAGATGAGTTTACAGGAGATCCGGCGATTTTCGAGCGCATGGATCTGAACCACGACGGCATAATTACGCCAGAAGAAGCAGCGGCAGCCGGGGAGTAGAGAAAAGAAAAAAGCGGGCAACGTCCCCCCCTCATGAGAAAGATAAATGATTCTCGCTAAAGAAAATCTCCTCCAGGATATCGCCAGAATTATCATCTGGTACCCCTTTCGGTGGCTGACCAGTGTGCTGCCGCCACGGGTCAACTTCATGCTTTTCGAAAAGTTCGGTGACTTGGCGTTCCATCTGTATCCGGGAAAACGTGCCCTGCTCGCGATGCGAATCTCGAAGGTTTTCCCCAGGTGGGACCGCGCGCGTGTTGAAGCCGAGACAAGGGCATGCTTTAGAAATTATTACTCCGACAGGTTTATAATCAACCTGGTACCGGGGCTGGACGGCAGGCGCATCGACGAAATAGCGGTCCTCGAAGGCGAAGAGCACCTTACACGCGCAATGAGCGAAGGCAAAGGCGTGGTGCTGATTCATCCCCACTTCGGACCGAGTCAGCTTCCGCTGATCTTCCTTGGCTGCAAGGGCTATCCGGTCGCGCAGATGGGACTTAGAAGAATCAGCAGCCGCACGGTTGCGCGGGCAACAGATCAGATCAGGTTGGACCTCGAATTCCGAATGCCGGTAAAACACTTTTTCGCGGACAAGTACCTCAGGGAAGTCATTCGCTGGCTGGAAGAGGGAAAGCTCCTAATGACGGCAGGCGACGGAACGGGTGGGGGCCTTAAAATCGGAAAATTCAACAAGGCCGAAATACTGGGAAGTCCTCTCGATATGCCGCTTGGCCCTTACCGCCTTGCTACATCGGGCGGTTCACCGGTCGTTCCAATAATAGCCATTCGCGAGAAGTGCGGATTTTACAGAATTCGGATTCATCAGCCAATCGAGTATTCAAAGAAACTCGAAGTGATGCAGAAGCAGTTCGCGTCCTGGTTCGAGGGCTATCTGTCGGAATCTCCCGGCCAATGGCATTTCTGGGACGAGTGGGATCAGGAACGGAAAGGGCACGGGCAAGATGAAGCTGCCGCATAGGGTTCTGTGGTTTGCCGTTCGCGCCCTGGATGCCATTTCAAGAAAGGAGGCGCCGTTTCCTCCCGAGAGGGTCTACCTTCTCAGGACTCATGCAATCGGAGACGTGCTGCTGACAACCCCGACGATCCGGGCAATCAGGAAGGCCTGGCCGCGCACGCACATCACTATGCTGGTCGGCCGGAAAAGCCGACCAGCCCTCGAAGGAAATCCATATATCGATTCTTTGGAAAGCTTTCCAGAAGATTGGTGGTTTGGAAAGAGATTCGGCAAGATCCTTAAACTCACGTGGAGCCTTCGCCAGAAGCCAAAAGATGCCCTGGTGATACTTCACGCCTCGGGACTTATCCACCTCTGGGGCTTTATGATTGGCGCCCCGATCCGCGTAGGCTTTGACGAACACGGCTCGGGATTTGCCCTGACACATCCGGTAGTCCGAACAAAAAAAGACTACGATCGCTACCTGGCCGACGTGAACCTCGATCTTGCCAGGGCCATGGGCATTGGCGCAGACGATCCGAAACTGGATTTTTTTCCTCAAGATGATGAACTGGAGGCCGTCCGCGCCTTTCTTCCTCCTCATGACGGAACTGGAAAACCCTTTTTGGTGGGTGTTGCTCCTGGAGGCGGGCAGAACGCATTCGAGAAGATTTCCGTCAAACACTGGCCGGCCGTTCAATACGCCGAGCTTATGACCAGGCTTTCAAAGGGGCTGAATATCGAGTTCTTCCTGCTCGGGGACAAACATGATGTCCAGGTTGACCGGATCGCCGGAATGGCGGGACCGGGAGTCAAATTTACCAACCTCAAGGGCAGGACCACCTTTCGCGAACTTGGCGCCCTGATCTACCACCTCGATCTTCTGGTTACAAACGACTCTTCGCCCCTCCACCTCGCTGTTGCAATGAATAAGCCCGTAGTTGCCCTTTTCGGTCCCACCGCCAATTGGACGCTCTTCCCGCCGGGCCAAAATAGAACGGCTCTTCAAAGCCCCGCTCAATGCAGCCCCTGCTACACCTACGGCCGCTTCCCCGGCTGTCCCGCCCCATCTTGCATGTCGGAGCTTCCGGTCGATGGCGTAAAAGACGCAGTTGAATCGCTTCTCAATGGTCGGTCGGAGGAAGAGGGGATTGCAAGTTAACCAGGCCGGGTGTTGCTCCTGAAACCATCTCAGGGTTTAAACCATTTTGACCGATCAACCCAACGTTCCATCGTTCGATGCAGGGGCAAATAATTATTTGCGCATGCAGAATATTTTGCCCATTCAGGGCAAATGATTATTTGCCCCTACAAATATCGCCCCCACTGGATATTGGCCCTACTCAATGTCTGTCAGAGGAAGAAGGGAACGCGAGTTAACCAGGCTGGGTTTTGCTCCTGAAACCATCCCAGGGTTTAGAACATTTCCACCGATCAACCCAACGCTCTATCGTTCAATGTAGGGGCAAATAATTATTTGCCCCTACAAAAATTGGCCCCCAAAGTCAAATTATGATTGCCCCTACAGGATTCTATCCGGGCGTAACGTCTTCACTTCATCGCTGCAACATTATTTTTCGTTATATTTTGTAGCGCCTCCCCGAGGTGGCCTTCGGCCGAGAGGAGTTCTTCCTCGATCCGCTGGATTAAATGCGCGGGAAGGGGGCGAGCGGGCGATTCCAAAACATTTCTTATTTCGGCGGCCCTGCGCAAAAGCAGGGCAAGATTCGCACGCCAGGCCGGCTCTCCGGGTTCGGCAAGGGCCGGTATGGGATTGATGGAACCCGGCACTATACGGTCTCGCATCGCGGGAACACGTGTTTCAAATCCGAATTTTACATTTACGATTCTCGCGAACTCCTCGCTTATGCTCTGCTCGCCATGTATGACGTAAACACGGGCTTTGGGGTTTTTGATGTGGCTTAGCCAGTCGAGCAGGGCAGTCTGGTCCGCGTGGGCGGAAAGTCCTCCGATTGTAAAGATTTTCGCGCGAACGATTACCCGCTCGCCAAGTATTTTCACCAGCCGCACGCCTTCGATAAGACTCCTTCCGAGGCTTCCTTCAGCCTGGAACCCGACCATCACTACGGAGCAGCCCGGCCGCCAAAGATTATGCTTGAGGTGATGCCTGATCCGGCCGGCCGTGCACATTCCATTTCCGGCTATGACGATTGCCGGACCCGGTTTTTCGTTTATCGCCATTGAATCCAGTGCTGTGCGAGAGAGTATAAGTTCTTCGAAGTCGAATGGATCGCCGCCGGAATCGAGCACAGCGCGCGCGCCATCGTCATAGAATTGTTTCATACTGCGAAAAATTGCCGTTGCGGATATTGCCAGCGGGCTGTCAACATATACGGGCATGGAAGGGATCAACTTTTCACGGAAGAACTTTCCAAGGATGAACAAAAGCTCCTGGGTGCGTTCGACCGCAAAGGCCGGGATTATGACCTTTTCATTATGGGCATGGCTGTAGAGGATAGCCTTCAAGAGTTCCTGTTCGGATTCCTCGAGCGATTTATGGTTGCGGTTGCCGTAGGTGGACTCGATAAAAAGAGTGTCGGTATCGGTAAGGATTTCAGGATCTTTGACGATCATCTGCCCTCTATAGCCCAGGTCCCCGGTAAAGACGGTCTTGCGTCCGTTCTCGGGGTCGCCTTCCCAGATTTCGAGGAATGAAGAGCCCAGGATATGTCCCGAGTTGCGGAACCTGAAGCTGAAGTCCGGGGTGAGCTTTACGATTTCCTCCCACTGTACCGGTTCGAACAGCGAAAAGCACGCCTCTGAGTCCTCCAGGGAGTAGATAGGCTGAACCACCGGTTCGCCTCGTCTTTTGCTCTTTCGGTTCTGCCACTCGGCCTCCATTTCCTGAATGTGGGCCGAATCGAGAAGAAGTATTTTTACCAGTTCTATCGTTGGAGTTGTCGAGTAGATTTTTCCGTGAAATCCGTCTTTTACCAGTTTGGGTATTCTGCCCGTATGGTCTATATGAGCGTGCGTCAGAAAGACCGCCGAGATTTCGGATGGTTTGAACCCCCAGGAATTTCGGTTTAGCGCCTCCATGCGCTTTCCGCCCTGGAAGAGGCCGCAGTCGATGAGATATTTTGCTTCACCGTTTTCAACCAGAAAACAGGAACCGGTAACGCAACGAGCCGCGCCTAAACAGGTAATGTCCATTAATTTTGTTCCTTCCGCTGAAGCTTAGTTTCACCAAAGACAACTGTGGGACGGGCCTCCAGCCTACCACCCCTGAGGCGGACGGAAAATCCGCGCCATGGCGGGTCGAAAAGCTTGCCCCACCGTAAACTGCCAGACCTGTTGTTTTTCTCTTCTAATCGGCCGGGAACGGCAATATGATTAATGAGTTGGAATAATATACAAATACAGTTGTTCCTGACAGAGTATGGATACAGAACTCTGGATATTTATCACGAAAGGCAATCATGAGCGGATCAAAGCTCCGTATAATCGTTACAGGCATGGCCGGATTGTATCCGGTAGGTGGGGTCGCGTGGGACTACCTCCAGTACGTTACCGGCTTTTTCAACATGGGCCATGACGTTTATTACCATGAAGACACCTGGAGCTGGCCCTATCACCCGATCGAGAAAACCTACACCCCGGACCCGAGCTACTCGGTCGACTACCTGCGGGACTTTTTCAAAACCTATGCTCCGGGCCTGCTCGACCGCTGGCACTATATGCACCTGCACGAGACAAGCTACGGAATGAGCACGGAGAAATTCCACAAAATTGCCGCCACTGCCGATATTTTTCTCAATGTGAGCGGCGCATGCATGATTCCGGATAACCTATCCCCTCGATGTCTCAAGATTTTTCTGGACTCGGACCCCGGTTATAACCAAATTATGCTTAGCGAGCGATTTTCCTGGTCGGAAAACGTCGAGCGCTGGTGCGCGAGCGTCGAAGCCCACGACCGGCATTTTACATATGCCGAAAATATATATGGCCCCGACTGCCTGGTGCCGCGGCTGGGGTTCAATTGGAAGACGACCCGGATGCCGGTCAGCACTGAATACTGGCGGGAAGCCGCCCAGACGGCCCCGCTTGGTCCCTGGACGACGGTTATGACGTGGAATGCCTTCAAGGGCAAACTCGTATACAAAGGCGTGGAATACGGGAGCAAGGGGGCTGAATTCGAAAAGCTTATGGAGCTGCCTCAAAAAGTAAACCTGCCGCTCAAAGTAGCCATAGGAGGAATAAACGCCCCGTTGGAAAGGCTCGCCAAGGCCGGCTGGGAAGTGGCCGACGGTCCGGAGGCAACGGTTACTCCCGCAATGTACCAGGACTTCATCGCCTCCTCGCGCGGAGAGATCTCTCCGGCAAAGCAAGTCTACGTTGCGCTTCGCACAGGATGGTTCAGCTGCCGCTCCGCGTGTTATCTCGCGGCCGCTCGTCCGGTCGTGGTACAGGATACGGGGTTCTCCTCGATTTATCCGACCCGTGAAGGCATAATGGCCTACAGCACGGCCGAAGGTGCCGCGGAGTGTCTCGCCTCCGTGGAAGCCGACTATTCCAGGCACTCGGCGGCGGCTCTGGAAATCGCAAAGCAGTATTTCGATGCAGGAAAAGTTCTGCAAAAACTAATCGACGACGCCTTCTCGGCTTGAGGATGGATAAATGAATAACGGGCAGAAAAAAGGCAAGATAATCGTTTTTGGTATAGCCTTCTGGTATCCCCTGGCGGGGGTCACCTACCAGTTTTTGCACTATCTCATAGGCCTGAGGCAGCTTGGATGGGACGTTTACTATGTCGAGGATTCCGGCCGATGGATCTATAACCCGGATAAGTTCGAGTGGTCACCGGACGCATCCGATAATGTGGCTATGATAGCACCGATTCTTGAGAAGCACGGTTTTGCCGGACATTGGTGTTTTCGGGGGAACTATCCCGGAGGGAACTGCTACGGGATGAGTGAACAGCAGCTTTTCCAACTCTACAGGGATGCCGATGCCTTCCTCAATGTCACGGCTTCTCAGGAGCTTCGTGAAGAGCACCTGGCGATCCCCCGTCGAATTTATGTCGAATCGGACCCCTTCCGCGTACAGGTAAAAGTGATCGAGGGAGACCTGCCCACCATCAATGCCCTCGCCGCCCATGACATCCACTTCTCGTTTGGCGAAAACCTCGGCCAGCCCGACTGCGATCTCCCGGTTGACCTGGTATGCTGGCGTCCCACAAGGCAGCCGGTCGTTATGGAACTGTGGAAGAACCCGTTTCCACCAGACAGGAATTCGAAATTTTCCACCATTACCACCTGGCGAAACAAGGGAAAAGACCTCGTCTTCAGGGGCCGGACCTACTACTGGACCAAGGACCGGGAGTTCATGAAATTCATAGAGCTTCCCCGCCTGCGGCCGGTCGGATTCGAACTGGCGCTCGAAGTGGATGATGAGACGCAAAATTATCTCACCGACCATGGCTGGAACCCGGTGCACTCGCTTCCCGTTTCGCGCGATGTGGACAACTATCGCGAATACATTCAAAGCTCCCACGGAGAGTTCACCGTTACCAAAGAGCAGGTCGTTATTCCCAAAACAGGCTGGTTCAGCGACCGGAGCGCATCCTACCTGGCGGCGGGGCGGCCCGTGATAACCCAGGAGACTGGTTTTAGCAAGTTTTTACCAACAGGTAAGGGCCTTTTCGGGTTTCTTACAATGGAAGATATCCTTGCCGCGGTCGACGTGATCGAAAGCGATTACGAAGGCAGTTGCCGGGCTGCCCTGGATATCGCCGCGGAGTATTTCGCAGCCGAAAAAGTGCTCGGGAAGCTGATGGCGACAGCGGGGCTGGATTAGGGAACGAGTTCTCCTGTATTTAGCCTGTTTAATTTCCGGAATGAAGATTCGCGTGCACCGGATGCTCAATTCTCAACCATTATCTCCCTGGATTTAAATGGAAGAATACCAGAAATATTCATTCCCATCCGGCAGAAGTGCAGTGCAAAAAAGCCCTAAGCCAACGGGAGGGGGCGATCATTTCGAATGGGTTGACGGGGCGAGAGGGATCGCGATCCTGTGGATCGCTTTCTTTCACTCTTTCCTCGCATATGGGGCCGATTATCCCTGGCCTATCACTTTCAGCTCCTACAGTGCCTTTGTCGAGCAATGCGCGCCGTCCGGGTTTCTGACGAGAATTCTCTGCCCTTTTGAAGCAGTAATAGCCGCAATTATCGAGCACGGATCGAACGGGGTCGGCGTATTCCTCCTGTTCAGCGGGTTCGGCCTCACCTATTCCATATTTCGGCATCAGGGTCACGAACCCTCGTGGGGAGACTGGTATCGGCGGCGCCTCCTGCGGCTGTTCCCGATCTACTGGCTCGCTCACATAGTGCTTCTCGTCTCGCCTATCCAATACAAGCCCGATCCAATCGACTACCGCTTTATTCTGAGCTTTTTGGGCGACAGGATCTATCCGGTAAAGCAAATGTTTTTCTACCTGGACCCAGCCTGGTGGTTTTTCGGCCTCCTGCTCGAACTCTATCTAGTATTTCCATTCCTTTACCGGTTGCTGCGTCGCGTTGGAGAGGCAAAGTTTCTGGTATTGTGTATCGTATTCACTCTGATTTCGCGCTACATGATCTTCGCTGTTTTGGAAGCCGACGGAGAGTGGCTTCAGGGGGCTTTTTTCGGGGCCAGGCTCTGGGAGTTTGCGGCGGGTATGGTACTTGGAAAGCTTCTTGCCGAGCGTCCGCGTGAGGTAGTCGAGCGGCTCTTTTCCGGAACGGCCCTGGTTCTTGGGATTTTACTTTACGCAGCTGCTCTTTTGACTTATCAGCCCAATTTCCTCTATTGCTTTTCGGACGGCCTGAATGCAATGGGTCTGACAATCATCCTGGCCCAGATAGCGGCCCGGGCAGCCAGGATTCCAGGACTCGGAAAATGGCTGGCAAAAACCGGCGTTTACTCCTACGGCATTTATCTTTTGCACCAGCCCTTCGTAATGTTTGCCGGTGAAAGACTTCGTTCAGTTCAAATAGGAATTTATTTCGTTCTCGCCGCAGTTATAATAGCAGTAATTGCCCTTCTTTCCATGGTCATTGAGTACACAATGAACCGGCTGATCGCTAAATATACCACTTAGGAGATGAAATATTACTAATGCAAACTTTTTCCTAAAGTTTCTTGTAAAGAGTGCCGACTAACATGACGGATGGAAAGTTTTGTTGGAATTGAAACACCTGAAAGCTTGAAAAGGGCAAACCGGCCGAAAGGACGGGACGCAAAGCCGCTGGCCTAAGTCCTCAGAGGATATGGCAGCAGGGTTGCCGGGCAAAGGGACGCCACACGAACGCCCTCGTTTGGGTACGCATGCCCCGCCTGAAAGCCTCCTGAAGCCGGATTGCAGTACAACCTAAACCCGAGCCGTGGTGCGCGCGAACGCGCAGGGCGGTGGAAAAGATGATACGAGAACTTAGCAAAAACGAAGTAAGTGCGTTGCATTACGAATTAGTGATGAAGGACATCATCGCTGCGGCCGAGAAGCTTCCTCCTTTTCCCGATGTTGCCTGGAAGCTCAATGCGATGATAAAGCAGATGGCGCCGGTAGCCGACATGGAAAAAATAATAGGCATGGATCAGGCACTCGCTGCAACGATTCTCCGCCTGAGCCGGTCCGCCTATTACGGCCGCCGATTCGATGTCCGGTCCCTTAAAGATGCAATACTCCTCCTCGGGAACAAGCGCCTGCTGCAGGTGGTGATTTCGGCCTGCGCCCTGCGCTATTTCGAAAAAGGCGGAGCAGCGCTTGAAGAGCGCGAACTTTGGGAACACTCGATTGCTACCGCCATAATTTCCGAGATCATAGCGCGCAAACTCAAAAAAGGCAGAGTCCTGACACTCTATACGGCATCTTTGCTCCACGACATCGGGAAAACCATTCTCAATGTTTATGCCAGGATATACATGCAGTCGAATCTACGGCGGATGAGGTCTGAAGGCCGTTGCATCCAGGTCGAACGCATGGCGCTTGGAATCGACCACCAGGAACTGGGCGGGATAGTGGCCCGAAACTGGAAATTCCCGCCGGAGATAATAGCCGCGATTGCGCACCATCATGATCCTGAATCAGGCCCGTTTTGGGAAATAGCCTCGGTTGTATACGCCGCTGACAAACTGGCCGTCGATCCAGTAAAAGAGAAAAGCCAGGCCCGTGAGAACCCGTTCGATCCCGATAGTGATATGGTATTCAAAAACCTGGGTATGACCGCTAAAATAGTCGAGGAGATCAAGGCCGAATTCGCCGGGCACATTGTCGATGTAAAAAAGATGCTCGAGGAATAAGTTTTTCCCTGGCAGACCCGCCTGTAGGTTGGGTGAGAGTCCAAGCGCCCAATCCAGGGGGCTGCCAAAAAGCAAAACCCGACATTCCGGCGCAGGGATGTTGGGTTTCGCTTTTTATGGGTTTTGAAGCCTGCTGCCCATTTGCGTTCAAGCACCCCCGCCGCCGCATACTCTGTTCAAACCGCATCTGAGGATGTGGTGGCTGGGTGCTTGAACGCAACTTGGTACAGGGTAGGATCCCAGGAGTTGGGGCAGGTTGTTCAAGTTTTATCAGTCGCGAAATGTTCGACGGCTGCGCGTACGGCTCGCGCCATTCGCTGGCGGTAGGCGGAGCTGAGTAAGAATTTCTCTTCTGCCCTGTTTTTGATGGTACCGCACTCGATGAGCACCGCCGGGGACTTTGAATCCTTGAGAACTACCAGCCCGTCGTAGCGGAAGACGCCCGATTTCGCGTCCACCGGCTGATGCCCTTCGAATTCAGCCATTTCCAGATGAGCCGCAGAGGGGATAAACCCGGAATTGAGCATTTCATGGCCCAATTTCAGCGCAAAAGATCGGCATGCCTTTACCTTGGGATTAGCTTTTGAGATAAAGAGCGAGTAGCCCCAGAACCTGTCGCAAAACTGAGCCGGGATGCCCCGGTAGGTCCATTCGCCCAGGTAGTCCGCCTTAACCGAATCGTGGTGAATCGAAATGAGCAGGTCGGAATGTGAGCCGTTTACCAGCTCGGCTCTTTGCTGGAGGGTTATATCCTCCCCATCGGGATTTATTATGAAAGCCTCTATCCGGGCAGTTCTGCTCAATTCACGAAGAAGACACCGGGCCACTTCGCGATTAAAACCGTATTCCGGCCGGTTCCTTGCGCTGAGCGCCCCGGCGTTTTTCCATGAATGGCCTATGTCTATAGCGACGCGAAACTTGCGCCCCGGCCGGGGCCGTATCTTCTTATCCGAAGGCTTGTCATATCGCAAATTGTCGCCCGGTCGATTTTCATAACAATCCGGCACCGCCACTGGATCGCCGGAATCCAGCAATTCACTCATAGTGACAAATTCGAAGCCTCGGCCCCTCAGCTTTGGCACGAGTTCCTTCAATGCCTGCAAAGTCCCGTGCCCCTTGCCATTTGCATGAAAGATTATGATCGAACCGGGTTTGGCGCGGTTAAGGATATCGGCGGCCATCGCGCCGGCGCTTCTGCCTGGCGCGGGATCCCCGGAAACAATGCTCCACTGAATGGCGGGCATGCCGAGTTCGGCTAAAAGGGAAAGGGTCTCGGCGGTGCACGCGCCATAGGGAAACCGGAAAAGCCTTAGCTCAGGCTGGAGGCTTGCGGCGGCCTGATTGTCTCCGAGTCTTCGCATAAGCTCCCCTCGCAGCTTCAGAAACTGCTCCCCGGTTTTAAGCACCTCCTCTTTCGCCGCATCGAGCGTTATCCGCCGAAAATTTGAATGGCTCCATCCATGATTTCCAAGCTCGAAGCGCGGATTAAGCAAAAGGGAAAACGTTTGCTCCGGATGGGAGCGCATCCACTTGCCTCCGGCAAAAAAGGTGGCCCTGACCGAATTGGTTTCGAGATACTCGATCAGTTCCCGATCGAATCCGGAGGTCTCGTTAGCTCCTTCACACAAATCGAAAGTGAGGGCCAGCAGCTTCTTTCCATCAGTCGGCCGAACCTCCCGGATCGACTTTCCAAGCTCCGGGCTAAATCGAGCGGCAAGGCAGTTGTTCTGAGCGAAACCCAAATACGCGATAAATGCTGCCATTACGCAGGTAATCAGCGAATTCGGTAAAAGGACTTTGAACAGGATCATTTTCAGAGGATTTCCTTTCAGTCTCGGGCTGAAATTGATAAAACGGCATTGATTCTAAACCAAACGCCACCCAAAGAGTATCAATTAAGACACTCGGCGGCATCTGACATTCGAGAGACATAAAGAGCAGGTTTTTCCAGCCTGCGGCGTTTTGGTAAGAACCGGTTTCAAGCACCATTAGGGAGGCTGGAAGCTTGAGGGTGGAATTACTGTGAATGAAGATAGTTTATGTTTTACGTTTTCACTGGAAAGAAGAAATAGCCATGAAAGAAGTGGAACGCTTCGAGCTTGAGGAAATCAAGCCCGGCAATGTTCGCCAGATCAGCCAGACCCTGGCGTCCATGGACCCTTGGTTAAAACTGGGATACAGCTCCGAGGCTTTTTCGTTCTACCTCCTGCGAACCGATCCGGCCCTCAGGCGTTTTTGCGTGACAATCTCGGGTGCTGTATCAGGAGTTTTGACCGTGAGGTATCCATGGCTGTTGGGCCCGTTTATTGAACTGTTGGCTCTGTTTGGAGATTTGCGGGGAAAAGGTTTCGGACGGGCCCTGATTGACTGGGTTTCCGATGAATATCCTTCATCGTCAAATATCTGGGTAAGCGTATCCTCCTTCAATTCGGGTGCGCGGAAGTTCTACAGCCACCTGGGGTTCGAGGAAGTTGCAGTGCTTAAGGATCTGATACAACCAGGCATGGAAGAAATCCTGCTCCGCAAAATACAGCGTCCCCGCAACTAGGGTCAAAATGCTGTGATGTCGGAAACTGACCTTCCGGTGGGCAGGAGACCACGTCACAAAGGATGGCAGGTTTGCACCTATGAAGTTATTGCGCCCTGCCTGGCGCACCATGAAAAGAAGAGGGCGGGTTTGCACCCGCCCTCTTCGATTCCCCTAAAAAAACGGCCGGTGAATCGTGCCGCCGGCTCGTCGGATTAGCAATGGGGAGTTACTTCTTCATGTGTTTCTTGAAAATGGATTCGCACTTGTCAGCAGCGGCTTCTGCTCTGCGGGCTGCGTTTTCTGCCCTCATAGCAGCGGCTTCGGCTGCTCTGGCGCTGGCGGTGCACTGTTGTTCGATAGCAGCGGCCTTATCCATAGCTGCCTGGCAAAGCTCCGTGCACTTCTTGGCGTCCTGCGCGCAACCGGAAATCATGGTGAAAGCGATTGCTACAACAAACATAACTGCTACTATTCTCTTCATACTCTTTCCTCCTTGGAAACCAACCGAAAATTATTAGCCTTGTTAGTTAAAAAAACCCTCCTCCAGCAAACGGTACTTCCCACCTCCTCTCATGTCCTGGATAGTTCATAATCGTAGAATTTGCAGTGTTTTAGAACAGCTACACGGCGTTCTCTGATAAAACGGCCTAAATGCTACGCCAGCTATTTCGTAAAATCAAGAAATTTTTGTGCCGAATCTAATGCTGCAAAGGTTTCGGACAAATTGACTTACTCTTCCGCCAAATCAGCTAACCCAGGTGAATCATCTTCCGCGGAGATCCTTGTAACGTCTGTGGGAACGCCGTTTTGCAAGGCAAGAGCTACAGCCAGCTTTTTCTGATCCACCTTCTTTGCAAATGGATATTGGCTTAATCTTTCAACTGCATATTTTGTATAATTGGGCAACTTCTTATAAACATCCGGATGAGCTTCTACAAATATCTGTCCATCTTTGAGGCCGAATTTGACCGGTTCGTATAGTATCTCAAGCTTGGTTCCGATTGGGACCTGCGGGTAAAGAAGCCGAATGTGTTCGGGATAGCACCGGATGCAGCCATGGCTTACCAGTCGGCCGACACCCCACGGCATGGAAGTGCCGTGAATTCCGTAAGCACCGGCGGAGAACTTCATGGTGAATTCGCCGAGCGGGTTATCAGGGCCGGGCGGCATAACGGTCATCCCATACTTTTCCTGCAGGGAGACCGGAATGTACCAGGAAGGATTGGGCCTTTTCTCGTTTATGAAGTAGGTCCCCAGCGGGCTTTCCCAGCCCTCGTCACCTATCCCTATGGGGTAGATTTGAACGGTTCCGGCAGAGGGTTGGAAGAAATACAACCTCAACTCGGGGATGTTTATCACCAATTGCTGATGCTGGGTTGGGGGAAGTACCCAGAAAGTCGGCAAAAATATGCGCTTTCCCCTCGGTGGAATCCATGCATCCATCTTAGGGAAGAGCAGGTCCATCGAATTGTAGCCCAGACCGTTTCGCCTCGCTATGTCAAGCAGGGTGTCCTTGGGGCCGATCGTATACCACCTGGGTTCGCCGACTACCGTAAGGTCCGGAGTGTGGTAAGGAAGTTTCTGCAACGTTGCGGTGAATTGTTCTTCCTGGGCAACGGCATGTGGAGAGTTTAGAAAGGGAATAAAGAGCAGTAGAAAAAAGAGAGCGATTTTATTGCTGTTCATGTACTTGTCCCTGGTTTTCACTTCAAATTGCCCGATATCCGGGGAGTCGCCGTACAATAAAGATTCTCCAATGTCATAGCAAGCCTTTTTTTCGGTGTGCGGGTTCCGGGTTGCGGGGGTTTGCAGGTTGCAGGTTGCGCCGTGCGCTTTCATAGGGTGGAGCGAAATTCCGTTAACCCCTCAACCCATACCTGCAAACATATAAAACTGCAAGGTCTCCCGGTACGGCCAGCCGCACAAATCTCGACCCGCAATCTGCAACCCGTAACCGAACTCCCCCCAAGAGGCCATATTTACGCCGAAAATAAGAAACAGGGCGGCAGTCCTTGAAATTTCCTTGCATTTCCTGACGCATTCTATAAAAATCTCCCCACCGAGTGAGCCGGGATCACATGGGGCAAAGTATCATACCTGACCGGAGGCGAACCGGCCAAAGTCGCTAAATCATTCCAAACTGGAAATCTGTGTTCGGCCGCAAACCGCGGATGCTCCCGCGAGCAAATCTCTTTGTTCTAAGAATTATTGACCGTCGCCAGGAGATATCATGGAAGTCAAATTGCTTAACATCGGCTTTGGCAATACCGTAATAGCCAATCGCGTGGTAGCGATTGTTTCACCGGCTTCTGCTCCCATGAAAAGGCTGAAGGAGGATGCAAGGCAGGGCAACAAACTGATCGACGCCACCATGGGCCGGCGCACCCGATCGATTATAGTCACCGACAGCGATCACGTAATCCTCTCGGGCGTTCAGGCCGAAACTATCGCCCAGCGTCTGCTGATCGACGGGAACAGCAAGGAAGGCAACCTGCTCAAACCGATCAAAGATTGATCTATGCACCGGACTGCCTATCTTGGTCAGCTATTCATAATTTCGGCCCCTTCCGGCGTCGGAAAATCGACCATCATCCGAAGGATTCTGGAAGAGAGCCCGAAGCTCAAATTTTCGGTATCATGTACCACGCGTCCTCCGCGTCCGGAGGAAGTTCCCGGTAAAGACTATATTTTCCTCGAAAAAGATGAATTCATAAAGGGCGTCGGTTCGGGCCGCTTCCTTGAATGGGCCGAGGTCCACGGCAACTACTACGGTACAGACATAAACCCCATCGAGAAATGGCTGAACTCGGGAAACGACGTGCTGCTCGATATCGACTTCCAGGGAGCACGGCTCGTTCGGTGCGCTTACCCGATGGCCCAAACCATTTTTATACTGCCCCCTTCAATGCGCGTCCTCGAAGAGCGGCTGAGGAGCCGTGCAACGGAATCGGACGAACAGCTTGCAATCCGCATCGCAGCCGCCCAGCGCGAACTGCTCGAAGCCCCATGGTACGATTACGTGCTGATAAATGACAGCCTCGACGAAGCGGTTGCCGATCTAAAGGCCGTGCTTCGCGCCGGCAGATGCAGACGCGCTGCGAGAGCGCCAGTTCTAAAATCCTTCCTGATGTCCATCCTCCAGACATAAAGACGGCCGGGCTCCAATGAAGAAAGCCCCTCAAAAACAAGGCATTTTCGTCTCCGGAATAAACCCGGTGCTGGAGGCCCTGCGCTCAATCCAGGGCGAAAAACCCTCCCCTTCCGCCAAATCCGCACCCGAAGAGCTTTTCATCGCCAGGAGCGATCGCCGCGGCCGTGAATTAGAAGAACTTGCAATGGAACGGGGATTGAAAATCACGCGCGTGAGCCGTGAGGATTTGAACCGGCTCGCCGGCCACACCCACCACCAGGGAGCAGCAGTCAGAATTCCCGAATTCCCCTACGCCGATCTGAATGACCTCCTGGCACTGCCTATTTCCGAGCGAAACCCGCTGATAGCCCTCGACAGCATTCAGGACCCTCAAAATCTCGGGGCCATTCTGCGCTCCGCATGCTTCCTCGGCGCAAAGGGCGCGATAATCCCTCGCGACCGCTCGGCGCCGGTAACATCGGCGGTCATAAAAACCGCCGCCGGGGCAACCTCCTACCTGCCTGTCGTGCGGATAACGAACTTGTGGCGGACGCTGAGGCATCTCAAGGAGTCCGGCTACTGGATCGTGGGGCTGGATGTCTCAGGAGACAAACTGCTCTATCAGGCGGATCTGCCCGAGCCACTCTGCCTCATCATCGGAAGCGAGCAAAAAGGAATGAGACCGCTAATCAGAAACGAATGCGACCTGCTCCTGAAAATCCCGGCCTCTGGGCCGCTCGACTCCCTGAACGCCGCGGCCGCCGCCGCCATTGCCATTGCGGAAATCCAGAGGCGTCGGGTATAAAAAAAACAAAGAAAGACAAAAAGAGAAAGACAAAGGCAAGGTCAAAAGAGCGGGGGAACCAGTCCCCCCGCACCCCCCATCATTTCGTTCCCGCGCGAAGCGCGCGGTGAACGAGAGCTTGCCCCGGGCGGTTGCCGAAAGGCTGAATGCCGTTGAGGGACATAATTAAAACTACTATTCCTTTATCAGCTTTGCGGCAGAAAGGACCGATATGCTCCCAATAACCTCAAAGCATCTCTGCAGGGCCTTCATCCTGATTACAGTAACCTTTTTCATTGTTAGCGGCTGCGCCACAAGATCTATTTCCGACTCGGGTTACAAGCAGGATACCGGGTATAGGTATCAACATTCCGGTAATCCTCTCTACAAGGGCGAGCTGAGCGAGTTTCAGATCCTTGGCATCGACCCTGCGGCTAAAATCACACAAGAGGAGATAAACAAGGCCCTGGAGTCGAAGCAAAGGATCAGCCTGCCGAAAGGATCTTCCATAATGCTGATCCAGTCGGGAGCGATGATCCCGGACGAACCCATGGTGAAAGCGCTGGAGAAGTACTACAACGTCTCTGTTTTCTCGGGAATCCCGCCGTCACAGAATATCAGCGACTATGCCTTTTCGCTCAGATTGGCCGCGGCAAAGGGCGGATTCGAAAAGATCGTCGCTTACTGGGGTCTTCTCGAAACTGCCCAGAAGGGACTCGCGACCAAGACTGTTTCGTGGGTACCGTTTGTTGGAGGCGCAATTCCGGACGAAGGCCAGGAGATGCGCATAAGGCTTAAGGTTGCAGTCGTTGATGTAAGAAGTGGGCAATGGGAAACTTTTTCTCCGGAACCCTTCCAGGATACTTCCGCAAGTGCGCGCTTCACCCGCGAGTCTTCGGATCAGGGGCAGGTATCTTTGCTTAAGTTAAAGGCTTACGAGACAGCCGCTGAGGATCTG
>DBMI01000103.1 GCA_002298165.1 Desulfarculales bacterium UBA702
ACCGAAGGTCTCCAACTCTTTAAATGTTTCAGCCTACTAGTGCCCGGCCGCCCGGCACCTACGAGCACCGGACTGGAGTACCGCTTCTAATATTTGGGCCTTTGCGGCGGTGCCATGCCTCTGAAGACCACGTTAGCCCCCTGGAACCGCACTTCGAAAATTCCACGCGGAGTGTTGTATTCCCATTCAATCGAATTTTTAAGCCTTTTCACCTCCGCCGGTTCGCCCAGAATCTGCCTGACCATATCGGATGTCATTCCAACCTGGATCTTGTCGTATGCCGGGGTTGCAACAGCTTGCCCGGGGGATGTAGACACGGGTGCCACGGTTTCCCCTCTGCCTCCGGCATGATAGGATGTCATTCCTTTGTGTACTGTCTGCCCCTGATCGAACCTTACCTCGAAATATCCACTCCCGGTGTCGTATTCCCACTCGATCAGCCGCCCGACTCTCTTCACCTGGGGCGGTTCACCCAGGATCTGTTTTACAGCCTCCGGAGACATGCCCAACTGGATCTGGTCGTAGTTTGTACCGGTCGGAACACTCCCCTGACCTACCGAGGGCATCGGGGCGACGGAAGCCGATGAGGCCGTTTGAGGCTGGAGGCTTGTTGCATGATAAGCGACATGGCCTTTGAAAACGACATTACTGTTCATGAACCTGACCTCAAAGTAACCGGTGCCCGTGTCGTATTCCCATTCGATCAACTGCCCCACGGGTTTTATCTGCAACGGTTCACCGAGTATCTGCCTTACCAGGTCGGAAGACATTCCCAATTGAACCTGGTCATAATTCGGTGATACACCCTGGCCGGGATTCTGTGCTGGAAGCTGGCCGTAATTTGTCGGAGCGGCCATGGTCCCGCCCTGTCCGGCGGGAGGAGTTGTCGTGCTTTGATTCGATGGCAGCAAAGACCCCAATCGCGAAGTGTCGGGCAACTGGCCGGACTGCTGTGATGTGAGGAAGTAAAATCCAACACCCACTATTATCAGTACGGGTATGAGAAACTTAAGGAACTTCATGCTCCCTCCTTCTGTTTTTGACTGTGTCTTCTGCTTCTCGGGTCCAGCCGGGGCTTGAGCTTCAGGCTTAGCCTCGCTTTGAGGCCTAACCTTCTCCTTTTTTTCTTGTGGGTTGGCGGCCGCCGAAGATTCTTGTAAGGGCGGTTTTTCGGCTGGAGGCTTCTCGGCTCGCTCAGGCTTCGACATCACCGTTTTGGCCTCTTTTTCAGTGTCAGAGGAACGGTCCTCAACAACAGTCTTATCGAGATTTTCGGATTTCGTTGTCTCGGTGATGACCGTTGCGCATGTCTCGTCATTCAGGCCCGAATTTGCCGATGTCTCTCCCGGAACGGCGCCTTTCTTTGGGTCTTTTTCTTGCATTTTAGTCTCCTGGTGCGGTGAATCGAAATTGAGTGAATGGGGCTATTGGCCGATTACCTCAATCACTCACCGGCATTCAGTTAATATCTTTCATGTCATAGCTGATGATCGGCATTCGGATAATCAGCGGGAAAGGAGACGGACCGCTAGTGTCCGGCAGTATCTCCCCATCTTGATCGCTTATGATCTTACTTGCCAGATTGAGGAAGAGTCCAATTCCGGAAGGCCTGCATTCCTGTTCGTCGCCATCCTGACACGGCAGCGGCTCTTCATCTTTAGGCCCAATAAGTATTTCGACACAATTGTTGCTCTCTCTTACCAGTATATGGACCTCCGAGTTTCCCGGAACGTCCGCGGGCAACTCCCTCAGTACCAGCTCTATCGATTTCCTGAAAAGTTCGCCATCGAGCGGAACCTTGAGCCGTGAAGTCTCCAAGCGCAGGACTGGCTTGATATGGGATTTTTCAAGCAACTCACGCGTGGCTTCCAGTTCCTCCTCGATTAGCTCATCGATTCGAACCGGACTTTTCTCAGGTCGGGGAAGACTTACGAAATGGTCCACCTCTCTCAACACTTCCTCGACCCTTTCAGCGGCCTTGAAGATCGCCTGGAATCCTGATTTTGGCGAGTCACTGCTTTCCTTTTCCAATCTTCTGACCATGCCGCCGATTATCATGACCGGGTTTCTTATTTCATGGGCCATGGCTTGGGCCAGCCATATGTAGGCCTTTGCGCGTTCGATTTTCATCAGGCGTGATTGAGTCTTCCGCAGCGTCTCCATAGCGCTTTGCAAATGGTGATTTAACTCCTCCCATAGCCGCGCGTTTTCGATCTTTGGAGCAATAATAGATGCAATCGCCTTCAAAAATTCCAGGTCGGTCTGGTTATAGACCCCGGCCGTGTCGCACGCAAGGTAGATAAGTCCATATATATTATCGCGGCTTACCAGAGGAACGCACATTGCGGACCTGATCCGCAGTGCCGTGATGCTCTCCTGCATGTTCAGGGCATCCTCGCTCAGGGCGTCGGCCAGGATGAAAGATTCTCCGTTAAGCAAAAGCCTGTTGATGATGGATTGGCTGACGGGGGTTCCCTCCTCCACCGCTGGTTCGGAGAGGATAGTCCCGAGGGTTCCGTCGTCCTGGAAAATTCCAAGGTAGCACTGATTACAGCAAAAGAGCTGTTTCAGCCGCGAGAGTATTTTACCCTCGAGATGAGGGGTCTTCTGGTGTCCAGCCAAGTCAAGGGTCATCTCATAGATCCATTTGAGGCGCCGGCTATCCGGCTCCCACTTGGCTTCGGAATCAAGCGAGTGGAGAATCAGAGTCCCCTCGCATTCTTCGGGGGGAGCATCGTATTTGAGGGTAACCCGTCCCACCTGAATGGAATCCCCCGGACTGAGAGCCGCCCTTTTTTCGACCTGAAAGCCGTTGACGAACACACCATTACGGCTACCGAGATCTTCTATGATTACACTGCCGTTTTCGTCCAATATTTTCGCATGACGCTGAGAGACGGTCTCGTCGGTCAAACTGAGGTCATTATCCGGGCTTCGCCCTATTACGCACGGGATGGGGAGCCGGTGAGAGGTTCCGGATCCAATGTCTTCGAGGATGATAATGTTTGCCACCGTATGCTCCGATGGTTTTGAGAGCACTTACTGATCGGCAATCCATGAGTATGCACAATACTGAATCTTTGCCAAAAAAACAAACCTTTCAAAGAAAATCAAGATTCTTTTCTCTTTTAAATCCGCCATCGGGAGCCTTTCTCCAGAATTCAGAAGCAGCAACGCTTTACCCAATTGCTGGACAACGAATCATCCTTATTGTCAATTCTTTCAAATTCCGTTATTCACTCTTACCCGATTCAGAGCAGTTGGAATTAGGCGTCATGACTAAATTGCCGGAGCACTCCGGAACAGCAAAGGACCCTTTTGCGTGAAATAATATCAAATGCGTTTGCAGGCTTCATTTCACTGTTAATGACGGTCATTGCATGCCTGTCCTATTCTTCGCTGATTTTCTCAGGCGATCTCGGTTCTCATCTGAACCTCGGGATTTACAGCGCATTGGTCAGTGCGGCCATTGTGGGGGCCGTAATGGCTGCCAGGAGTTCATCGCCGTTCACAATAGCAGGGCCGGACGCCAACATTTCGGCGCTCTTTGCGCTGATAGCCCATTCGGTCGCCGTAGGAGCATCAAGCATCCGGCCCGGTTCGTTTGTTTCCACTATTTGGGTCACCATTTCGATAAGCACTTTGGTTACTGGGTTGTTTCTTTACGCGGCCGGCCGTTATCGACTCGGAAAATGGATAAGATTCATACCGTATCCGGTAATCGGAGGCTTTCTGGCGGGGACGGGGTGGCTCCTGGCCAGAGGCTCATTCAAAGTCATGGCAGGGTTCATTCCATCTTACGACAACCTCACCGTGCTGGTTCAAGGGCAATATCTTGCGCGCTGGCTGCCGGGAGTAATGCTGGCCGCCATTCTCATACTTGTACTCAGGCGCGCCAAACACTTTCTCGTGATGCCCTCAATCCTTATCGGAGCCATTCTGGTTGCACACCTTTGGCTCTTTTCCGCCGGGATATCCATGGAAAAAGCACGCCTCGATGGATGGCTCCTCCCGATGCTGCCCGGCAATTTCGTCTCGGACACCTGGCATTCGCTCTCACCAGGTGAAATCGACTGGAATTCCATGCTCTCCTCGGCGGGGAACCTCTCCGCCCTCATGATCGTTGCCGCCATCGTTATCCTTTTAAATTCCGCAAGCATAGAAATCTCCACCCAGAGCGACATCGACGTGGACCACGAATTAAAATCCACTGGGCTCGGAAACCTCCTGGCGGCACCCTTTGGCGGCCTTGTGGGATGCATCGCCCTAAGCCGCACCCTGCTAAACTGGAAAGCAGGTGCAAGCTCGCGGCTTCCGGGTTTTCTATCGGCTTTGATGAGCGCGGCAGTTTTGTGCATTGGAGCATCATACCTGAGCTACGTGCCCAAGGCGGTTCTGGGTGCGCTTCTGCTCTATATCGGACTCGCCCTCATTATCGAGTGGATCTACGATGGGTTCTCGAGGTTTTCGCGCTTTGACTACTTTCTTGTCTTGAGCATTTTCCTGATGATCGCCGCAACCGGGTTCCTACCCGGCATTGGACTCGGCATAGTCGCTGCCTGCATGCTCTTTGCTTTTAATTACAGCAGGACAAAAGTAATCAGGCACCAGTTATCCGGCATTGGACACAGGAGCAGCATTGAGCGCTCATTCCACGAACAGCAGCTCCTGGATGCAAAAGGAGATCAGATTTATATACTTGTCCTGCAGGGATTTATTTTCTTTGGCACCGCCTACCCTCTCCTTTCGCACATACAGGACAGGATTGGAGCCGAAAGCCGCCTTCCACTCCGTTTTATCCTGCTCGATTTTACTTATCTAAGCGGCCTCGATTCCTCATCCGTTCTAATCTTCAAGAAAATGGTCCAGATGTGCCGAACCGCAAACATCACTCTGTTTTTTGTCAATACGGATCCAAAAATCGTGATGCTCCTTGAAGAAGGTGGCTGCTCGATTGTCAAAAACATCGAACAGGAGCGGGACGAAAACTCCTGCTGTAGTTCCTTTCAAGACCTGGACCATGCCATCGGGTGGTGTGAGGAACAGATACTTTCAGGGAAGGGAATCGACGACTCACCGCCTTCTTTCGAAGTTCTTTTTTCCCAGATATTTGAAGAATGCAAGTCACCCATTGCCGAACTCGAGCCTTATCTCGAAAAAATCGCGCTGCCCTCGGGCGCCGTCCTTTGCAAACAGGGAGACACCTCAACGGACCTCTATTTTCTCGAATCCGGGCAGGTAACCATTCTCATCAACGGTGCCAGCTCGGGAACCAAGCGTTTGCGTTCAATGAAATCGGGAACAATAGTTGGAGAGATGGCCTTCTATCTTGGAAAGCCCCGCTCCGGCACCATAGTCGCAGACAAAGACTGCATCATACATAAGCTCTCCGCCAACTCTTTCAGCAGACTCGAGCAGGAAAAACGGGAACTTGCATTCGCAATCCACAAGTATGTAGTCCGCTTGCTTGCAGTCAGGCTCGCCTATACCAATGAGCGCCTGTCCCAATTGAAAATCTGAAGTGAAAGTGAGAGATTCAGCAATAGAGAAATGTTCCGATATTCGGCCAGACTCCACCGTAACTAACATGAATTCGCCTGCAGCCCGGATTGAGGTAGCCACCATGAATGCTTTCCACCCAAACAAAAGAGTTGGTATCTTCCACTTTATGCTATTCGTTTTTCTTTTTCTGCTGGCCGCCTTCACTGCGTCACCCTCATACGGTTCAGGCCTAACCGATCTGGAGATGGTCGGAAACTTCGGCCAACTCGAAAGGGCTGCGGAGCAAAAGCTGAGCACCCAGCCTCCGAGCACTTCTGTTTTGGGTCCTCTGTGCCTGGCCTATTCAAGAACGAAGCGGTACGGAAAACTTTTCGAGTGCCTGGACAAGCTCGAAAGGCAGATTCAGACCGGTGACTATGTTTTAAAAACAGATAAGGCCATGGTATCGAATTCCGATGGGACACCCATGCCCAACATGCTTCGCGCGGAAGCCCTGATAGAACTCGGCAACTACCAGGGAGCTGTCGAGCAGGCCAAAATAGCCTTGGGAAAGGTGCAGGATCGCTTGGTGGCCGGCATCTGGCCGCCGAAAGTCTACCGCCTGTCGATCACGGGCACGCTTGGCCTTGCATACGCTCTCGGCGGAGACCGAAAGAATGCCATCGAGCAAATAAGACAACTCGAAGAATTTTCTCTTGGCTTTGTCGGAAGCGCTTTCACCCGTCCTTTTCGAGCTAACGCCGTGGCAAAACTTTACATGGCGATAGGGGATTACCAACGGGCATTCGAATACGTGAAGAATGAAGACAATGCGCTTCTCAAAACCGTGTGGTTCATGAATGATGCAGCCTGGGGTTATTCACCGGGTGAAGGCCCTGAGATCTTTGTTACTCTACCCAAGTTGTTTATTCGGGGTAAATGTCTTTCTGAAATCGGCCGCACGGATGAGGCAAAAAAAACACTGGATGCAATCCTGCGGCATGTGCGGATAGCCGACAACGGGGAGCTCTACTGGCTAACCCTGTATGAGAGAGGCCGCCTTGCCGAACGCCAGGGGAATGCCGCCGATGCAGTTAATTTTTACACCCGTGCGATCGGGGTCATCGAAAAGCAGCGCTCGACTATAAATACCGAGGCAAACAAGATCGGGTTTGTCGGCGACAAGCAGGCTGTTTATGGACGGCTGATAGTTTTGCTTGCCGAACAGAACCGGATCACTGAAGCGTTCGATTACGTTGAACGGTCCAAGTCAAGGGCCCTGGTAGACATGCTGGCGTCCAAAAAAGACCTGACGGTTCAGGGGCCTGAACTTGAAAAAACAATGCAGCTACTGGGTGACCTGGATTCATTGGAACAGAATACACGAATTCAGGATAGTTCGGTCAAGCCGGGCACTAATGCCGGGACACGCAATCTGGAGGCCGTAGTCCAGGATATAAAGAGCACGGCCCAAGACCTTTCAAGCTTGATCGCAGTTTCCTCCGTTCCTTCAGAACAACTGAGAGACCTCATCGCTCCCGGCGAGACCGTGGTCGAGTACTATTATCAGGAGCCGGTACTGTATGCCTTCGTACTAAATCGTGAGCAGTTGAGAATGATTAAGCTGGACGGGACCGGACTCGATAAGGCGGTCAGGGAATTTCGGGAAGATATACAGCTTGCCGGCGCCGATTCATGGCAAGGCAAGGCTCAGGCGCTCTACTCCAGGCTCTGGAAACCGCTCGAGGGCATGATCACCGAAAAAAGTGTGATCGTCGTGGGACACGGCTCTCTACATTACCTTCCATTCGCGGCCCTGCTCAGGCCTGACGCCGATCCTCTGATCGAATATTATCGTCTGCGGTTCCTGCCCAGCGCGAGTGTGCTAAGGTTCATTCGGCCTGCTCTTTCCAAAAAGGAGCCGCAAATCCTCGTTTTCGGCAACCCGGACCTGGGGGAAGCCGCCCTTGACCTTCGATTTGCAGAAAACGAGGCCAGGGCGGTGGCGGCAATTTATCCGGGTTCAAAGTTACTCTTACGCAAAGAGGCATCGAAGACTAATTTCAAGAGGGCCGCGAGACAATTTCGGCGAATTCATTTCGCGACTCATGGCAAGTTTCAAGCCGATTCGCCTCTCCAGTCCCGCCTTTACCTGGCAAGCGATTCCGACAGTAACGGGATGCTGACGGTTGGAGAATTATACACGATGAATCTGGACGCCGACCTGGTAACGCTTTCGGCTTGCGAGACGGGACTGGGCAAAGTTGTGAGCGGCGACGATCTGGTGGGACTGACACGTGGATTCATTTATGCCGGCAGTCGTTCGATTATCGCGACCCTTTGGAGCATAGACGATAAGGCAACGGCCGATCTCATGAAGGAATTTTATGAAAACCTAGCCGGCATGGGCAAAAACGAAGCATTGCGCCAGGCCCAGATTGCGGCAAGGAAACAGTATCCGCACCCGCTCTATTGGGCGGCCTTCCAGTTAACCGGCAGAGCGGATTGAGTATTCACAGGCAGGGAGTTTGAATCATGCATATGAATGTCAAGGCCCCGATTTCCTGTTTATTGGCACTGATCTGGCTGCTCGCTCCCAGGCCGGTTTTTAGCGGCTCAAAGAATCTGCATCCGGCAAAGAACGCACCGGTGAAAGTGGCCGTAATGCCTTTCGATTATGTCTCGAACCTCGCCAACAAAGATGATTCCAAGGGCCGCATGCTATCGGACATGTTCACTACCGCAGCGGTCAAAAGCGGCGTTTTCAGCGTAGTGGAACGCGAACAGGTCAAGAAGATTCTCGAAGAGATGGAGTTTGGGAGTCTGGGCAAAACCTATACTGCAGAAGTCCAAAAGATTGGAGATCTTGTCGGGGCGAACTTCGTTTTAACAGGGACGGTGACTGAGTTGGACGCATCAATTCGCATATCCGCGCGCCTGATCGAGGTGGAGAGCGGCAAAATCAGGGCGGTCGGGGATTCATTCTCTCAACGAAACCTTCCAAGTCTGGCAGCTGCATCCGAAAATATAATGAAGAAGATAGTAGCTGTGATGTATCCGTCCAAAATTTACACCGCGGCGAACCAATCGACGCCGAAATCGTCTCCCAAACCGTCTTCATCTCAGAAACAACCCGCAACTGGCCTGTCTTTTCAGGTAAACTACGTTTACCGCACCGCCGGTACGGGTGAACTCAAGACAATCGCCAACGGCACGGTTCTCACCTCCGGTGATTATTACAAAGTAATATTCACACCTGAGAGCGATAGTTTTGTCTACATCTACCAGATGGACAGTTCGGGACAAATGGTCAGGCTTTTTCCTATGAGTGAATTCAAGGGCGTGCGGATCAATAACGAGAATCCGGTCATCAAAGGCAAAACCTATGTGCTTCCCTCCTCGAATACGTCATTCAAGCTGGACAGGCAAGTTGGTCCCGAGCGTCTCTATTTCATAGCGTCAAAAGAACCAAACGCGGCTTTTGAAGATCTTTACAGGGAGATGCAAGAAGCGAAGCAACAAAAGAACGTAAAGCAGGCCGAAGAAGTCCGGGAAAAGCTCAGCATTCAGTTCAAAGGACGAGGAATAGAGGAGGTAGTTACTGACAAGGCCATCGGTGTCCAATGGGAAGAAAGCGAAGACACTTTTTTTCTGCTTGGCAAAAGACTTGAGAATGTGTGCAAAGGCTGCACGCACGTTGTGGAGTTTATGCACCAGTAATGAAAGGAATTCGCTACAATAAAACCCCGCTCATGTAGCGGGGTTTCTTATTGTCTCGACCAGAGATGGAGATCGATTTTACTTCGGCCCGAACACCTCTTGTATATCCGGCGTATCCGGCGTATCCGGAGTATCCGGCGCGCTTACTTCCTCCGAACCGCCACCACCACTCTGAGTTGATCTTTTCTTCTTTACTTTTCGAGGAGCTGTAGAATAGTCAGACTGGTCCTTGTGTACCGTGGTCATATAGAGCGGGATTTTCACAACATCTCCCCGGCGCAGTTTCCATGGACTCAGATTCGGGTTATATTCGGAAAGTTCCTTCCAGTTGCTCTCCTTTCCGCTGTACCACTTGGCGATTGTCGCCAGCGTCTCCCCAACCATCACCCGATGAATGATATATTGCGGCATTTCCACGCGGGACGGTGAAACTGCGGATCCCTTCCCTTGCTGCTCAGTTGCACACCCGCAGAAAACCAAAAATATCGTTGGAAAAAATAGCACTTTTAAAGCTCTCATATCCTCCTCCCGATATTGAGATGCATCGCTTTAGAAACCGGTATTAGCGCTATTTCTGCATTTTATTCAGATTCGCCAACTGGTTTTTGGCAATCGAATTATTGGGGTTCAAGTCGAGCGCTTCCCTTAGGAGCTGGCGCGCCCGATCATAGTTCTTCTTCTTGATTTCGACTATGCCGAGGTTTGTTAAGACTTCATCCTTGTACTGAGGTGAAAGGGCAAGACAGTTTTCGTAACTTGCCTTGGCGGAATCGTATGCGCCCTGCGCCAGATATATGAACCCGAGGTTAAAATGTACATCCGCGGCCTGATCGTTAACCTGCAAGGCACGTTGATAATGCTGGATGGCCTGGGGGTAATCCTTTTTCATGGTGAAGAAGCGGCCGATCTGGGTCAGTGCCTCCAAATTATTGGGATCGGTGGCCAGTACTTCTTTAAAAAGCCTCTCCGATTCAGCGGGATTAGTATCCCTGGAAGCTTTTGCCTGCGCAACCAGGGCGGCAACCGAACCCGAAGCGGCACCAACGCCGGAAGCGGAACCCTGAGTCTGTGGCAAAACTATAGTAGCATCCTGCGGCCTGCTTAAATCCTGAGGCTTCGCGGTATCCTGAGCGATATCCTGCGGTTTGGGGATATCCTGGGTCCTGGTCGTATCCTGCTGGATGGGAGCGGCGGATGGTGAGTTTGCCAACTGAGCCCGTGCGACACTGTTATTGGGATTAATTTCCAGTGCCTGCCTGAAAAGAGACTGGGCCTGTGAGACATTTTTCTTTGCCAGGTATGCGACACCAAGGTTAGCCAGCACTTCGTCCTGGAAAGCAGGTGCCATGGACCAGCACTTCTCGTAACTCGCGATCGCATTGTCCACGTCGCCCTGGCTCAAGTACAGTTGACCCAGATTGAAATGAATTTCAGCCGACTGGCTGTTTATACTTAGAGCCTTCTGGTACTGCTGAATGGCGCCCACATAATCCCTGCGCTGTGCCAGCAGTTTTGCGAGCTGTGTAATTGCCTCCAGGTTGCCTGGATCGACTGTTACGGCTTCCTGGAGGAGTTTGAGCGCTTCAGCGGGGTTTCTCGAAATTGCATTCCTCGCCTGGGCGGTAAGGGATTCAGCCTTTGACTTGGACTGATCGGCTGCGACAGGTGCCGGTTGACTGGCCGCGGGTACCTGGGGCGGTTTACTCGAACCGCCGAAAAGCTTCATGAAGACTATCACCGCGACGATTGCTACAACTGCAGCCGCAATGACCATGACTGGTGGCGCAGATTTTTTCCGATCATCTATCGACTTTTTCTTTTCAGGTTCGGCAGCTTTCGACGGTGCAGGCTTAATCTTTGCCGCCGCTTCTACCGATTCCTTCTTTTCGCCGGCATCAGGATCAGCTTCTGTTTTCTTCGCGTCATGGCGAATCTCGGCCTGAGTTGCCGGGTCGGCCTTAGCCTTTTCTTCTATTTTTTCCTTTTCGGCTCTCGCCTCTTCAGCCCGAGAAACTTCTTTGGCAATCAACTCTTCGACGCCACCGCGAGCAACCATCGTGGTTTCCACTTCCGCGGCTGTGGCTATTACCGTGGCTTCCTCCGGCGATTCCTCCTGACCATGCACCGTGGCCCTCAGTGACATCAGCATTTCTCTTGGCGTCTGGTAGCGCTCGGAGGGATCTTTTGCCAGGGCTTTGGAGATTACCTTCCCCAGGCCCTGAGGGATGTGCACGTTCAGAATTTTGGCTGGAATAGGATCGGTTTGCACTATTTTATATGCAAGTGTTGCGGTGTTTTCTCCGGCAAACGGCCTCTCACCCGTGAGTGATTCGTATAATACCGCCCCGAGAGAGAAGAGATCGGAGCGTATATCTATCCTCTGCCCTGAGATCTGCTCCGGAGACATGTAAAACGGCGTACCAAGGACGGTGCCGGTAACGGTCATGGAGAGGGACGGCAGCTTGGCTATGCCGAAATCCATCACTTTGACCAGTCCCTCATCGGTCATCATTATGTTGGAGGGCTTGATGTCACGGTGGACTATTTGCTCTTTATTGGCAACTTCGATTGCCAGCAGAATCTGCTCGAATATTGCTACGGCCTCCTCCGCGGTAAGCACCTTCCGCTCACTCAGGATTTCCGCAAGCGTCTTGCCGTGAACAAATTCCATGCAGATGTATTCGAATTCGTCAGTTTCTCCGTAAGAATGGATAGTTACTATGTTGGGGTGAGAGAGCCTTCCGGCGGTTTTTGCCTCCTGGACAAGCCTTTTTCTGGCCTCTTCCAGGGTTGCCGCCTCTTGTGGACTGAGGCTTTCCTTTGGTGTCTTCGGGATGAGCTTAAGCGCGACGGTCCTGATAAGGACTGTGTCGAAAGCCTTAAAAACCATGCCCATTGCGCCGCGTGCCACAAACGAATCGATTCTGAACTGATCGATCTGCCTGCCAACATAGCCTTCGTGATTAAGCATACTCTTTGGTTCTCCTGAATCATCCTTTTGCCGGACGAGTGAAAGCTAATAAAGAGCAACCCTGTGGGTCGAAATGACAGACCCGTTTGTGGGATTTATGAGTTGAACAACCATTGGAACCCTTTGGGTCAAGCTGTCCAGGACGATCTCCCCGGCGAAAGACCCTTTGGGATCAATCTGTGATGCGAACTGCGGCCTCAGGGTTCCAAAATCGATGCTTACCCGCACCTGTGTACCGGCAGGAGCACCGGAGACCAGCCCCTGTACCGGAAGCCTGAATTGCCTTGTACCCGGCATCTGCTTTGCCGACCTCAGCCAGTTGGAAACAACCGGAGTGGTAAGGGCGAGAGAGGTGGCATTTCTAATGTCGGGCTGAGTTAGTGAGAAGCTGACCTGCGCGGCAACCGGAGGTGCCACATTGCTAGGAACCGAGGGTGTAACAGCAGCCGCATCCTGTTGAGTTACTGGCTGCCCCGCCGCCCCGGCCGAGGGTGGGTCGGCGGTTCCACCGGTAAATATGTAAATGTAGCAAACCCAGAAAAAGAGCAGCACCAGCAGGTGAGGCAGGATCCTTCCCATAATGTTTCTGTTGGACCAGCGCCTTGCGATCATTATTATGGCCAGAATCGATGCGAACAACCCACCGGTTATTATCATGAACTTTATGAAGGTTATTACCGCTTCGTGAATAAAGGGGGACATCGCCACATCGCGGCTGCCAATCGGCACACCCGCGATGACGGAATCCCAAACCTTGACGCCATACCTAAGCAGGTCATAGACCCTGTCGGATAGAAATTCATGGCCGACGTGCGCCAAGTGTCCGGAAAGCGCCAGTGGGATAAAACCCAAGCCGTAGTGCGCCATATTCTCGGAGAGTTTTTCCTGGGATGCCCCTGCTGAAAGAGAAGAACTCAGGATAAAGGGTATCACGGCACAGAAAATGGCCGAGAAATACAAAATCGTATGTAGAATGGAACCCGACCAGGGCGAAGATTCGGCGTACATCTTCCACGAGGTCAGGTTGGGTATCTGGTGCCTCCCCATTAACCCAACGAGAATGACACAAAAGAGGGACAAGCTGAGCAACGGCTGGGTTTGTCGCCAAAGTTCCTGCAGGGGCGGACGCAGATTAAGCTGGACCCCCCTGTTTTCGCAACTCTTAACGCAATTCAGGCACATCATGCATTCGGAATTGGTCGTGAGGGAAGCCGGATAGGAAAACATCGGGCAGCCCGCCGAATGATCAGTTCCCTTGTAGCAAAGATGCTGGCCGCACTGTGTCTGGCAGATCTTCTTGTTTCCGCGGACTTCGAAAAGGCTCATTGTCGAGTATGCGCCCAGCATTCCGGCAAGAGGACAAACGTAGCGGCAAAAGGTCTTTCTCTCGAAAAGAACGCAAAATAGTGCGGACATGCCGATGATGACCACCAGCAAAAGTCCCGTGGCCGCGGGCTTTTCAGCGACCTTGAGAAACTCTTCGATGTAGTCAAGGAAGATGAAGGCAAGCACCACCATCCAGAAGTCCATGCGCTTCAGGAACTTTGGGACTGGCAGGTTGAAGTGGACAATTTTGGAGCACAACTCGCCGATACCCGCTATGGGGCACATTCCACACCATATCCTGCCGATCAGGAATGCGGAAATAGGCAAAATAGGAAACCAGATTACCCAGGTAACCAGCATTCCGGGGTTGTTGGCGAACTGCTGGAGAGGGTGCCCTTCGGGCTTCGAGCCGCCAATTAGAGTGTAGCCGGCCATAATGCATACGACCACAATGTTCAGCCATGTGAACACTTTGGGAACCAGCGGGTGTCGGAGAATGTCCCGTATCCGGTCCTTGCGCAGGACATTGAGCTTGTGGATCTCCTTCTCGGAAGGCACCACGAAGATCAGGTCGCCGGGAATGATCACATTTTCCGATGTAACTATCGCCGCGCGTTGAATAACATTTTCGAGTTCCCTTACATTGCCCGGCCATGTGTATGAGACCAACTTTTCAGTAGCTTCACCCGAAAGGCCGCTGATACGCTTCCCGTCTTTTTTGCCGTAGAATTTGAGGTAGTGCTCGGCAATTATCGGTATATCCTTCAGCCGCTGAATCAAGGCGGGAAGAGATACAATCTTGTCCTGGAGAGTTTCCCTCAGTTCCGGGATGAGTTTCTCCATTATCTCGGGTTCGCTCCCCGTGGCAACCAGTATAATACGCGTTTTCGCTTTCACGGAGTCTCGGCCGTAAACGCGGTGAAACCAGCCATACTTCATATAAGTGACCAGCTTGCTTTGCTGGTGGGCATCGAGCTGTTCGGCATGGGAGATTGTGAGCGTCCCGGAACCGATCATCTCGAGATAGCCTAACTGGCCCGTGAGATGAGTCGCTGCCGGGTCTGATTCGACACCGAATATTGCCGCTCCCACCTGCGCGGGGTCAAGTTCGGCAATAGAAATTTCAACATAGGGGGAATCCTTGGAAGAACTCGACTGGTGGTAATATCGCGCAAAGGTCTTTTTTCCGGTACCGGAGGGACCGGTTATCAGTACCGGCTGATTTTCCTTTGCCAGGGCCTCTATTTTCTTGCGGGCGTCCTTTATTTTCTTGTCTTCGCCGATGATCTCGACATTTGTAGGGGTAATCAGGTGCTTGAGGTCGTCGTGGCGATGATCCCGCTTGTCAGGCTCCGGTAAGGCGCTGAATTTTTTCAGCACCATCTTGTAAAAGGCCTTGCTTACATCCGGGCTTTTCTGGAAAAGCTCGTTTAGCTGTTCTCTTCGAAGTTCAAGAACATTAACGTCCTCATCGGCAACTATTGAATATGGACCGGGCTCGCCGGCCAGCAGAGCCCTTTCGCCAAAAAAATCCCCCGGGGAGAGTTTGCCAACGGCGTTCTCCCCTCCTTCTTCATTTTCCTCGACGATCCGGATCGAACCCGAATAGAGAAAATACATGCTCTCGACCGGGCTTTTCTGCCTGACTATGCGGGCATTCTTGGGGAAAAATTTTACCGAAAGGCTCCCGGCAAGGAGGTTTTGGCTCTCCTGATCCAGCCAGTTGAACAGGTCGCTTTGCTTTATGAAGGAAATTTTGTCCTGAAGGGAAATTTCAGGCATATCCTGCTGAAAGAGCAGGACCGAATCCCCAAGCGTGATCTGGTTGCCGGTTTTCAGCACCATTTTTTTGACTATGTGGCCGTCAACCAGGACCCCATTTGTGGAATTCATATCTTCGAGAACGTAGTTGCCCTTCTCGAAGAAGATCGTGGCATGGGTTCTCGAAACCTTCTTGTCATTCAAACAAAGATCGTTGTAGCCGACGCGCCCGATCGTCAGTTTATCCTTGCCCAATTGGATGGTCTCGTGGTTTCCAGTGCCTTTTATCACTCTCAAATTGGCACGGGATGCCGTCATGGCCGCGGAAGTCATTACCAGAGTGGCCTGTTTGTCGCCGCCTTCCTGCCCCATTAGCGCGGCCTGCAAAGGTTGAGTACTCATCCCTTCATGAATGACTCTACCCGGCTTGTCAGCCTCTGGCTGGCTGGTTTCTTTCTTTTCTTCGGCCATGAGACACTCCCTTGAGTTCTGGAGGTTTGCTTTGTAAAACGCACCACACCATTGCAGGGCGGGTTATTTTCCACCGCACTGAATGGTGGGGAAACAGATCGGCGCACATGCCGGATCAACCGGTCAAATCAGCTCCGGCTGCCAGCCCTAAATGGTTCTTATCGCTGAATGAAATTTGCCTAGTGCTGCCGCATTGAAACAACTTTGTCGTTTTGCAGATGGACTTCTACTTTGCCCCCCTGAGGCATATAGTATTCCCATTCCGTTGTCTGATATTCCTGTTTGGCCCTGGATGGATTTCCCAGAAGTTGTACAACCTGCTGAGAGCTCATCCCGACCTGGATTTGGCTGAAATTCTGAGGCCCAGCGGTGGCAGGTACAGCCTGTTGCGGCGCTACCGCCGTTGGCTGTGCGCTTTGGCCCGGGCTTGCGCTTGTCGCGGGTGCCGGTACCGCTGCCGGACTGACCGAGCTTTGCTGGGATTGCTGTTCCCTGCTGCAGGAGACAACGAAAACGAGTGCAAGAATTATGAGAATTGCTGTGAATTTGTAGTTCTTGGATCCTGCCATGGTTTCTTCCTTTCCTTGGGGTTGGAAACTATGGAGCTGATCGGAGTCAGACGGGGAAAAACTTCATGAGATATTCGATTATTCTGCTATTATTGTCAAGTTCGTTCCTCTGTTTCGATAACACTAAATTAAATTCCGGAAAGCCTTCTATGGCATCTACGGCCAGACAAGCCCAAACCATTTTGTGTATTCAGTATATCTGTCTCTTATTGGCTCTGAACGGCTGCGCCTCTTTGCCCGGAAAACAAGAGTTCATGAAATCGCCTGAATCGGCTGAATCCTACTTCAATGCAGCTCAACTTGATCTGCAGTCCAAAGTTTTGCGCAGCCACCTGCTTATGACCCAAAATGTATTCCACCGCCCGATCGTGCCAGGAAACAGGGTCACCATTCTCGGAGAAGGCGATGTCATTTATGCCCGCATGTTTGATGCCGTTCAGAGTGCCAAAGCATACGTGCATATAGAAACCTTTGAGATCAGCGACGACCCCATTGGTGGGTTCATGTGTGACCTGCTGCTCGGAAAAAAGGCCGAAGGTGTGGAAGTAAATCTCATATACGATGCCTTTGGAAGCCGGAAAACCCCGGCGGCCTTTTTCGCAAGGATTGAAAATGCAGGTGTAAAAACCCTTAAATTCAATCCGGCAATTCCCATCCGCTGGCCTGTGTGGGAAATCATCAGACGCGACCACAGCAAGATAATGGTGGTTGACGGCGAGACAGCCTTTACCGGGAGCGCCAACATCTGCGACCTCGACTGTTCCTCGAAATCCCGCAAGCAAACGCAAATACAAACCGAGTGTTTCAAAGACCTGCACTTGAAGATCGAAGGGCCTGCCGCAGCGGAACTGGAAAAGGCTTTTCAGCGGAATTGGGAACAGCACAAGGGAAAAGCCGCGCCGACCGTATCATATGCACCCGGGGGTGCCTCCGGGGGGACCCAATTTGTGCAAATTCTGCCAAGCACTTCAGGTGCCATGAACCGGCTGAATTACATGGCATATTTTGCCGCCATCGCCAGCGCCGAAAAGAGAATCCGCCTTAGCACTCCATATTTTGTTCCCGGCGTGGAGATGATCCAGGAACTTATCGACGCGGCATCGAGGGGTGTTGATATAGAGATTGTCGTTCCTACCCTCAGTGATTCCCGCTTTGTATCGTATGCCGGGATGTACTATTATAAAAAGCTGCTCGACGCAGGCATAAAGATCTACCAGCACCCCGCCATGCTTCATACCAAGTTCGCCATAATAGACGGCATCTGGTGCACCGTCGGGACAACAAACCTCGATACCTGGAGTCTGCTCATTAACAATGAGGTAAATGCTTACCTATTTGACCCAGGTTTCGCGCAAGAACTGGAATCGGCATTTCAGTTGCAAGTGCGTGAGTCAAAGCAAATCACGCGCGAAGACTGGGATAAACGTTCCTTTGGAAAGCGGTTACGGGAAATACTGTCTCATATTATTGAGAAATGGGCTTGATCTTTTCTGCTTCATCTCATCGGCACCAATAATTCGGACCCCTGCCCTCCCCAATATCCCCTGAGTATCCCGTTTCGACCAACGGTGTATTTAATTGTTCCCGCAGACCCGGTGGCAGTCCAATCAATTGTGAGTGTATTCCCGGACAATATCCCCGTACCCCTGATCAACTGATTGCCCAGATTCCAGCTCAAATGGTAGCGATTGCCGACACGGGAAAGAGTGGCGGTGCCCTCGTATTGAGATCCGCCTGGATTTATTCCGACCACCTTATAGCGGCCTTCGAAAACTGTCGGCGGCGGCGAATAGCTCAGGAAGGTCCCGGATACATTCAGGATCCCGGTCGAGACAAAGTAAAAACCAAGCGCCACAGCAAAGAGGATGAGCAGACCATACAACCTGAGCCTGGATCGCTGCCGGGATTGTTTAGACTCCCGCGCCTGCCTCGACGACAGTGGGAATCTGCGCTTTTCTTGATACGATCTTCCGTCTGCGCTTTTACGCGGTTCCGGGGTTATTTCTTCGGGTTCGACTGCAATCTCGGGGCTTTCGACCTGCCCGGACTGGCTGCCGGCTCCAGGTTGGCTCTTTTCATCCTGGTCTTCTTCCAGCCAGGAGTTACTATCCTCGTGCGGCTCTTCTTTTTGTTCATCTTTTACGTGGCGCGCTTCGAAATCGGCTGCCCAACCGGTGTGCGTCGTATCGAACATCGAATTGTCGTGTTCCGGAAAAAGTTCACCCACGGCCCGAGCCATGGCTTCGCGCATCTCCGAAGGACTTTGATAGCGTTCGCCGGGGGCCTTCATCATCGATTTGTGAATTATGTCGCAGATGATCTGGGGAATATCGGGGTTGTTAACAATCGGACTTACCGGCTCCACGTTGACTATCTGGTAGGCCAGACCTGTACTGGTTTCGGCATCGAAGGGCTTCTCACCGGTAAGACTTTGGTAGAGTACTGCTCCAACGGAGAATAAATCCGATCTGATATCGACCTTCGAGCCAGTAATCTGTTCGGGCGACATATAGTAAGGGGTGCCAAGAATGGTACCGACCGTTGTGATCGAAAGGGAGGAGACCTTGGCGATCCCGAAATCCATGATCTTCAATCGTCCATCCCGGCTGACCATCAGGTTTGATGGCTTTATGTCCCTGTGCACGATGCCGGCCCGGTGAGAAGCTTCGAGGGCAAAAAGCACCTGCTGGAAAAGGTTCAGCGCCCTCCTGACACTGAGTCTTTTTTCCTCCTCGAGAATTTCAGCAAGAGTGTGGCCGCGCACCAGCTCCATGCAGATAAACTGGTATTCATCTGTTTCTCCGTAGGAATAGACGGTGACGATTCCGGGATGTGAGAGCCCGCCTGCCGATTGGGCTTCGAGAATAAACCTTCGCCTGGATTCAATCGCGTGAGGCATGGCATCGTTTTTTGCAATGAGCTTCAGGGCGACAACCCTGTCCAGCATGATGTCTCTTGCCTTGAACACCAGCCCCGCCGATCCTTTAGCGATCAGCTTTTCCAGCTTGTAGTGGCGGATTTCTTTTCCAATAAGGCTCTGAGGGTCCAACTTGACCTCCGATACAGAGGAGCTGTCTCAGATTCAGGGGTCCCGATCCACGGAAGCACAGGTCTGAATTGAAACGGGGTGGCGCCCTCTACTTTGTTCAGGCCCCAACGATCCCATCCCGTGTAGATTCCTTCACCTTATACATTGCAGTGTCGGCTAGACTTAAGATCTCGTCCTTGCTCTTGGCATCGGAGGGGAAGGAAGCAACTCCGAAAGAAGCTGTTATGTGCAGATTAAGGGATTCTTCTACAAGAAAGGGCTGAGCTTTCAGACGGTCGCGCAGATAAACAGCAAAATCCATAGCAACCTTTTTAGAGGTGCCCGGCATGAGTATGACAAATTCATCCCCGCCGTACCTGACAGGGATATGTCCCGGCAAGACCAGCTCCTTTAATAGTAAGCCAACTTCCCTGAGTGTCTTGCTGCCGCAAAGATGCCCATGAGTATCGTTGACCGATTTAAAATGATCGAGGTCCAGAAATATTATAGATACCTCGCTGTTTTCTTTCAGTGCTTGAGCGAGTTCCCTATCAAGAGCGTCGTACAGATAGCGAGTGTTGTAGAGGCATGTATGGTCGTCGGTAATGGATAGCCACTTTGCTTTCTTATAAAGATGTGCGTTGCTGATCGCAATGGCTGCGTAATCCGCAATTTGCGAAAGACTGCGCATATCCGTGTCCGTAAACAGGTCCTGCTCCATCCGGTTTATCAGCTCGATAACTCCGAGCACTTTCCCTCTGTTCTGAAGGGGGACACATATAACCGACTCAGTTTTGAAGCGGCAGATTTCATCGAAGCGGTAACAAAACCTGGGATCTTCTCTAACATCCTTGACAAGGAGAGGCTCACCGGTAAAGGCGACCCAGCCTGCAATTCCTTCTCCGACTTTCAATCGATTGCCCTTTAACTGCTCGGCGCCCTCTCCCACGACAACTTCGAAGATAAGGTATTCACCCTCATCGTCCAGGAGCAGCAAAGACCAATTGCGGGGGCGCAAAAGCTCTCCAACCTTCTTCATCACGTTCTCGAGAATCTCGGAGAGATTGAGGGAAGAAGTGAGAGTGCGGGCAAGGTCGGTATAAATGGAGTGCTCTTGCCTTAGCCGCTCAAAATCATGCTGTTCGTCTCTCATGACTCAAAGGACCTTGCATCATATTTTGTAAGCCCGCATATCAACAACCGTTTTTACATCTTCAGGGCTACAATCCGCGCCCCCTTCGACTATCTCGCAAAGAACCACGGTTACATTGTCATGTCCGCCCTTTTCCTTTGCGGCATCAATAAGTTTTTGGGCACACTCGTCAATTTCCAGCGGCAATGAGAGGATATCGCGAATCTCCTCATCATCTATCATATCGGTCAGGCCATCCGAACAAAGCAGGAACAGGTCCCCCGGAAAAACTTCCCCTTGATTGAATTGGAGTTCAAGTACTTGCTCGTGTCCCACGGCCCTCAAAATTACATGCCGCATCTTATGGGTCCTTGCCTCTTCGGGTTTGATAGCGCCCCTGTTCACCAGTTCCTGAACCAGAGAGTGGTCCTGCGTAAGGCGGTTTAGGACATTTCCCCTGAACAGGTAAGTGCGGCTATCCCCGATGTGCGCGAGGGCAAAACTGTTGTCAAAGAAAGTAAGCAATTCAGCAGTGCATCCAAGCCCCTTGTCTTCCGGCTTTTCAGCGGCATGATCCAGTATTCTCTTGTTTGCCAGGTCAAAAGATGCCTTCAAAAGAACCATGCAATCATCGGCAGCACCCTGACCTTTTTGAGCAAAAGTCTCCAGTGCGGAACCGACAAAAAAGCTGCTGGCAAGCTCACCCGCCGCTGCCCCTCCCATTCCGTCAGCAAGAGCGGCAAAACTAAGCTCCGGGTTTACCAGAAAGGCATCTTCGTTATTTTCCCTAACCAGTCCGGCATCAGATTTTCCGAAAAATCGTACTGTGACCATTTTTTTTGCTATCACGTTTAAGAATTGTCAAATCAACGTATAAGAACGTTGCGCTACGCACCTTGTGTTTCTTTATCAATTTACCGGCTTGAGATTTTCTTTGGCTTTCCCGTCCGACCATTTGCCCACGAGCAGTCCGCTCGGTGTTATATCATATACTACCACACCCCCTCCCCCTGCCTGGTCTTTATAATTCACGGTAAAGACATTCCCGCTCATTGTACCGGTGCCCGTGAAGATCTTGTCCGCAATGTTCCATACAACAGTGAACCGATCTCCGTTTTGCTTTATTACCGCACCCCCCGTATATTTACTCCCGTTGGGGTTAACTCCGTCAACGACATAGTTGCCGCCCGGTTTTGAGGCAAGCCGTATAACGTCCCTTGACAGATCGGTCGAGCCCTGCTGATTCCTTGCGGACTGTTGGACAGGCGGCTGAACCGGTGGTGGGGCAGTTTTCGTAGTCGTTTCCGCCGGCAGGCTCGCCATGAAGCTCCTTGCCACTACATTATTGGGGTTCAGTTCCAGGCTTTGTTGGTAGAGAAGCCGCGCCTGGGCCTGATTTCCTTTTTGAGAATAGCAAAATCCCAGGTTCGCCAGTACTTCGTCGCGATTATGAGGGTTAAGCGACAAACAAGCTTCAAGGACCTGGATTGCATTATCCCATTGTCCCTGGGCGAGATAGAGGCTTCCAAGCTCCCAATGCGCATCGGCTGCCCGGCCGTTCACGCGTAAAGCTTTTCGATACATATCGATGGCCTGATTATAATCTTTTGTATATGCAGAGAGCCTGGCCAGAGACAACATTGTGTCATAGCTGTTCGGATCTATTCCGAGAGCCTGATCGAGCAGTCTGCGGGCCTCGGGAGGGTTGCTTGTAAATACCTTGCCGGCGGCAAGGAGCAATGAATCCACGGATTGTGCGCTCTGCATTCCCATTGTGCCAACTTGGCCCGAAGGGGCGGAGCCCGATTTCTGCGGGCCCTGGGTGTTCTGCGAGGGGCCGCTGAAATACCAGAACCCGGCAGCCGCGCACACGATAATTACAGCCACGATCAGCATGGCCGGGAGGTTATTTTGCCCAGCTTTTTGGGGCGCGGGACCGGTACCCGGCTTCCGGCCGTCGTCAGCGGGGGAAACAGGTTTGGCGTGCTCCTGTATCTCCTCGGAGTCGCCGCTGCCGGATTTAGCCGCGGCGGCCGCTTTTTCAGCGGAACGCAAAGGAGGCGAAGGGGGCTCCATGCCTTCAATAGATGACACATCTTTACCAGCGGGAACCGCTTCATGTCTAGTTCCGCCGCCCAGGATCGTTTCTTGGGAGGTCGCCTGGCGCGCCCTGCCTATTGCCCTGAGTGCGGCCAGCATTTCCCTGGGTTTTAGAAATCTACTCTCCGGGTCCTTGTTCAAAGCCTTTGAAACAAGGTTTGCCAGCGGCTCGGGTACGAGCACGTTAATCTTATTGATGGGGACGGGATCGACTTGGATGATCTTGTAAGTAAGGGTTGCGGTGCTCTCGCCCTGGAAAGCCTTCTCTCCTGTGAGCATCTCATAGAATACCGCTCCCAATGAGAAGATATCCGAGCGGATATCCACCTTTCTGCCGGAAATCTGCTCCGGAGACATATAATATGGTGTTCCGAGAACCATTCCGGTGACGGTCATCGATAGAGAAGGAAGTTTGGCTATGCCAAAGTCCATCACCTTCACCCTTCCATCATCGGTCATCATGATATTGGATGGCTTGATATCTCTGTGGACGATACTCTCGGCATCAGCGGCATCGAGTGCCTGAAGCATCTGGTCGAGAATGGGAAGTGCCTCCTCGACTGCGAAAGGTCCGTTTTCGCGCAGGATCTGCGTCAAAGTCCTGCCGGTGATATATTCCATGCAGATGTATTGAAATTCTTCATTTTCGCCGTAGGAATGTATTGTGACTATATTTGGATGGGCGAGCTTTCCGGCCGCCTTTGCTTCCTGGATGAGCCGCTTACGCCCCTCTTCGCGGCTAAGCGCCTCTGAATCGCTGAGGCCGGACTCCGAGACCCTTGGGATCACTTTCAGGGCAACGGTTCGAGTGAGCATCGAATCGAATGCTTTGAAAACAAACCCCATCGCCCCCTTGGCGATGAATGCTTCCAACCTGAACTGATCGATCTGCTTACCAACAAGACTGTCTGGATTTAGCATAAGGCACGTTCCCATTTCCGAGAAAATCCCGCCTGGAGGCGAGTTAGATTTGAAGTCGCACCCTCTTATACCAAGTTGCGTTCAAGTTAATGTAGCATAGGGCCTTGTGCCCGTCCAACTTCCAAACGCCCACAAGGGGCTATGCTACATTCTAGACCTGTTCTCGATACAATCTTGAAC
>DBMI01000019.1 GCA_002298165.1 Desulfarculales bacterium UBA702
CTGAAGCGCTTCCAGGCTCAGGACATGCCCCGGAGTGGTGTCGCCGTTGAATACGTCCAGAACGACGTAATCGTATTTTTTTCCGGAATGGTTCAGGTGATAACGGGCATCGGCAATAAAAACCTCGCCAGAGGTGCGGAAGGAGAAATAGTTTCTGGCTGCCTCGACAACGTGCGGGTCGATTTCCACCACGTCGGTGAGGATTCCCCGCTCCGAATACCATTTTGGGACGAGTCCGGCCCCAAGCCCGACAACCAGACAGCTCTTTCCGGCCGGATTGAGGGCATAGGGAAGAAACTCCATGTAATAGGCGTACAGTGAGGCCGGTAACCGGTTTCCCAGGTCCATGCGACCCTGGGTGAGCCCGTCGATCAGGAGCGAACGGGTGGTTCCCGACGTTTTTTGGTAATCCACGACTTTGATGCTTCCGTAGAAGCTCTCTTTTTCGAATACCTTGGTGACGCGCGTGCCGTCGGCCAAAATTTTCGATTGGGGAATTGCACTGAACGAGAGTGTTGCAGGGATGAGCATGGCAAGGAGAAACAACGGCTTGCGGCGAAAGATCGCAAAGTAACACACCGCCAGAGCCAGCAGGAGCACGCCGATCACCTGGAAAATGCGGCTTACGCCGAAGAGGGCGATCAGGACGAAACCGGTGCAGACAGTGCCGATGAAACTGCCGAAGGTGGACACGGCATAAAGGGTGCCGACCGTCCTGCCGATGTTTTTCATTTCGCGCGCTGCGATCTTGATCACATAGGGTGAGACGCAGCCGAGGAGAAAAAGTGAGGGGCCGAAAAGGAACAGGGAACTGGCAAATGCGCCGCCGCGCAGACCCAGGGGCTGGCACACCTTGAGCACGGGTAGTTTCAGAAGGGGGATGGTCAGCACCGCTACTCCGGCCACGAAGAGGATACCGTACAGCCAGGCGGGATCGCCTTTCCGGTCGGCCAGTATCCCCCCTGCGACATATCCCAGGGCAAGGGCGACCAGGGTGACGGTAATCAGCGAGGTCCAGACAAAGAGGCTCACTCCATAGAATGGGCCGACCACTCGCGATCCGAGCACCTCGATGACCATCACCAGCGCGCCGCAGAGCAGGGAGGTGAGAACGAGATACGCCAGAAAACCGCGAGAGTGCGCTGCGTTGGGAGCGGGTTTGTCAGTCATATATAATCTTGGTCCTTTAGCTCTCAATGCCAAACATTAAACCGAAAAACAGCGGAGGGATAAGGGTTTTCAAGTACTGCTATGCCGACGTCGTTCCTCTGCGTGGCGAAGAACCTCTTTTACTTTCTTATAGTCAATATGCGTGTTTTTCTTTTCCGATCGCTTGGCAGCTTCCAAAGGGGTTATGTTCGTGCCAATAACTGAAGACTCTGACTTCAGCGTCGGGTCTGCTCCATTTTCAAGGAGCAGTTCAACTACCTCTCCCTTGCCCTCGATGGCAGCGATATGCAATGGTCTCAGGCCGTTGGTTGCGGCTATTTCGTTAACACCACAGCCTCTCGATATAAAGTAACGGAGGTATTTGGCTTTTTTTTCTATGCTTAAGCTCGATGCATCGATGGCAGCGACAATATAGTTCAGACCACCGTCTTCCTTTTTCAGGGCGGAAATATCCGATTTGCCGCCTCTAAATTTAAATAGGAAGAATTCAGATGCAGTATTTGGTATGATAGGCATGCTGCTCTTAATACTGTCATTGATCAGGTATGATATTTTTGTTGTGCTGCATATATAAGTTACCAACCCCGCATATATCAACAATAAACCAGCAGATAAATAAATGGATGCCTTTACTGATTTGGGTAGTATCATAATCCTGTCACCCCCATAACGCGTCATTACTTTGTCTTATATAATTTTGAGGTTTAGTAGCTACATACTGAGAACGGCCTTTAGCTTTCGCTACACCATTAAGCATCATTAAATACTGGCTGCGAAAATTAACAGCTAATCGTGATCTTACTGATTCGTAAATCTTCACTTGCAACAAGTCGCTTTGTTTAATATGCCGAAACCAATGCCGCAATGCTTTCTTCGCAAAAGTTTTTGCGAAATCCGTAGCTCCCTTGAACCTGCAGATCGACCTGAACAATGCTTCTACAAAACCCATTTGATAACTGGCGTCCACCGCCTCTACAAGTAGTCCCTGGGCGAAATTCTTTGTACCACCGTTAATGGTTGCGCTATCAATAGAGTTTTTGTCATTTGGAAAGAAAAATATCAAAATCTGTTTTGTCTCTTCTTCATCAAAAATTAGTTCGCTTTCCGGGAAGTTTTTTAAATAAGCACTCAATGTACAGCCTCCTTACAATGAAATTACGTGGGGGAGAAATGGTCTTGCCTCGTATTGATTTAGTGAGTCGTTACACATAAAAATTCACTATATTATCGCGAAGCAGCATTGTCAAAGGGAAGTATCCGGTTGCGGAGGTGAGGCCCCCCTTAAAACCTTCCCAATAAAAAACGCCTTCCGCACCTGCACAAAAGAATGGTAGCATGCCGGACATGAACTGCGAGCCGTGTGCCGCCATCTCCGAACATTTCCACAACGAGAAAACATGAAAACCAAATTACCGCCGTTCCTGAAATCCTACGGATTCTCCATTCTCCTGATCTTTTCGATTATTGTCGGCGCTGGTCTCGGTATTTTTTATAAAAAGGATGCCGCCCTGTTAAAGCCGCTGGGCGATATCTTCCTGAACCTGCTCTTCACGGTGATCGTTCCGTTGGTCTTCTTTTCCATCTCCTCAGCGGTTGCCTCCATGACCAACATCAGACGCTTGGGACGGATTCTGTCCGCCATGATTTTTGTCTTTGTCGTAACGGGATTCATTGCTTCCGGCGTCATGATCGTTGCCGTCATTTTCTACCCTCCAGCCACGGGTGTCACCATACCTTTGGGCGCTGCTGCCGATATCCAGCATCTGAAAGCTGCTGACCAAATCGTCAAGGCATTCACCGTTTCCGATTTTCCGCAACTCTTATCCAAAAACAATATGCTGGCGCTGATAGTGCTTTCCATTCTGACCGGCCTTGCCACGTCTGCCGTAGGGGAGAAGGGCAAAGCATTTGCCGCTTTCCTGGTTTCGGCCAACGAAGTGATGATGAAACTGATCTCCTTCATCATGTACTACGCTCCGGTTGGCTTGTGCGCCTACTT
>DBMI01000092.1 GCA_002298165.1 Desulfarculales bacterium UBA702
GGGTCTGTTGAAAGCCGTGATCAATACCTGAACACGGCGCTTTCCGCAAACCCGGAGATTTCATCCGCGAAGGCATCGGTTTCAAAAGCCAAGCACGGAGTGGATGCGGCCCGCTATGAATACATCCCCGATGTAACTCTTTTCGCCGCTAACACCTACCAGGATGGCGCGTCGTTTGCGAAAAACAATGTCGGTACATTCGGGGTCATGATGAAATGGGATATCTGGGACTGGGGCAAACGCGGCGCCGTTGTGGGTGAACGCAGGGCCCAACTGTCGCAGGCAAAGGAGAACCTTCGCAGAGTAAATGACGATGTAACGGTCGAACTGGAAAAGGCATACAGGAAGCTTGACAATACAAGGAGCATGCTGGAAGTCGCCCGGGAAGCCCTGGCGCTCCAAAAGGAAAGATTGCGCCTGATGACCGACCAGATCAAAACCTCGACCGCCGGCTACGCGAAATATAACGAGGCGGTCGCGGCCGTCAAGAAGGCCGAATCAGACGAACTCCAGGCGCGCCTGAGCTGCGATCTTGCCGTAGCGGACCTCAATCGGATTGCGGGTACCTACGGGCGTTGAGAGCTGTCAGTGCACTTGGATAAATCGGAAGTCGTTTTTTGGGAGTGCCTGCCGGCGTCCCTTTGGGGAATGCGATCGTCAGGAATGAAAGTTAGTCGCCATGGATATGACCGAGGTTTCAGAATTGATTTGCCCACGGAATTTCCCGGCCGAATCCTGGAAAAGGATTGTGGCAAACCTCTCCTTGATCACTGTAGGGAACCTCATTTATGCGGCGGGACTCAACAGTATAATAATACCGCAGCACTTCTTGAGCGGCGGAGCCATGGGCATCGCCCTGATCGCTCATTATCTAATCCCGGTGCTTAATACCGGATACGCTTACCTTTTGATCAATATTCCATTTTTCCTTCTCGGCTGGTTCACTATTAGCAAAAGATTTATCCTCTATTCGGCCTACGGCGTCCTTTCGTTGTCGGCCATTACCGCATTTGGCAACTTTGGGGCGATCAAGGTCGTCAATCCCATTCTGGCAGCCATACTGGGGGGAATAGTCTGCGGGGCCGGCTGCGGGATGGTCCTGAGGTCCCAGGGATCGGCGGGTGGTCTCGACATCCTTTCTGTTTACATAAATAAAAAACTGGGGCTGCGAATCGGGATTACGAAAACGCTGGTCAGCGCAATTGTGCTTGGCTCAGGGGCTATTTTCCTCGATTTCGAGGCTGCCCTCTACTCGTTGATCTATGTGTTTACGAGCGGAAAAGTCCTCGATGCGGTGCTGACCGGATTCAATGAGAGGAAATCTGTTCTCATAATCTCGGACCGCCACGAAGAAATAGCATCCGGGATACTTTCCAGACTGCGCCGCGGCGTTACATACCTCGAGGGTTGCGGGGGATTTTCGGGGAAGGGAAAACGGGTCATCTTCAGCATAATTACAATGACGGAGCTTTCCAAGCTCAAACAGTTGGTCTTTGATATCGATCCCGCTGCTTTCATGGTGCTGCATGATACATTGGAGGTGATCGGACACAGGCATGGCAAGTTGAAGATATACTGACCATAATTAAATCTTGGTACAGGCGGCTGAAGCAGAGCCCCTCCTTTGCTGCTGTCAAAGACTGCTAAAGCAATTTCATTCTGGAGTAATCTACCGATCTCCCGGTGCAATCCGCCGTAGTGTATGTGGTAGGCAAGAACCACTATGAGTAGTATCGCGAGAACCAGATTTTGATATCATCCAACAGGTTGTCTTAGAATGTAAATAGCGAATAAAAAAAGGCAGAGCCATTGCTGACCCTGCCTGTTCTGTTAAAGTTTTCTGACATTGCCGTGATGATTAGACCCGTTTTCTCAATCCGTATGCGCCAAGACCTGCCAGACCCGCCCCGAAGAGGAGAAGGGTTGAGGGTTCCGGGACTGGCTGCAGGTCGCCGCTCAGCTTCATGTCAAAAAAGGATGATCCGCCATGATCCTCCGCGACAACCTGTATTGTATTCACGCCTACAATAAACACATTCGGATTAACAGCAAAGGAGTACTCCCAATAAGATGTATATCCTTCCGCATTTTGACGGACAACTTCCAACCCATTTATGAAGACTGCAAAACCATTATCCGAGGCTGCGTTGAGTGTCAGCGAGCCGTTAAAGATACCATTTACACTTATCTGTTTTTGCAGGGCAAGATCGGTATTTATGCCCCAATAAGTATTATGAGAAAGGCCGCCGGCACTGCCAAAGGCGGCATTGCCGTTGGACCATGCAAGCGAACCCCAGCCGATGGAACCATAATTAAAAGTGTTCCAAACAGGCCATAAATCCTGACTGAGGGTACTATATTGCCAGCTGTCCCCTTGGTTTATTATTGTCACGGGTGCGGAATAAGCGGCTGTAGCACCAAGTAGCAGACACCCAAATATTACCCCCAATAGAACTTTTTTCATGAAGTGTTCCTCTCAATCTATTATCCAGTCGGTTCCAGTATAATGTCCGCCAATATTCATGAGAAGAGCGGGCAAGCACTTATCGAATGTTTTCTGGACGTTACAGCTAGCAACGCCCATGCCACGAGGAATGTCGATCTGTCATCTAGAGGAAAATCTGCGGCTTATGTCTTGGCAGCGAATGAGTTCGGGTTAATCATGAGGCGTGTTCTGTAAACTTTTTCGACAATTAATTCAGGGCTGGCCCCCGCCCTAGCTCCACGGTTGGCTTGGAACAAGGTTTCTAAATGGAATCCATAAGCGTAAAGAAAACCTACAGTGGTTACCCATGCAATGAAGCCGTTGGGGTTTGGGAGTATCAAAATCTGTAGCTTTCCTTGTGGCGCCATGTTCTAAAAAGGATACGAGTAATTATTCTGGAAAAAATCTATTCCTGTAGGCATAAAGATATAAGAACCTGGCATAAACTCCATGAACGGGACCGGCGCACATGATTGAAAGAGCTTTGTTAAGCGAGTTCCAAAAGATAGTGGGCAGGGAGAATGTCTTCCATGAAGAGACCGACCTGCTCTCCTATTCCTATGATGCGGCTGTTCTGGATCAGGTGCTCCCGGCGCTCGCCATGAGGCCGGTATCAGGCGAGGCACTGGGACAGGCAATACGGCTCTGCAACGAAAACGGTCTTCCACTGACCGTTCGCGGCGCTGGGACAAACCTCAGCGGAGGCACTATCCCAAATGAGGGTGGTGTAGTCATCCTCACCACAGCTCTAAACAGGATTATCGAGATAAATGAAGGCGATCTCTTTGCCATTGTCGAACCCGGAGTGGTGACCGCCAAGTTTGCCGCTGCCGTCGAATCGAAAGGTCTTTTCTATCCACCCGACCCCGGCAGCCAGGCAGTCTCGACGTTGGGAGGAAACGTAGCCGAAAACGCCGGCGGACTGCGCGGCTTGAGATACGGGGTGACCAGGGACTATGTAATGGGTCTCGAGTTCTTCGATCCTGACGGCGAGTTGGTAAAAGCGGGTGCCCGCACCGTAAAGTGCGTCACGGGCTACAACCTCGGAGGCCTGCTTGTGGGATCGGAGGGCACACTGGGGGTTTTTAACCGGATAATCCTCAAGCTCATCCCCATGCCTGCAGCCAAAAAAGCTATGATGGCGGTCTTCGACGACGTCCTGAAGGCGTCTGAAACGGTCTCATCGATTATCGCGAATCGCATTGTGCCGGTCACCCTGGAATTCATGGACAATTTCACCATCAGGGCAGTAGAGGACTTCAGCCATGTCGGGCTGCCCACTGATGCGGCTGCTCTGCTTCTGATCGAAGTTGACGGACATCCCGTCCAGGTGGCGGATGATGCGGCAAGGGTGGAAGAGCTGTGCCGCCGGATGGGTGCCATGGAAGTGCGGGTAGCTGAAACCGCCCAGGAACGCGACAAGGTATGGGAGGCCAGGCGGGCCGCGCTCTCGGCGCTTTCCAGGGTCAGGCCGACTACTGTTTTGGAGGATGCAACGGTCCCCAGGAGCAAGATTCCGGAGATGATCGAAAGTATAGAAGCAATCGCCAGGAAGTTCGACCTTAAGATCGGGACTTTCGGACATGCCGGTGATGGGAACCTTCACCCCACAATACTTACCGACCGCCGCGATGCGCAGGAATGGTCCAGGGTCGAGCATGCAATTGACGCGATTTTTGAAAAGGCCCTGGAACTTGGCGGTACTCTGTCAGGCGAGCATGGAATAGGGATTGCGAAATCCCGTTTTATGGAAAAAGAAACCGGCAGGGGCACAATTGCATACTCACGGCGGATAAAGGCAGCACTCGATCCGAAAAACATCCTGAACCCCGGTAAAATAATAGGAGGCTGAGGCTGACCGATGTACGACCTCAAAGAATTGGCAAAACTCGTACGGCAGCTCGAAAACCAGCTCATCACCTGCATGCGCTGCGGTATGTGCCAGGCGGTCTGCCCGGTTTTCGCGGAAACGGGGCGTGAAAGTGACGTGGCCCGCGGAAAGCTCGCGCTGCTCGATGCCTTGATAAAGGAACTCTTTAAGCAGCCCGACGGCGTAAGTGACCGCCTCAATCACTGCCTCCTTTGCGGCTCATGTGGCGCAAATTGTCCCAGTGGCGTGAAGGTACTGGACATTTTTATAAAGGCTCGGGCTATCCTTGCCGGATATATGGGCCTGAGCCCCGCCAAACGGCTGATATTCCGGGGAGTTCTGTCACACCCCCGCTCTTTTGACCGCCTCATGGAATGGGGGGCAAGTTTTCAGGGAGCGTTTATCAAGCCCGCTGACCGGCTCCTCGGCACATCCTGCGGCAGATTTTCGTTCCCTCTGGCCAACCGCCACTTCAAGGCCCTTGCTTCCGTCCCATTTCATAACCTGGCTGATGCCCTCGACACTACAGGAAAATCAGGGGTTAAGGTCGGCTTTTTCACCGGATGCGTCATCGACAAGATATTTCCGAATATCGGCCTTTCAGTTGTGCGCAGCCTCAAACATCACGAGATCGGGATTTTTCTTCCCCAAAACCAGGGATGCTGCGGTATCCCGGCGCTTTCATCAGGAGATACGACTGCATTCTCCCGCCTCGTCAGGCACAACCTCGAAATTTTTTCAGCCCAAAAACTCGATTACCTGGTTACCTCCTGCGCCACGTGCACTTCCACGATCAAGAAGCTCTGGACCTTGATGGCATCTGATTTCAGCGAGTCGGAACAGTCCCAAATTCGGACAATCGCCGATAAAACCGTGGATATCAGCCAGTTCCTGGTTGATGTTGCAGGTGCGAAACAGGTTTCGGCCTCCCAGGGAAATGAGGCTCAAACCATCTCCTACCACGACCCGTGCCATCTCAAAAAATCTTTGGGCATATCGGAGCAGCCAAGGAAGCTCATATCAGCAAATCCCGCGTACCGCCTCAAGGAAATGGCCGAGGCCGACCGCTGCTGCGGCTGCGGAGGGAGTTTCAATCTCCAGCACTATGAAATCTCGTCATCCATAGGCAAACGGAAGCGAGACAACATAGTCGCAACTGATTGTACAACCGTGGCGACCGGCTGCCCCGCGTGTATGCTTCAGATAAGCGATATGCTCTCGCAGGAGGGGGATCGCATTGAGGTGAAGCATGTAATCGAAATCTACGCGGATTCATTGGAGGATTGAAGTCCTTAAGAACTCAGATCCTGAATTTCTTTCAATTCTCCTTTAAGTTGGTGATTCCTATTCCTCTGAATCTTCTGTAGAATCGCAAAAAAATCGTGGTGTGCGTTGATCGATTCGGATCAAGGGCAACCAAATCGGTAGGGGTGATACATCCAATCTTCTAACTCCCCTCTTGAACCGTCACGGCGACAAAAAGCCATTGCCCATGTCATCCATTTATAAATTAGCCAGTCCTTGGCGGGTCTACCATGCATATACCAGTTAGCTTTTACATTCGCTTTTGGTTATTAAACACTTGTCTAGCTTCAGCAACCGGTGTAGTGCTTATTTTACTTCTGCCTATATACAGCATTGTCGGGTTCTGGTCGATGATGATCGCTCCATGTCTGTACCAATTCATCATGTTTAAAATATTTTTCGGAAACCGGCGAGGGGATTTTGAGTATGAATACAAGCTGTATTTGACAGATGCACATATTCGGAGTGCTGTGCTGCATTTGTATGGAATACGAAAGCTGACTCACTATATTCTAGATCAGACGAGCCAATTAAGCTCAGCCAGCAAAGATATAATACTTGGCGTCCTCAAAGGATCAGCATATACCCAAGACATGCATCTCGAGGCAGATATTTACATAAAGCTTGCTGAGCTTTACTCCAAAGATGAAGACTATGAAAAAGAAAGAAGTTTTCTGGGAAAAGCAGTAGAAGTACAACCACACGGTTTAATAGCTAACTTCCGGCTAGCCGTCTCGTTTGAGAAATCAGGCAATGCTGAAAGCGCAATTAAGCATTATAAGTCTGCGTTGCAGGACCCCTCACTAACCTCCAATCAACTTAAGGAGTTTATCACATCGCATATTTCACGAGTCGTTGTGGATGGGCCCAGGGAAAAACCTCCTCTCCCTGGATTGCGATATCTTACGTGGTGATCAAACCTGCCCGGGGCGAAGGAATATAGATGTCGTGGAGAATTTAATTCCTTAATTATCTAAATTCTTCAATTCATTAATTCCCCAATTCGTCAACTCCCAAATCTATTCCTGGTCTTCCATCGAATCGTAAAAATCCATGCAAATTCTATAGTCGTTTTCGGCGCTGAGAGTAACCTTGGCGCTGGGATATCTTTTCTTGAAAACCCGCAGCATGGCGCCGTTTTCTTTCAAAACGGATGCAAAAAATCTCTTATATCCATTTTCTATCGCTATTCTTTCAAGCACCTCCAGCAAGTAGGAAGCGATACCCAGTCCCTGAAAGTTCTCGTTTATCACAAAGGCCACTTCGGCATCGTGCTCTTCCTCTCCTCTGGCGTAGGAGCCGACGGCGATGATTTCTTCGTGCCCGCCTCTCTGGTTCAGGCCGATGATTGATAAATTGTTGCGGTAATCCATACTTGACCACTGGTCCTGAACGACTTCGTGGGTAAAAAGTTCCATGCGGTAGAAGAAACGAAAATAAATCGTCTCGTCCTTCAACGAGTAGAAGAAGTTACGGTAGGCAAACTCATCGGACGGGAGCAGCGGCCTGAACGAGAGGGTCCTGCCGCCTTTTACTTCCAGCGTGCTTTTGTAGTCTTCCAGGAAGAGCAGGTCATCGAGCAGAGGAGGCAGCTGATCGACGAAGATGTAATGCCGCTTTTTGGCCATCTCGATCAAATGCTCGCGGAATTTTGGGTGCGCAATTTGCGCAAGTTCCATAACCCTTTGATAGATGCTCTTTCCCGACAGGTGGGCAATGCCGTATTCGGTTACAACGTAATTGATGTCGCCCCGTGTAGTCGCAACACCAGCGCCTTCGCTAAGGTGCGGAACGATTCGGGAAATTTCCCCGTTATTAGCCGTGGATGGAAAAGCGATAATTGAAAAGCCGCCATGCGACATCGCGCTGCCATGCAGGAAATCTACCTGATCGCCTATCCCGCCATAGAACAGGTATCCCAGGGAATCCGTACAAACCTGCCCGGTCAAATCCACCTCGAGTGCCGAGCTTATTGAAATCAGCTTGTCATTTCGGGCAATTACAGTGGGATTGCTGACGAATTCCGAGGTTCGAAAATAGAACATCGGGTTATTGTCCACGTACTCATATATCTTTTCCGTGCCCATAACCATCGAGGCAACCGTTCTTCCAGGAAGAAGCGTTTTCTTTCTGTTGGTAATGACATTTTGCTCGATAAGAGGGATGAAGGCATCGGTGATGAGCTGGGTGTGGATGCCCAGGTCCTTCTTCTTGTCCAGGTATTTCAATATGGTATGCGGCAGAGAGCCAAAGCCTATTTGAAGCGTCGAGCCGTCATCTACCAACTGCGAAACGAAGTGCCCGATTCTTCTTGCTATGTCTACGTCTTTGAATTCGGGAAACCATTGCTGCAACGGCTCGTCTAACTCGACCAGGTAATCGATTTCTTTTACATGAACGAATGTGTCGCCCATCGTTCTAGGCATCTTGGAGTTGACCTGGGCGATGACCAGACCGGCATTTGCAATGGCGGCTTTCGTCACGTCGACCGATATCCCCAGGCTGCAATACCCAAATTCATCGGGAGGGCTGACCTGGATCATGGCGACATCGATGCCGAGGGTCTTGCTTTCAAATAGCTGGGGAATCCGGGAAATATAGCTCGGGATATAGTCGATTTTCCCCTCAAAGGCCGCCTTGCGCATGGCAAGGCTTATAAGGAAAAGTTTAAGGGAAAACCGTTTCAGGAAGGATTCATCGTTTACATACTTTCCGAGAGTCCCGGAAAGCATCTGATAGACCATTATGTCATGCAGGTCGGGATTGGCGACCATTTCTCTTATAAGGTATCGAGGCTCACCACAGCCCGTGCCCAGAAATACGCGGCTTCCTATTTTTATTTTGGAAATTGCCTCTTCGGCGCTCACGATTTTTTCAAAATGAAAACTACGCGGGCTCATGGACACTCCTTGGGCTCGCTGCACCCTCTGGAAAACCGGGCAGAGGCGGCCTAAATTGAAAAATGCCACTCAATGTGAACTCTCTTATAATAACTATTAACTTGATCGGCTCTCAATGTCACCTTATTATACCTCATACATTGCCGGAATGGCACCGGATACAGGCTTCCTGCTTCGCCAATGTGGAATTCCACTAATCTCGCTTTTCCTCAAGTTCCCGTTCTTTGTCGAAATAAAATATAAAAGATCGGCGGCTGTATATCGGCAGCGGCTTCTATGGTTTTATACCCCACGGAAGGTACAATTCGTTTAACGCTGAACAGTATAGCATTAATCGATAAAGATGGCAGGATCAGAACGGTAAAAATGGTCAACCAATGGAATTTTCTCGGTCAAATGATTATCAACCATCGTCGGAATTAATGCTTCAGCTGTAGGTAATCCTGCCCTTACGGGCGTCTATTTTGGGTGAGGAGCATCAAATGGCCCACGCCATTTTGGAAAGGAAACGTTTCACCTTTGAGAGTGAGGGTATCAAACTGCAGGGGTTCATGGCTGTCCCCGAAGCCCCCGCGCAACTTCTGCCTTCGGTGCAGGTCCATCATGGCGGCGGAGGGTACAGCACGGTCTACGAGCACATGGCGGAAAATCTGGCAATGAACGGATTTGTGGGCATCGCGATGATCCACCGCGGATATCCGGGTTCGGAAGGAAAAATGGAATACGGCAAGGGGGAGATCGCGGATATCGGGAATCTGACGGAGACCCTGCTGGCCGAACAATTTATCGATCCTTCCAGGATGGGCATCATGGGATACTCGCGGGGCGCGCATAACGCGTTGCTGGCACTCGAGCGCTATTCACATTTCACCGCCGGCGTACTGTGGAGCACCCCGGTAGATATGGCAGACCACGTTGAGGTGAATCCCTGGATAGCCGAGATGATCGGAGGGTCAGCGATTGAGGTTCCGGAAGAATACCATATCAGGTCGTCAATTCATTTCGTTGATGCTATAAACTGTCCTGTGTTGTTGATACACGGTGAGGAGGATGACATAATCCCGGTTCGCCACACCATGCGCCTGGCCCGGGAACTGGAGAAATTCCATAAACCTTTTGAGGTAAAGCTGTTTCCAGGTGAAGGACACGTCTGGTCGCAGCGCGCTTTCGAAACTAACTGGCGGATGACCGTAGATTTTTTCCGCAGGCAATTCCAATCCTGACGCACCATCCAACTGTGCTGATATTCATATTCTGAACCGACCCTCTCCAAGCTGAAGTTCCCACGAAGATTGATCGCACACTCCATGCTGTAAGCCCGTTCAGCGCACATTGGACGCGGAAAAAATCCGAAAATAAAAATGGCCAAGACATCAGAGTTATCGACAAGACACAGAATATGGGGAGACGGATTCATGGAGAAAAACCAAGCTGTTAGTTTGTGCCAGAGGTATATCTCGGAAAATGGAAAAGTTGTTCCGGAACACGAGAGCAAAGGCATATTGCAAAAATACGGTGTATCCACACCCGTCGGAGCATTCGTCCAAACAGCCGAAGAGGCAGTCAGGGCCGCTGAGAGGCTTGGGTACCCCGTCGTTCTTAAGGCCGTGTCCTCGAAGATGCTGCACAAAACGGAACTGGGCGGGGTCTTTCTCAATATAGTCTCTGCCGCGGAAGTTAAAGCAACGGTCGAGCAAATACTAGCCGGATTCCGTAATCGCAATGAAGAATTGCAGGGAATCCTGGTGGAAGAGATGGTTCGAAGCGGCGCGGAATTCATTGTGGGCATCCAGGACGATCCGAATTTCGGTCCGGTGATCATGCTGGGCTCAGGTGGCGTGCTGATAGATATTCTCGATGATGTCACGTTCAGAATGCTGCCCGTGGACCGTGAGGAGGTCCGCGATATGGTAGAGGAATTAAAGGGAAAACTGTTTCTGAAAGGCTATCGCGGTAAATCCGCTTTGAACGAGGAGGCCTTTATCGAAGCAGTCGTCAATATCGGAAGGCTGGGCATAGACGCCGCCGGTTTCTACGAATCCATGGATTTCAATCCGCTCGTGGTTACTTCGGAGGGCGCTATCGCCGTGGATGCCAAGATCGTTTTACCTCAAAATAGAGAAATTTGCGGCATCAGCGTGGCTCAACCCAATACCCGTAATCTGGATAAATTCTTTGCCCCGCAAACCGTGGCGCTTATCGGGGCATCCACCACACCGGACAAGATCGGCTACGTGGTAGCGGACAGCCTGATCAACCATGACTATGCGGGAAAGGTTTATCCAATCACCAAAGGCGGCCGTGAAATCTTCGGCCTAAAGAGCTACGAGAATCTGAGCGATCTGCCCGAAAAGATAGACCTGGCGGTAGTGGTTGTCGGACTGCCGCTGGTCCCGGATATCTTGAAACAATGCCGCGATTTGCAGATCCCTGCCGTTCTGATAATTTCGGGCGGAGGCAAGGAACTCGGCGGTTCCACGGCGGACCTCGAAAAAGAGATTCACCGGAAGGCCATTGAATACGGAATACGGGTGATCGGTCCCAACTGCATCGGGTGCTTCAATGCGGAAAACCGGTTCGACGCTTTTTTCCAGACCCATGAGCGCATGGTGCGCCCGGGCATGGGGAATATCGCCTTTACGACCCAGAGCGGTACCTACGGCTGCAGTTTTCTGGAGGAATTCGAAGATGTCGGCGTAAGCAAAATGATTTCTTATGGCAACCGGGTCGATGTGGATGAGGCGGATATGATAACTTATCTGGCTCAAGACCCCACTACGCGGGCCCTTGCCGCTTATGTCGAGGGGATCGGGGATGGGCGTAAGTTTATAGGAGCCGCCCGGGAGGCGATACTTTCCAGCAAAAAGCCGATTGTGCTCTACAAATCGGGGCGGACTAAGCGTTCCGCTCTGGCAGCACAGTCCCATACCGGAGCATACGGCGGCACCTACGGAATTTATCAGGGCGCGTTCAAGCAGGCCGGAATTTTAGCCGTGGATTCTTACGAGGAACTCGCCGCGGCTGCCAAGGCGCTCTCGCTCCAAAATCCTGCCGCTGGCACCGGCATATCGATGATCAGCAACGGCGCCGGACCAATGGTCAATGCGATCGATCTGTTCGAAAAATATGGGCTTGAGATGGCGAAGCCTTTGCCCGCCACCATCCAGAAGATGGAAGACCATTTCCCGCCTTTTTATATCTGCAAAAATCCAGTGGATGTAACCGGCTCCGCAACGTCCGACGACTACCGCTTCGCAATGGAGTGTCTGCTGGAAGATCCCAACGTGCACGTCATAATGAACTGGTTCGTCTTCCAGGATACTCCGCTGGATGAGGCAATAGTACCGATTTTGGACAAGATCAACTCAGTATCGGAAAAACCTATCCTGTGCGGAGCAATCGGCGGCCCGTACACTGAAAAGATGTCAAAGGCCATCGAAGCAGTCGGCGTACCCGTTTTCAGGACAGCACATACCTGGATTGCGGCGGCAAACGCGCTGGTCGGATGGGGCAAGGTCCTCCGGCGCAATGCACCCGTGGCGCAATCCACTAAATAGATGGTCTATTGTCAGGAAAGGTCTTTTCCGAACCTGCCCGGGACGGCGTGGTTGGCGAGAATAAAAGTACTGAAGCTCCATGAAGATCCGGGTTCCCACGCATGAGCATGGGAACCCGGCTGGATAGCGATCTGGAACCAGGGCTGCCTGATTCATTGAAGTAAATCCCTGAGAGGTACTTCTTAGGAAGGCAACGGCTGGTCTAATCGTCCCCGCCGCTTTCCCCTCGCCCCCCACCGGTCAGACTGCCGGTAAGATCGGGATGATCCGAAGGGATTGTTCCACTGCGGCCGCTACCATTATGACAGTGATTATAACTGCTTAGTCACCCATGCGTTTTTTTATAAAAGGAGAATGCCATGCGTCACGAATTCGTGGCGGAACGTGAGGATAGTTTGCTTCTGGTGGTCGATATGCAGGAGGCCATGCTCAAGGTAGTGGACCAATGGAAAAAAACCGCCGCCAGGATACGCCAGATGATCGAGGCCGCAAAGATTCTGCATATACCAATCCTGGTCACGGAACAGTATAAGAAGGGGCTTGGTGCAACAATCGGAGAGTTATCCGGACTCTTAAAAAACGAAGAATTCTTTCAAAAAGAGCATTTCAGCGCATGTNNATGGAGACCCACGTCTGCGTGCTGCAAACAGGCCTCGACCTCATAAAGCACGGCTACAACCTGCACCTGGTCAAAAACGCAGTCGCATCCAGGTTTAAGGAAGATTGGGAGACAGCGGTGGAACTCTTTCGGGATGCCGGGGCGGTGATCAGTACCACTGAAATAGTGATCTTCCAGTGGACCCGCC
>DBMI01000009.1 GCA_002298165.1 Desulfarculales bacterium UBA702
TATGTCCCCGGTCTATACACCCCCCGACTCTCCCGGTGCGATATTTTGCGGAATTGGATGCTCCTGCCCCCGGTGAGTGCCATAAATTTCCATTGCAGATGGTACGGAAGGGTGGTACAAAACACTGGTACAAAGCAATTCATGACAATAGCGGGCCAGGGTGATTTCAGTAACTTAGTGGAGATCGGAGAGTGGTTCTGTCGAATCCCTTCATCTCCAATTCCTACCAATTGTACTTCGTATCCAGCCGACAAAGCTGGCCGGCAAAAGACTTTCTGGTGCCGGCGTTCACTTCACCATCTGTGCAATGAAAGGAATTATCCCGCCCATTATTTCGGAGGCTTGACATGGTCTCATCACCTAAAATCCTCAGGTTGGCATTACTATTCATTTCTCTTTCATCCGGACTTTTTATATGCGCTCCGATTTTTGCCTGTTGCGCCTGCTGGGAACTCAAGGGCATCAGTGTAATTCTCGAGGATGGATCGGCAATTTCGGGGTATGTTGGGTGGAATGAAGAGTGCTTTAGAGAAATGGGGCCTAATACCGATGGTAAATTCCCAGATGTACTGCTTGAACTCAAACGACCGATTTACATTGACACCGAATTGGAGAAAGTCAACTATCCTTTTGCCGGTGCGGTTGTGGCTCTTAAGGAGCCTTCGCAAATTGCACTGGAAAAAATTATACAAATACTCCCCAAACCCGGTCCTTTCGAAGGCTACAAAGGTGCAGGTGCAATTCCAGTGGTATCGACAAAAGTTGCCAGGCTGCTTCAATCAAAGCCAAATGCCATTTGTGAGGGAGATGATGGAGGTGTTGCCACCATCTACTGGATTGCCTACAATGAGCGGGTTTCGCAGAAGGACATAGATGTTTTATGCAATGAACCATGGATTGATTTAATCGACAATAGCGATCGACTACAGGAGAGTGGTATTTTTCGACTCATATTTGCGTATGATTGACAATTGTCCCATAAAATAGGGGATACTCTTTATACTTTATAATTCGAGGGCGGTTGTAGTAAATCCATCTTGCCCTACCGAACCCCGGCAACGGGTTGCCGGTGCTACCCGCGTTTACTTCATCTGCATTAAAATAAAAAAAACTCCCCCAAAATAAATTACTCCGCCGGGTGGTGTGATCCATCGTCCTCGCGGGAGATCTGTGGATTTGAGGGTGGGAAAAGGGAGGTCTACTCCCCTGTTGCGCTGTTGGAATGCGGTTTGCTGCGGGAATGCGAAGTTGCAGCGGATTCAGTGAAACCAATCGACTACGATCCGATGAACTATCTTCAGGTGATCGTCATAAATGTCAGGTTTGGTGATATAGGAAACGGCACCCATCCGAAGGGCGCGATCCGTGTCTTCCGCGAGTCTCGATGTAGAAAAAACTATAACGGGGATTGATGAAAAGCGAGGGTCTTTTTTCATCTCCATCAGGGTCTCAAAACCACCTTTCACGGGCATGTTCAGGTCGAGCAGAATCATTGAAGGCAAAGGGCATTCATCGTTACCATTCGCTACAGCGCACTCAAGATATTCAAGTAACGCATCCCCGTGTTGAAGTTCTATGAACCCAATTTCCGGGTACATTTGCTTCAGGGCATCCCTGACAAACATTATGTCGTCAGGATCGTCATCGACCATTAAGAGCGTATTGTTTTTCTTTTGACGATCCATTTTCTGCCCCAAAAAATCAACGAAGTCTATCCCTCAATTCGGCTGACTGTAAGCGCAAAACACCTGATATCTCCAGCAACTTGGCGATTCTGTCCTGTTTCTTCTTTGCCTTCTTCTGCAACTTCTCGGCAATGTCAACGACGGCAGGGTGGAAAAGAGGGAACCTCCTACCGATATACTCGCACTTGAGTTTTCCATTATCCCGGTAATACGCATACCAATAAGGTCCGTGTAAGTCTCCCCCCACGCATTTGCAGTTTTTCTTTCCACACTTGGTTTTCTCAAGTCTGTAACACTTCGATCCGTGGGACTTGGTCCCAAGTACCTCGCGACTTGCACGGACGGGGATTTCTTTTGAAGATGGCGCGGAGACTGGCTCCGGGATTTGAGAAAGGTATAACCGCAAATCGGAGAGTTCCGCCTCAGTCATTGAGGAGATCATTTTGAGTGTCTTCTGTAACGCTGTCATTTTATTGCCTCGGTGCAGTTACATAAGATTATAACATTTTCAACCGGTCAGTGCAAAGGGTGTTTTTTGAAGCCGGTACGATATTTTTCGGAGTGGGATGCTCCTGCCCCGGTCAGCGGTTATTTTCCGATTGAAGGCTGGTACGGCAGGGTGGTGAAAACATTGGTACACAACTCGGCATGGCAAAAGCGCGCTAGAGTGATTTCGGTGGTTTAGTGAAGATCAGGGAACAAATTATCGAATCCCTTTATCTCGACATCCGGCTGAAACGATTGAGGATTTCCCTCTAAACCGCCCATTTTCAGCAAAGTAACACAAACCCTTACACTAATTGGCTGCCAAACCGACTTTCCCGAACTTCAAAGGAGCGGGGCTATTAGTGGGACGGCAAGTATTGCCGCCGAGCTGGCCCGTTTGACCAAAAGCTCTAATGCGTTAGTTTTTCAGTCCGGCCTCAAGCTTTGAAAGCCGGTCTTCAAGACTGTTGATTTTGCGCTGCTGCTTTTGTATCTCGTTTAGCAGCATGGAATTCAATTGCTGATAATAGACTGTCCGGGGTTCTCCGGTATTGGGATCTTTGCCTACGAGGTTAGGGCATGTTTTTGCGACCTCCTCGGCAATGAGGCCGTACTGGAGGGTGCGGCTGCCGCTGGAGTATTCGGGTTTGTAGTAGAAAACGACCGGACGAAGCTGCAGGATGCTGCTGCTCTCATTTTCCATATCCTGCACCTGTTCCTTGTACCGGATCGATGAACCCGGAATCCCAAGCCGGCCGTTGCTGTCTATTAAAACAGTACTTCCATCGATATACGAATCATTTATGCCGGCAATGAATGTCTTGATCTGGTTACTGTTTCCGATTCTTATTGTATACGATTCATTGGATGCAACAGGGTAAACATTTTCACCTATATAGATATTGTAATTGCCTGTAAAATCACCATTTAAATATGCGCCGGCCTGGTAGCCCAAAGCAGTGTTGCTGTACCCGGATGTATTGGATGAAAGAGTAAGGGTTCCAACGCCGGTATTTCGATATCCAGTGGTATTGGATTTCAGAGCCTGATAGCCACTTGCCGTATTATAAATGGCACCCTGGTTTGCATAGAGGCTCTCAAAACCCACAGCCGTGTTAAAGCTGCCCGTGTTGTTCGAGTAGAGTGATTTGTGTCCCACAGCAACATTTTGGGCCCCACTCACATTAGCGAGCAGCGAGAAGTTGCCGTTTGCCGTGTTGTACCACCCGGTTTTGTTGTTGAACATTGACCAATATCCTGTTGCCGTATTGTAGACACCTGTTTGATTTGAAGTGAGTGAATCATTGCCGACAGCTGTATTGCCGACCCCGGTAGTAATTGACTTCAAGGAGCCCTTGCCCATGGCTGTATTTGTATTTGTTGCGGTTATATTGGGGTTCGCCATTGGGACTATGTAAAAATCATCATCGGCCAGTACCTGATTTCCCAGAAACATTGTGAAACACAAAGCCAGGGCAAATATTTTGTTCCTCATGATGTCCTCCCCACTGGGAATAGTTTTTATGGAACACGTTGCTGCTGTTACTGATGAAGACTGGAAAAGACCTGTCTGAAAAATCAGGGGTTGTCCAAAAAACATTAAACCTGATTATCCTACGCTCCCCCGAAGCATGCAATAATTGATTTGTATTGATGGACAAATGCGTCTCCTTTTGGTTAACCGAAGCGTACTTCAGGTACATACCTCTTGACGTAGCTTACCGAAGAGCTGTTGGGGATCATTACGACTTCTCGTTGAAGCTGGTTGGTTTTCGGGATCAAAAAGGTGCCGCTCACGAGGCAGTTGCGGCCTTGAGGGTCAAGGGCACCTTCAGGCGCAAAGTAGTCCGGGTTCACTGTAAATTCGATCTCGATGGTTCGTGGAAAACCACCCATAAATGCGACGGTTCGCGGTATGGGCCAGACAGTGCCGGATAAGTTACCTGGCCGTCTGCAGCGGTTCCAGACTAAACGTATCCCCTTGTACCCAGAGCCTCCGGCTTGCATCCCAGAGTTTTTGGATGCCGGTAACCTTCCCCGCGCCTTCATCAACGGTCATGACCAGATAACCCAGCCCCACATCGGCCGCCGCCATGGGTGCGGCCGGATAATGGATCGATACGCGGCGATCGACGTTGCCGGGTTTGTAGGAAACCGTATTCGCGCCCCCATTTCCTACCACCACCTGTTCTATGCCGTCTACCGCACCGCGGCTGTAGAAATGGATGTGGCCGCAGAAATAGGCCAGGACGCCGCCCTTTTTGAAGCTGTTCCAGAGAATATCCCGCCTCTTGGCGTGAGAGTAAATGTCAGGAAAGGGGGAGTCGTGATTGGAGCCGGCCCTGAACGCGGGCGTGTGGGAAAAAGCGAAGGTGAAAGGCCGCCTGTCAGAAGCAAGTGTCGAATCGAGCCATTCCTGATCGACGTATCCTCGCACGATCTTCATTTTCTTGCTTTTATAGGCATCCAGGGCAATGAACCGGGAACCTTTGTGGCTGAAGCTGTAGGTCAGCCCCTTTTCATTTAATGGTCCATTTTTCGGCATCATTGCGCCAAATTCCTCCTGATAGGCTTTCTCCAGTCCGGGGTCGGTAACCAGCTTTCCGTCTTCGTGGTTTCCGCGAACCGGGTATATTGGAACACCTGTGCCGGTTCGATAGTCGTAGACCGGTTTCATGGCGGTTTTCCAGTTGCCGAACATCTCATGAAACCTGTCCCGCACAGGCGAGTCCTTGTCCGTGTAATATCCGTTTATCAGGTCGCCCGTATGAATCACCAGGTCGGGGTGTTCCGAAGCGATGGCTTCCGCCAGGCGCCCCAGGTCAGGGCTTATGCCGGTTGTCGTGGCGGTGGTCTTGTCACGTGTGTCGCCCATGACCACAAATGACCAAACATGCGGCGCATCGTCAGCCCAGGAAGGAAATACCCCGGCAGCCAACAAAGCGATAAACAGAATGAGGGACTTCAAAGCATCTCCTTTACGATCTGGCATTACCGGGAATTCCTGAGAATATTAGAGGCAGACTATCACCAGAGGGAGCAGGAATCAATCAATGACGAGGATTCGGACCAGGTCGGCAAAAAGTGGGCAAAAAAAACGGCAGAGCCATTTCTGACCCTGCCCACAAGCTTTCCTGCGCTGCGGAAGCTTTTAGTTCTTTTTCCTCAATTTGTATACGCTTATACCCGCAAGACCCGCACCGAAAAGGAGAAGGGTTGATGGTTCGGGGACGGGGTGATTGGGGTTGATTCCCACCGCAAGGTTGTCGATCTCCAATGCGTAGCTGGTGCTCTGCAGGACAACCTGGTTGAATGATGGAAGATCGAGAAAATTGACGTACAGATTGGTTAAATGGTTGCCCTGATCTCCATTGGCCGGGGGGGCCACGTCAGAACCGCCGTAGGAAGCTACCTGTGAACCATTGTTGAAAAAGATGGCGTTGTAGCCGTCGACCGATCCCCACCAGAGGCCGAGATAGTTGTACGCAGTATTGAAGTTTATTGTGACGCTCTTAAGCGAAGATCCCGAATACGGAACGGCGAGGTAATTCGTAAGATCCGGTCCATTTAGCCCATATGGCGCGGCGTGCGTTCCAGTTGAACCGGATACAACCGAACCGTTTCCGCTGTATCCGGTCGGCATCAATCCAACATTGGCGGCGATCGAATTGAATGTTTCCACAGTGACATTACTGTAGGGTGATGTGAAACTATTTCCGTCCGGCATTAAAGCATAGCCATAATTAATGCTCGGAGCGGCCCATGCCGTGCTGCACATTCCGAATAACAGTAGAAATATCGCCGGTAAGATCTTTTTCATAAGTTGCTCTCATCCCTTTTGCGGTGTTGACGGATCATGCTTGTCCGGTTCAGGCTCCCGATGAGTGCCTGAATGTGTTTCAGCAGAAATTCAGTCATGAATCTATATGGGGGAATGAGCAAAAACAAGGTGGATTTATGAGGGTAGGAATGTGGCAGGAGTGTTACCTTATGTATTCCTTTGATGAATGAAAACGAGGAGATATGCGTAATAAAAGTATTGGGTGTAACCCAATAAATTACGACGGTTAATAATGAGTTATTTGGTAGCTGGGGTACAAGGGCAGCTTGTTGCCCGTGCGGGTAGCGCAAGAGGTTCCTAGGATTCTGGAGGTATTCCTATATTGTGAATCAAAAGACACCCTCTTTGGCTATTTTCATGCTCATACAGCGAAAATCTCAAATTACTCTGCGTCCGCTATTAAAGCCCTGTTTTCCCTTGGGAATAAAACAATTCGAATTTTCAGAGGCTTTGATACAAAAGTATCTGTGGGGGGGGAAGAGGTTGGCGGACCGGTTTTCCCACCAATAGAGGTTTCATACAAATTCCTGTGGCGTCGAGTGGAGATAAAGGATACCTCCGAATAGTAATCATTGGGAGGGATTTTTGGTTGATTTATGTTGAAAAAGGGGCTGGCGAGGGCTAGAATCTGAAGCACAACTTGGGGCTGTTTTTTCCTTCCTATTCTTCCACTACCAACAAGACTGTACAGGTTCGCTGCCTTCTGAGCGGAGCGCACACTGGACGAACATACGGTTTTGGCGAACCATCTTGTCCGGTGACAGCGCACGCCTTTAACCAGACAGTTTTGCGGAATGGAGTACCCAAGATGTCTAATAATCAGAAACCGTATGCTTTTTTTAAGACATTAACTCAGGTATTAAAATTGGCTGTTCAGATGCTGGTCCTTTTGACACGCCTGAAGGACTGGTGGGCCTAACCGACCTGAAACCGGGATGAGCGGGCCTGCTCAGCATATCGGGGCAGGCCGCCGTTCTATCGAATGGCCGTATTTAGAAGAAGCTGAGCATGGCCAATGGATTGAAGGATAACACGGACAACTGTATTTGTTACCCGTGCGCTTTAGCGCAAGAGGAGTGAGAAAGACTCCTGCAATCGTTCTTTGTCCTTCGCCTCTGTCGGCAAAGCTGATTGGGCAACTTCGTATCTTATGCCGGGTTTACAGTCAGGCCATGGAACCTGAATGGCCCGCCGGTTTTCTTGCGTGTAAAATCGAGTGTATATTCGATTTTTTTGGAGTACCAGTTTATGAAGTAAACGTTTTCGTCAACTTTGGTGGGCCTTTCTTTCAATATTTTTGCCTTGATGATTGGGGTGAACATTTCATCGTAATGCTTCAGAAAAGCTTCTTTGCTCTTTACCTGCCGAAGGGCGTCGCTTGCTTCCCATGTGAAATTATCGAAGTTGATCATGCTCGCCACTTTTTCTTTATCTCCGGCGTTTACCGCTTTTTGAAGTTCGCTGAAGAACTGGGCAAAGGTCCCCTCATTTTGCGCAAAGGCGGTTGGAACTGCACTCACGCACAAAAGACACAAAGCCGAGATGATAACCAGCCATTTCATTGGTGCTCCTTGATCCTCTCAGGTTTCTAAAGTTCAGATTTCCTAAAATGCATCAACCAGAGTTGCAGGTTGAAGTAACGTCTAATCAGCACTGTGGCTGTAAGATTTTAATTACGCCAGGTTCCGCAATGCGTGCTTCAGCAAGCTCTCTATCGAAGGTGTATCTCCGAGGTTTTCTTTGGCGCGGTTCAGGGCTTTTTCAGCCTCGACCGGCTTATATCCTAAATTTACAAGCGCTGAGAATGCATCGGGAAATGCACTTCCGGCAGCGAAGGGCTGGGCCGGTTCCGTTTTTGATTCGGTTTTGCCCCGGACCTTGTCCCGGAGTTCCAAGACCAGGCGTTCGGCTGTTTTTTTGCCGATTCCGGGGATGTTTTTGAGACGTGCGTAATCCTGGCGCGACACCACCATGCGCAATTCATCGGGGCTTATGCCGGATAGAATGGTTATGGCAAGCTTCGGGCCGATGCCGTTTACGCCGGTCAGGAGAAGAAACATCTCCCTTTCCGCCGCCGTTTTGAACCCGAAGAGCTGGATCGCATCCTCGCGTACATGGGTGTGGATGTGCAAATCTACCTGGCGACCTGTCTCGGGCAGATCATAGAAAGTGCTGAGCGGCACCTGGACGTAATAGCCCACGCCGTTTACATCCACGATTACGAATTCGGGGCTTTTTGCCCGGAGCTTTCCTTCGAGAAATCCTATCATGGCTTGTTCAACGCTTCCCAGCGCCTGTTAGACGAGTGCGTGTTAAGATGGCAGAGGGCGACCGCCAGCGCGTCGGCTGCATTGGGTTCGATCTGGGCGTCGATTCTGAAGATGCGCTGGATCATTCCGGCGACCTGATCCTTGGATGCCCTGCCGTAGCCCGCCACTGCCTGTTTGATTCTAAGGGCGCTGTACTCGTGAATGGTAAGACCTGCACTGACGCCGGCCAGAAGCACGGCCCCGCGCGCCTGGCCAAGGCTCAGAGCGCTTTTTACGTTTTTTGCAAAAAAGACTTCCTCGACCGCCATGCTGACAGGCTTGTACTCGCTGATAGCAGCGCCGAGCTGCTCAAAGATCATCTTGAGCCGCTCGGGGAATGAGCGGCTTGCGGGCAGCCTGATTGTGCCATGGTGAATGTATTTGAGGTTATGCCCGTCGCCCTCGACGATCCCGTACCCGGTGAAACGCGACCCGGGGTCTATGCCGATCGTTCTGATCATATGCTGTTTCCAGTATGGATAGCGGAGCCCGTCCTGATCATCCCTATATTAGAAACTTATAAACCAATGCAGATGTGACCAGCCAAAAGGTCATCCCTATCCAAAGACTAGCTTGGAAAATAGTACAAACGGGCCTGGAGATTCTTTGGCATAGAGATCCCACCGGGGTTTATGTTTCCCAAGACTTAAAACATAAAGTATTAGCTCGCCACTCCATGCAAATAGAATCCCAAAAAGCAATCGAAATATGAAAGTTAACGACTTCTTCGATGATAGAGTACCCTTAAGAACCCACCCACATTTACCCATCGTATGCGGAGATCTTTCTCTCATTGATTTGAGTGGTGCCGGGCAGGCTGGAAAGCCTGCCCCACATATCTGTAGCGGGTCTCGGGGCGCCAAGCCGAGTTGTCTGCTGCCGGAGGTTGCCCACCGCTACTCCAGGGATTCCATTAATTCATCCGGGATATCAAAATTAGCATAAGCGTTCTGGACGTCATCGGAGTCGTCGAGAGCATCCATTAAACGGAGCAGTTGCGCGGCGGTTTTGGTGTCCTCGATCCGAACTGTCGTCTGGGGCGACATGGTGACCTCGGCCAGTTCGTATTGCCATCCTTTATCGTCGAAAGCGGCCTTCACAGAAGCGAATTCCTCGGGGGAGGTTATTACCTCGAACTGATCCTCCTGGTCCTTTACATCCTCGGCGCCGGCTTCGAGGGCAAGCTCGAGGAGTTCTTCCTCGTTTACCTTGCTTTTGTCGAAAACGATGCTCCCCTTCTTGCTGAACATCCAGGCAACGCAGCCCGCCTCGCCCAGGTTGCCGCCGCTCTTGCTGAAGATATGGCGAATGTCGCTTGCAGCCCTGTTCCGATTATCAGTCATTATATCAACCAGTATTGCAACGCCGCCGGGGCCGTAGCCCTCGTAGTTGAACTCCTCGTAGTTGACGCCTTCCAACTCGCCGGTGCCTTTTTTGATCGCCCGCTCGATGTTTTCCTTGGGCATGTTTTCGGCCCTGGCCGCGAGCACCGCGGCTCGGAGGCGAGGATTTCCATCTGCGTTGCCGCCCCCCATTCGTGCCGCTACCATCACTTCCTTGATGAGTTTCGTGAAAACCTTGCCTCGCTTGGCATCGGCCGCACCCTTTTTGTGCTTGATGGTGCTCCATTTTGAATGACCCGACATGAAAGACCTCCTGCTATTTATTTCTTAGATTCAGGGCAAGAATGTAAATTTCCCGACTTTGCTTCCTGGATGCCTCGGGCTTTACGACCCGCGTTTTTTCAAAATGCTTCTTCACCTCGGCGAGGAGTTGATGAAATTCATTCCCCTGGAAGATCTTGGCCAAAAAAATCCCTCCCGGCCTAAGCGCCCCCAGTGCTATTTCGAGCGCGCGCTCGAAAAGAAGCGCCGAGCGGGCGGCATCGGCCACTTTTACTCCCGAGGTGGATGGGGCCATATCGCTCAGAACAATGTCGAAAGGCGCTTTTTCTCGAATGATTGAATCGACGAAGTCCCTATCGTTGATATCCCCCTGAAGAGTAATTACATGTTTGGGAAAGTTGTGCTCGATCGGCTTCAAATCGATTCCCAGCACCAGGCCGGAAGGCCCGACGGACCTTTCCGCAAGCTGGATCCATGATCCGGGGGCTGCACCGAGATCGAGCACCTTGTTGCCGGGACGAAGTATGCTGTATTTTTTCTGGATCTCCTCAAGCTTGTAGATAGCTCTGGCAAGAAAATGCTCTTTTTTTGCCTTGTGAAAATAATGGTCGCGAACAGTAAAAGCCATAGTTTCCGTCTGCTTAAGGATAGGAATGTTTTCCAGAATTAGGTTGTATAACGGAATTTTGACATTTTGTAAACGGGCGGGGGACGGAAGACGGATGACAGATGACGGGAGGCGGAGGGCGGAGGACAGAGGAAGGAGGGCGGAGGACGGGAGATAGAGGACGGAGGGCGGAAGAGACGACACATAATGCACTTCCGCTTCCGGCCATCCATTCATCCAATCCGTCACATGTCACCCGTTTCGTCTTTCGCACTCGACTTTTTTGGAGTAGAATGTTTGTCACTTCCTAATCCAGCTGCAGTTCATGTTCCTTCGCGAGTTCATTCCGGGATTTCCACCAGATAGCTCTATCTATTCTAGGAGGGATAATGGAAAAGATCGTAAATGGCAGGAAAATCACCCTGTTGAGGGGAGACCTGACCGAATTGGCGGTGGATGCCGTGGTAAATGCCGCCAATGCGCATCTGCAACTCGGGGGCGGAGTGGCTGGTGCCATCCGCACGAAAGGCGGACCGAGCATCCAGGAGGAGTGCAATAAGATAGGTCCGATAAGAACAGGGGAGGCCGCAATCACCGGCGGTGGAAATCTTAAGGCATCTTATGTGATCCACGCGGTCGGCCCGGTTTACGGCCACGGCAACGATGACGAAGACCTTCGAAACGCAACGCTCAACAGCCTCAGGCTCGCAACGGAAAAGGGAATCAAGACAATTGCTTTTCCGGCCATAAGTACGGGAATTTTCGGGTTCCCGAAGGACCGCTGCGCGGGAATAATGCTCCCGACCGTTCGTGATTTCCTCGAGAAGGAACAAACCAGTCTCATTGAGGTGATTTTTTGCCTTTGGTCCGCCGAGGACTTGAAGATATTCGAAAAAGCGATGGAATCCCTGCCGAATTAGGCAGCCGAGAAATTACCCTTTAGGTCGTCAAAACCGGTTTCCCGGTCATGCCTCCGCTTGAAAGGACAGCCGGAGGAATGTTATGCCCATCTAAATCGGTAATTCAGCGACAGGATATCTGATGTTAAAGATGTTTGGTATTTTCCGTAGAAAAAGGGAGTTTAAGCCGGATTCGCCGGAAAAGGCCATTTTTCAGAAGAAGTATTTACATTTCCAGAAGTTGCTGGATGGAAACAACTCTGCCCTGGAACTGATAACCGAGCTGGAAGAGGTATGCTACGGGCCCAAACCCTTCAACCTCAACTGGGTTGTGAGCAGAGCCGAACGCCTTCGGAATCATGTCTGTAATGTCGCCGAAGAGCTGGATGCCCTTTCGGGTGGCAAGTACTCATCGCTTGCCGGAGCGGTGGAGCGGATCGGTCGTGACGTCTTCGCGGATTTAACCCAGAAACGGAACATAGAAAAAACCAGTCTCACCAGGCCCCTCAACCAGATAACCCTGAATGACGTATCCGAGGTGGGCGGAAAGGCCGCGCGTATAGGCGAGATAGCCAACCGGGTGGGTTTGCCTGTCCCCGGCGGGTTTGCGGTCACCGGCTACGCCTATCATAATTTCATGAAATCCAACGGGCTCTACCGGGAAGCAAAAAGAGTACTATCCGACCTGGAATTGAACAATACGTCCAGCCTGCTCAGATGCAGCACCGAGATACAGGAAATAATCCTTAACTCGCCCTTGCCCTCGGAACTGGAGGATTCGCTGCTGCGGGAAATGGATTTGCTGATAGATGAAGGGGGGCCTGGGACTCGTGTGGCAGTCCGCTCGAGTGCCGCCAGCGAGGATTCCGAAGCGAGCTTTGCCGGGCAGTATTCATCCTTATTGGGTGTAGGCCGCGACGGACTGCTCCAGGCCTACAAGACCGTGGTGGCCAGCACTTATAATCCGAGGGCGATTTTTTACCGCTGTAGCAGGGGCTATCCCGATTTGTGCGTGGTAATGAGTGTTCTTTGCCTCACGATGATAGATGCGGATTCGAGCGGGGTATTGTACACAATCGATCCGAACGACTTTGGCCGAAGGATGATGCTGATAAATGCCGTAAGGGGGCTAAGCAGGGCGGTTGACGGTTCGGTGCCCACCGACTTCTACGAAGTGGAGAGGGAAGGGAACAATCTCCTTTCGACCAGGACGGCATTAAAAGAAACAAGGCTGGTAGTCGGCCCGCATGGTGAATTGATCGAGGAGCCTTTGCCGAGCGATGTTCGCCTCGCGCCATGCCTGGGAAAGGCTGAAATAGAGACCCTGGTAAAGTCCGGACTCGTACTCGAGCAACATTTTGGAAATCCTCAGGATATCGAATGGGCGATGGATAAGGGAGGCAGGATATTTATCGTGCAGTCGAGGCCCCTGAACGGGGGCACGGGCTCGAAGCGCGAGGATGAACCGGCGGACGATGCAAAGGGTTCCGGAGAAGATATCGCGGGACACTCTGTTATTCTCCGGGCCGGCACCACTGCTTCGCGCGGAAAAGCCTGCGGGACCGCATTCGTACTCGGGTCCGAAAAGGATATTGTCGATATTCCGGACGGGTCCATACTGGTTGCAAAGCAAACCTCCACTCAATACGTCGCCCTTCTCGGAAAAATCCGGGCAATCGTGGCGAACGTTGGAAATGTCACCGGCCACATGGCTTCGGTTTCAAGGGAGCTTGGAGTGCCTACCCTGGTGGAAACCGGCAACGCGACCGAAATTATCCCTCACGGTGAAGTGGTAACGGTTGACGCAACCAATCGGGTCGTCTACCAGGGCAGGGTAGACAGCATTCTCGAACGAAAAACCGAAGTGAACCCGATAATGGGCACCCCGGCCTACAATGCCGCCCAATCGGCGTTAAAAAAAATTGCCTCTTTGAACATGCTCGACCCCGAAAGTGACACATTCACTCCTGAAAACTGCCTTACTTTCCACGATGTGATCCGGTTTGCTCACGAAATGTCGATGCGCGAGATGTTCAGGATAAGCGACGATGTCGAGCTTAGCCGCAAATCGGCGGTTCGAATCAGGGTTCCTCTTCCAATGAGAATTCTTGCCGTGGATCTTGGCGGCGGACTACATCTTCAACGCGGGGAGAGCGAAGCAACAACTGATTCGATCCTGTCGCAGCTTTTCCAGGCGCTACTTGCCGGAATGAGCGATCCCAACGTGGGTTGGGCAGTCCCGGTCGAGGATAGGGGAGACGACGATCCCATAATCTCCGAAGCGATGGAAAGAGAACAGCTTCTGGCGGAAAGGGCGGTAGGGCCAAGTTATGCGGTAGTGTCCGAGGGATACCTCAACTTCAACTCCCGCATTGGACATCATCTTGCAGTTCTTGATGCCTACTGCGGAGAGCACGTAAACGATAATTACCTGCTCTTTTCCTTTAAGGGGGGCGCGCCCGATCCGGAGCGACGGTCGAGACGCGCGGCCCTCATCGCCAATGTACTGGAGCAATTGGGATTCAAAGTATCTCTGAAAGGTCACTTTGTCCGCGGAGAACTCAAAAAATATGGCTGCACCGTTCTTCGGGAAAAGGTCAAGATGATTGGTCGGCTTCTAGCCGCCGTCCGTTTGCTTGATGTTTCGCCATCTGATACCGGTCCCGTTGATTGGTACGTGGAACAATTCATGACACGAAATTACACCTTCCGCCGGGAACATTCCTAAGCGCAAATCGGGCAGCTTCTAAACGCGGGTAACGAAAGACCGTTCCAACACCAGGGTTTAAACGAGAGTTATCGGCGTGGTAAAGGCCGGGGCGGCACTTTCCCCTTCCCATGTAATTGTGCCCTCGCCTCGCAGTCTGGACAGGGTTTCGGCAATCTCCCGCTCATCGAACCTGTCCCTCAGTATGTATTGAAGGTCGCGCAAAGTGGTGGTCCCGGGACGACGGATTATCTCGAGAACCGCACTGTCGGCGTCCTCCCGGAAATCACGGGGTGGACGGTCAGGGGCCTCTTTCTTTTCATCCCTCGCTTCACGAGATCTCATATCCAGCAGGATTTCTTTCATCACCTGAAAAAGGCGGACGGTGATGCGATCGTTGAGGTTTTCGAGCCTCTCGGAGCTTACGCCGATAGCTTTGGAAGATGCGGTAGACTGTGCCGCAGCCTCGCGGAGCATGCGGTAGAGATACAGCAGAAGGCAGACTGTCGAAATCGAGAGCACTGAAGAAGCGATAGCGGCAGTTAAAACAAAAGGCCAAAGCGGCGAGCCGCGAAAAGGTGGCGATTGATCGGCGGATGCCGGCGGAGGACTCTTTAGTGCACCCGGTGCGGGTTGCTCATGGTTACCCGAAAGCCCCGCCGATCCTTGTGTACCCGGAGGACCCGGAGGTCCCGCGGGACCCGCTGGTCCCTGTGGGCCCTGAGCCCCTTCAGGTCCAGGCATGCCACGGGGCCCCATCTGTCCTGGAGGCCCGGGTTTTCCAGGTTCTCCGGCAGCTCCTTTTTCACCCGTTTTGCCAAGCACTACGGGGTTTTCCCAGGACTTGCACCGGTCGGCATCCGGCACTATGCGAAGTATCCCGGTCGTTTTATGGTAGCACCCGTGTACTTCCTCATCCGCCGCAAACCCCTGGATCGGTGCAAGATTAATGGCGGCAAAAAGCGCAAAGACTAATACGAAGACGCCCATCCCTCCTCCTCCGGTGGGTACCCGTTTGATTTCCCAACAGAAATAACGGTATTCGCATTGAAGTTCTTAAGGTAAATCTTGGAAAGATAAATATAGAGCAATAAAAAAGTGCGGATTTAGTGAGAGATTTCATTCAAAAGACGTTCGTCCAATTTTGCGGCTAAGCCCAAATATATTGCTTATCCACGGATTCAAATGGCGGTCCCCATATTGCCATGTTTCAATTGTAGCGTGGTGTTCGATTGTAGGGGCAAAAGATTTTTTGCCCCTACCATTGCAATATTTGCCCCCACAGGCAAATTATTATTTGCGCCTGCGCCGTTCGTCCCCAACGATGATAATTCCGTAATCATCCTTGCTCCGATACTCCGTCGTCCGACAGCCGTCAAGGCACCAGCCACAAAGCAACCGTTCGAGCAATTTGTCCCAGTTTGTATGGGATTTTGCCCATGGTGAATTCCTGGACCTGACCCATCCCCTTTCGCCCCACGACCAGGGTGCCGCATTTTTCTGCCTTAGCCTCGTTGTAGAGACTGACGGCGCGGCTTCCGCCACCGCCCACCACCCTCGATTCGATTTTATCAGGGTTAAACCCCGCTTGCGCAAGCTCTTTCGCCAATTTTTCAAATACGGGGGCCATGATGGTTTCACGCTCCCGGATGATGTCGGCAATTGCTTTTCCATTCTGGATTTTGCGGGAAGGGGCCTCCGCGGCGTTTACGATCATTATTGATGAATCGGGCGGGCCGAGCATGCGAGAGACGAAATGCACGGCTCGGACGGCGGATTCGGAGGCATCAACGCCGATCATTATTTTTCCGGGCAAGGGTTGGTTGCCGAGTAGACAAACGGCTGCATCGGTCACGTTGATATAGATCTTTGCCGCTATGCTTCCGAGCATTGATTCATCCATTTGCCCGAGGCCTCTACGCGCAATCGCCACGGCGCTGCAGCCGAACTTGCTTTCACGGATGATGTCCCGCGCTATGCCCTCGTTTCTCCTCTGAATATTGCAGGCTACGGAGGATTCGGGGAGTCCTGCCCGCAGAAGAATTCCGCGCGCCTTCTCCATAGCTTCGCGGATCCTGTTTTCTCTATAGGAATCCCAGTTTTTCAAATGTTCCAGGTGTTTCATCACCTCGGGGTCCCGACCGGATTCCCAGAAGATTTCAGCGGATTTATCCAGGATCGAAAGGAGGATAACCTCTGTGTTGGACAGGTTTATAGTCCTGGAAACATACTCTACAACATCATAGGATTGATTGGACCCATCCAGAGGCAGGAGAATACATCTTCGCTCACCATTCATGGCATCTCCAGTAATCGAAAATCAGAACGGGCCTGCACGAGACGAAAAGGCTGGAAACCCTCCCCCACGGTAATTCCGTCCAAATTAAACCAGGTGTTTGCACAACAGAGCACAATTTGCTGTGGGGTTGCGGCGGCAATCAGGTCAATCGGACAAAGAACGCGCTTGACCTTTAAAAGCCCGCTGGTAGGGAAAGGATGTGCTGGAGCACGCTGTATCACTGCCGCAGCCGAGCTTTCATAGTAAATTATTCGCGCATGGATGTCTATTTTAGAAATTGGATTTGGGATTCAGGTTCATGCAGGGTGGGCGAGTGGATTTTAACCGCGGATTAGCATGAGTTGTGGCAGGAAAGCCGCCAAGATATTAGCAATAGTTTTCACATAAGATATTTTATCCGATCCTCCAAGTTTAAGAAAAGCTTGAATAAGTACGAGGGGTGGTATATATTCCACTCGCGATTCGAATGCACCGGAAGTAAAAAGAATGTCAGCCGGGGAATGGCCTTTCGTGAAAAGCGATACAAGCCAGCGAAGAACAACTGATCTTTAATTTTTGGTTAGCGGTAACGACCTGCAAATTGCTTCTCCTTCATGCAGGTTTGGTTTCACTTATGAACCGGTGGTTCGCTCCGTGCTGAGCACCAGGGCCGGATTTCCGAATACCGCCGTGCCAATATAGGGATTGCCCGGTTTTTCCAGTGCCGCGTATCCGGCTTTGGCAATAACCTGGCACATGTAGGCAGTAAAAATTATTGACATTCCAATATCGCAATTGGTATTAGAAAGGGTCCCAACTGAAATGGCTGGGCACCGCATAGCAGGCGGTTCCCAATGTAATCCACGCTACCTCATGCTCTCGTGTTCAATCGCTCCAACTCACGCGTAGCCTCTATTTCTCTCAAGATTTCCTCTTTCTAAATCCTGTCGGCTGCAATTAGTGCGGCCGAGAATAAGCCAAAGCCTTTGAGCATCGCTGCGGGATGCATTATCTCCCAAGGGAGAATCGAAAGGTTTCCTTTTTGCTCAAAAGGTGTGCTTTTGCGGACACTTACTTATTCAAACTGACTTAATGAAATCCAAAACCGTGTGGTGCCGCGGCCGGCGCCCCACCAAAACAAGCTA
>DBMI01000049.1 GCA_002298165.1 Desulfarculales bacterium UBA702
TGCAGAACTTCCTGCACATTACCAAGAAAAAGTGGTTCTTTATCGTCTAAACCTCGCCGTATATTTTTCTTCGAGGTCTTCCTCTTCTTCGAGGTCTTCGGGGTCTTCGGCAAGCGAAAGCAAAGTCAATCCATATCCCTCGCTCTGCAGAAAAACCTGTTCCCACACCCTGGGGCAGCGACCCCGCACCGAAAGCCAGATGTCACCATCCCGTTCCTCCGAATTTGAAGGAACCCCTTGTTTAAGGCCTTTTCGAGCCATCATTGCACCGCGAGGCACAGGATCGCCACGCCGCATATTAATAAAAGGGAAATCCTCGTGTCTGTAAGGGTACAAAATGCGACCATTATGCGAAACAATGAGCGCGCATGGCTCATCTTGGAGATCAACATACCGACGGGCGGTCGCCTCTTTGCTGGTATCGTATTTTTCCGAAAAAGCAAGGATGTGCTCGATCTCCACCCCCTTGCGAAGTCGCAAATCCTTCCGGAAATATGGTTCAGGCATAAGAAGCCTCGCGGCAAAGCGGTTTGCTTCAACTTCCATGCGGGCTGCGGGGTCCTCTTTGCGTGCGAATGCCAAGTTTATATCCTCGGCAGAGCAACAGAATTCATTCCCGCTTAGAGGTTTGTGAAAAGGGCAAAGAAAGTGGGCCAGCTCATGGCCAATTGTGAAGCGCCGACGTCGACGACCGCTGGCCCTACTGACTAGGATAATTCCTTCAGATTTTTCGACATCACCCAATAATAAACCGCCTTCATACCCCTCTGTCTCCAATTCCGTAATCTCGAGAATATCTAGCATTAAAGCCAATTCCTCAATGGGCACGGGGATCGGAAGATCGGATACATGACGGATGATTCCGTCTACAATTCGCTCCGGGGTATTAAAATCGGCGAGATCAAATCGGCTTATCGTCTTCACCCTTCTCCTTTGCGGTTTTGGCCGCTCGGTTATTAAGTAACTTCATCATATCGCTGATTGTCTCACGGTCACCTGCTGAGAGTTTTTTAAGTTGACGATACATGGCAATGAGTTCGGGTTTTTCTTCCGGGGAGTTGGGGTCCTCACCGATCAGATAACCAACAGATACATTAAAATGGTCAGCTAGTTTGTTGAGTGAATCCGCGGAAGGATTTTTGTTTTTCCCAGTCTCCAATTCCCAAATGTGAGCCTTGGACGATTTGATTGCATCGGCCACCTGCTGTAGAGATTCTTTTTCCCGCACTCTTAGTTCCTTCAATCTTGCGCCCAGTGCCACAGCGCACCTCCGTGTTTCTGTTGTTGTTGTTGCTGTTTCCGTAAGATAATTCATACGTAATCGTAGCACAAGACTTGACATTAGGGAAGAGTTCGTTTAATCTTACGATGGAGGCAGAGTTTATCTTACAATACCATCCATTTCAACAGGCGCATATGCGCCACGAAGGAGAAATAAAATGCCAAGAAAATCGCACCACGTAGTTCCGAACCCTGACGGCGGTTGGGATGTCAAAAGAGGCGGGGGGGAACGATCATCCGGCCATTTCGACACCAAAAAAGAGGCTATCGACCGAGGGCGCGAAATCAGCCGCAACCAAGACACTGAGCTGGTGATCCATAATCAGGACGGAAAAATTTCCGGCTCGGACTCTCACGGACATGATCCTTGCCCGCCAAAGGATCAGCACTAATGCAGAGCCCGGCAGTGCCGGGCTCGCTACTACATCGGAGAAATCAATGAAGAAAAATGTACGAGTAATTCCTGAAGCGGTAAGAACCAAACTTAGGTCGCTCCAGGGGCAGAACATTGTCGCCGGTTGTGCTCGACAATTTTCTGCCGAAGAAATTCGCAATGGGGCCTTGAAACATCTTCAAATTGAATTGCTAGCAGATGGCTTGCACCTCCCAGAACGAATCTTGCCTCGGACGGAGCAGGGCAAATACTCAGCCCGAAATGCTGAAGGGTACGAGGTGAAGCGAACAGACTTACCAAAAGAGATCCATTACAACACTATTGAGGCTCCGGATTGGGGCGACAGCAGCAACGGAACACACCTAGTTGATTTGCCTTACGAGAAATACCCGAGGGATTTCTATGCCCCTCGCGAACTGGCGCTCATAGTTCACTGTCCTGATACTCACGCCGATCAAACGAATTATGTGATTGCTGCGCGGGTTGATGAGGTGCTCAATCAGAAAGTTCCCGATTTCGAAGACAGGCTGCTCGATGATTTGAACCTTCTTCAAGAAAATCTTGGCTGTTGCGGCATAGAATCCGCTGGTTCATCCTTGGAAGAATACGCGCGTACACTTCATCTATCCTGGGAAATCCTTCCCCCTGGATCGCGTGAGGAAGCTATCGAACGCCTCTTTCGTGGGCGGCGGCCGACTCAACAGCAACGTGAGACAGCCGGCGAGCGTTACGACTTCTTCAACAGTCTGCGCCCGAAAAAGCTTATCGTCGGGACCAGCGGGTTTAGGCGCTACTTTGGAGCGTTGCTTGAGGATGATCTCGCGGTATTCGAGAATATCGAATATGGAAATGCCGTGTACCTTATGTACGAGGATTGGGGGCAACTCAGTCAGCGGACCAGGGTTCAACTTCTTTCGGGACGACTCGGAAACCAGTTCGACCGAGTAATTCATCGGCCGGGATGGCAAAAAGAAGTTCGCCGGCTTGTTGAAGCAAAAAGAGAGGCCGCGTAACGGAGTAACCGGCGCGGCCGGTACACACATTTAAAAACGCTTTGCATCGGCCAAGAGACCGAAACGGAGTGGTGTTCATTTTCATGTAATTGCTAAAGGACTTTATCTCTCGCCTATTGCCAGCCTGCGCCAATCTTTCCCTATCGCCAGCCAACGCTTCCACAATCGACGGGACTTTTGCGTGAAGTAGCTGTGTCAGAAATCAAGTTTTTGACACTAAGCAAGCATACTGCCAAATCGGCGCTCGGGTTGCTCTCTAGCAGAGCCCTACCCTCCGGGCAGGCAAATGGAATA
>DBMI01000063.1 GCA_002298165.1 Desulfarculales bacterium UBA702
AGAAGGTTGCGCTTCTCGCCCTTAGTGATCTTGTCTTCAAGCGCCAGGAGGCCCTGCAGCAATGCCTCGGGCCGCGGAGGACAACCCGGAATAACTATATCCACAGGAACGATAAGATGCGCACCCGGCACAATTGCGTACTGCTCCTCGTATTCAAAGGGGCCGCCGGAAATCGCGCAATTACCCATCGCAATGCACCACTTCGGATTGGGCATCTGGTCCCAGAGCATCTTGACGACCGGCCCCATCTTCTTCGAGATGGTCCCTGCAACGATCATCACGTCGGACTGACGGGGAGAAGGCCTGAACACACCCGCCCCTATACGGTCGAGATCGAAGCGCGACGCACCGGCCGCCATCATCTCGATTGCGCAGCAGGCGAGACCGAAGGTCATCGGCCAAAGCGAATTGGCCCTCGCCAGGTTCAGGATATCGTCAAGGAGAGCAAACTTGATCATCGGCTCTCCCGGCTCTTTATTTTTCACCTTCTGGTCCATTCAAATACTCCTTTGCGCCAGGCATAGACGATCGCCAGGGACAAGATGCCGATAAAGATGGTGACCTCGATGAGGTCCCGATAGGCATATTTGCCGTAAGCGAGAGCAACCGGAAAGAGGTAGAGAACATCTACGTCGAACGCGAGAAAAATGAGCGCGTAAATGTAGTAGGCAACCGTAAACTGCATCCAGGCGCTGCCGATCGTTACCATGCCGCTCTCGTAGGTATCATCCCTCAAAGCGCCCGCGCTCCGCTTAACAATGAATGTTGAAAGCGACAGCGCAATGGTTGCAAACACGAGCCCCGTGAGCAAATACAGGGCAATGGCCAAAAAGTCGGTCATGAGATCACTGGAGATCAAGCCTCTTCTCCTTCGTCGGCGAAACTCGGAACTTTTGGATATTAGCGGGGGCTAATTCGATGATTGTGCAGGATATACTTTCTGACCAGCTTCGGCGGAATCGGAAAGGTGTGTCGCACAATACGTTCCCAAGTATATCACCAACTTGTACATGTTTCCAGTTAAAAGAAGATTTCTCCTTATACAGAAATTATCCTCGCGTTTCAATTTGAAACGCTACCGCCCGATTGAACTTCCAGATGAGCTTTGTTTTTGGGGGATTTTCATCCGGCATGGCCCGAAATCCGCCTCCACACGCGGCTCTTCTCGCGCGCTTTTTCGGACCGGGCGTTTATGTAGCAGATTTTGAAACATTTTGCACTAACTTTTGTTCCATTATCCAATTTTTTTTCACTAGGCTTGTGCATGCGATTTAATTTTGTGGTACCCTGCCGCCGATTCCTAACAACTAAGCGCATTTCCTCAACAACGGGAGAACAACCTCATGCTGCTTCTTACCGCTCGCGAGATGGCGGAACTTGACAGAAAAACCATAACCCAAATTGGAATACCCGGAACAGTGCTTATGGAAAACGCCTCTCGCGGCGCCGCGGCTTTCTTTCTCGAAGCTGCCCCCGACCTCATTGGGCGTCGAATCTGCGTGGTTGCCGGAAGCGGAAATAATGCCGGGGACGGTTTCGTCCTTGCCCGGATTTTCCACTCTTTGGGCGCAAGGGTCGAGGTATTGTGCCTTAGTTCGCCCCAAAAGCTTACCGGTGACGCACTCATCAATTTTAATATCCTTGTGAAAATTGGTATCAAGGCACACATTTGGGATGAATCGGGCGACTTCCAGGCACAATTCCAACTTGTGGAACAGTGCGGGGCGGTAATAGACGCCATTTTCGGCACCGGGTTGAACTCGGAGGTCAAAGGTCATTATCGCCAGATAATCGATAGGATAAACGAACTCCCAGTTCCGGTACTCGCAGTCGATGTTCCCTCGGGGCTTGATTCATCGACCGGCAGGGTAATGGGCTCGGCAATCAAGGCAACAGCGACCGCCACTTTCGGCTTCCTGAAAATCGGCCTCGTTGTCGAACCCGGCTCGGAACTCGCCGGTAAGATCAGGGTTGTGGATATCGGCATTCCTTTTGACCTGGCCGTGGCAGCCGGCATAAAACGATACTACCTCACCCGTGAGGTCGCTTCCTTGTGGATCGCACCCCGCCGACCCGACGTCCACAAGGGGATTGCCGGTCACGCCTGCGTTCTTGCCGGATCCCGCGGGAAAACCGGGGCTGCATCCCTTATCAGCCTCGGGGCCGCACGGGCCGGAGCGGGACTTGTCACCCTCTTTATTCCCGAGAGTCTGAACCCGATTGTCGAGGTGAAACTAACCGAGCCCATGACCCTTCCCATTCCGGAGACCCCCGAGCAGGCACCGGCCCTTTCCGCGCTACCCCTGATTCTTGATTTTATATCCAATAAGCAGGCACTTGCAATGGGACCGGGAATTTCCACCGCAGAGGAGACCACGGCACTTGTAAAAGAACTCCTCCTGAAGGTCCCCTGCCCAATTGTGCTCGATGCGGACGGAATTACCGCCGTTTCGGACGATCCCGGCATTTTGCTCAAATCCGCTGCCCCCCTCGTGCTGACCCCCCACCCCGGAGAGATGGCGCGCCTGCTTGGCTCGACTCCTCAAGAGGTCCAGCAAAACAGGGTGGAGATAGCATCGAAATTCAGCAAGGACTACGGAGTTTGCCTCCTCTTGAAAGGACACCGCACGATTATCGCATCCCCCGACGGAAGGCTCGCGGTTAACAGCTCGGGAAACCCTGCCATGGCCTCGGGCGGAATGGGTGACGCCCTGACGGGGATAATTGCAGGGCTGCTCGCCCAGGGAATGGCGCCCTTCGAGGCTGCGTGTCTGGGGGCCTACGTCCACGGCGCAGCGGCGGACCGGGTAATCTCCGGCGTCTCAACCCGCGGGCTGCTGGCAAGCGACATCCTGGACGAACTCCCACGCGCTCTGGGAATACTCGAAGGATTTACGGAAAAGGAATGAAAAGCCTTCGATTCAAATCCCCCGGCGAGGACTGCACCCTTCTTATTGGCCGCAGGATAGGCGAACTCCTCGAACCCGGTGATATACTTTCGCTTCGCGGAGAACTCGGGGCAGGGAAAACCCTTCTTGTTCGCGGGATTGCCAGGGGGCTCGGCGTCCCCGAATCAGTAAGGGTCACCAGCCCCACTTTTACAATAATCAACGAATACGCCGGCCGCCTACTTCTATTTCACCTCGACCTCTACCGGATTTCCGGACCCGATGAACTCGAGACCCTGCCCTGGGAGGAAACCCTCTTTGGAAGAGGGATTGCCGCAATCGAATGGCCCGAGAGGCTCGGCCGGCTGCTACCTTCCTCCCGCATAGACGTAAAGATCTATATTACGGGCGAAGAGTGCCGAAGCATCAGCATTTTGGGGCGAGGAAAGAGGTACGCGGAAAGGGTTGCGCAGTGGGCCGATAAGATCGCAGATCTTATCAATGAGCCGTCCTGCGGGGGGATTGAAGGATGAGGAATCGCAGTGGGTACGAAAAAGGGAAAGAGGGGCTGTTGCCCAAAGGGGGTGCGATAGGTATTCCCCTCCCTCGATGGGAGGGGCCAGGGGAGGGTGATAAAAAGATCTAGGAATTTCAACCCCCTCCCCCAGCCCCTCCCACCAAGGGAGGGGAGTTTCCCTTCAATTTCGGTCCATTGTTTTCCATTCGAGATTTGGGCAACAGCCCAAAATCCCGTACCCACCTCAATACTACATGCGAGAAGCCGCCCATTGGCGGTAACTCCAACGAAAGGCTAGTCGAACCTGACCGGTTCTTCCGGAGGTTCAATCACGGGCGGGAAATCCGAAAACGGAAAAGGCCTCTGGTTTTCATTCAAGGTGATGTAGCGGATGATTCGATAGCTGAATGTTGCGGCCTGGTTGGAGAATTTCCTCAAAGGCTCACTGTAGCTTCGAGTAATTAACAGAATAACGTATTGTACCAGAGTAAGCGCCTGGATTACAAACTGCACCACGTAGAGAACAATCATGCTGATGAGCGTGAAAATCAATCTCGTGGCGGCTTTGCCCCGCGGCACCTTGCCATCTTGAACGTCGTTCATTCATTCCCCCTTTGTCTTTAGCTCAGACCCAGCATCTTCGATCCGGAACTATTTGGTTGTGACTACGAGGTTAAAGGTTGTTCCATCGCCATCAGTTTGGATGCCTATCTGGAGCATCTGGTCACCTTTCTGAAATTGAATTATCCTCGTGTTTTCCTGCTCCGCCTGAAAAAAGGTTTTCCAGCCCTTTGCCTCCATGGCTCCCTTGTAAAAACTTGCAATGGCTTCGGGCTTCGCATTCACTTTAGCGGTAAGCATGGCATGGTTTTCCATATCCATCGCCTGCTCTATCTTTGCACCCTGGAAAATAGGTATGTCTTTTAGTTTGGCCGGTACGTCAACCGCCCAGGAGGCGCAGGAGAGGCCGAAAAGAATTATGACCGCGCAGACCGCGGCAAATACGAATCCTACGTTTTTGTTCTCCATTATCTTCTCCTACTGTTCCTTCGTTTAATCCCGTTAATTTCCTTCAATCTCCAGACTCCTGGACCCTCTGAGTTCCGGGGTCAGGTTTACCTTAAAAGAACCTGCGCGTCACACACAAACTTGGCTCGACAAAGAGATTGGCGGTGAATTTAACCATTTTCTCCAATAAATCACGGGTCGGGGTCAAGATCGAATGTCTTAATCGGTATTCCCGGACCGGCAGAATCTATGACCCTCTCTTTTTCCTTTTCTCCCGAAACGAATACAAACCAGTCCCCATCTCCTATAAGCGCAATTTCCAGGTCTCCTTTGAGGCGCCACTCCCGTTCGGCCGCCCAGGCAATTGCACCGGCACTCGATTTTACCTGGAACCTGAATTTTTCATGTTCCGGCAGCAACACATAACCCGAGTCGCGAGCATAGGCGGCGGGTTTTGCGCCAAGCGTCCGCAAAAATTTGCGTGAAACGGCTATTCCGCAGGGCTCGACCGTCCACCTAATGAGGGCGCGGTTCCACCTGCGAATGGATCCAATGCCGTTAGGCGGGATGGAAGTCCAGGAGACCACAGGCTCAATTCCGCGGACCATCTTCGAATCGGCCCTTATCCGGCGCTCCGTAACGATCCTTATAAGAGTGTCCAGAGCAGAGTGGCCGGATAGAGGATCGGCATCGATCAGTGTGAACAGGTATTCGGCGCGTGACTGCCCAGGCCATGGACCGGGACATCCCCTGGTGTAGTGATAGAGGAATTTATGCCATTGGATCTTCTCGGGTACGCGGTCACCGGAGCACCCTTGGATTGCAGAGCGCCTTGAGACCGGCAGATTTCCAAGAGCAGGCACAACCGGAGCAGGCGGGTTGTATTTCTTGGAGTAGCCGGGAAATTTTTGAAGAAGCGTGTAGTTTCCGGCATTGGATGAAGTCTTTTTCCCGGGGTCGAGAACAAATTGGATGCGGGGCGATTTTTTCTGCCGCTCTTCGAGAATCGTGCAAATATTTCCACCTTCGCGTAATTCGAGAACAAGGTGCACCTGCGAGGCTGCCGCAAGGATGCGGTCGCGGCACACAAGCTTTTGTGCCTTGGGGCAGAGATTATTGGAAAGAAGGCAGGAAAAAGTTCCGCAAGCTTTCCTGTAATGCTCGGAACCAGGCGGTGACGGCTCCAGAATGGAAAATGGCGCTGCCATCAAAAGTGGAAGTGAAGCTCGTGATGCGTGAGCGGCGACAAGTTCGTAGGTGAGGGTGCCCCCGCTTGAGGCGTAGGCGATATTTTCGTGCCGCACATCCCGCAAAAAGGACCTTAGCGCCTTTATCCAACCGGCATCAGGCAAGATAGCCAGTGGCTTCCTGGAATTGAATACGGCAAGCCTGGGCAGCCTTCGACTGAGATTCCCTTTGTAGAGAAGCACTGACGGACACGGGACGTCTTCGCTGTCCTCCAGCACCCCGGCATCGGCCGCCTTTATTCCATCGATACGCCACCTGTTTGCCAGGCTGCGGCAAAGGTCCCATGATTGGCCTGTAAATGACTTTCCGAAGCGTGCAAGCATCCATTCCCGAAGCTCGGTTTCAGTGCCGGGCATCGAAGAAAGCAATTTTCTCAAAATCGCGTGCCGCGCCGGCCCGTCCAGCCTGTGGGCTGCCGCGGATCGGCCCAGAAAGGCGCAGAGGACGAGCGTGGCGAATTCCGCTTCGGGATCGAGCGGTATGGGAGCAGAATGTTCAGCCGTTTGGAGTGAACTTGGCAGCAAGGCACGCTCGCACTGGAAGGTGAGCTCTACCCGGCGTGGAACAACCGGAGCGCATTGGAACCCGCGCCCCGCACACCTCACGCCTAAGCGGATCAAGGGCAGGCGAAGGAGCCTGCCCTTGATATTTGTTCAATGTTTAGATCGCCTGGCTGATCTTTACCGCACAGAGCTTCCCGCACATACTGCAGCCTTCCCGGTCCTGGGTGATCTGGAGGCGTTTTTCCACTAATTCGGGGTCTATCGCCTCGCGGATCATTCCTTCCCAGTCGAGGTTCTTGCGGGCGATGGACATCCGCCTGTCCATCTCGAGTGCGCCGGGCAAGCCCTTGGCGACATCGGCGATATGGGCTGCGATCCGGCTCGCCATAACTCCCTGGTAGACATCGTCTACATTGGGCAGGCCAAGGTGTTCGGCGGGGGTGACATAGCAGAGATAATCGGCGCCGGCCGCTCCGGCTATAGCTCCTCCGATTGCCGCGGTTATGTGGTCGTAGCCGGCGGCTATATCGGTTGGAAGGGGGCCGAGGATGTAAAATGGCGCCCCTCCGCATATCTTTTTCTGGAGAAGCATGTTTGCGGCTATCTCATTCAGGGGGACGTGGCCGGGGCCTTCAATCATGACCTGGACATTTCTGGCCCTGGCCCTTTTTGCCAGTTCGCCAAGGGTCATGAGTTCTTCCAACTGCGCTCCGTCGGTTGCATCCAGAATGGTGCCGGGGCGGAAACCATCCCCCAGGCTAAGCGTCACGTCATACTTATATGCGATATCGAGCAGGTCGTCGTAATATTCGTAGAGCGGGTTTTCTTTGTTGTTTTTGCGCATCCAGTGCATGTGGATGGACCCGCCACGGCTTACCGAAGGCATTATGCGCTCGAAGTGTTCGAGCTTTTTAACCGAAGCCCTGGTCACTCCGCAATGCACGGTAATATAGTCAAGTCCTTCCGCGCATTGCTTCTCGATTGACCTCAAAAGCTCATCGGAATCCATTTTATCGAGCGGGCGGTGCTTGATTATGAGTTCGGCGGCGATCCCGTAAATTGGAACCGATCCGACTATCACCGGCGAATTCTCGAGGTAGAAATGCCGCATCCCCGAAAGATCACCGCCGGTCGACAGGTCCATTATCGAATCGGTTTTCGCCCTTACCGCTGCATCGAGTTTCTCTCGCTCGAAATCGAGCGAGCAGCACTCGCCGCTGGTACCCAGATTAGCGTTTATTTTTGTCTTGAGGTTTTTACCGACTGCCCTGAGTATCGGGAAGGAGTGATTGATGTTTTTGGGCAAAACGGCGAATCCTGCGGCGATCAGATCTCGAAGCTGCTCCGCGCTTACAGGTTCACCCTCGACGGCCCTTTTCATCTCCTCGGTAACAACACCCGCCCTAGCCATTTCTAGTTGCGTTGCCATGATACCCTCTTTTCAATAAAGAGATTCTTGCCAACTGAGACAGAAAGGACCCCGGAAATGCTGAAGGCCGTTTTCGGGGAAAACGGCCTTCAGTGGATGTGTATGTTCCAGCCGATTCCTCCGCCAGCATTAACTGGGTCAGGTTCCAAGGGTATTATCTCAGCTCCGGATCGCGGGAGCACCCCCCGGCTTATTTACAATCTGTCAAACAGCGAAACCTTATTTCGCACTCACAGTATCGTAAAAATTCAGCAAAGGCAACAACTCATAACAACTCATAAAGAACCGGTGCCCAGCCGTTCGACAAGAAGGCATTTTTTGTGCTCCTGGGCGTCTATCACGGCAAGCGAGGTAGTGTTCACGATATCCTCGACGTCGCAGTTGCGCTGCAGAACGTGGATGGCCTCGCTGGTTCCCATGAGGATAGGGCCGATGGCCTTAGCCCCTCCAACCCTGGCCATGAGCTTGAAAGCAATATTGCCGGCCTCAAGAGACGGGAAGATAAGCACGTTTGCAGGTTTTCTCAGAGTATTGAAATCGTATACCCCGTTCAGAATTTCGCCAACCACCGCGGTATCGGCCTGCATCTCGCCGTCTATGACTATGTCCGGGCGGCGCTCCTTTACGATCTTGGTTGCTTTGGCCATCTTTTCGGCGCGCGGATGGCGAGTGCTCCCGAAATTGCTGAAAGACAACATGGCAACCCGCGGCTCTACATCGAGCTGTCGGACAGTATCGGCGGTGACTATGGCAATTTCGGCCAACTGCTCGGCTGTTGGATCTATATTTACCGTCGTGTCCGCAAAAAAGAGGAGATCTTTTTGGAAAACCATCATGTAAACGCCGGCTATCACAGAAGTGCCCCTGCACAGCGGAACAGTCTGGAGTGCGGGCCGAATTGTATCGGGATAGTGCTGGTTAACCCCGCCGATAAGTCCATCCGCATCTCCCATCCTTACCATCATGGCCCCGAAATAATTCGAGTCGTTTTTCAGAATTTTTTTCGCCTCCTGGCGCGTGATGCCCTTACGACAGCGCAGGCGGTAAAGCTCGAAAGCATAGTCGTCCAGCCGTTCGTACTTGGCCGGATCGACCACTGTTACGCCCTTGAGGTCAAGATTAAGTTCTGTCGCTTTTCTTTTTATAACTATACGGTTACCAAGCAGGATCGGTTTGGCGATTCCCTCATCCATGATGGTTTGGCAGGCCCGCAAAATCTTGGGCTCGGTGCCTTCAAGGAAAACGATGCGTTTTGGATTTCGCTGGGCCTTGTGGATAATCCGGCGCATGACTTCCTGGGACCTTCCCAGACGCCCTTCCAGATTGTCCCTGTATTGATCCCAATTCATTATGGGCTTTCTCGCCACTCCCGATTCAACCGCTGCCCTCGCCACCGCCTGTGCTTCCCAGATCAGCACGCGTGGGTCGAAAGGCTTGGGAATGATATAGTTTGGCCCGAAAGATATGGTTTCCATGCCGTACGCCTTGAGCACGGAATCGGGAACGTCTTCCTTGGCCAGTTCGGCGAGAGCGTACACCGCCGCAATTTTCATTTCGTCGTTTATTGCCGTTGCGCTTACATCCAAGGCGCCCCGAAAAATAAAGGGAAAGCCCAGAACGTTATTGACCTGGTTTGGATAATCGGAGCGGCCGGTTGCGACAATGATATCGTCCCGTGCGCTTTTGGCGTCGGGATAGTTTATCTCGGAGTCGGGATTGGCCATGGCAAAAACTATTGGTCGATCAGCCATGCTCCTCACCATCTCCCTGGAAACCAGACCGGCGGTAGAGACTCCCGCGAACACGTCGGCGTCCCTGATCACGTCGGACAGGCTCTTTGGCTCTTCGCCGTTTGCGAAAAACTCCTTGTAAGGGTTCATCCCATCTTCACGACCATGATAGACCAGGCCCTTCGAATCAACCAGGAACAGATTTTCTTTCTTTACCCCGAGTTTCAGATACAGGGTCGCGCAAGCGATTCCGGCCGCACCGGCACCAGAGAATACAACCTTGATCTGATCGATTTTCTTGTCCTGCAGCTCCAGCGCATTTAAAAGAGCCGCCCCCGAGATTATGGCGGTACCGTGCTGGTCGTCATGGAAGACGGGGATCTTCATGACTTTTTTCAATTGCTCCTCGATGTAAAAACACTCCGGAGCGCGGATATCTTCGAGGTTTATGCCGCCGAATGTGGGTTCGAGGAGCTTAACGGCGCTTATGATTTCATCGGGGTCCTTGCTGTCAAGTTCAATGTCGAATACATCTATATCGGCGAACCTCTTGAACAGGACCGCCTTTCCCTCCATGACGGGCTTTGCAGCCAAGGGGCCGATATTGCCAAGGCCCAGAACAGCCGTACCGTTTGTGATCACTGCGACAAGGTTGCCCCTCGTAGTGTAATCGAAAACCCTGTCAGGAAATTTTTCGATCTCTCTGCACGGCTCGGCAACCCCCGGCGTATAGGCAAGGCTGAGGTCCCTTTGAGTAATACAAGGCTTAGAGGATTTGACTTCTATTTTTCCCGCGCGACCATCGCTGTGATAATTCAGCGCATCCGTAGTGCGTATCATTTACCGCTCCTGATTTGAAAAAGGAAACCGGCCCAAAAACCGCCGGCCTTTGCCAGGCTATATGCCCAATTCACAAAATCGCCCGCTCCTGACCCTGGATAAAACACTTTGCCACATTCTGGTTTACGGATAGAGGTTTATGGATCTTTAACAAAACTCAAGAGGGGATTAATGCAAAACCTCCATCTTCCGGATGCACGAGCGTAGCATCGTGGATTATAACTGAAAAATCGAATGGTTGGAATAACGAGAGAAAGAATGGCGTTTTAAGTTAAAAATAGCCGGTATGTTCGTGCGAATTTGTGATGCTTGTTAGAGGCAATGAGTGGGAATGCGCCGCTTCAATTAGGGCATTCCCTACAATTTTGCTTTAGCCTTTACTCAATGATTATTCGGGCAACAGTCTCAGCCTTGCCCGCCGCCTTTGGGCACCAAATCTTTCCAAACTCGATCAAAGCCCATTTTATGGTGAACTTCGCGCATTGTTTCGGCTGCGATTTGCCGGACCTTTAGAGTGCCGTTCCATATGATTTCGTCAATAAGCCCAGGCCTGTTCGAAAAAAAATCGGCCCTTTCGCGAACTGGGGATAGAAAGCGCTCCAGAGCGTCTGCGAGCCTGTCCTTTACCTCCCTGTCCCCTACTTTGCCTGCTCTGTAGCGCGCCTCAAGCTCTTCAATTTCCCCCCTGTTGTCGTTAAAAATCTGGTGATATATGAAAACCGGGTTGCCCTCGACCTTTCCCGGAATATCCGGATGTATCCGCTTCGGGTCGGTGAACATGGAACCAACCTTTGCCCTCACGGTCTTTTCATCATCGCTTAAGTAGATGGCGTTTCCGGCCGATTTTGACATCTTGCCGCGATTGTCCGTACCCACCAGGGCCGGGATATCGCTTAGAAGAGGTTCGGGCTCCTCAAAGACTTCTCCGTAGGTGTTGTTGAAATGTCGGGCAATCTCGCGGGTTATCTCGACGTGCGCCAAATTGTCCCTGCCGACCGGCACGAGTTGAGCTTTGGCGAGCAGAATATCGGCGGCCTGGAGGACCGGGTATCCAAGCAGGCCAAGCGGGAATGACTCTTCTTCGATATTCGCGGCCCCAGCCATCTGCTTCAGGCTCGGCAGCCGCAAAAGACGATTTACCGTCACGAGGTTCTGAAGGATCGTGTTGAGCTGAAAAGTCTCGGCAACGGCCGATTGGAGGTAAATCGTGGTCTTTTCGTAATCGATACCGGCGGCCAGGTAATCGAGCACCAGGCCGCGCGCATTCGAGAGGACCTCCCTGATGTCGTTTCGGCTCCTTTTTGTAGTCAGCATGTGCAGATCAGCAATAATCAGAATCGTCTCATATTCATGCTGGAGACGTACGCGGTTTTGGATGCTTCCCACCCAGTGGCCCAAGTGCAACCGCCCTGTCGGGCGATCCCCCGTGAGAATTCGTCTGCGTCTGGATTGTTCCCGATTAGCAGTTTCGGGCATTTTCCTTCTCCGATAAGCGGCCAAACCGGCACCTCGGCAGTTATTTCTCATCAAATTTTAAGAATCAGGCGGGTAGTTTAAAAGAGGGGAACAGCATGTACGTTATGGTGCGCCGGAGGTCCAAGGCTGGTCCGGTCTTGCTTGTCTGGTGGGAAATCTTGGGATCCGAACTGAAGAACGCCGACAATCTATCCGATGCAAATCTGCCGATATTTGCACGTTCTCTGATCGCAAAATCCCGCTGATTTTCCAAAGCAGTCAAAATTGCCTTCACGGGCCTGCTGCCTGCGGTAAATAGGCGTCAGAGCTTCCTTGAGGCAATCCAGACAAAGCCCGTGTGAGTACCCGTCATTTTCAGGGTTCCCAGCGCCCCATGTTTTGCCGCATTTTATGCATTGGTACATCATAAAACATTCCTGGTTCGTTAGCTTCCGATCACCTGGATGATTTTTAGGCAATTCCCGTGCCGGAAATCATCCGCGGGAAGTCTCCCTCGCTACAGCTTTACCCGAACAACCCGAACCGAAGCAGGGTTTAATGTGTGCCGCAAGCTACTCTTCTGGCCCACTCTTTTCGCCGGATTGCTGTCTTTGAAGAAGAAATCGGCACTTTTGGTCAAAAGGATTAGCCCCATCGAGGTGATCGGAAAGTAACCAGATGCTCTATTTCTTTATACCTGGCGTTAAAATAGGCGCGTACAGGCTAAATGTAAATATAAATGGTTGAAACTTTATTTAGCCCTTCATACCGAGGACTTTTTTCAGTAATTTCCGGCTCTTCGGAAACCAGGTTTGCGCTCCTGGCGGTGTTTTTGTTGGTGTTTCTACCTAATGCACCCGTTTACGCTTTTATATGATGGTTAATGATCCTGCATTAAGTAGGGAAAAAAGGGTAAAACACCTTATAAAAAGAGCAAAATTGCTAACCGCTGGTTTGTAAGTTCCTTGTTATTCCGATAACATTGGGAATCGGTAGCGAGAACTGTAGAACCTTGTTCTCCTCAAACCCTTCCCATACTCCATTTAGCTCCAGATTCATATGAGGAGTGGAAAGATAAAGTGAGGCCTGCGGGCCGCCCTCCAGATACATTGCACTTTTAAGCGACAGGGGGAGAGAAAGTATGATTTCAATAAGATCATGCACTGAACGAGGCGCTCTGCTGAAGATGAACAGTATATTTCCGGCGGAATCCATTCCTATTGCAAGGGTGCTCCACTTTGAAGACTGTCGTGTCCAGACATTTTGTCCATCACAAGAAATCATTCTTATACTTTGCACAAATGATTGATATTTTTGACGCAATAAATCAAAATCGTGGCATTCCCTGTCAATAATCTGTACCCCGGGGACCCCCTCATCCACTGGATTGAATGCCAGAATGGAATTGGCCCTGCCGAGTTTTGGATTATTCACGTGCTTGAAATTTTTCATGAATCCTACACTGGTCAAGCCGTCTTCCTGGAACATCCCGGCATTTGCCGCAAGGACGAGTTTGTGCTTATCACACCACTCCCTGGTTGTGAGCTTCTCTTTGCCCAGTTCGGAGGCACAAAGGAGCCTTAGCGAAAATTCTTTTGGATCAATTTTAACAACTGTTATGGAAAAAGACTGGACGCGGCCTTTGGTCTCGGATTGAAATTCAGCGACCGAGAGGCCCTTATCGGCTTCCCTCCAGGGATTGACCACACCAGGCGAGGAATGAGGGAAAAGAAATAGGACGGCAATGCCGAATATGACGAGCAGAAAGGGAACAGTTTTCGCCATTGGAGACATTTGCATGGTATGACAGACAACCTGGCTTTCCCATACGCGTCTCAGCGGCACTAACAGTCCGTGGTGAAATCGCGCATGCATGGGCCTCGAAATCGGGGCGAACAGGGCGGAACCCGGTGTGCTTAACTGGAAAGTAACTTCCTGGCGATTATCCCCGCACAGCTATTTTGCAATCTGCCGGGGAATCAGTAAAGAAGTTTTTTGCACTCGAGAATCGGGCCGGCAGGCGGGCTATGAAAGCCCCTCGATTTGGGCCGCGAGGTTTTTCCGGAATTTTTCATGCAACACCGTTTGTGCTTTCGCAAGTTCCTCATCGGCGGAAAGGTTGGGAATAACCGCGGTACCGGTAATCCCGGATCTTCTTAATTCTTCCAGAATATCATCCGATGCTCGGGCGGAAAGGAGATCGGCCTGCTCTTCGTAATTTTTCAAAAGAGCCTCCAGGCCCGAGATATTCTTTTCGCACCCCAGCCGCAGTAATCTGAGCAGAGGGGCATTATCTTCACCTGGGCTGATTCGCTTTGCGATTTCCTCAACAGCCAAAGCCATGCCGGGATTTTCAAAATCTTTTTCCAGCCGGCTCAGCGCCTCTTGGAAACGATCCACATCCAGCTCAGATTGAAGGTACTTCTGAATAAGCCTGTTCACACCGCCCCTGAATTCGCCGGTCCGCTGCTCCAGCCTTTCTTCATCACTCATGGTGAGGTTTCGCGTCCTCTCCATAATTAGTTCCATGGTGCTCTTTATTTCAGCCATCTCACGTTCCAGTGCAATTGGTGGATGTGTGGGCACAACAAAGCTGTGTCTAAAAAGTGGATTATCTCCTGTTTCGCAAGTATTTACAACTTTGCGGAAGAGAGTTTTGCCGGTTCGAACCAGCTATTTTGGCCCTTTTGCAACCAACAGCCCATATGCCCTAAGCTATTTCTTCTGCCCATGCTTGCGCCCTTTCTCCGGGGCGCGCCGTATTCTGCGCTCAGCCCTGGGTCTATCCTCCTCAGTCCTTTGTCTTCCGCGGAAGATCAGCCGTATAGGGGTTTTGTCCAGTCCGAAAGCTTCACGGAATCTGTTTGTAAGGAACCTCTCGTATGAGAAATGTATACTTTCCGGGTAGTTGCAAAAAATGACAAAGGTAGGTGGGCGAACGCTGGCCTGGGTAGCGTAGAAAAATTTCAGCCTTCGGCCACGGACAAGGGGCGGCTCGTGTGCCTCAAGAGCATCCTGGAGCGCCCTATTGAGGATGCCGGTAGTAACTCGCCGGTTGTACTGCTCAAAAACCTGATCGACTGTGGGCATGATCTTGCGTACCCCCTTGCCGGTTAATGCGGAGATCGGCAGAATGGGGGCATAGGGCGTAAATCTGAAGCGGTATTTGATGTCCTCGATGAAGTTCTTGGCGGCTTTAGAGTCGGGCTCGAGTATGTCCCATTTGTTTATGCCGATTATGCAGGCACGGGAGCGGTCGTGGATATAGCCGGCGATGTGCAGGTCCTGATCGGCCGCGCCTTCGGAGGCATCCACCAGGATCATGCAGACATGGCTCTTATCAATCGAGTGAAGGGCCTTCATTATGCTTACCTTCTCGAGCTTCTCGCGGGTTTTGCCCTTCTTTCTTATGCCGGCAGTATCTATCAACAGGTACTTACGCCCTGCGCGCTCGATCGGGGTGTCCACCGCGTCGCGGGTCGTGCCGGGAATGGGGCTTACGATAACTCGCGGCGCACCGAGAATTTTGTTTACCAGCGTGGATTTGCCGACATTTGGGCGCCCAAGTATCGAAATTCTGACCTCGGAGACATCCTCTTCTTCGGCTTCCTGTTCCGGGGAAAAGGGCTCGGGGACGAGTTCCAGAATGTCCGAGAGCAGTTCACCGATCCCGAATCCATGAGCGGAGCTGATGGGGTAGAGTTTTTCGATCCCGAGCGAATAGAATTCGTCCATCAGATTCTTCTGCTCGCGCCCATCGACCTTGTTCACCGCGAAAAAAACGGGTTTGGACGTTTTTCGCAAGATGTCAAACAGCACGGGATCTTCCGGATGAAGACCCGTCTTGGCGTCGGCGACAAACAGGAGGATATCCGCCTCTTCGAGTGCGTAGAAAATCTGCTCCCGGGTGTGCCCGTCAAAAAATGAGTCGTCTTTGCTGATAAACCCGCCTGTATCGACCAGGGTGAAGCTTTTTTCATCCCAGACAGAGGGCGCATAATTGCGGTCCCTTGTAACCCCCGGAAGGTCGTCAACCAGAGCGCGGCTACTTTTGCTGATCCTGTTAAAAAGTGTGGACTTGCCAACATTTGGCCGTCCGACTATTGCAATAATTGCCATCTTAGCTCGCCTTTTGGAAATGCCCGAGTTACAAGCTCTTTTCCCTGAATTCTAATGTAATCACGTGCGCACGAGGACCCCTCGGCGGCACCACCATACTCTTATCAATTGCGATTTAATCAATAGTGATATAGAGAGGGTGCACCAAAAACCCGCGCAGATCAACGAGAAAGGGTATACTACCCGGATGGGCGCAGTCAAACATGGTTCGAACGGCCTGAAACTAGGGCTTGTGCTGGGAGCGCTTGGAGTTGTCTACGGCGACATTGGCACCAGTCCGCTCTACGCGATAAAGGAGTGTTTCCACGGCCATCATGCAATCGAAACCAGTGCGTCAAATATTATGGGCGTGCTCTCACTGGTCGTCTGGTCTCTCACGATAGTTGTATCCATCAAGTATATCATCTTCATTATGCGGGCGGATAACCGTGGAGAAGGTGGAATTTTCGCCCTTCTTGCGCTGGTTCCCGGTGAGGACAGACTCTCGCCCGGAATGCGCAACTTCATGATACTGGCGGCGCTTGCAGGGGCGGCCCTGCTTTATGGTGACGGTTTTATTACGCCAGCCATTTCGGTCCTGTCGGCAATCGAGGGTCTGGAGGTCGCAACCGATGCCGCCCGTGACCTCGTCGTGCCGATGACCTGCGTGGTGCTCCTCGTCCTTTTCCTTTTTCAACGGCATGGGACGACCGGAATCGGAAAAGTATTTGGACCTGTGATGCTGATTTGGTTTACGGCGATCGCCCTACTGGGGATCGGGGAAATAGCCAGGAACCCAGGCATTCTGTGGGCTGTCAATCCAATTCATGCCTACAGGTTTTTTGCGCAGAACCACCTCCACGGACTTGTGGTTCTGGGATCGGTTGTCCTGGTAATAACCGGAGGCGAAGCGCTCTACGCCGACATGGGTCATTTCGGCAAGCGCCCCATACGGCTTTCCTGGTTTGGAATGGTGTTCCCCTCACTGCTCCTGAACTATTTCGGCCAGGGCGCACTGTTGCTCTCAAATCCGGACTTCGCCCCCAATCCATTCTACGGACTGGTCCCTCGCCCCTTGCTCTACCCAATGGTCGGACTTTCAACGGTGGCAACGGTAATCGCCTCACAGGCGATGATTTCCGGAGCTTTTTCCCTGACGCGCCAGGCTGTCCAACTCGGTTATTTCCCGCGAGTGACCATCGTCCATACCTCGGAGGTCACGGAGGGGCAGATCTATATTCCCGAGATTAATTGGGTTATGATGATCGTTTGCATAGCCCTTGTGCTTGTCTTCCGGGGTTCGAGCGGCCTCGCCGGAGCCTACGGCGTGGCGGTCACCGCAAATATGGGGCTTACATCGGTTGTCTACTTCTTCGTTGCAACAGAGACCTGGAACTGGCCGATAAAAAGAGTACTTCCGCTGGTAAGTCTTTTCCTCATTTTCGACCTTACCTACTTTGGATCCAACCTGTTCAAGTTCTTTGACGGCGGGTGGTTCCCAGTGGCGGTTGCAATAGTAATCGTGGTAATAATGACGGCCTGGAAAGACGGCCGCGCAGCCCTCTCCAGCAGGTTCAGGCGGATTTCCCTTCCTTTTGACGATTTCCTGCGCGATGTTGCCGATCACCATATATATCGAGTCTCGGGCACGGCAGTGTTTCTGGCGTCCTCTTCGAAATATACTCCCCCATCGCTTCTGCACCATTACAAACACAACCAGGTGCTGCACGAAAAGGTTATTCTGCTGACGATCATTGCGGCAGATGTACCGTCGGTGCACGATAACGACAGGATAAAAGTCGAGGCTCTGGGGAACGGTTTCTACCGGCTGGTGGCACACTACGGTTTCATGGAAACACCAAACGTGCCACACGTAATGGAACTTGCTTTCAATGCAGGGCTCATCCCACGCACGGAGCCGATAAGCTACTATCTTGGGAGAGAGACCCTGCTGCCGACCGGCGACGCAAAGATGATGCGCTGGCGAAAAAGCCTCTTCGCTTTCCTCTCACGAAATTCGCAGACCGCTACCAACTATTTTGGCCTGCCGCCCGGCCAGGTTGTCGAATTGGGCGTTCAGGTCGAGTTGTAGATGCGGGAATTTGATGAGGGCTCCGCTCCCCGGTTGTGGCAAGGTCTCCCCTGGGCTGTTGCCCAAAAGCGGAACCGAAATAAACGCGGCGCAGCGTGAAGGCAAGCTCCCCTCCCCTGGTGGGAGGGGTTGGGGGAGGGGGTTG
>DBMI01000037.1 GCA_002298165.1 Desulfarculales bacterium UBA702
TTGAACTTCTTCGGAATTGCTCGTTGACCCGAATGCCCCTCCGCAACCCATTGTTCGCCCTCATTGTTTTCTGATTTCTATGTACCCCTTGTTTTTAGCATCTTCTTTGAATTTTGCTTTCTTGTAGAGCCATTCACATAAGTTAACGAAATCCACCGTCCGCCGCTTGTCTGGATCATACTCTTTTGGGGGCCATCGCACAACGACGTGATAGTCACCCTCATTGGCTGCTTCTAAAATCCAGGCACATACCAAGTCCGATTCTCGAATGTGTAGAGTTCCTTACCTGATCGTTTAATAATGTTTGTGCTCAAGTAGGTACCTACCGGGAAAGTTTAAACTGGAGGAGTCTTGGGAAATATCTAGTTAAATCAACTATAATATGACTATAATATGACCAATCCAATCTATTTGCGAGCCTCTCCAACAGAAGTCTCCGCCACTGAAGGCCTTGCAAAGAAACGCCCCAACACTTAAGATTCATATCAGCGCGTATAGTTTTACGATAGTGAATTTACTCATTGAGAATGATTAAGTAGAGGTGCGAGTGATTATGACAATCAATGATGAGCCAAACAAAGCAATGCGAGTTTCGTCAACCGAAGAAATCGGTGAAGATGGATTTATCCTTGCCAAACTTAGTGAAATAGAAGGCAAGTGTACTGGAGTAAGTAAAGATATTTTCGGGAAAGATGTTGATTACGCACTTGCTGTTATTAAGACAATTTGTGTCGAAGTGGCGTCGCTGAAGTTAAGTATTGCCGTAGATAGACCACGTCAAGGATGGTATACTTATGATTCTGTTCTTGCAAGGAACATAGAGAGCATTGTGTTTAAGATGGATCTTCTAGCTGATAAGTACTTCTCTGGCTCATACAATATACACCTTATAAGCTCTGACAAAAGTTGCAATTCCAAAGATAAACTGTATGAACTTGTGGACACATGGTTATCCGACAGAAGAACCATGATTGATGTGCTTTCTACAATGGTGGATGAGATTAAGGGACTTGGTGTTACTACAAAGCCTTTAACACGAAAGAAGGAAGGGCTTTTTTCCTCTATTTCGAAATTGGCATCGATCATCAAAGAGTAGGTATCATTGCAGCAAAATTGGAGCTTTGAGTCCGGGGCCAGTATCGGTTTATTGGGGCGTGTTAACCCCCCGTACGGAATCAGCCTCCCCACGAGGTATTAGAGCTCAACAATTTAGCCAAGAGTTCCCGCTCCCCCTCCAAGCCCTCTGAAGGTCCTGCTCAACCTTGTAGGCGGCGGCGAGTCGCGCGTTACCGCAAAAAGGCAAAAGTTGATGGTCCCGTAAAAAGTAAATTGACCTGATTGAGTTCAGAATCGAAATTCCAAACTATCCGGTTGGAAGATAATGGGGTATGCACGGTAGTCCCTGCGAGCTGTGAGTGTATTGACAGGCCTGAATTAGGGAACAGCACTCGTTTCAGAGTTCTGAGTCGATCGTTGGATCATTTAGCTGTCATGGCTCCCAAAAACTGTTATGCAGCGCCATAATGAATTAGCTTCTGAAGTGGCCGCAGCCTTATAGTAAAAGTTCCAACTTCTTGCCAGGAAGGCAGAACTCTCAGCCTGCCTTGCTTTTGCGAATGTATGATCTGAACGTGGTAAAGTTTCGGGACGTCAAGATTTCGAGATCTTCAGGAGAGATATCCGACTTTCTGGTGGACCAACTGAGCTATGAAGAAAAGCAGTCGCCAGGATAAATCGGATAGCTTCCAGTCGTTTCTTCTCACGAAAATGGAGCTTTTGCGATAGTTAGTACCGACTGGAGCAGCAGCATATGCGCCAATCTGAGTAATGGCGATCTCCCATTTATCTTTTCGGCCCAGCAGAAACAAGGGTCATACCGATTAACCCCTTCAGAATTATTATCATTAAGGTAAACTAAAGATTTTCACATTGGTCTCGGATGATTTTACGCGTATTGCAAGCTATGATATCAAAACGGAACCTTGGCCTGCCAAAGTCCGTTTGTGAGTCCTGGTCAGTATAGCATAGGAACAACTAATTTAATAATATATCGACTACGGAAATATCAAGATTACTTATATCAGATTTTACGGTCCCACCCCAAAAATGAGATCTTCGAATCTATCTTCCCAATTGCCATGTTTAAATTGCATGCATTTTGATGAGTCGCATCTTAGCAACTCGTCTTCTACATTTATAAGTCTATCGTTGGTATTCATTTTGTAATCCTCTCAGCCTCAGAAAAGCTATTATTGGGAGGCTTCATTCTGTAGCTCCAAAATAATCACCATAACTATGAATGCAATGATTTATACTAAAATGGTAGGACGTAAATCAATCTCGAAACCTTGCGCCATTATGGAAAGTGTCTTATCGTCAAAAAGATTTACCATTTGTTAAGAATAGATGCGCCTCACACTTCGACGGAGGGGCACCATGAACGCAAAAGCATTTTTGGTAGTCTCAATTCTTATTTTATCGTTATTCGCTTTTACGAATATGTCCACTGCTGCTGAAAGGGACATATCAAAAGCGCCACCCGCTGAGTTTAAGAAGGTGAGTTCCCTGGTGAAACTTCCAGATTATCTGCCTGGAATGGGAACGCTGTATGTGAACCCCGCCACCCTCCCTTATGGGCCGTTTCTCGGCTACGACAAAAAAGACAAATTGGTCAATGTAATTTACATGGTTCCCACGAAGGACCTGGACGAGCATAAGGCAATCGATAACTTGGGGAAAGATATACCGGGCCTCAAAATCAATCACGTTGATTTTATGTACAACCCTGGACATCCCGGTGTTCCGGAACCCCACTACCATATCACGCTCTGGCTTATCGGCCACGATGAACAAATGGAAACGATGAAATAGCTTGAGGACCGCCCAGCGGCTTATGAGAGATCCCAGTGTCTCCCAATCAATTTCGGGAGGATATCGATGAAGAGAATCCGTCTCCCCGAGCTGACAAAAATGCTGGCAGCTTTATCCTTCGGCTTTGTGACCGCTGTATTGCATGTGGCGTTGCCCGAGGTTTGCCCGGCTCTGAAAACAGTGGAAGTGCGCATGATGGTAACCCCGGACGGTAATGATGTATTTTTTGACCCTGTCGGCATTCGCATTGAACCCGGCGATACGGTGCGTTGGGTTCAAATCGACAACTATCATTCCGTCTCCGCCTATCATCCGGAGAATGACAACCACGAATTGCGAATCCCCGAGAACGCTGAATCATGGGATTCAGGGATCATTGAAGAACTCTATCCCTCTCCAAACTCGAAGTTCGAGCACAAATTTACAATCGAAGGGGTCTATGATTATTTTTGCCGCCCTCATGAGCGGTCGGGCATGGTAGGACGCATCATTGTTGGAAAACCTTCCGAGGGGCCGGGGACCAAGCCTTTCGGCTATGATCCCGACAAGAAATGGAAGCCTATGCCTGAGGCGGCCAAAAAACGGTTTCCGTCTGTCGAGGAAATAATGGCGAAGGGCAACGTGAGATCACCCCTGGCGAAGTCTGAGTGAGCGTAGGGTGTGATACTCGCTTGCGCCGTTGGGGGTAAGTTCATGACCTACCAGATGTAGCCCGTACGGCGGTTTTTTGAGCCGCAGAATCTACGCATACGGGTTCAGCTTCTTGTCCATTGAAGAATTAAATTCGATCCATTGCTGAAACGAAGGATGCCACCATGGTTAAAGTGAACGGCGTAGGGGGAGTCTACAAATGTGAGATTTGCGGCAATGTTGTTGAAGTCAAGGAGGCAGGGGGTGGAGAGTTGGTCTGTTGTGGGGAGCCGATGATCAAAGTAAGTTGAAAACGCCCGTTGTCTTCCCTGTGCCCATTGATACTTCGAGGACGGTGCACGCCATGATCTGTTTTATGGCAGGAGGCAAGGAGATGTCCAGCCTGGCAAAAGCCGAGGGGTTGGTGAGAGAGGAGCGGTATGAAACTACAAAATAAGGTGGCTGTCATCACGGGGGCCGGGAGCGGCATCGGCAGGGAAATCGCCTTCGAATTCGCTAGAGAGGGCTCCAAAGTGTGCATCGCTGATTTGGCGATGGAAGCCGCTTCAGCGACAGCAAAGGAAATTGTGGGTGCGGGTGGAACTGCGATGGCTGTCGAAATGAACGTGATCGATGAAATCCAGGTCGAGGCGTGTGTCACCCGGGTCCTCGAGACTTACGGGGGTGTGGACGTATTGATCAGCAACGCCGGTATTCAGATTATCAGTCCCATCGTTGATTTGTCGTTTGAGAATTGGAAGAAGCTTTTAGCGATCCACCTCGACGGCGCATTTCTTACAACCCGCACCTGCATGCGCGAAATGGTCAAAGCCGGTCGCGGCGGTTCGATCATCTACATGGGATCGGTGCATTCACACGAGGGGTCGCCGCTGAAGGCTCCATACGTTACCGCCAAGCATGGATTGATCGGCTTGGCGAAAGTGGTGGCCAAAGAAGGCGCGCAATACGGCATCAGGGCGAACGTCATCTGCCCTGGCTTTGTGCGCACACCGCTGGTTGACAGGCAGATCCCGGAACAGGCAAAAGCACTTGGCATCAGTGAAGCGGAGGTGGTCAATAATGTGATGCTTAAGCGCACCGTGGACGGCGAGTTCACGTCGATACAGGATGTAGCACAGACCGCGATTTTCCTCGCCGCCTTCCCTTCCAGTGCCTTGACCGGACAATCGCTCGTTGTCAGTCACGGCTGGTTTATGCAGTAGGCTTTGAGCCGAGCCATTCTATTCTCTTGCACATGATCGTGACGTCACTGAACCGGCGCACGTGCTCCGACGACCATCCATTAATAAATGAGGTGCAAGCATGACCCGACATGTGGACTTCTTGCTGGTGGGTGGCGGCCCGGCCAGCGCGACCGCCGCAGACACTTTGCGTGCCGAGGGGGCCGATGGCACCATTACGATTGTTGCGGCCGAGAGTGCGCTGCCTTACTTCCGGCCTCCGCTTTCAAAGCAGTTCCTGCTTAGCCGTCAGACGCGAGACCAACTCGACATCTTCCATGAGGCTGAGTACCGGGAACAACGAATCGAAATCCTGACCGGCACCAGGGCACTGGCACTTGATCCCGAGGCTCAGGTCGTGCACACCGACTCCTCGGGCGCGCTCCACTATGCTAAGCTTCTGATCGCTACCGGTTCGCGCCCCAAGAGGTTGGATGTCTCGGGCGGTTCGCTGTCCGGCATCCATTACCTGCGCACAGTAGCCGATTCCGAGGCTATCAAAGGGGCCGCGAAAAGTGCATCACAGGCGGTAATCGTCGGTGGTAGTTTTATCGGCGTAGAGCTCGCGTCATCGCTCACACAAATGGGTTTGTCGGTAACTTTGATCGTAAACGGGGAAGTGCTCCTCGATATGCTCCAGGCGCCTGTGGTATCGGCTTTTCTCCGCCAGTACTTGCAAAAGCGCGGTGTGGAGATAATCTTCGAGGACGCGGTGTGCGAATTTCAAGGGGACAGCCGTGTCGAGCGCGTGGTGACAAGTTCCGGACGGATATTGCCTTGCAATCTGGCGGCGCTGGGTATCGGCATTACTCCGGAAACCGGATTTCTGCAAGACAGCGGCGTCGCCCTCGACGATGGCATCCTTGTGGATCAATACATGCAGACCAACCAGCCTCACGTCTTTGCCGCAGGCGATGTGGCTAATTTTTTCGACCCGGTGTTCGGTATGCGCCGACGAATCGAGCACTGGGATAATGCCGTCAAGCAGGGTCGGCTCGCTGCCAAAAATATGCTTGGCCAGCGACAGCCCTATGCGGAGGTCTCCTATTTTTTTTCCGATGTTTTCGACTTGACCTTCGAGTTTTTCGGCTGCACCCGTGGTGTTGACGAACTGATTCAACGTGGCTCGACCGAAGAGAAATCATTTGCCCTGTTCTACCTGAGAGACAGCGTGCCCCGAGCGTTCTTTTCACTTGGGAGACCAGCGTCTGAGACAAAGGCGATGGAGTCGTTGATCTGCAACCGGGTTGACCTTGGGGCCTTTAAGGATCGACTGTCCGATAAGGATTTTCTGTTAGAATCAATTCCAGCCCAGACAATTTTAATTCTACAGGGCGGCGGAGCTCTGGGGGCTTTCGAGTGCGGAGTAGTCAAGGCCCTTGAGGAGGCCGATATTTACCCCGACATCATCGCGGGTGTGTCCATCGGTGCCTTCAACGCGGCCATCATAGCAAGCAACCCGAAGCACGCCTCAGCGGCACTGGAAGCCTTCTGGGAAGATCTTGCGCTGGATGTGCCCGTGGTGCCAAATGACGGATTACAGCAGATGATCTCATCCTGGTACATCTTGTCCTTTGGTTCTCCGCGATTCTTCCAGCCGCGCTGGTTCATGCCGATCAAAGATATTTCGGACCTTCCAATGAACTGGACGAGTTACTATGACCCATCCCCGGTAAAGAAACTCCTTAGTAAGTATATCGATTTCACCCGGCTCAAGGACAGCCCCGTGCGTCTTCTGGTAAACGCGGTTAACGTCGAGACCGCAGAGCTTGAAACTTTCGACAGCTACGTTGACGACCTCACAGCCGACCACCTCCTGGCCAGCGGAAGTCTGCCGCCTGGATTCCCGTGGACGACCATAGATAATAAAAGCTATTGGGATGGCGGAATCGTGAGCAACTCACCTTTAGACCAGGTCGTCGAACGTTGTGACGGGACCAATAAGCGCGTATTCATCGTAGACCTCTACCCCAGCAATAGGGCCTTGCCCGAAAGCCTGATAGGCGTAATGTCGCGACGTGACGAGATCTTCTATTCGGAAAAGATCCGTAAGGATGTGCGAACTCGTGAACTCATCCGCGACTATCGCGGGCTGATCAGCGATATACTTATCTCCGTGGACCCCATGGCTGCCGGGCAGATTAAACAGAGGCCCCGTTACATCCAACTGATGGGCGACATGACCCCGATGACGATAACCCGTATTATCCACGAAAATGAAAATGGAGATCTGCCCTCGAAGGACTACGACTTCTCAAAAAGATCCATCGAAGAACACAAACGAGCAGGCTATCGCAAGGCTCGGGAAGCGCTGAAAAACCAACATTGATTTCGTCTGTTTCGGGATGATTCCACAAAGAGAAATCCGATACCCCGAATTGCAGCCGGTGAATGCCTGATCAAACATACCAGAGAGGATTTGTGCAGGCTGATTTTAGCTGTGGAAGGGGGACACGGCCATGGAAGTATGACAAAGAAAAACTGTATGGCGTTGCAATCATCGGAGTGGGACCGGCAGGACTGTCCGCACTGGTCTATCTGCTCGAACCCCATCTTAATGTGATTGCAGTTGGTCCCGAAGTTGGAGGCCAATAAACAATGCTCCCGAGATCACTAATTGGCCATATTCCTGCCCTGTCGGGTAAAGCCTCCCAGGAAAGTATGCTCTCATTCTCTGAAAACCTTCAAAGCAAATTTTCTGAATACCTCTCCATGGTGAAGGGATCTATCACCTCCGTCGCTGAAGCGGGCGGGCAAAATGCACAAACTCACGGCGCAAACCATTGACGGGAACATAGTGTTTTTCACACGGGCGCTTATCATTGCAACAGGCGCGACCCGCAAGAATCTAATCGTCCGGGGCGCGAAAGAGCTGCAAAGGCAAGGGTATCGCTTTTTGCGGCACATGCGGTGCACCGTTATAAAGACGATAGGGTTGCAGTTGTTGGCGGCGGCAATACGGCTCTTGAGAATATCCTTCCGCTCACCGAGTACGCCAAAGAAGTGAAGGCGGTAATAGTCACCGATGATTTTACCGGCAACCCGGATCTCCGAGAGCGAATTACGAAGCTGCCCAAGGTAAAGATTAGTCTGGTCGCGCTAATTTGGCTTGTGCCGGATCGACGAATTGAGAGCGCCCTTGGTGGTGAAGATACATAACGGCCGCTTCAAGTGGTTGAAGAACCGGAGCTAGTCGGATTTTCCAGCCTCGTAATTTCTCTTCCGAAAAGTCCAGTGGATGGCCAACGGCGAGGTCAGCACAATAAGAAGTCTTTGGCCGTTCCCAATCCTTCGTTGCCGGGTCAAATTTGCAGAGTGATCCCACTGTACGTAACAAATCGACCAAAGCGCCTCCAACTCCGGATCGGCGACGGTCCACACATCTTGCCAACTTATTGATCATGCAAAAAGCGAATATATGAAACGGGAACGGTTGCGTTTTCCGGGGGTGGCCCATGGAGCGTCTTTTTGCTCCCCGGGGAACGAGAGGATGCATTTGCCAGAATTCAGTCCTCCCTCTTGCTATCCGGCACGGGCAACAAAAAGACATTGCCCGTCTCTGGTTCTAAAATGCAGGAAGGGACTCAATCATACAGGAGCCTCTTATGCTGCGCACACCGACAACGAATTGCCGTTGTCACTCGCGCTTTAAATCGAGACGATTTGGGTGGCGGAATCTGGCTCACAACTTGGCTCTCGGGGATATCGAGCTGATGCATTTTATTCAGAGTGAAGCCTCGCGACAATGTGGTATATTCGAGACGATCGGCAGTAGTAGTTGTGCGCGGAAACCGGATGTTAAGCGGCTTCGGGGCCAGCGACGCCCTGAACTGCTCACAGGGAGGCAGACGTGAAGAGAAGTCTTGGTATTTCAATCCTGATGTTTGTAGTCGCCGCCATTAGCCTTTGCGCCGGCTTGTGCAGCGCCGAGGAATTGTCGCCCGTGCCGCAGATTCCCGTAAATGGTAAGATCACCATGGTGTATTTCGAGCAAAACCGCTGTTTTGGCTGCTGGATGCAAGCCTCAGCTTTCAAGGCTGTCGAGGAAAAATATCGAAACAGTGATCAGGTGGCGATAGTCAACATCAATCTATCGACCCACGCGAGTCAAGCGGCAAAATACCAAATCAAGGAGACGCCCGCTCAGATTTTCTACGACACTGAGGGTAAGGAGGTGTATCGCCACACAGGGATGATGTTCAAGGGATCCATCATTTCGAGGCTGACGAAAATGGGAGCCAAGCAGTAGGTCCAGAGCCGCCGGTTAACGAAGTGTGTCCGGATTGATTGGCTTGTCTATGAAATCGGTGCAGCTTGTACCCAACGTCTTTTCGCGACCCCTCTAACCCCTGGCAAGACTTCAACGTAACAATTCAGTCGCACGGTCGTTGCGCACATGCCCTTTGTCCTTCTGATAAGCTCCGAAGATCGATCACTTAGGTCAAAGGCAATAAGGATGGGCGCCCATTGCTTATCAAAGTCAATTAATTTTGGCGAACTTCTAAGGGCAATTTCAGAGGCAACTAACAAAAAAGACCTCCTGGAAATTAAGTATCCTTCCGAGAGCTATTCAATTCCCCAACCCTGAGTTTCTAATTCCTCTTTAAGGCCCGTAACTGCCATCTCCAGGCCTTTTGGATGAGCTTAAACAGGGCTTCTCTTCTCTAAAGAAATAGGTGGACAGGCGAGAAATGAGTTCTCCTTAATTCCATGTTTGTAATCTGATAGACTTACTTCGTCCGTCCCACTACCCTTGGAACCGGTGGACTTACCAGTTGACTCTTAAAATATTTTCCGAGGGACCTTTGGAGATATAGTCCCAGGAGGTACCGTCATAGAGCCAGATTCCGTAAGTACCGAAGTCCGCATAGAGCTTTGAGCCTGAGGCGAGCATCTTTTCAGGGTTGCCGGATGTGAGATAAGTCCAGGAATTGCTGTCATAAGCCCAGAGCCCCACCGCGCCGAAGTCCCCGTAGAGCCTTGAGCCCGAGACGAGCATATTCTTCGGGCTGTCCCCCGTGAGCCGGGACCAGGAAGTGCCGTCGTGGGCCCAGAGGCCCAAAGCACCGTAATCAGCGTAGAGCTTCGAGCCTGAGGCCAGCATCTTCTGCGGGCTATTCCCCGTGAGGTAGGTCCAGGAAGCACCGTCATAGACCCAGAGCCCCACCGCGCCGAAATCTCCGTAGAGCTTCGAGTCTGAGACGAGCATATTCTTCGGGGTGTCCCCGGTGAGCTGGGCCCAGGAAGTGCCGTCGTAAGCCCATAGCCCCCAACGACCAAAATCCGCGTATAGCTTTGAGCCTGAACCGAGCATTTTCTCGGGGCTGTTCCATGTGAGAAAGGCCCAGGAAGTGCCGTCGTAGGCCCATAGCCCCCAATCACCGAAATCCGCGTAAAGCTTCGAGCCTGAGACAAGCATACTATTCGGACTGTTCCCCGTAAGGGAGGTCCATGAAGTGCCGTCATAGGCCCACAGCCCCCAACCACCGAAGTCAGCGTAAAGATTTGAGCCTGAGGCCAGCATATTCCGCGGACTGTTCCCAGTGAGATAGGACCAGGAAGCGCCGTCGGACTTCCACAGGCCCGAGGAAGCAAAAACCGCGTATAATGTCGATGAATCAGGTGAGAAAACCATGCGTTCGGGATTCGCGGGATGTAAAGATGTCCATGATCCCTCTTTGTGGAGCCAGATCCCCGAAGAGCCAAAATCAACTACAACCGGATCGCTGTCAGTCATCTTCAGAACATAAAAATCATAGGAGCCGGCATATGGATTGAGCGGGGCTTGTCCGCCCGGGCCATTCCAGGTTGCACTGCCGTATCCCGTTGCATAAATACTCCCCCCGCCGTCAACAGCGATGCCATAGGTATAACTGTTGCCTGTCGACCCACTGAAGGTATGCCATTGGTAGCGGCCGCTGGCGCCGAGCTTTAGCAAAAAGAGATCGTAGCCGCCGGTATAAGCGTTTAGCGGGGCCTGTCCGGTCGGACCGTTCCAGGTTGTGTTGCTGTACCCCGTTATATAGATGTTTCCGCTGCCGTCCAGGGCCATCCCATAGCCGGCTTGGGTTCCTGCTGAACCATAGAAGGTGTGCCACTGGTACTGACCGCTGGCGCCGAGCTTTAGCACAAAGATATCGCTGAGGCCGGCAAAAGCCTGAAGCGGGGTTTCTCCACCCGGACCGTTCCATGCTGCAGAACTGCTACCAGTGAGGTAAATTTGTCCGCTGCTGTCTACGGCCAAGGCATAGGCCATTTCGGAGCCTGTCGACCCATAAAAGGTGTGCCACAGGTATTCACCGTCACTGCCGAGCTTCAGCACGAAGAGATCGCTGCCGCCGGAAAAACTATGGAGGGGGGCCTGTCCGGCCGGACCATTCCATGCTGCATTGCCGTATCCCGAGACATAGATTTTTCCGCTACCGTCTAATGCCATGCTAAGGTTGGTTTCTATGCCTGCCGAACCGTAGAAGGTGTGCCACAGGTACTGACCGCTGCCGCCGAGCTTTAGCACAAAAACGTCGGTAGCCCCGGAAAAAGCACGGAGCGGGGCCTGTCCGGTCGGACCGTTCCAGGTTGCATTGCCGTATCCCGTGACATAAATGTTTCTGCTGCCATCTATCGCGATGCTATAGCCACCTTCGCTGACCGCGGATCCATAGAATGTATGCCACTGGTATTGACCGCTGCTGCCGAGCTTCAGAACGAAGATATCGGCGCTGCCGACAAACGCGTTAAGCGGGGCCTGTCCTCCCGGACCATTCCAGCTTGCATTGGAGTATCCCGTTACATAGATGTTTCCGCTGTCGTCTATTGCCATGGCCCGGCTTGTATCGGTGACTGCAGCAGATCCGTAAAAAGTATGCCATTGATAGGTCGGGTCAATTATCAGAGGATGATCGTGGTCGTATTCGCCCAGACTAAACCCTACCTCACTGCCGGTGACCTTGAACGCCACCGTCACCGGCAAACGATTTCCCCCTATTTCCTGCCACGCAACAGGAGGCGACTCGGTGAGATAGCCGCTCGGGAATTTAAACCGGAGCGAGCCGTTGCTTTGCATCTCGAAGGGAACGTTATAGCGAAGACGGATGTCCGATGCGTCGGCGCCGGGAGCTACATGGTAGGTGCTTTCCGCTATACCCTGCTCTCCCGGTTCATATACCAGGTCAATGTCCTTCCAGAGATGCTCGTAGACGACCTTAACAAGGGACGGCGCCTCGGAAATCCCTTCGGTTTGCCTTGGTTTTTCAGCCGCTTTTGGCATTACCCCTGGTGTGCCCGCAAACTCAACGCTAAGGCCGTGATCCAGCCCAACCAAGTGCGCCTTATTTGGCTGAAACCCAAGGAGATGGCCCCCAGCCCTGAACTGGAGCAGGCTATCGGTGCCGGGCTGTTTCGATGCAAGTGTTTGATCGGATTTTACTGCCTGAGTGGCAGGCTGCCGACCACCTGATTCGGCCGAAGCAAAAAGATCAGGATTCAAGATGTGAACGGGCGCTGTAAAGGAGAACCAAACAACTGTCACTAAGAACACTATTATAGAAGTCCGGTTTTGCATGAGATCCCCCTACTTGAATCAGTTCGTTCAGTCACCTGCAAAAGCGAAACCTTCACTACTCACACGGACCTGTAGGTATTGGGCACCTGCGGGTATTGGCGTTTGGCGACCCTCCGAATTTGCGTCGGGTTATAATCCGAGGAATATAAACATCGCGAATATTTTCTGGTCGAAGATAATCTGACTGCTCAAGCTTAAGATCACAAATTGAAGTAAGTTTCAGAATAAAGTTCAGTATGTGCTTTGCACTGAGACATAGTTTCCGCTAGCCGTCAAGGAAAAATTATAGCAGCCGCCACCGCAATGGGACTGGCGGTTTGCGACAATCAAGGTTTAAAAGATGACTATGTGGAAGATAGAAGATCAATTTCATGAAGTTAGTTTCATGCGTGGAGAGATTGCAATCCTGAGTGTATCTGGAAACCAACATAGTTTGCAGGCATAATCCTACAATATCTCCCCCTTTCGACGGCCTCGGGAAGCATAAATCCTTGATAGTTATCGAATGGCACACCCAATGCAACTAGCATTGATGTAAAACCGGATTTCTATGCCAACAGCTTACTCAAATCATCTGAGGCGATCGATGAGTTCCAAAATCCTTGTCGTGGACGACGACGAAGACTGGTTGGTAATTTTACGGGATTTCCTTGAATACTCGGGCTACGAGTGTTCAATTTCAACCGATACTATGAAAGCCAGAAATGATCTCTGGTCGGCTGAACACATTCTCGTGATCTCGGATTATCAGATGCCGGGAGAGTCCGGTCTCGAATTCCTTCGGTACATCTCATCTGTCTACCCCAAGATACCCTTTGTCCTTCTGACAAGCTCCGAAGATAGATCACTTAGGTCGAAGGCAATAAGAATGGGTGCCCATTGCTGCTTATCCAAGTCGATTAATTTTGGCGAACTTCTCAGGGCAATTTTAGAGGCAACTGATAAAAAAGACCTCCCGGAAATCAAGTATTTTTCCGAGAGCTATTCAATTCCCCAACCCTGAGTTTCTCATTCATCTTTAGGCCCGTATGCATTTCCAGGCCTTTCGGATGAACGCAAACAGGGCTTCTCTTTAAAGAAATTTGGTTGCCAGCCAGAGGACAGAGATCTCCTTAAATCAATATTTGATAACACCTTATAGAATTACTTCGTGTGAATCGAAAAAGGAGAGTTTTCTCGCTGCCCCTCTTGAGCGCAGCTGAGTGGACAGGTTTCTGTTATTGCCTTAGGCGCATTACCCTCCAGAGCACCCTTCCGCCTCCATTATACTGAGAAGCACTGAGGAAAGATTATCAGGAAAGAATCTTCTTTACTTTCTCTCAAAAAAAAATAAACTGTCGACAGTCAGCTATCGACAGTTGTGGTTTTGACGGCACGAGGTTCGAGGGGGATAATGGAGCCCGATGCTCAAAGAATCAGCGAAAGGATCGAAAGGCCATCTCTTTCGGACATCGTTTGCTCTCGCCTCGAACAAATGATTCTTTCCAGGGAGATTCAGCCTGGAAAACGAATAAACGAGAGCAAGCTTTCAAAAGTCCTTGGTGTTAGCAGGGCTCCAATAAGGGAAGCTTGCCGCCAATTGGAAAAACTCTGGATGGTCGAGGTCATACCTCGCCGTGGGACATTCGTTAGAGAAATCGAGGCGGAGGAGGTCGAAGACCTGTACGATTTAAGGGCCATTCTGGATGAGTATGCCGGAAGGAAAGCCGCTTCGAAGATACGGAAAAAAGACTTAAGCCTCTTAAGGGAACACCTTTCGGATATGGAAAGCGCCACCTCTCAGAACGATCCAGGAAATTATTTCCGTGCAAATCTGGCTTTCCACCAAACAATCTTTGATATTGCCGGCAACAAAAGCCTCCCAATGATCTATGAGGGAATAACCAAGAGGGCTGCTTTATTTCGAAAATCAAGTTTGTCAATTCCGGGCAGGTTGGCGGTTTCGCTGCAACAGCACAAGGAAATATTCGAGGCGCTTAGCGCAAGGGACGCCGCCAAAACTGCTGAACTTATGAAAGGTCATGTGATGAATGCAAAGCAGGCAATCATCAATTCACTCGATCAGCCTTAAAGAGACAATTACTGTAGCTCCTCTTCTGAAAACGGCATCTCGGAAAATGTTTGGACTAGCTGAGCAAAGAAAGAGGTGTGAATCCCAAATAACCAATTTAACATAGCTTTCGAGGTTCCTCCGCCTTCTGCCATTATGACCTTGAGGAAAACGGCCCCTGCAAGGTTACTACTTGAGTCCGGCCTGAACAACGTTCCAAATCCTTCCTGAACTTTTCTAACGAGTTGACCAGCAATATTACGAGAAGGATAACAAGATGATTGCTATCTCAAGCTTTTTTGTACCCGTCGAGATACTGTATGGGGTCGGAATCCGTAAACTTATTGGATACAAGGTTAAATCCCTCGGAGACACTGCGTTTATAGTCACGGACCCGGGAATAATATCGGCCGGTATTGCCGATGAGATTGAACAGGACATTAAGAACTCGGGAATAAGAGCGGTCCGTTTCGGTGGGGTCAAGCCAAATCCTGATGTAGAGACTATAGACGAGGCTTTTGCCCTTGCAAGGCAGGAGGCGGTGAATGTGGTGGTCGCCCTTGGTGGAGGAAGTTCCATAGATGTGGCTAAAGCCGTTGGATTGCTGTTGACAAACGGTGGAGAGTCTATTGGGGAATATATTTCAGGAAAGTCCATCACAAACCCCATCACCCCTTTGATTGCAATACCCACCACCTGTGGGACCGGCAGCGAAGTGACTACTTCCTCCGTAGTCGTTGATCGACTGCAAAGGCGGAAAGTCAGTTTGCGCCAGGGTCCGTTGCTCTGTGCGAGGTTGGCTCTGATAGACCCTGAATTGATGGCGACCCTGCCTCCACACCTTGTCGCAGCTACGGGTATGGATGCACTAACCCATGCGATTGAATCCTACCTTTCTTTAGTCGCTTCTCCAATAACGGACGGCTGCGCTCTTTATGCAATCGAGTTGCTCGGAAAATACTTGAGACCCGCGGCTTCCAATCCATCAAATCTCGAGGCGATATCCAGTGTAGCAATCGGTAGTACAATTGCCGGCTTATCCTTCGGACAAGCCTCGACTACCCTGGTTCACTGTATTTCCCATGCGCTTGGCGGAATCCTGGACGTCCCCCACGGGATTGCGAATGCGATCCTTTTGGCGCCTGTAATGGAATTCAATTTGCCTGCCAATCCTGAAAAATTTGCACGAGTCGCCAGGGCACTCGGAGAGCATGTTGACGGCATACCGATAATTGAAGCGGCCAATCGCTCTCTTTCCGCCGTCAGACTGTTGGCGCGAGACCTGAACATTCCGGAAACCCTCGGCGCCATAGGAATCAAGGCCGAAGATTTGCCTGATATCAGCAAGACGGCATCCATGGAAAAGCGCCTGGCTCAGAACCCTAGACGCGCAACCGAAAGGGAAATTTTGATGATTCTGAGAAGTATTCTGTGATGAGCGGCGGCATCGTCAAAGTAAAATTTTACAGCCCATACGACAGGCTGGCTGGAGTACCCGAAGTTCTAATCGAAATAAGGGATGGCGCTACAGTCGGAGATCTGCTCATCAAGCTGTTGCGGATGTTTCCTGTTCTGACAAAGGTCATAAAGATTGGCGATGCCGAGGAATTAAGCGCTTCTACACTGCTAATGGCCGATGAGCAGGTAGTCAGCATGGGAACCATGCTCTCCCCCGGACAAGATTTGAAAATAATGCCTTTTATTCTGGGCGGATAAGTAAAAAGGAGTTTTTTGGAATGGCTCAGTTGGGCGGATACGTTGGCGGACATTATCGCGTGGACCTGAGTACCGGAACTTCCGAGCAAATGGCTTTCAGCCCGGAAATTTTAAGAAGCTTCATTGGCGGGGCTGGACTGGGTGCGCGTATTCTTTTCGATATGACCGGGCCGCATACTGATCCTCTGGGACCGGAGAACGTCCTTGCATTTTTGACCGGTCCGTTAACCGGTACTCCTGCTATCTCGTCGGGCCGCCACGCGGTTATCGCCAAGTCTCCTTTGACTGAAATCTGGGGAGAATCCGATGCAGGTGGTAGTTGGGGAGCCACCCTTAAGCGCTCCGGAGTTGACGGCCTGATTTTCCAGGGGGCTGCTGAGTCACCTGTGTACCTGGTTGTCAGTGAAAAAGGAATCGAGATCCGCGATGCAAAACACCTGTGGGGACTTTCCACTCTCCAAACTGATGCCGCAATCAGGGCGGAGCTTGCAAATAAGGCAGCAGTCGCTACGATCGGACCGGCTGGCGAGAAGCTCTCTCGTATTGCGGCGATAATGCATGATGGCAAGCATTCAAGAGCCGCCGGTCGATGTGGACTTGGTGCCGTAATGGGGTCCAAGAAAATAAAGGCTATCGCGGTCCTCGGAAGCCGGAGAGTACCTGTTTCAGACCCGGCCGCCCTTAAAGAATCAATAAAGCGGATGGCGCACAGGATAGTCAATAAAACAAAAAATTATAGAAGTTTCGGTACAGGTGGAGGCGTACTGACATCCGCCGCTCTCGGTGATCTTCCGGTAAAGAATTGGAGCCTGGGGGAGTGGATGCATGGGGCGGAGAAGATCTCCGGCCAGAAGATGACTGAAACCATCCTGGTGGGCCGCTACTCGTGCGAATCGTGCATCATTGGCTGCGGCCGCAATGTAAGGATTCAAACGGGACCATACCGTGGTGTCGACGGAGCAGGCCCGGAGTATGAGGCATTGGCTGGATTCGGGTCCAACTGCCTGGTTGATGACCTTGGAGCCATAGCCATGGCCAATCAGTTGTGTAACGTTTATGGAATCGACGTTATATCGACGGCTAATTCCATTTCCTTTGCCCTAGAGGCCTATGAGAAAGGCCTGATTCCGACAGAGTTATTGAAAGGCCTCAACCTTAAATGGGGTAACCCGCAGTCGGTTCTTGCTCTCGTTCACCAGATCGGCAGACGAGAAGGTCTCGGCGAAATCCTCGCGGACGGCGTCAGGAAGGCGGTTGATCAAATCGGTCCTCAAGCCGAAGAACTCGCTGTCGAGGTTAAAGGCCTGGAGCCTGCCTTCCACGACCCAAGGGCCTTGAGCAGCATTGCGGTTGGTTATGCAACCCATCCTCGGGGTGCATGCCATCGCGGGGGGACCCACACCATGGAGCGAACGCCAATACCGGAACTTGGCTATGAAGTTGCTCTGGATAGATTTGCAACTGAACGAAAAGGCGAGTTGAGTGCTGTACTGCATGACTACTACGGATTGTTCAACTCCTTGAAATTGTGTCATTTCATTCTCACAGCCGTGGCTCCAAGCGAAATTCTGGGATGGCTAAACTCAGTAACCGGGTGGGATATGGAGCTTTCAGAATTCCTCCTGGCTGGAGAGCGTCACACCAATCTGAAGCGCCTCTACAACGTTCGTTGCGGAATGACCAAAGATGACGACAGACTACCGGAAAGACTTTTAACAAAACTCACCGAAGGTGGAGCTGCAGGGCGAGTTCCAGACATTGGAAAGATGCTGAGCGACTACTACAGGCAACGAGGCTGGACAGAGGATGGACTGCCGACCCCTGAGAAGCTGCGTAGCCTGGGGCTTGAAAGAGAAGGGGCAGCAGTGGGCATAGTTAAATAACAAATAGAAGGAGTCTTTAGCGATCATAGTGATTGAAAAAATTAGAATCCCGTTTGGTATGTTTACTCAAGCCTAAGGAGGTAGCATGGCAGATGTAAGTATTGATTCCAACATTTGTGAGGGTTGCAAGGCTTGTGTTTTGCAATGTCCTACTGAAGTCTACGAAATGCAGGAAGGAAAAGCAGCAGTAGTGGCTGGTGATGATTGTATGGCTTGCCACCTTTGTGAAACTCTATGCCCAACTGGTGCAATCTCTGTTAAAGACTAAATACTAAATACTCCGAATATTCCTATTCCAATCCTGATCTCCAAATCCATCTTTAACTCAATAGTTTAGAAATTGTAATAAGCATGTTTGATTTTTAATTGTAAGAAGGGAGAAAAAGTCATGGCAACTGTTTATGACCCGATTTGGATAGGAAATGTAAAGCTTAGAAACCGTTTTGTTATCGCTCCGACCGTCAAGAATTTTGCAAACGAGGACGGTACGGTAAATGACCGTTACCTGCACAACTATGAATTGGAAGCGCAGGGCCCTGGATTGGTAACTCTGACAATGTCATTTGTCCAACCAAACGGAAAGGTTTTCACACGGCAGTTGGGCGCTCATCATGACAACTGCATTCCGGGCTTATCGGACTTAGCGGAAAGGATTCATCGGGCCGGTGCAAAATGTGCGCTCCAGATTTCTCATGGAGGAAACCTCTGCTCTGAATCTATTATCGGAGAGACTCCAATGGGGCCATCCGAGCGGCCGCAGTGGCCTGGCCAGAAAGTAAGGGCACTCAGTACCGGAGAGGTCGAGCAAATTATCGAGAATTATGGTAAGGCCGCTCTGCGCGGCAAGTTGGCTGGTGCGGATGCCGTGGATTTGCACGCTTGTCACGGTTCAATGATCCTTCAATTCCTCTCCCCCTTCCACAACAGGGATCGCTCGGATAAATACGCCACAAGAACAACCTTTCTTTATGAGTCTGTTCAGGCGGTCCAGCAATTTTGTGGAAAAGACTTTCCTATCATCGTTAGAATAAGCACCCATGAATATATGCAGGAAGATATAGGCGAACCGGGTCTTACCATTGATGAGGTAGCCGACCAAATCGCCCCCGAGCTTGAAAGAATGGGAGTCGCCTGCATCCATGCATCCGCAGGTCGAATCGGGCATACTGCAAACCATTGCTTTCCGCCCCTTTACGATGCAAGAGGTGTAAATGTGCACCTCGCGACCCGAGTGAAGCAAAAGGTAAACATACCTGTCATCACGGTCGGGCGCCTGCAAGACCCCAAGCTCATCGAACAGATTATCGAAAAAGGCAGGGCAGACATGGTTGCAATGTGCCGCCCGGTCATCGCCGACCCACAATTGCCTCAGAAAATGATCGAGGGACGTTTCGACGAAATTCGCCAGTGCATGGCCTGCAATTATTGCCTGCACAGGCTGTTCACGCAAGTTGGCGCTCTTTGCCCAATGAATCCACAGTACAGTTGGGAGCACGAATATGCGAGCACGCCGGCGGCACAACCAAAGAATGTGATGGTAATTGGAGGCGGTCCCGCCGGAATGCAGACTGCTCTGACTGCTGCCGAGCGCGGCCACAAAGTCTCCCTTTATGAGAAATCTGACCAGCTTGGAGGACAGGTCCGGCTAGCTTCAAACATCCCCAAACTGTTTACCCACGAGCTTTGGAACCTCCCGAAATGGCTCATCAGCGAGCTTGAAAAACACAAGGTAAGCATTCACCTCAATACTGAGGTGACCCCCCAACTAGTGGAAGAAGTCAATCCGGATGTGGTGGTGGTCGCTACCGGCGCAAAGGAAAAACACTTGGACCTTCCCGGAACCGGCGCCACCAACGTGGTTTATCTTTGGGACTACCTCAAGAACAGACCTGATGTTGGGGCTAAGGTTATGGTACTCGGCGGCGATGAAGGTGCGGAGACTGCCGTTTCACTTGCGCGTGAAGGAAAGGAGGTAACGCTGGTTTCGGCATCGGATTCGGTTGCAAACGCAGCCTACTTTTACTTCGGAGGTTCCAGGCGAGAACCCCTTATGCAGTACATCAATGAAACAAAAGTAAATGTCCTGACAAACGCTGAAGTAGTTGGCGTCAGCGGCGAAGGGGTTAAGCTCGTCATGTCGTGGAACGGGCAAAAAACTGAGAAAACAATACCTGTCGATACGATTATCGTTGCAGTCGGCCGTGAATCCAACGATTCGCTGTATAATTCCCTGCGGGGAACCAAAAGAAAGATCCACCAGGTCGGGGACAGTATTGCGCCGCGCAGTATGCCTGATGCGACTCATGGTGGTAACTGGGTTGCAAGGCATATCTAAAACGTTGAACCACGGCGAAGGGGGCGCAGGAAACGGACGGCGCGCGCGCGGCCCCGGCTCTATTTTTCTGTTGCGCCTGTTATAGAACCTGTCTTTCTGAATGGAGTCGAAAATGGCAGTCCGTGAAATGTACCTTCTTCCCTGTGGGAGTCTCGAGCTGGATCAAAGTATTCTGACGGCCGGGATGGGTATGGGCACGATCGTGCGCAGCCCATCCTACGCCGCCCTGATTGCAACTGATGAGGGTTGGATATTGGTGGATACGGGATTAAATCCCGATGGCCTTATGAATCCCGAATTTGCCTGGGGGGCAAGAGCGAAGGTGGTTCGTCCTGCAATCTCCAGAGATGATGATATAAGAAACCGTCTCCAAGAAGTGGAGGTCTCACCAAAAGACATAAAGATGGTAATAAACACTCACCTGCACTGGGACCATACGGGCGGAAACCGTTTTTTCCCTGATTGTCCTATTCTGGTTCAAAAGGCTGAATATAGGTTTGCACTCTATCCCGATAAACACATTTCAAGCCCCTACATGGAAAACCACTTTAAACATCCCCTCAATTATCAGTTGATTGAAGGGTATTTAGACATTGTTGCCGGGGTATCGGTAGTACCCACCCCTGGGCATACCCCCGGACACCAGTCCGTTGTGGTTAAATTACCGGAAACTGGGCCCATGATTATTGCCGGAGACGCCATATACTGTAATCTCAACCTGGAAGGCCCCACTCCCCCGGGAAACTGCTGGAGCCAGCCGCATGCCATCGACAGCATTCATAAATTGATGTACCTCAAAGAACAATTAGGAGGGACATTTATTCCAGGCCATGAACCAGGGCTTTGGCAGGAGTTTAAATCCAGCCCAGTGAGTTACAGGTAAAACCGGAGATTGCCAGGTCACCTGCAAATGTGAAGTTACTTGTTGCATTCGCTATATTCAACAGGTCCGCATTATTGGCTTTGATGCCAGTTGGAGGTTCAAATTATGTCGGTTCAGATTAACCAATATGCCGAAATGCCGGCCAATTCGATGGTAACCGCAGATGCTGCGAAATTTATAGAACAAGTCAGGTTCGAGATGATTCCCGATGAAGCCATCCATACGGGAATTCGATGCATATTGGATGGTCTGGGTCTATTTGTTGCCGGAAGTGATCACGAGACAACTAGAATCCAGGCTGAGTTAGCCGCTGAGACTGGCGGCAAGGCAGAAGCTTTGTTGCTCGGTCATAGCGATCTGCGTGTGCCGGTCTCTCTGGCTGCCCGAGTGTTGGGTACTTCCGGTCATGCACATGACTGGGATGACACCCAAATCAGCAAAGATCCGGACCACGTTTACGGCTTGCTGACGCATCCCACCATTCCTCCATTAAGCGCCAGCCTGGTTATTGCACAAAAACTCGGAAGGGTGTCCGGGCGTGATTTTCTCTTGGCGTTTTTGACCGGCTTTGAGGTTGAAGCAAAAATTTCGGAATGGATGTTATCTCAACACTACAAGCGAGGTTTCCACTCCAGCGCTACAGTAGGAACCTTTGGCTCTTTTGCATCAGCTGCCAAACTACTTAATCTCAAAAGTGACCAGTTGCGGCATGGACTGGGAATAGCCGCCAGCTTCGCATCAGGAATCCGCTGCAACTTCGGATCGATGACCAAGCCGCTCCACGTTGGGCGAGCCGCTGAAAATGGCGTGAGTGCCGCTCTAATGTCTGCCAGGGGGTATTCTGCCGATAAGGATGCACTCGACGGGCCATGGGGGTTTTTTGCCGTAATGGGCGGGGGAGTTACTGAAGATAAACTTAAACAGCAGGGTTTTGGTCGGCCATGGTCTATAGTCGAGCCCGGGGTGAGCATAAAACCTTACCCCTGCGGCGTCCTAACCCATCCAACAATCGACTTGATGCTAAAACTAGTTACCGAGCATGACATAAAGCCCGAGAATATCGAGCAGGTAATTGTCAGCGCAGGATCCAATATCTTGAATCCGATACGCTACCCGGTTGCTAACAACCATCTGCAGGCCAAATTTTCTTTACCGGCCCTGCTGGCGATGATCACCTTGAGTCGAAGAGCCGGCAAACCCGAATTTAACGATGAATTTGTCCGGAGTGATTCGATGCAGGATTTACAACGCCGCATAAAAACCCGCTTCGATCCTGAAATTGAAGCTTTGGGTTTCGATAAAATGCGCTCCAGGATTGAAATAGAACTCAAGGATGGCAGCATCATCGCTGGGGCAGCCAACGAAAGTTACCGCGGCGGCCCTGACAACCCCATGAGTGATGCCGAACTGGAAGCCAAGGTCCGGGGCTGTTGCCAAGGAACGCTCAGTTCAGAGCAGATAGAGTCTTTAATAAAAGCCGCATGGTCGCTGCTGGATATGAGTGATGCCGCTGAATTTGCACGACTAATACAATCCCGATGACTCCACGGTACGTGACCGAATGGATTATGTCCAATCTGGAATCGGAACTGGGGGAAGGCTCCGTCCCGCTACTCCTTTAACAACAGCAGGTAGGGGGTATTTACGATAAGGAAAACCGCTAAGAAGATAATCCCAAAGATGAGCCCCAATTTCCAGAAGTCCCTTCTCCCAATATAGCCGCTACCGAAATAGACCGGAGACGGGCCTGTCGCATAGGGAGTAAGAATGCCCATTATTCCGAGCGAGTGCAAAAGCAGCAGCGAAAGAACGGAAACATTCATTCCTGGTACTGCCGCGCCCGCGGAGAGAAAAACAGGTAGCATTGCAGTCGTGTGGGCGGTAGTACTTGCAAACATGTAATGGCACGCGAAATAGACCGCTACCATGAAGACCATGACCACGGTGGGAGAAATCCCGGACAGGAGTGTGGCCGATCCCTTGCCAACCCAAGCCGTAAAGCCCACAATCGCCAGACCATCTGCGAGGGCGACCAGCGTTGCAAACCAGGCCAGCACAGTCCATGCTTTCGTGTTGTTCATAATGTCATTCCAGTCGACTATTCCTGTCACGATCATCAAGCTGATTACAACCAGAGCAACGGTCGTTGCATTCATTATGTTCTGACCGAATATCCATAGCATAAGTGCAACAATAGCCAAGGTGGCCATCACGATTTCCTTTATACTCATTTTGCCCATTTGCATGAGCTCTTCGCGGGCCCATTTCGGGACTTCAGGGCTCACCCTGATCTCAGGCGGATAAATCAAGTAGACCAGCGCAGGCACGGCAATAATGAGGATAGCCGCGGCCGGCAGAAAACCAATGAACCATTTTAGCCATGAAATCTCTATTCCGACCGTCTTCTTGACCAACTCTACACCCAGGAGATTTGGCGCCATGGAAGTAATAAACATCGAACTGGTGACCGTTGTTGTAGCAAGAGCAGTCCACATTATGTAAGAGCCTATCCTGCGGGCAGTTTCGCCAGGCTCGGAATTATACAAACCGGGGATATGCTGAATTATGGGATAGATTGTTCCGCCGCTTCTGGCCGTATTGGACGGCATGAAAGGAGCCAGTATGAGATCGGTCAGGGCAATAGCATACCCCAGACCTAAAGTCCTGCTGCCAAGGGCCCGGACCATGCTCAAACCAATTCTTCGCCCAAGACCCGTCTTTTCATATCCCAGTGCAAACATGAAGGCAGCAAAGATCAACCAGACGGTCTGGTTGGAGAAGCCGCCAAGTGCCCATGCGATTGATTTAGCCGGAGAGGCATCCACCATCCCTAGAGCGGCGGCGGCACTTACGCCGAGAAAACCAACCGCTGCCGCGGGAATTGGTTCGATTACCAGCCCCGTTACAACAGCGGAGAAAAGGGAGAAGAAATACCATGCTTTCGGAGCCAGACCCGAAGGGGTGGGCATAACGGCTAGAACGGCGCCAACGGCCAGAGGCAGTAAGGCTTTCAGGGCAAATGTGGTTCGCCCAGGTTGTCCGTCTTTCGTAACATCCAGTACCAGATCTCCCATTCCAGTCCCCTTCTCATCTTTGGGTTCAGTATCGAGAACAAGCTCGGGTACATACGGATATGGCTTGTGTAAGAGTGACTCACTCTATCACCATTACAGAGTTCCCCTGTTGCGGAACGTCGGCGATATAGTGTTCCAAACTCGCTCGCCAGTCATTTCATGAGAGAAAATGGCGTATTACCAACTCTTTTTTCAGGAGCAGATCAGTTCTGAGGGAAGGAAAATGAAAGTGAGGAAAGAAGCGCCAAAAAACAAATGCTTTCCCAAGCGGGGCGCTCTCTCCCGAGAAAGCTGAAAGCAGGCCATTTTAGGATAACTTTCCTCACGGTACCTATCCTTCAAGAAAGATGATCCGAAAAGACCTATTACTATCACATGGTAGTTATCCTAAATCTGTTTCCGGCAACAAGTCAAGAACTATTCCATACTATTCAATAAGCGGGTGAGCCAGGGAAGCTGGTGGCTTAGGGAGCGTCTTCCCCGCTTAGAAACGAACAGGCTTTCTCAAAGTATTCCGACTGCATGTCCAGTGGTCAAACATTTCACCTACTTCCGTAATGAACGCCAACCAGGCCTTGAAAGCCGGGGTATAATAATGCTGAACCACAGATACTTCCTGATTTTGAAAAGGACCTTTATGAAGCCAGTCTTGCCCGGGATGCCCGAATCATCAAGCCAAAAAGCAATTGTTTGTGTACTGATTACGGCATGGCTGACATTATGGGTGCCATTTTATCTTTTTGCCGCCTCGGTTCAAATCCCTTACAGCGAGTTCTGGAACCAGGTGAGCCAAGGGAAAGTGGCGCATGTTACCGTTATTGGAGATCAGATCGCTGGTTCATACAAAGAGCCACAGAAAGGCGCTGAGTCAATCGATGGTTTTCAGACGGTCATCCCGTCTCCTGGGGATCCGGACCTCCTGGGCTTTTTGAAAAGAAGCGGCGTTTCCATAGATGCTGATAAATCGGTGTCGCCCTGGATTATAGCGCTCCTGCTGGGTGCTGTTCCGTGGCTTCTCATTTTTTTCTTCATAATTAAGCGAAATTCACGGACGGTTCCGGCGGTTGGGTCTACTCACTCTGGATTTGGGAAATCGCGGGCAAGGCTTTACCGAAAATCGGAAAATAACGCGACCATGGACGACGTCGCAGGACTCGCTAATGCCAGGAAAGAACTGGAGGAAATCATAGATTTTCTTAAAAATCCATCCAAGTATCACGCACTTGGGGGCAGGCTGCCGAGAGGAGTACTGCTGACGGGGCCTCCCGGAACAGGTAAGACCCTCATGGCCAGGGCAATGGCTGGTGCAGCCGAAGCACCGTTTTTTAGCATAAGCGGCTCCGAGTTCATTGAAATGTTTGCAGGCGTGGGGGCCTCAAGGGTCCGCGACATGTTCCGGCAAGCCAAGCTCGAAGCCCCGTCACTCATCTACATCGATGAGATCGATTCAATAGGCAGGATCCGTGGGGGAGGCTTCGGGGGCGGCAATGAAGAACGGGAGCAGACTCTAAACCAAATATTGGCCGAGATGGATGGTTTCTCACCTCAGGAGGCAGTCGTCGTAATCGCATCGACCAATCGTCCGGACGTACTTGATCCTGCTCTGGTCAGGCCGGGGAGATTCGATCGACGGATTGTGCTCGATCTGCCTCAAAAGAGGGCGCGTAAGGAAATCCTCGAAGTACACGCGAAGAAAATCCCTCTCTCCGCCGATGTCGATCTCCAGAACTTGGCGGACCGGACGCCCGGTTTTTCAGGGGCCGATTTGATGAATCTGATCAATGAGGCGGCACTTCTGGCGGCCCGCAAGGGGAAAAAGCAGGTCGATGCCGAGGACTTCAATGAGAGCCGCGAAAAAATAATGAGAGGTATTGAGCGTGAAGACCTCATCAACGATGCGGAGAGGAAAATCGTCGCCTATCATGAGGCCGGGCACGCTCTGTTGGCAAGGCTGCTTCCCGGCGGCGATCCGCTTCGGAAAGTCTCCATAATCCCGCGCGGCCACTCCCTTGGCGCCACGGAAATCGTACCCGAGGAGGATCGCCACAGCTACAGCAGAAGCTATCTTCTGAATCGACTTGCCATCCTTATCGCCGGCCGGGTCGCGGAGAGGATCATCTTCAACGATGTCACCACGGAGGCAAGCGATGACCTTAGAAAGGCCAGTCAGCTTGCTCGCCGGATGGTTGTCCATTGGGGCATGGGCAGGCGGCTCGGCTCCGTCAGTTTTCAGCAGGGCGAGGAGAGCTATCTCGGCCGGGAACCTTCGACCGTGAAGGATTTCAGCGATCACACGGCACGGATGATAGATGAGGAAGTGCAGGAGATGATAACGGATGTCGAACGCCGCGCTGAGGAAATTTTGAAGCCCAATCGCACCCGGTTGGATGCTCTGGCGGAGGCACTTCTGGAACAGGAGAGTCTTGAAGAGGAAGAGATAGATCGTCTGCTCGATCTTTAAAACAGGACCTTTCAGGGCTGCTTCCCGGATTGACCACAATTTACCCTTACCATTTCCCTCCACACTCAAGGAATCCCCGAAACTTTGGTTGCATAACACTCGCCCGCTCCTTAGCCTAAAATTAGAGGAGTAGTGGGAGTGTTATGCCTCATGAGGAGGAATGACCTTGATGAGCGGCTTCCCACGATAGTCGACAGGTTTTCTTACCGGGACTAAATATTTGATTTTACTTGAGTGGTCTGATCATCGCAATGACTTACCCTCAAGTATTAATGGAGATATAAAATGCCTCAAACAACAAGAAAAGAAGGACAAATGGAGCGACGGGACATGTTTTTTGCAACACCCGCACCTTCAGTCCTTGGTTTTTATGGTTTGGCAATCGCAACCTTTATAGGAGCTGTTGGACTGGCTCGGGGGAGATTGGTTTTCACGAACCAGGATTATGTCAGCTCGGCGGCAATCTTCTTTTTTGGAATTGCCGTGCTGCTTTGTGCAGCCTGGGCCTATCGGGTTAGAGATTCTCTTTCTACCGCCATTTTCGGCGTGTGGGGTTCCTTTTTCCTGGGGTTTGGTTTTCTTTTCCTGCCGGGCCTCAGACTGGAAACCATTACCACTGTGGTGATGCAATCCGTTCCGCTTGGCTTCTGGTTTGTAGCAATGGCAGTCGTCACCTGGACCATGGCAGTTGCGGCGATAATGGTAAGTTACGTAATATTCGCCGTACTGGTGCTGCTTGGTTTCGGCGCGGCAATTGCCGCGGTCGGATTTTTCAGCGGCATTCCCTGGGTATTAGCTGCCTCCGGCTGGGTGATGATCCTTTCATCCCTGGCTGCCTTGTGGACTGCAAGCAGCCTGCTTTACGAAGCGGTGATGGGGTACTCTCCACTTCCGCTTTTCAGGCGCGAAGCCGTTCCGGCCGAACGGCACGCGGGGGAGCGCATCACAATCGAACATTAATGGTCTGTCATTCTCCGGGCAATAGATGGGCGAGGACGGGAGATGGTTTAGCATCCCCCGCCCCGCTACTAAAATTTTGGGAGGCGGGATGAACCGATGGTGATGAGCGAATCTCCCTTTTTGACCACGGTTGGTTCCGAGATGTTGAGCCGGACCGCGCCGGAGGAACTGATGCCGAGAACAAGGTGCCGCTTTTCTCGACAGATTTTGGCAAGGTCCTCGAAAGCCGCCTCCCTGCTTACCTCTATGAAGTAGATCTGCTGCCCGTCACGAGCGCTCAAAAGGTCATCGATTACATCCTGCACGCCGGGGTTTAGGAGTTCCTGACTCAGGAAGTGTGCGTCAAAGCGGGATGTACAGATTATCCTGTCGCAGCCGGCCTTCCTGAGCAACTCCTCCGATGCCGGGTCAACACATTCCACCACCGTGTTCGTTTTGCGGTTGCTGCCTTCTATCGCAAGGGCAATGGCGACATTGAGATTGTCCGATGCCGGGTCCCTCGGATTGCGGCACAAAATGACTGCGTGGCGGGCATGATCGATGCCTGCCCGCGAGAGGGTCTCATCCCTGACGGGGTTTCCTCGCACATAATGAACTCCCCGTTTCTGCAACTCCTGCGGCAGTTCCTCGAGGAACTCATCAACGATTACGACGGGAATGGATCTGCCGAATGCCGGGTCCAGGGAAAGCTCGTCGAGTATCCGTTCGACCTTGGCCAGAGAGGGAAAATTAAAGACGACCAGGTGGTTCTTATGATCAAATGAGGACATGCCCTTAATTTCCTTGTTCTTTGATGTGATGAGGATTGCGGCGATGACGGAAAGAGTGTAGCCGAGGAGTCCAATGCCGATGACCATGACCGGCCAGCCGACGAGAAAGCGCCCGCCCGCTGTTTTGGGGAAAAAATCTCCGTAACCGACAGTGGTCATGGTGACTACCGTGTACCACAACCCATCCGACCAGCTCAACTCAGGGTTTTCCGAAAGCTCGAAGTATACGAATCCCGTCGTTCCGTAGAGCAGAATCGCCCCCAACATGATGAAGATGCGCATGGGGACCGGAGGGTTCCTGAGGACGTGTCGAAAAAAATAGTGGATGACATAGATCATTGTTGTTCCCCCTGCCAACCACGAATGAGGGCCAGGGCTTTAGAGGCCATTTCCGCGTTCGCCCAGAAACCGCGCCCACCCTCCCTGGCAATTTCCTGTTCCTGCAGGTAGAACGACATCGCTGGAAAAGGATAGACCGTATAAACCATCACCAATCCTTCTTTAACCAGGCGAAGCCCAATGTCATGATCATCGACGTAGAGCGTTGCAATATATCTTCCGTACCTGTCTTTGGGTGTGGAGTGAAGGAGCACGCGCACCGGTTTATTCGCCATCAGCCGCTGCAGAGTATCGACTGCCGCCTGGCCGTAAGGTGCAAACACGTCCTTTGCGATATTCGCTTCAAAAGCTTTTATGCCGAGAATACGAACGGAGGCGGGCTGCTGCCCATCCTGAGCAACCCTCACCGTATCGCCGTCGATAACACTTAACAGGGAGACGACATTGCCGCTGTCGATTTTGCCTTCGCTTCTGAATATGCCGCGCCGGGTTCTCTCGGCGCTCAAGCCGTAGAAGAGTGATGCACCAAGAAGCACCGTGATGCTTCCCCAAAAAAGTACAGATCGTAAATCGCTTTTCCGGGCCATGTTTAATTGCCACCCTTACGGAGAAGATTTTGCCTCGAAGAATTCAAAGACCTCAAAACCGATTATGCTCCTGATGTAAATTTTGCCAAATCGTTCATCCCGAGCCTTTTTTCTATATCTTCAACTGATTCCACGATTTTTTGAAAGCCATCCCCGCCGAAAAGCTCTTTGCCCCTCTGCTCGAATTTTGCTCCCATATCGTCGAACTCCCCCGGCGACACTATCGAGCGAAAAGCGGGAAATAAAACCGTATCTTCTCTGGCCAGGTGGTGCCGGTACATTAGTACGAACTGCCGCATGGCCGTGGCAATATCCTGTCGTTCAGTGCCTTTCCTGGAAAAGACGGATGTCCCATCACGCTTGAAGAGAAGAGGAGTCCCACCATATATTTGCTGCATTGCGGCCGGCTGATCCTCCTTGGGCTTTTGGGCTTTAGGGGCAGCTTTAACGGCCTCGGACAATTTCAAAATCGAATCGGTCAGGTGTCGCCCCCTCTGGTGCTGCACAATGAGCACCGTAACAAGATCGTTAAGCTTGCGTGCTTTTTCAAGCCGTGGGAAAATCACCTCTTCCTCGAATTTTTCGTGGTAATCCTCGATTAGGCGGCGAATTATACCCGCTGAATCGGCAATAACTCCGGAGGGCAGTTCCTCTGACTGACCTATACGACTTATCGCCTCCTCGTAGATCAACAGCATCCGGTGCAAGACCCCGTGCTCCAGCATGAGATCTTCCAACGGACTTACCGCGTGCTTTCTTTCTTCAGCCTCTTTCCTGCCCGCTCCCTGAACAGCGGTTGTAAATGCAGGCATGGCAATGCCGGCAGCCAGGCTACCGGTGAAACACAAAAAATGACGTCGTGATGTAAGCGGCCCCATATCTTTGGACTCCCCCTGATTCGAGGTGGATTAGGAAAGGGCGTAATTCGCTCTTGCCACCCTTTCATCAAATAACGCGTTTGTATCTTATATGCTAAATGAATTATCAGGAAAAACGGTCAAGAAAATCCAATCTATCCTCGTGCAGGTTCAGATATACACACAAGCGTTATCTGATTCAAGCGGGACGGTTGACGCAGGGTTTCCCGCAAAGGCGTCAATTTTCGGAGCCTCCTTTTTCGGGTGCTCGTCAGCAGATTTGAAATCAAACGGAAGATCTTAACTTAATTGGAGGCAATTAAGCCACTGACCTAATTTCATCCAGAAAGGCGGAGGTGTAAAGTGTTTGATTGTATGACATGCATTCAGGAAGAAGTGAGAAGCGGAATGTCGTCGGCCTGTTCGGCCTGTCGCCAGAATGATTGCCGGGGATGCTTGGGGGAGCAGGGAGTCTGCATCTCCTGTTCACACGGCAGTTTGCCCGGCGGTCCCGAGGCCTTTGGAGAATTATAAATCACCCTCTGCGCAGGGTAGCCGGACCAGGCACGAATGATGATCCGATTATAAATGAGCAAGGTGATTGACCGGGTACGCCAATCACTTCCGCGAGGCGACGTCTTCAAAATCGTTCCATGACGCGACCGGCCCGTTATGGAGATCGCACGCTGGAACGCACACATACCCGAAATGCTGCGGCATTCCTGGACGCTTTATTGGAGACTGGGGGCACCGGTCCGCGATGCCCCCATGGCCAGGGAACCGGGATTTACCAGTTGACTCTTAAAATATTCTCCGAGGGACCTTTGGAGATATAGTCCCAGGAAGTGCCGTCATAGACCCATATCCCGGAAGTACCGAAGTCCGCGTAGAGCTTTGAGCCCGTGGCCAGCATCTTATCCGGGCTGCTTGATGTGAGATAGTCCCAGGAGGTGCCGTCATAGGCCCAGAGCCCCACCGCGCCGAAGTCCCCGTAGAGCTTTGAGCCCGAGACGAGCATATCCTTCGGGCTGTCCCTTGTGAGTAAGGCCCAGGAGGTGCCGTCGTAGGCCCAGAGGCCCAAAGCACCGAAATCCGCGTAGAGCTTCGATCCCGAGGCCAGCATACTTTTCGGGCTGTTCCCCGTGAGGGATGCCCAGGAAGTGCCGTAGTAGACCCATAGCCCCCAATCAGCGAAATCCGCGTAGAGCTTCGAGCCTGAGACGAGCATATTCTGCGGGCTGTTCCCCGTGAGGGAGGCCCAGGAAGTTCCATCATAGACCCAAAGCCCCCAGCGACCGAAGTCGGCGTATAGCTTCGAGCCTGAGCCGAGCATTTTCTCAGGGCTGTTCCATGTGAGGAAGGCCCAGGAAGTGCCGTCGTAGGCCCATAGCCCCCAAGCACCGAAATCCGCATAGAGCTTCGAGCCTGAGACGAGCATACTCTTGGGGTTGTTCCCCGTGAGGGATGCCCAGGAAATGCCGTCATAGACCCAGAGCCCCCAGCCAGCAAAATCCGCGTAGAGCTTCGAGCCTGAGACGAGCATATTCTGCGGCCTGTTCCCCGTGAGGTGGGACCAGGAAGTGCCGTCATATTTCCAGAGCCCGGATGCGCCAAAAACCGCGAACAAGGTCGATGAATCAGGTGAGAAAACCATGCGCTCGGGATTGTCGGAACTCAAAGATGTCCAAGAGGCATCTTTGTGGAACCAGATCCCCGAGGAGCCAAAATCCACCACAACCGGGTCGCTGTCAGTCATCTTCAAAACATTGACATCCCCGCCGCCTGCATAAGCATGTAACGGGGCCTGTCCGGCCGGTCCATTCCAGGTTGCATCGCCGTATCCCGTGGCATAAATATTCCCGCCGCCGTCTACAGCGATGCCATAGCCGTAATCGGTACCTGCTGCCGACCCATGGAAGGTGTGCCACTGGTNNTGACCGCTGCCGCCGAGCTTCAGCAAGAAGATATCATAGCCACCGGCATAAGCATGCAACGGGGCCTGTCCGGTCGGACCGTTCCAGGTTGCAGTGCTGTTTCCGGTGACATAGATGTTTCCGCCATCATCTACCGCGATGCCATTGCCGATCTCGCTGCCTGCCGCCGCCCCATGGAAGGTGTGCCACTGGTNNTGACCGCTGCCGCCGAGCTTCAGTACAAAGATATCGCTATTGCCGGTAAAAGAATGGAGCGGGGTCTGTCCGCCCGGACCATTCCAGATTGCATTGCTCTGTCCCGTGACATAGATGTTTTCTCTGCTGTCTACAGCTACGCCGTAGCCAATATCGAAGCCTGCCGACCCATGGAAGGTGTGCCACTGGTATTGACCGCTGCTGCCGAGCTTCAGTACAAAGATATCGCTGTTGCCAGTAAAAGAATGTAGCGGGGACTCTCCGCCCGGACCGTTCCAGGTTGCATTGCTCTGTCCCGTAACATAAATGTTTCCGCTGCCATCTACAGCCATGCCATAGCCGGCAGCGACGCCTGCCGACCCATGGAAGGTATGCCATTGGTATTGACCGCTGCCGTCGAGCTTCAGTACAAAGATTTCGGTGCCGCCAAAATAGCCATGGAGCGGGGTTTGTCCTCCCGGACCGTTCCAGATTGCATTGCTGGATCCAGTGACATATATGTTTCCGCTACCGTCTACTGCCATGGCAAAGGCGTAATCAGTGCCTGCCGCCCCATGAAAGGTGTGCCACTGGTATTGACCGTTGCTTGCGAGCTTCAGTACAAAGATGTCGGTGTCGGCGGCAAAAGCATGGATCGGGGCCTCTCCTCCCGAACCGTTCCAGGTTGCATTGCTGATTCCAGTGACATAGATGTTTCCGCTGACGTCTATGGCCATGCCATAGGCGTATTCTCCGCCTGCCGCCCCATGGAAGGTGTGCCATTGGTACTGACCGCTGCTTGAGAGCTTCAGCACAAAGATATCATAGCCGCTGGCAAAAGCATGGATCGGGGCCTCTCCTCCCGGACCGTTCCAGCTTGCATTGCTGGATCCAGTGACATAGATGTTTCCGCTGCCGTCTACCGCTATGAACTTGCCGGCATCACCGGATGAGGCCGACCCGTAAAAAGTATGCCATTCATAAGTTGGGTCGATTATCAGAGGATGATCGCGGTCGTATTTGCCCACGCTAAACCCTACCTCATCGCCGGTGACCCTGAACGCCACCGTTACCGAAACGCGATTCCCCCCTATGTCCTGCCACGCAACAGGAGGCGACTCGGTGAGGTAGCCGCTAGGGAATTTGAATCGGAGCGAGCCGTTGTTTTGCATCTCGAAGGGGACATTGTAGCGAAGACGAATGGCAGATACGTCGCCTCCGGGAGGTACATGGTAGGTGCTTTCCGCTATACCCTGCTCTCCCGGTTCATATACCAGGTCAATCTCCTCCCAGAGATGCTCGTAGACAACCTTACCAAGCGACAGCGCCTCGGAAATCCTGTCAGTTTCCCCTGGTTTTTCAGCCGCTTTCGGCATCACCCCGGGTGTACCCACAAATTCGACGCTCAGGGCGTGATCCAGCCCAACCAGGTGCGCCTTATTTGGCTGAAACCCAAGGAGATGGCCTCCCGCCCTGAACTGGAGCATGCTGCTATCCGAGCCGGGGGGCTTCAACGCAAGGACCTGAGTTGCCGGTTGTTGATCTGATTCGGCGGAAGCAAAAAGATCCAGACTCCAGATATGAAAGGGTGCTGTAAAGGAGAAAAGCACAATTGCCATGAACAAGATTATTATAGAATTTCGCCTTTCCATCATACCCCTCCATATTTCTGTTCATTTCTCGCCATGCAAGCGCGGGAGGCCTTCTTCACGGTACCTCTAGCCATCAGGACATCTGCATTTGTCGGCGAATGGCACCCCGTTCATTCCGGCGGGTTATCATCAGAGGAATGAACATTGCGAAAATTTTCCTGTGCCGAAGATCTATCTAACTGCTCAAATTTGAGATTATATAGTAAATGATAATTTTTCGGAATAAAGTTTAATATGCACTTTGGATGGAGACATAGTTTGCATGAGGCGTCCATGAGGTTAGTTTCCCGCGGAAACGAGATCACCCAGCCTGGGTGTATTTAGAAACCAACATAGTTGCAGGTATGATCAAACGACGGTTTCTTCCAACCAGTTTCTCCCAATGTGCTTTAAGTAAGCAGTAAGAGATCAATTTATTACAATTGGGCGCACCTTTACCTCAGGCGACCAGCAAATAATCAACTCTATCCTAGATCGTGAATTGGGCTGGATGGGCACAGCTTTTAGGACCTCCTTCACAGGTTTCAGGACGCCTCCCTGTGGAGGATTCTGCCTTCGGGGGACCATGCCCTGCTTTTGGGCGGGCCTGTTTCGAAGCACTCGATATAATCCCCCACCTTTGCGCCCATGTAGCCGGCGACCTGGACTCCTACCTGCTGGCCGTGACGAGCCTCTTTGACTGGATGTTTCTCGACTTGAAGTGATTCGATCCGGGAACTGTGAACCGGTCCCATGGCTGAAACCACCCGGAAGTTTCTTCCGACCTGCACCGCGCCTTCCTCCACCTCGCACCCCAGGATCTCGCCTTTTTTTGCTTTAAATACGGCAATTACCTTGCATTTTCCCGTCACCGTCTCCTCGGGCTCCGGCTCAACGAGATGCTTCGCAATTTCCTTCAAATCCTCTAAAAGCTTGTAGATCACGTTGTACAAACGGACTTCCACGCCGTTTTCTTTTACCCACTGGTCGAGCCTGGGTGCGACCTGTACTTCAAAGCCAAGGATCAGTCTGCTTCCGCTAAGCGCCATGAGCAGGTCCTGCTTGGAAATGGTTCCGACACCTCCATGGATAACGCGGATTTCGGCCTGGGGCAGTCTAATCTGTGAGATCGCCGCCGAAACGGCTTCAAGGCTGCCCATGGAGTCGCACTTGAGAACTATATCCAGCCGGCTTTTCTCATCGGCTGGTATCGCAAAGCCGGCTGACACTGCCTGGCGTCTTTGAGGTAGGTTCATGGTTTTTCGTAAACTCTTTCTTTCAGGCATAATTACTCTCCGTTTGATGCCAAAATTTCGGCGCAAAAGCATTAACTCAAAAAATAAGGAGCAGCGGGTGGGCAAGCTAGGGCCATTCGTGAAATAAAGCTGATGTCCATTTCCGCTGAAGGTTTCCCAACGGGTCATCGAAGTCTCTTCAACTTAGTTGGAGACAGGGCGGATCGGCCAGGAAAAAGCCACGACAATTTGCTGCCGCGGCCCTAATGGCGCTCAAAATGGTGGATTTATTTTAATTTCCCTAATAATGTTGTCATCGCATGCACAAAACCGCTTTGACCCTGGAGAAAGGTGAAAAAATGTCCGAGGCAAAGAAAGGCAACAAGGTAAGGGTCCATTACCACGGGACTCTCGATGACGGTTCGGTATTCAGCTCCACTTATGACGAAAAGGAGCCCTTCGAGTTCACTATTGGAGAAGGAAGTGTGCTTCCGAAGTTCGAGGATGCAATCATCGGTATGAAAATAGGTGACAAGAAGATCATCTCATTGCCTCCGGAGCATGCCTACGGAATGCACAAGCAGGAATTCGTCTTCGTTATGAATAAAGCGCAGGCCCCCGCGAGCCTTACGCTCGAAATCGGCAAGAGAATACACATTCGCACCAGTACCGGAGCGACCGCGATTGCAACTATCGCCGGCATCACTGAAGATAGTGTGATTCTCGATGCAAACGATCCTCTTGCCGGAAAAGCACTTACATTTGAAATCGAGCTTGTGGAAATCATAGCCGACCCGGCCGCATAGCGGCGGTAGATGGATTGTTTCTCCAGCTCATTTTCGGTCCCTTACCCCCCTGCCGCTGACGGATAATCCTTTTCTTTGGCGTTGATGAGTAAAATGAATTTTATCAATTCGGATTGAAAGCCGGTTCGGAAGCATTAAAGAAGATTTAGCTGAATTCCTGCTGTCGCAAGCTTTTACGCTCGCGTTGCTAAGTTTGATTGATCTCGGATGGCCGATAAATCGGATAAGGGGGCCATATGTCGATGTGGATTTTCGACGATCTTCAGGAAATGGAGGAATTCCAGATCTATCAGCAGGAAGTCAGGCGTCTCGAAACGGAATGCATAGAGTCCAGGTATCTTCTTCGAGATGCCGAGGAAGAGCTTAAAGCCGAGCCCGAAAATATCCTCCTGCTTGAACGAGTAAGGCAGATAATGGAAAGGGTGCGCGACCTGGAAGGTCTTGAGCCTCGATTAGTCTCCAATCACATTATGGAAGGCCAAGTGGGCATTGCTCCGTGGATGAATGCCCGGAAGGGCTTTGCGGCAAAATGAGAGAATGGTTATTTTGTTAAAAACATCCCTGATTCGAAACAGGGCAGCCGGGACCATTTCTCACCATGATTGATAGGAGGTTGAATATGGAGTGTGCTGAAAATTCGTGTTCTTTCGCCGGAGTTTGCTACTCAGAGGGCTTCGAAATTTGTCAGGACGAATATGATTTTGCCAATTGCTGGAAATGCGAAGGCGGCCGGCTCGATTACTCGCCTCATTTCCTTTCTCCGAATTATCCCCCCGAGCGGCTGTAATGGAGTCATCTGATATTCAATAGCCTCCGAAAGCCTGTCTGTTCAAGCAGAAGCATGGATTTTGCACCGCTTTAATATGGAAGTTTGTTCAGTTGCCGTTGTGGAAATCCATGCTTGAAACCTGACCCCAGCCCTGTTCATGAAAAAGAAACCAACAGATGGAAGATTCTAAACACCTGCCGATGCGCCTTAGAAAGAAGTACCCCATGTTAAGGTACTTTACCGACCGCACTTTCGGTATCGAAATTGAATTCTACGGCCTGGAATATTTCATCCTGCCGCCGGATAACGGCATAATCAAGCCCTACAACGTTCACTCCAAGGCCAGGGACGGTCGTGGCTTCCTTCAGCTACTGAAAGACTTGGGCCTAAGGCTCGGGACCGACAAGAATTCATGGCACCTCGAACAAGATTCCTCGATAACTCACAGGGGAGGGGTTGAGCTTATAAGTCCGATACTCAGCGGCATTGACGGACTTATTGAAGCCTACCGTTATTTCGAACTGCTCGGCGAGATCACCGGATTGCAAATAGACGAATCATGCGGGTTCCACGTCCATCATGGTGTCGATTTCGAACACTACAGGTGCACGAATCTAAAACAGCTCGTAAAAATCCTCTATGCAATGGAGGATCACGTCTACCGGCTCATCTCGGGAGACAGAATGGATAGGCCCACCTGCCGCCCGATGGACCTCGATACCGAACTGCTCTTCAAAATTGCCGAGTGCGGAGATCTGTGCCAAGTGAACGGCTGCCGGGTAAAGGAATTGTGGTATTCGAAGGAGAACAGGTATGACCCTGAAAGCCAAAGGGCAGATCGCTACGACATGACCCGCTACCATGGGTTGAATCTCCATTCATACTGGTACCGGTCCACCATCGAATTTCGGTACCACTCGGCCGTTCTTCAGAAAATCAATGAAGCCATGCAGTGGATTGCGTTTACGCAGTTTTTGATCGAAATGAGCGCCGGTCGCGTACCGGTGATTGACTACCAATTGGGTGCAAACAAGTGGATGAAGGCCATCTTCAAGATCTACCTTGCTTTCGGCTATATGAACCGCGTAAATGGCTGGGGTAATAAGAAGGCTTCATCCGGCGGCGCCGGCCAACACCACGTTTTAGCGAGGAGTTGAAATTGTGCGATATCTTTGCTCTGTCGGCCGGGATTAATTATACGGCGCAGCAATACCTGCCTGTTTTTGCCGAAAAAGGCAGACGAAACATGAACGGCTGGGGAATAGGTTTTTACAGGGACAATCAGGCATTTGTGGAGAAATCCTCGGAAAAAGTCTACGACTGCGAGCAGGTCCATGAGAGCTTCGAACGGTTGGCAAGGGTCATAGATAGCAGGATAATAATATCGCACATAAGCTGCCCTCTCAGCGGCGGCGAGCATTCAGCATCGAGCCATCCCTTTTCGCTGCCTTTCCTCGACCATGTTTGGTTGTTCGTGCACGTCGGGACCATAGAGGGAATAGAGAATTACGAGACCGTAAATGAGCCTCGAATAGAGTCAACCGCCTATCCGGCGCGGGTATTCGAATATCTCAGGGACCAACTGGTTTCTTATTTGCGCTACACCCCTTACGGCAGCCTTGGGAGGGCGCTGGTAAGGAGCATCAGGACTCTCCTGTCCGAATTTCCGGGACACTATTCTTTTTTCCTGGCAAATGAATCGGTGCTGTTTGGGTTCTGCAATTTCCGGCAGTTAATGCTTTTGCAGGAATCGGAAAGCTTCGGAAACAGCCTGGTGCTGACTTCCATTGCGGAAGGTTTGAGCGACAAGCCCTGGATCTCCATCAAACCGCAAAAAGGCACTCTGGGGAAGCTCATAGTGGCGGCAGGACCCGACGTGCTTTACCTCGGGGACGTTCAGGAGGAATCGGCTGGAGGAAAGGCGGAAGGAATTTAAACCGGATGTGCGACCTCTTTGCCCTTTCCGCGGCTACGAACTACTCCGCGCCGAAGTCCTTGCCGGTTTTTGCGGTAAGGGCCGGCAGAAATATGGACGGGTGGGGTATCGGATTTTTCAGGAAAAACCGTGCGTGTGTCGAAAAATCAGCCGCCAGAGCCTACCATGAGGGCAGGTATCACGATTCTTTCCAGCGGCTCGCCCGGGTCGTTTCGAGCAAATTCATCATAGCGCATGTGCGCCTGAGAACCAGCGGCCCAATCGACGAATGCCATGCCCACCCCTTTTGCCTTCGATTCATGGGCCACGACTGGATCTTCGCCCATAATGGAAAAGCTCCCGCAATCGAATCCTACCGAAGCAAAACGGTGCGGGTGAGTGAGGCGGTAAGCGACTCGGCAAGGACTTTCGAGTTTCTGCTCGACGGCATCTCCGAGCGCCTTGAAAGCGCCTCCGGCACCCGGCACCTCTTTGCGGCCATCGCCGATACTTCCAGGCAACTGGTTTCGAAATACCCCGGCCATTACAACTACCTGCTCACCAACGGCCAGGTCCTTTTCGCGTTCAGCAACCACCGGCAATTGATGTTGCTCAAGGGAAGCAATAACCTGGAAAGAGGGCTTCTGCTGACAACCGTCGAACGCGGCCTCAGCCCGGAAAGCTGGGAAAGGCTTGCAAGGAAGAAAGAATCGGCCGGGCTGCTCATGGCAATCGTTGGGAGCGATATCCTGATGCAAGCGGACGTCTAGAAAAACAACGTAAACAGGTACGCGCAAAAGAGTGACAACTGGATTGTCCCTCCGTAGGCATTAGTTCTTCCCGAGGATTGATTCATATAAGCAAGCATGATTGTTGTCACCAGGAGCAGTGCCTGGACTTGGGTCAGGGCAATAACCACGTTGATTTTGGCGATCAGGCCGACAATGAGTATTGCGGGAACGGTCAGGGCCATGGTCGATAATGCGGAACTCAGGGCGATATTGATAACGAGCTGCATGTTGTTTCTAATGGCTGCCCGCATAACGGCAAGAGATTCAGGTGCCTTGGATATTACCGCCACTATCAGGGCAGCCGTCACGTTAGGCAACCCAAAGTAGGAGATGCTGTCATCTACAGATATGCTGAGAAACTCCACGAGAATCCCTATTACTACCAGGTAGGCAATTAGGGTTAAAACTCTCAGACTCGGCTTGATGTTTTCAGTCTGCCGGGTTTCACAATCCTCGCTCTGACATTCTCCATAACTGAAAAAATAGCTGTAGGAGCCGACCTGAAAGAACAGGAAAAATCCATATAGCACTGAAAAAACTACTATAATGAACACCTTGTAGGACGATAAGAGGTGGGGCGGAACTACCATCGGTATGAACATTCCCAGGGCGCACATCGCGCCCAGTTTGGTCATGTAGGAGTATGCGCTCCTTTGATTGAATTCCTGCTCCATGAATTTGACGCCGCCGATCAGCAAGGCTACCCCGAGCACAGCATTCATCGAAAGTATGACCCCGGCGAATACCGCATCTCTTGCCAGGGTCGGCTCATGGGTTGGACCGTGGAGCATTATGGTTACAACCATCATTACCTCGATTGCCGAGGCGGAAAGGATCAAGACCAGTGTTCCGTAAGGCTCTCCGAAATGACGCGCGAGGAATTCGGCATGTTCCACGACTCGCTTGGTGACAATAAAAATTACAGCACAAATGTAGACAAAGGCGAATTCGTTTATGCTGCCGTAATGCCCGACCGCTCCGATATAGGGAGTTGCTTCCACGAAATAGGCAGCCGCTATGCAAAAAAGCCCCAGGAAAAAGGTTTTCTCTCTTAAAAGATAGGCCCTCAAGTTTTCTCCTCGGTTTTCTTCCACCCGTATTTCAAATCTTAAAACCAATTGCCTTAACAGGGTTTATTCAATCGCGCTCCTTGCAAAAACGGAGCGGCTTATGGATTCCGCCTAATAGAAGCTCGGATCGAAATCACCGTCCCTTGAGGCTTTTTTGTCCCGAAGCTTCGGATCCAAGCTGGGGGAGCCCGAGCAGGGTCTTTGCCGCTCGAATGAGAAACGGACGGCCTTCCATTCCTGGCCATCCGGTCATAAGTTACTGTTATATCAATTAATTACGCAACTGCCCGCAGCGTGCAAAGGCAGAGCTGCCATAATGGCTGTTCAATGAGTTGCCGGTGCAGCGCTGGTGGGAGCGATAAAGGAGGAAGCTAATGAGAGCAGTCGTGTTTCACCGCGTTGGTGATATCCGTTTGGAGAATGTGCCTGAACCTAAAATTCAGGAGCCGACCGATGCGATTGTGCGCCTTATTGCCAGCGCCATTTGCGGAACGGATCTTCACATGGTTCGAGGAACCCTGCCCGGGATGGAACCGGGGACGATTCTGGGGCATGAGGGCGTAGGCATTATCGAGGATGTCGGTAAGGAGGTACGAAATCTCAAGGTCGGAGAGCGTGTGGTCATTCCTTCCACAATTGCCTGCGGATACTGCTCCTACTGCCGGGCAGGTTATTATGCACAATGTGACAATGCCAACCCGAACGGAAAAAACGCGGGCACCGCTTTTTACGGCGGCCCCAGGATGTCGGGTCCTTTTAACGGCCTCCAGGCCGAGTATGCCCGCATTCCATTTGCGAATATAGGGCTCGTAAAGGTGCCGGAGTCGGTTACCAACGACCAGGCCATTACCATTTCCGATATCTTCCCGACAGGTTATTTCGGAGCGGATATAGCAGATATAGAACCGGGGGATGTAGTTGTCGTGTTCGGATGCGGCCCGGTTGGTCTTTTTACCATTTTAAGCGCCCAGCTTCAGGGGGCAGGGCGAGTCATCGCGGTCGATCACATCCCGGACCGCCTCGACCGGGCCAGGGAACTGGGAGCGGAAACAATTGACTTCAACCGGGAAGATCCTGTCGATGTCATACTGGAGCTAACTGGAGGGATCGGCGCTGACTGCGTAATCGACGTGGTCGGAGTTGACGCGGAAATGCCCAAAAGCGGCCCTGCAGCGGAAAAACTGAAAGAGCAAAAGGAAGAGTACATCAAGGAAGTCCAGCAAATTGCCCCGGAAAGATCCGATAAGTGGGTGGCTGGCGATGCGCCTTCGCTGGTACTCTCCTGGGCCGTACAGGTGGTGGAAAAAGCGGGGACTCTCAGCATAATAGGAGTCTATCCCCAGACGGTCAGGAATTTCCCGATAGGCCTCTCAATGAACAAGAATCTCTCCATCCGGAGCGGGAATTGCAACCACCGCAAGTACATACCGACGCTTTTGGACCTGGTTGAAAGCGGGGTGGTTGACCCCTCGAAGTTTCTTACCAACAAAGAAGCCTTTGGATCGGTAATCGATGCCTACAAGGCATTCGATGAGCGCCGGCCGGGGTGGATCAAAGTGGAACTTACCGGGATGAAAGAAGGCGAGGAGGCTGCCCCCGAGGAGCTTGCAGCATGAGAGTTTTTCCAGATTTCCTGACCGATTGATAGAAAGGAGACTTGCGATGATTGAAGAATACTTCGACTGTGGGACTTGCGCGACCGAAGTCGATCCAGTTGCTGCGCTGCCCGAATGCGCTCAATGCCAGGATACCGGCTGTGATAAATGCCTGGACCAGGAATCAAACTGCGTCCCCTGCAGTGATGTGTCGTTTCAGATTTAGGAATTTACGGCCAAAATGCACATCGGGAAGCGGTTGTGTGTAGTTGCCGTGATAGTTAGGGCGATAGGGCATAAAAAGAGGGTAGCCCGGATCTATAATCCGGGTGCGGAGCACAAGAGGACTCGCGCCAGGCGCCGAAAATCCGCAGAATAAGTAAAAGTAATCTCGGCAAGTATGTATCCGCCGAGACGGTTCGATGGAGTTGAATAATGCTATACTTGCGCTTCGCGCCCGGATATAAATCCGGGCTACCCGTTTGATTCCTTTTCGGCATTGCATTCAGGCAAAAGTGGGGCAGGCTTTCCAGCCTGCCAAACAGGTAATGGGCAAGGTTGGCAACTCGGCTGAAGCGGCGAATCAATTTAGCGCCGCGCTCAATGCGCGTCCATGTCGGTATCATGGCTCATGCAATCCCAGACGCCATCCGGGTCGCAGTTGCGGCAATGGTAGTGTTCGGAGTAGTAGATCAGCCTGTGCTCGTAACGGACCGCCTCATCCTGGCGCAGCCGCATCTCGCAGTGAGCGCAGGTTACATACCTGATGGTTTCCTGGTTGTATTTCTTCAAGGCCGAACCTCATAGACAGGCACCGGTTTATCGAGAAGGCGCGGCGTTCATCGAAAGAGCGCACGTGTATTTTAGAAAGCATGGAGCCATCTCCACCTGGCGCTTTACCCCTCTTTGGTCTTGGGCTTGTGCATGGGGAGGCCGTATACGGTATCGAGGTAGAATTGGCAGTTTTCCGGGCCCAGTTCCTCGACTTCACGCCTGAATTTTTTGCAGATCTCCAACCCCTTTTCGCGTGCGCCTTCGGGAAATCCCGGTTCATCGGACAAATAGCGCTTCTCGATTTCATCGAGTTTTTTCATATAATCTTCGTAGGTGATTTCCTCGATAGCCATTGGACCTCCGCTAAAAGACCGGTGAATCACTCGGATGTTGCCTCCGCGCTTTCGAAATCGGTGAGAGCTTTTTTTGCGTGTTTAATCAGATCGTAAAAGATCTCCGACTGAAAGGTATCCCACTCGCCGTTGCAGCCGATATAGGCGCTTTTATCGAAGACGTCCTCCGCATCGACGTACTCGATCAGTGCTTTTGCAGCATCAAAGAATTTACGGAACTCTTCGTTCATAGGTCGGTCCCTTCGATGGGGTAGAATCGGGCCGCTCGTCAAACCGATAATTTTTACCGCCATTATCGCGGTTACTTTTACCGCCATTATCGCGGTTACTTTTCATGTTGTTGCAGCTTTTCGACCTGGTCTTTGAATCTGGATAGAAACTCGGTTTTGAAGGCTTCTATTTCCATGGCTTCATCCTGCCTTCCCATGAAAAAGAGGGCCATGCCCCTAAATACCTGGGCCTCCGTTATCTCCGGGTTCTTTGAGAGAGCATCGTCAAAATAGGGCAGGCTCTCGGCGTATCTGTTAAGGCCAAGCAGGGCATGTCCTTTTGCAGTAAGAGTATAGGGGTTTCCGGGATGTTGCGACAGGATTTCATCCAGGACCTCGATGGCCTCTTCGCATCGCCCCATGTCGTTTAGCGCCAATGCTTTAAGCTGCATCGCGCTGACATTCTCGGGCCGAATCTCGAGTTCCTTTCCGCAGCAATAAACCGCTTCTTCGAGCAAGCCTTTTTCGGCAAGCTGCCTCGCCCCGTCCATCCAGGCTGTCTTGTCTTCGAGGCGGACATCGAGGATTTTCATCATGATGCCCACGTAAGTTTCCTCGACCGTGAACTTTCCAGTGACGGCAACAGGTACGCCGTGGCCGGGGAGCAGATGAATCACTTCTTTCTTCATCAATTGTTTTAACCCGTGGAGGTAGTGATCCAATCTGCCGCCGGCGCTTCTGTCGGCCTCCTCCATGGCGTGTGGGAGTACGGTGTCGCCGGAAATCAGGGTCCCGGTCGGCTGATGGTAAAGGCAAATGCCGTCGATTGTGTGGCCCGGAGTGTGGATTACCTCCCATTCGAAGCCACTCAGGTTGAGTATTTCTCCGCCCTTAACCTCGGTTGGAGGGAATCCTGCTTCGGCAACAAGCGTTTTGAATTCCTCCGGACCTCCAGCGTGCATGATTATCTCGATGCCCTTGTTCTCCATTACGGGAGGGTACCTCAGGAACTCGAAAACGCCCATGCAGTGGTCACGGTGCCCGTGAGTTAGAACGATCTTTTTTATATCCAGGATGTTGTATCCCAGCTTTTCGAGTTCGGCGAAAATGGTGTAGTCGTTTCCCGGATCGACCAGGGTCAGGTAATCGCCGGCAAAGAGATAGACATTGCTGGAGTGATGGTACCCGATAAGAAACCTGCCGTTTTCGAAAACCTGATGCGATGCTTTCAAAATCTCGCCGGTGGACAGCCATCCCGGGTGAGCCGGTTCTTCCTCCGGCAATTCTTCATCCTCTAGAATTGGTGAAACTTGCGGATTGTATTCCAGCTTCTCATCATCTCTCGTTTTATCTCTCATCTGATCCCCTCGATGAATGCCTGTATATTTGCGTTCATGCGCGGTGAAAGGATAACCTACGGCATGGGCGGAGGAGGGAGAGCGCAATCTGGAAAGGGAGAAGTTGCCGCGGATTGGTGAACGACAGAATACTCAATTTGCCTTGATTCGAATTTCTTTCAGTACAGCAGGTAATGCGCGAATTACTCGAAATTATAGAATATATAAGCCGGAATTACAAGGCGGCCCGGCGGCAGGCTGCAAAGCCTGCCCCACGCTCCCCAAAATCGGTTATGGCAAGGTCTCCCGACCTTGCCGCTCCCGTGGACCAAAGGTCTCCAAGGAAATCGATATTAACGTAGGGTGGGCACGTTTTTCGTGCCCACCGATTGCTACTCGGAACTGAACGGTGGGCACGATAAAGCTGTGTCCACCCTACACTTCCTCGGGCTTTCATGCTTAGTCGCCACGCACTTTGCCGCTCTGAAAAAATCCCCCTTCCCGGGTTTTAGCCAAAAAGGGGGACTTTGATTCTCGGCCTCTCCCTGATAGGGGAAGAGGGCTAAATGTCACATCTGCTCGCCAATTCCTTTATTTCACGGATTCTTGAGTCTTCCCGCCTACCCGATGTAGTCCAGGGTATAGCCCATTTTCATCTTGTCTTCCGGCCACCATTTCTTGCTTATCTTTTCCTGGCCTGGATAAACGTCCTTGCCGTCGATCTTGTCGATCAACAGCTCGACAAAATGAAATTCCGTAAGCTTATACTTCCGGATGGTATCGGAGGGAAGCACGACAGCCAGTCCGGTTTCATTCGAGCACTGCCATTCGAAAGGCTCGTTCGGAGCAGCTTCCTCTTTGCCGGTTTTTCCTGAGTAGATCTTCAGCAGCTTGCCTGAGACCTTCATACCGGGCTTCATGTTAAACTCTTCATAGAGCTGGTCGGATATATGCCACCAACAGGCCCTTGCATTAGCGGCTACATACGCTTTTACGAGCATGGGGTCGAAGCCGCAGACCACCACACGGCATTTTTCCGGCATATTAAACCTCCTTTTCGCATTCCTCGGTTTCGGCTTGGCTCAACCGTTGGCGAAGGTCTTCCACCTCGCTGGAGCAGTACTCCATGAACTCCTTGGCCTCCAGTTCCGTGAGATAACTGGTCTGGACCAGTCTCCTGATGTAGGGATAAATATTGTTCTTTATCTCCTCGGTAAACTCCAGGAGCACATAGTCGTTTTCTCCGTCCGGGGAGGCCCAGCTCATAAAACCCGACTTCCAGTTGTTGAGCATCCCCCTGAGGGCATGGAGTTCCGTTTGCACATTTTCTTGCATGCTAGACCTTCTTCCTTGGT